>NZ_QPKR01000030.1:0-2286 GCF_003856515.1 Listeria sp. SHR_NRA_18
CATTGTCTGGTGGTTACGGCGAAGAGGTCACACCCGTTCCCATCCCGAACACGGAAGTTAAGCTTTTCAGCGCCGATGGTAGTAGGGGGCTTCCCCCTGTGAGAGTAGGTCGTCGCCGGGCAATGTATTATTCCACAGTAGCTCAGTTGGTAGAGCAATCGGCTGTTAACCGATCGGTCGCAAGTTCGAGTCTTGCCTGTGGAGCCATTATGGAGAGCTGTCCGAGTGGCCGAAGGAGCACGATTGGAAATCGTGTAGGCGGCGAAAGTTGTCTCAAGGGTTCAAATCCCTTGCTCTCCGTTCTCTGTAACTTTTATTATTTAGGCCCGTTGGTCAAGCGGTTAAGACACCGCCCTTTCACGGCGGTAACACGGGTTCGAATCCCGTACGGGTCATTTCTTTATTTTAGGGGGCTTAGCTCAGCTGGGAGAGCATCTGCCTTACAAGCAGAGGGTCAGCGGTTCGATCCCGTTAGCCCCCACCATTTATTATTTTAATATCGTCGCGGGGTGGAGCAGTCTGGTAGCTCGTCGGGCTCATAACCCGAAGGTCGCAGGTTCAAATCCTGTCCCCGCAATTAGTGGTTCCGTGGTGTAGGGGTTAACATGCCTGCCTGTCACGCAGGAGATCGCGGGTTCAAATCCCGTCGGGACCGCTTTATTTATGGCTTGGTAGCTCAGTTGGTAGAGCACTTGATTGAAGCTCAAGGTGTCGGCAGTTCGATTCTGTCCCAAGCCACCTTAATATATTTGGAGGGGTAGCGAAGTGGCTAAACGCGGCGGACTGTAAATCCGCTCCTTCGGGTTCGGCAGTTCGAATCTGCCCCCCTCCACCATTTTATAGTAGGGGCATAGTTTAAAGGTAGAACTAAGGTCTCCAAAACCTTCAGTGTGGGTTCGATTCCTACTGCCCCTGCCAAAATAGTAAATTTAATAATGGCGGGTGTGGCGAAGTGGTTAACGCACCTGATTGTGGTTCAGGCATTCGTGGGTTCGATTCCCATCATCCGCCCCATTTTTAAACGGTGGGCTATAGCCAAGCGGTAAGGCAACGGATTTTGATTCCGTCATGCGCTGGTTCGAATCCAGCTAGCCCAGTTTTTGTTTTTTGCGGAAGTAGTTCAGCGGTAGAACATCACCTTGCCAAGGTGGGGGTCGCGAGTTCGAACCTCGTCTTCCGCTTATTTTTCTTACGAATGTGGCGCCATAGCCAAGTGGTAAGGCAGAGGTCTGCAAAACCTTTATCACCGGTTCAAATCCGGTTGGCGCCTCCATTGAAGTTTATTTAAGATTATAGTATAATTATATTATGCCGGCGTGGCGGAATTGGCAGACGCGCTGGACTCAAAATCCAGTGATCTCACGATCGTGCCGGTTCGACCCCGGCCGCCGGTATCAAAGCAACCCCAACACTTTAAAGTGTTGGGGTTTTGTTTTTCTGATATAAAATAACTCGAGAGATTCCACAGGATTTCCACTTTGTATTTAGGCTCTGTGTCAATTGTTGGTGTAAAATATCGAGGGGCAAGCTAGGGAAACCATAGCTTGTGCCTCTTTTTAGCCTACAGAAATATCGAAATCTTTAATAAAGTGTTGTGCAAGAATCTTGGCGCGGAATCGTGCAAAGCTTCGATAATCGTAAGAAGTACGCTTGATGACTTTGGTTCGATTGTTGATGCCTTCTACGAAGCCATTCGATAGATGCGGGTAAATGAAAGCATTGATAATTTCCGTTTCCCAACGATCAAAAGTGCCGATAGCCTTTATGAATTCTGGTAGCTCCTTATCTTTTACGAGTTGATAAAAGGCATGTAAGGTCTTGCGAACATCGCGGCGTTCTTTTGCTTTCAAAGATGTTGGCAGTATACTTAAAAGAAGGTGCAGAGATACTATGGAGCAGTGCTGCTTGATGCCAGGATACGGAGAAGCGCTGATAGCGCGCAATGATGCCTTGATTTTTTTCATCAAACGATTTGCCACAAGGACAAAGATATCGACGCTTCCGATAATGTACGTAGACGTATTTTTCTGCCATTTTAAGATACTTAAAAGTGTGTATGCGATAGTCTTTGATACGATCTGTCCCTGTTCTGCAAGAGGGACTGTACTGAACCCCAAAAGTTGGACCAAATTTAATTAGACTTCTGTTTTAATAAGCCAAAAAAATTTTCCATAGGAGAGTTATCTAAACAATTTCCCTTACGGGACATGCTTTGGTAAACCTTATTCTTCTTTAAAAGAGATACCCATTTCTTATGCTGATAATGCCATCCTTGATCAGAATGGA
>NZ_QPKR01000031.1:0-2077 GCF_003856515.1 Listeria sp. SHR_NRA_18
GGCCGAGGATATCAGCAAAGTAATACGAGCATTAGAAGACTTTCGAGAAGATGAAGCCAGGGATATGAAAAAGCTCCAGCGTGAGTTAGAAGATGCCACCTTCGGCGGAGAATATGATTTGTTGATGGCTTCGGAGATAGACGATGCGATCCAGGAAGTGGCCGTGCACAAACGTGAGGGTATCTATCGATTACATAACGATGATCTAACAGTCGAATTAATCGAGAATTTGCGATTGCATCAAAAAGAGTTATTGACCTTCTCCGATGCAATCGGCCGTGCAGCGTATGAAATGCAGCGGAATGATCAGGAAGCTGGCCAAGACCTGGCACGATTCCTTGGTGGAACGGTAGGCGCATTGAAAGCATCGGCAAGTGCATTAGGAAGCCAATTAGCGAGTTTTGGGAAGGGGTAACGATGGATAGACAAATACGGGAGTTAGACCAAGCGATTGCAAAGGCGATTGAGACTGGAGCGAGTAGCTTGGCTTACGCACTACAAGCAGATAAAAAAGAGATGGAACGGGCAAGACAAAAAGCGCAGATGCGGCAGCAAGTCCATAAACGAACGGATCGCATAGCAGAAGAAAGCAGACAACAAATCCAGCGATTCACAGCTAATTTTGATGGCTGGCAGCACACGATGCTAAAGCTGGAGCGTGAACTTAGTGAGTCATTCGAAAGTCGAACGGGAGAAGCGATTGTTGAAAAATTAGCCCAGGAAAGAAAACGACTATGCCAGGAATATCATGCCGATATGGAGCAAGTGGTGCGTAGTTGTAAGATACATTAAAAACAGAGGAGGAGAAGCGATGCACGCGCAAGTTGGAGGTGGCGGTAATTCGCCAGGAACGTTCATTGATTTCAAACCAGAGCGCAGATTGGAGCGGGAAGACTTGCCGAGACGCTTTCAGTATTTACTGAAAGAAGACACTACGTCTTTTTTATACCCGAAGCTATTGCTAATGTTTCAGGAAATCATCAATAGAGAGCAGTTGTATCCGTTTTTTGAGCAGTTAAATGAGGAAGAGCAGGCGTTTATTGCGGCTATTTATGGTCCTGATCGGGTATTTTCAAATGATCGACTTTGTGAAGTATGTAAAATCTCGCCGGAACAAAGGCGAAAACAAGTAAGAAGACTCCGTTATCGGATGGACACATTTTTGACCAAACATAACTAGCAAAAAGTCAGCATAATGCTGGCTTTTTGCGTTGCACAGGAGCATTCTACGGACATGAAAATGTTTGTTGTTGGTAATGTATTGGTTGATTCGGCACAGGGACATGCACGAAAAATGGTTCTTTTAGCAACTAGTAAAAACGAACGTATGTTTGTATACTTAAAACCTAATGGAAGATTAATCTACGAAAGGATTGGATAAAATGAAGGATAACAGGCAAGATTACGTTATTTTAGGTGGTAAGAAATACTATCGCACCGTTGCACCGATCCTAAGCGCAAAACGATGGGCCGAAATGGAAGCCCTGGTTAGACAATCGATTCATACGGATACAGTGCTGGAGTTTGTTTTGTGTATTGGATCGTATGAGGAAATTATTCGAGGCAAGCCATTTTTACTCAATGAAAGCTTGCAATCGTTCCTGGTCAATCATCGCGTTGTGATGGCGAAGGAGATTGTAGAAATACGGTACCCGACCAACAAGGATCAAATGCAGTTAGAACTGGAGGCGGCAGCGCATGACTTTTTCTAATCGTCCTTATCAGGATCGTGGCAAAAAAAAGTGGCGAGGCTTCATGCTAAGTGAGCATACAGCAAGCCTGGAAGCAGAAGAACGGAAGCCACAGGATTGGAAGGAGGCTATGAGTCAAGAAAGTATCGTGGCTGTTCTTCATCAAGCGGTGTCACAGCGAGCCGTGTTGCGAATACAAATATATAAAGACTTGGGAGAATCGCCAGGGCCGGACGTATTGGGGTAGAACCAGCATCTCCGCGTAAATCGGACATTACGTAATATTCCGAATATTACGCGATGCCCGATTTACTTGTTCCTTATAAATGTATTCTCTTTTTCATATCAATATGAAACTCTCCATATGGGTTGATATGATTGTAAAT
>NZ_QPKR01000032.1:0-1777 GCF_003856515.1 Listeria sp. SHR_NRA_18
CACTCCTCGTATAATAAGTTTATAGCTTCTTAATTGTTCTTTGAAAATTTCATATAACAGCCTGTCGGCTTGTAAATGGTTTGCTTTGATATTGTGTGATTTCCCAGATTATAATGGAGCTATGGAAAGGATCCATTGGGAATTTGCTAATCACTCCTGTAGGTTGTCTACGATTATGAGTCTGTTGCCCGAACCATTGGTATCACTACCAACTCACTAGCTGTTTCCAACAGTTCACCACTTCCATTAGTAGGTTGGGAGGTGGCTTGGTGAAGCTGTTGATTAGTATTCTTGTAGGCGAGGTTGTGGCTACACAATGTGTTTCTGGGAAATCCCACAGTATCAAAGCAATTTTCCAAATAAATCACGAAGGGAGGTCCTTCCAATGAAATTATTTGTCGGTATAGATGTTAGTTCTGAAAAACTGGATACATGCTTTTTAACGGATGATGACTCGCTCACTGTACTCGCAGAAATGTCGCTAGGAAACGATGTGGTTGGCGCAACCACAATCAAAGAAAAGATTCTTGCATGTCATGAGGCATGGCACTTTACACAGATTGTTATAGGCATGGAATCCACATCCATGTACAGTTTTCACCCAGCCATGTTTTTCAACGAAGATGAGGCACTGCGTGCCTTACCAACGGTAGTCACTGTGGAAAATCCATTTCGCATCAAGCAATTTTCTCGCATGTTTGATGAAGATAAGACGGATAAAAATGATGCGTTAAGAATCGCAGATTTTTTGCGCATCCAACGGTTTACAACCTCTCCCATCAAAGAAGAAAAATACATGGCCTTGCAACGCTTAACACGTGCAAGGTATCAAATGATTGGGCAATTAGTAGAAGCAAAGCAACATTTTCTTGAAAACTTAACCTACAAGTGTAATACGCTGACCAGAGAGCTCAAGGCTAGCGATTCGAGCACTTCTGTATTCAGCGCCACTCTATTAAGTCTCTTCACCGAAGATTACAGTTTAGATGACTTAGCAGAGATGCCCTTAGAAGACTTCGCTTCCTTACTTCAAGAAAAAGGAAGGGGGCGGTTTAAACAACCAGAAGCATTGGCCAAAACCATCAAAAAAGCGATTCGAGGTAGTTACAGACTTGGAAGTGTTGCGCAAGAATCTATCGATGCCGTACTTAGCGCGATTGCAGCCCAAATACGCGGATTAGAAAATAGTATCCAAGCGCTAGATAAATCCATCGAACAACTTGTCGTTGCTATCCCAGAGTATCAATGTCTCACAAGCATTCCAGGCGTCGGTAAAGTATACGCCGCTGGCTTAATCGCTGAAATTGGCCAAATTGATCGGTTCGAAGACCAGACAAAGTTGGCCAAATATGCAGGACTAAGTTGGAAAGTCAAACAATCTGGGAACTACCAATCCGAGCATACCCCATTAACCAAACAGGGCAATCGTTATTTCCGCTATTACCTAGTTGAAGCCACCAACTCGGTGCGGCGCCATCTACCTGAATACGGGGAATTCTATGCGAAAAAATACCAAGAAACACCCAAGCATCAACATAAAAGAGCCATCGTCCTAACGGCAAGAAAATTTGTGCGTTTGATGGATACGCTACTACGTAACCATCAACTCTACACGCCACCAAGGAGCGTGTTAGAGACATAACAACATAGTTATGTTCGCATACTTGGTAATGCCCGAAAAAATCACTATTTTGGCGGGCTTAGTTTTGTTCGGTCTTAAAACGAAGTTTTTACTCGAATAACTACTCCTTTTCACTTGACTTACTACCACTAGACT
>NZ_QPKR01000033.1:0-1762 GCF_003856515.1 Listeria sp. SHR_NRA_18
CAACAACAAGATGCTTAAACAAGAGCAAAACGAAGAGATAAGAGCCACGCTACGTTTCTTTAACAGTAACCTTACAAGTCAGCTAAAGGACCTTTCCTTTTATGTCAAACCACGCGTGAAACGACAAACTAAAAATACAGCAGGGGAGAAAGCGAAACTATATGCAGGGGTTGTGGGCGTTTTTCCTAATAAGCAAAAACCGAAACAAAAGCGAACCTATAACAAGCGAAAAAAAAGGCATATCAAAAAGCCACAACGTGAATTCACCATCGATGATTTTTTATCCATACCAACATGCTTTGTAAAAGATTTTTCTGGTAAGGAATATGTTATCAATCGTATCTTATGCTATTCTGGTAAACCATTTGCGGTTAATCGTGAAAACAGCGAGAGAATCGATAAAGAGGATCTGTTTCAAAAAGCACGAAACGTGCGGAAGCTTGACAATACAGTGATTGCATCGCGGAAGTCGCAACTTGAGAAATTACGTTTTATGGTGTAACAGAACACGGGTAGGCCAATATGTGCCACATTTTTTCTTTTTGAATCTTTGGATAAAAGAGCAATGAAACGCACAAATAATGCTATTGAAAATAAGTTATGGTACTTTGACAACTTCATATTGCTAGGGTGTATGCCATAAAAGACGACCCTATCTTATCCTACACGAGCACATGAAGGGGTAAGAACAGAATTGGTGCTCTCGTCTACAGACTTTGTTTGTAGTTAGGTCCTCGCTCATGCCATAAGTGAATTAAAAATGTTGTAGATATTGGCCTATCAAAATAAATAAACCAAACGGGAGGCTATAGATATGTTTGTAATGATTTTTGTAATTGTTGTTGGTTTTCAGGCTGTTTATGTTTATACAAGCCTGAAAGAGAAGCAACGTTTAAACGAGAAAATTGCGTATCAATCCAGTTTAATTCGTGACTTAACAGAAGATGTGGTGTGTTTAGATGAAAGACCCCAAGGTGGTTTTCGCCATGTTAGCTAGTGATCGCTTGCAAATGTCTGATCAAATTATCCAGCAGCGTAAAATCACCAAGCGATTTCAAAACATCGAAGAAACGTTGAATTACCGAAAACAAGGCATTTATTCTTCACAAGAATGCTTGGCTTTCATGGAAGAACAGCTAGAAGCACTCAAGCGAGAGTGCAGTCCAACGATGCGAAAATTAACCGAAGAAGCCCGCCAGACGTTGGCGAAGCAACGACGGTTGGCAGTAAGGCCATGACACAGATCGTTATGCTGTGATCGAAGCAGGGGTTTTTAATGAGTCCCCCTTTTGACTTTAAATTCCCCCCTGTTTCGATCACAGCGTAACAGTTACTAGATATTAGTTTATTTATGTAAGGAGTTCCAGTACAATGATAGTGAGGCGGACAGATGAAAAAAGCAGATAAATGGATAGCTATTGAGAGTATTGCTTTTGTTCAGAAATTGACAGCTTTACAAAAGGAAGCACTGCAAAAGCTAACGTGTACAGAATTAGAAAAGATGTATGTATCTATATTTGAAACCAATACTAAAGGGGATGAAAAGAATGAAAAAAAAGTTGGTCGTGGGAATGTGTATTGCAGCAAGTGTGGTACTCGTTGGAGGAACGGGATTATGGTTTTCCCAACAGAACGCACAGGCACAAGAAGAATCAAAATTAGAAGCGCAGAAAGAAACGCAAATTAAGAAAGACCTGGCAACCGTGGCTGCGATTCAGTCCAAAATAAATCATCTATAAAAAGATTCTAAAAAGGAATTTCT
>NZ_QPKR01000034.1:0-1707 GCF_003856515.1 Listeria sp. SHR_NRA_18
TTTCCAAAAGTAATACTAGTAAAGTAATTTGCTAGCGAAGTCAATTTGACGCAAGGATCTTATTCACGGTGTTGAATAAGTATTCAGATTCATCTTTATTTTAAAGAGAGTTTGATCCTGGCTCAGGACGAACGCTGGCGGCGTGCCTAATACATGCAAGTCGAACGAACCGACGAAAGAGCTTGCTCTTTCTGACGTTAGTGGCGGACGGGTGAGTAACACGTGGGCAACCTGCCTGTAAGTTGGGGATAACTCCGGGAAACCGGGGCTAATACCGAATAATAACAAGCGTCGCATGACGCCTGTTTGAAAGATGGTTTCGGCTATCACTTACAGATGGGCCCGCGGTGCATTAGCTAGTTGGTAGGGTAATGGCCTACCAAGGCAACGATGCATAGCCGACCTGAGAGGGTGATCGGCCACACTGGGACTGAGACACGGCCCAGACTCCTACGGGAGGCAGCAGTAGGGAATCTTCCGCAATGGACGAAAGTCTGACGGAGCAACGCCGCGTGTGTGAAGAAGGTTTTCGGATCGTAAAGCACTGTTGTTAGAGAAGAACAAGGATAAGAGTAACTGCTTGTCCCTTGACGGTATCTAACCAGAAAGCCACGGCTAACTACGTGCCAGCAGCCGCGGTAATACGTAGGTGGCAAGCGTTGTCCGGATTTATTGGGCGTAAAGCGAGCGCAGGCGGTTTCTTAAGTCTGATGTGAAAGCCCCCGGCTTAACCGGGGAGGGTCATTGGAAACTGAGAGACTTGAATGCAGGAGAGGTAAGTGGAATTCCACGTGTAGCGGTGAAATGCGTAGATATGTGGAGGAACACCAGTGGCGAAGGCGGCTTACTGGCCTGTAATTGACGCTGAGGCTCGAAAGCGTGGGGAGCAAACAGGATTAGATACCCTGGTAGTCCACGCCGTAAACGATGAGTGCTAAGTGTTAGGGGGTTTCCGCCCCTTAGTGCTGCAGCTAACGCATTAAGCACTCCGCCTGGGGAGTACGACCGCAAGGTTGAAACTCAAAGGAATTGACGGGGGCCCGCACAAGTGGTGGAGCATGTGGTTTAATTCGAAGCAACGCGAAGAACCTTACCAGGTCTTGACATCCTTTGAACCTTCTGGAGACAGAACTTTCCCTTCGGGGACAAAGTGACAGGTGGTGCATGGTTGTCGTCAGCTCGTGTCGTGAGATGTTGGGTTAAGTCCCGCAACGAGCGCAACCCTTGATTTTAGTTGCCAGCATTTAGTTGGGCACTCTAAAGTGACTGCCGGTGCAAGCCGGAGGAAGGTGGGGATGACGTCAAATCATCATGCCCCTTATGACCTGGGCTACACACGTGCTACAATGGATAATACAAAGGGTTGCCAAACCGCGAGGTCGAGCTAATCCCATAAAATTATTCTCAGTTCGGATTGTAGGCTGCAACTCGCCTACATGAAGCCGGAATCACTAGTAATCGTGGATCAGCATGCCACGGTGAATACGTTCCCGGGCCTTGTACACACCGCCCGTCACACCACGAGAGTTTGTAACACCCGAAGTCGGTAGGGTAACCTTTATGGAGCCAGCCGCCGAAGGTGGGACAGATAATTGGGGTGAAGTCGTAACAAGGTAGCCGTATCGGAAGGTGCGGCTGGATCACCTCCTTTCTAAGGAAAAGGAAACCTGCTTTTGTTTTATCTTCTGTTTTGTTCAGTTTTGAGAG
>NZ_QPKR01000035.1:0-1642 GCF_003856515.1 Listeria sp. SHR_NRA_18
CTACAAAGAGAAACAAGTAGCCTATAAGGAGCTAGCGCAACTCGTTTCAACAGCAACAAAAACACCAGCAAATGTGGCGCCAACACCAATTATATTGGATACAAAACCGACGCAGCCAAGCCAAACAACGCAACCCCAAGAAGAGGTTAAAGAACCCGAAAAGAAACCGACTCCAACACCAATTCCTGATCCGGTTATTCCTACACCAAAACCTGATCCAGTGGAGCCAATACAACCAGAACCGAATCCAGAGCCACAGCCGGAACCAAAACCAGAACCGCAGCCAGAGCCCAAACCTGATCCAGAACCAGTGTACGAAGCGTACCTAACGGTACCGGATGTGATCACAGTGCATGCACTATCTACGTTTGATATCGCAGACTATGCGAATGCTATCGATGAAAATGGCACGAACATTTCTAGCAGTATCACGGTAAGCCAAGCGATTGATACAACCAAAGTTGGAACACAGCAGGTCTATGTAGAAGTGGTTCACCACAACGTGAAGGCTGGAAAAATGGTAACAATAGAAGTACTAAATGATGCACCGGTCTTTGACGGATTGGCAGATAAAATCGTAGATATCGGGCAAGACGTCAATCTTTTGGAAGGTGTGACAGCGACAGATACCGAAGAAGGGGATTTGACAGCGAAAATCGAAGTCACTGGAGAAGTAGATACCACAGTAGAAGGAACGTACACCATCCTGTACTCCGTGAAGGATCGTTTTGGAGCGGAAACAACCAAACAAGTAGTGATTGAGGTCCAAGCGAAAACACCAGCCTTTGAAGGTGTCGAAGATGCTACGATCTTCCTTGGTACCCCATTTGATCCAAACGAAGGTGTGACAGTAACAAACATGTATGAAGAAACACTTTATACAGTAACTGGAGAAGTGGACACGGCCACCGCAGGAACATACACGCTCACCTATCATGCGGTCAACGCATATGGAAAAGAGACGACGATCACACGACAAATCACGGTCGTTGAGTAAAAACGCCTATGTTTAAAAAAGGAATCGGAATAAAAATAGGATTGGCCATGTTGCCAGTCTTTTTTGTATTGTTTTTCATTTTTGCTATTGCTGGAGCGTCGATGATGTCTGGTGAAAACGAAGGCGAAGTTTCTGCTGGTGGATGTTCGCCGATTGGCGGAATCAATCAAGAAAAATGGAGTAATGGTATCGAAAATGCTGGCGTGTTTAAAGGCAAGCAAAACACATTTATTCTCGTAGCGAGAAAATACGGCATTGATCCCGTGCTATTTGCGGCTATTGCTATGAATGAAACGGCATGGGGCAAGAGTAGGGCCGTGACAGAAAAAAACAACCCTGGCGGCTTGATGGACCCAGCCACTGGCATGGCCACCGTGAGAGTATATGCAAGCTTGGATGAAGGACTCGATGCGATGGGGCAAACGTTGCATAACCGGATCATTGTAGACGGTCTGAATACCGTTGAAAAGTTAGGCAATGTGTACGCTCCAGTTGGTGCAGCAAACGATCCGAGTAATCTCAATAGCAACTGGATACCAACAGTCTACTCCATTGCTGAAAAGCTTGGTGGATTAACGATGAACTGCGCAGCCGAGGTTGGTAGTGATGTGAAAATCGTTGGCGATAAAATGAATTATTTCGACG
>NZ_QPKR01000036.1:0-1423 GCF_003856515.1 Listeria sp. SHR_NRA_18
GACAACAGACCAAGCGGCAATCGATGCGGCACAAGCTTTAGTGAATAAAGTACAAGATCCAACAGTAAAAGCAGACTTACAAAAAGATATCGACAAAGCACAAAGCTTACTAGATGGACAAAACGAACAAGCGAAACAAAACACAGCGAATACAGCGGTAAAAGAGCTTTTCACAAACAACGACCCAGCAAGCAACGCGATTAAAGACACAACGAACCAAAAAGCGATTGATGACGCACAAAAAACCATCGACGTTCTAGCAGCAGGTCCAGTGAAAACAGCCCTACAAGCAGACTTAGATAAGGCACAAGATTTACTTGACGCACGCACACAACAAGCGGCAGACGACCAAAATCAAAAAGCAGTCGCAACTTATGCCGTGAATCAACTATTCGTGAACAACACACCAGCAAGTGACGCAATCAAAGCTTCGACAGATCAAGATGCCATTGATAGCGCCCAAGCAGAAATCAACAAAATCAAAGATCCAGCCCTACAAGCAGACTTACAAAAAGACTTGGATCGTGCACAAGAATTGTTGAACCAACGCAATGCAGCAAACCAAGCAGAGCAAGCGAAACAAGATGCAGCCAGAAAAGCAGTCAACGAACTATTCAACAGCAACACCCCAGCAAGTAATGCAATCAAACCAACAACGACACAAGCAACAATTGATGCTGCACAAAGACTCATTGACACTGTAACTGATCCAACAACCAAAGCAGCATTACAAGCAGACCTAAACAAAGCACAAAGCTTACTAGATGCAAAAAACGCAGCAGCAGCAACAGAAAAAGCGAAACAAGACGCAGCGAAAAAAGCAGTGGATGAACTATTCAACAGCAACACCCCAACATCAGGAGCAATCAAACCAACGACGGATCAAAAAGCCATCGATGATGCGAAAAAACTAGTCGATGCGATCACAGATCCAGCAGTGAAAGCAGAACGTCAAGCAGATCTAAATAAAGCACAAGACTTACTAGATGCAAAAAACGCAGCAGCAACAGAAAAAGCGAAACAAGACGCAGCGAAAAAAGCAGTGGATGAACTATTCAACAGTAACACCCCAACATCAGGAGCAATCAAACCAACGACAGACCAAAAAGCCATCGATGACGCGAAAAAACTAGTCGATGCGATCACAGATCCAGCAGTGAAAGCAGAACGTCAAGCGGATCTAGACAAAGCGCAAAACCTATTAGATGCGAAAAATACAACACTAACAGCACCAAAAGTAAACGGTTATGGCGTGACAGATGAGTATATTACAGGAACAGTAGACGCCAACACAGTAACGGTGGAACTTTATATCAACGGCGTCCGCAAAAAAGTATCTACACCAACAAATGGAGACTTCAAGCTGTATGCCCAAGGTTTTGGTTTAAAAGTTGGCGACACATTTGAAGTACGCGGTGTCGAT
>NZ_QPKR01000037.1:0-1359 GCF_003856515.1 Listeria sp. SHR_NRA_18
AGATTTTACAGCGCCATATTGCGCAAGCGCACCGCCTTGGCTATGCCCTGTAAATTGAAAATCTTTGGTTGGAAAAGCATCCAACGTTCCTTGACTGAAATGTTCATAATCAAAAAATTGGTTATCATATTCTGGCTCTTTTTTAGTCGCTAATCCGGCATTCGTAGACCAGTCTGCCAGTTCTTGCGATCCTCGCGAAACAAATACCATTGTTTCAAAAGATTTCACTTTCCCGCTACATACATCTATGTACTCTTTATACGGGACAACGGCCGCTGCTTGCAATCCATTTTCTTTATTTATCGAATTGACTGTCACCCATTCCGATTTATCCTCTAACCGGACGGTTGGCACTTTAGCCGCTTGTATTTCACTCATGGGACGAATCGTCTGCACCTTCAAGACTCGGCCCTCGTATATTTTATCTGACAAGCTAAAACTTTGTTGCTCCGTAATACTAGACAAATATATTCCTCCTAATCATGTTTATGTTATAATATGGTGGGGTGAGCATATGAGAAAAAAATGGGTCCTAACTACTTCCATAATTTTGATACTCATTATTATAATAACAGGAGGATACATATTTGTGAAACAACAACAAACAAAAGATTTAGAAGCAACCATATTGAAGACCGAGCAGCCACGGATAGAAAAATATCTAACTTACAATTATGTGGGCGTTCACGACGTTACATTAACAGGCACGCACACCAATCCTACAGGTGTTATTCATGTAGAAGGGTATGTCAATGATGATCCAAAACTTACATTTGATGCTGGTATCTACGATGATCATTTCGAAACTGCGTTAGACCCAACAACAGAAAATTTTCCTTTACTAAAAAATAAAGATCGTAGCGTCAAGACAGTATCGGAAATCGAAGCCGAAGAACAAAATAATTAAAAATAACCCAGGGCTCATGGAATCAATGAAACCCTGGGTTATCTTATACATAAGTTCAAATGTGAAAAGTCGGAATATTACGTAATGTCCGATTTACTCGAAGATGCTGGTTCTACGCCTATTTAATGGGGCTAAAGATTCATTTTTTGGAAAAATGCAAAAAAACCTTGCAAAAGCAACGGTTTTATGGTATAATAGTAGTGACTGGATATTTAGTTTAGTAGATAATTTTTACCATACCAAAGGGCTCTTGCCCTATAGAAAGGAAAAACCATATGACAAAACTCATAAATATAATACTTGAATGCTTAGACATGAAACACAAGATATCAGAAGTAATCGATGGGGCAGATCCTACTAAACTTCTAATATCTGTCTGTGTCTGTCTTTGCGTTTGCATCTGCTTTTATTTCTATAATTCTAATAAGCCTAGTAGCTCTACAGTTAATAAT
>NZ_QPKR01000038.1:0-1298 GCF_003856515.1 Listeria sp. SHR_NRA_18
TTGATAACATGTACAGTCTACTTGAAACGTATAGGCCTGTTATCAGGCAGCACATAGCGAATAATTTAAGTATAGAATAATTTCTAAATATCGCGTATAACTACTATAGAAAGGAGTATTGTTAGTTGTTAGATTTAAATATGGCTATATCGTTGGTGTCATAGCTGCTAGTAAGCTAGAAATTGGAATTATCGTAGAAGCCAATCGATGGACAGATGTCTATGCTATCGAAACGAGTAGTGGCTTGCAATCGGCGTGTGCGTACCGTATTACGTTGATTAAGGATGCCACCAATTATTATTACTATTTCGAAGGAAGCGAAATAATGCTTATCAAAGCCAAATCGGAGGGCGATGCAAAAGACATGTTGCATGCCATGACGCATTACGAACCAAAATTAACAGTGGATCAGGGGCAATTCATGGAGCTAACATTGCAAGAGGCATGGGGTAAATATCAACTAGCCATGCGAGAAAAGAAGGGCGTAAATTACCATGCTATAAATGAGCTGAACCGCTTTATTGAACCAATACCAAGCGTTTTAGTGTTGGATGATAGAAAAGAAAGGTGATGGATATGGGAAAAGGTATCAAAATTAATGAGGGTATCAAAGCACTGAATGCAAGTGTGGCTGCACAATTAATAACGCCATGGAAAAACCAAGAAGCAGAGCATTTTGTCACAAAAAAATGGGACGAAATCATGAAAAAAAACATCGATTTCTCCATGTTCCAAGAAGATGGAGAGTTGACGCAAGCCTTCTTTCAAATGTGTACGACGATTGATGATTACACACTGGAAACTTGGCGGCTTCCTTTAAAACAATTAGCATTCCTGATGTACTTACCAAGTGTGACAGCAGAAGAAGTGAGCGCCTTTTTGCCGATAGTACTTTCGGATATAACCATTCAGGATCGCCTGGAGTATCTTGTAGTTGACACCTTTTTCACAGACTATGTAAATATTATATATGATCCCCTGGAGCGTGAAGAAATCTATGGAGAAGCATGTGATTGTGATTTTCAGCCGTGGTTGCAAAACATGATGGCGTATCAAAAAGAGGCGTTGAGGTACGTTACAGAACGCTCAGGGCTACTTTTTTGAGAGGGGGGAGCAGTTTATGGGACAAGATTCTTGCTTAAGTAGAACCGTTTATCTTCTTGATTTACAAAGTATGACCATTCGAAACCCATTTAAACGGAAAATACAGCAATATTACATTCAGAAAATGCTACAGATTATGGAGAATCCGGGAAAAGATTCCGATTTACAGAAACAGTTAATACTAAATTTTATGG
>NZ_QPKR01000039.1:0-1276 GCF_003856515.1 Listeria sp. SHR_NRA_18
GTCTTTACTGACATCCCCTAAAAGCTTGTCATACGGCCAAAATGGATCCCCGGTAAACGTTGGAGATTCTTTCGCTAGATTAGCTACATCAAATACAGCTCCAGCACACATAAATAGACCTCCTTCTTAAATTTGTTCTAAAGCTGCCTTGTCTTTGAACAGCAACTCAATGGTTGCTTGGATCGCTTTTTCATTTTTGATCGGGTCTTTCTGTAATTCTTTCATCAGCTTTTCGCGTCTTTCAATTGACAAGACGAGTTGCTCATATTGTGCCAAGCGCTTTTCTAAATCTAAGTTAGGGTACACCTCCTCGATTTGTTTCGCTTTCTCCAGGTCTTTATTTTTCAAGTATGCATAGCCGACTAGCTGCATACGTGTTTTATCCTTCTGAAACAACTCCGTAGATTGCTCATACGCTTGGATCGTTGCCTTATAATCACCATCCAGTATCGCGATGTCCAACGTGCTGGTTTTAGATGGGTACGCTTTGGCAAATGTTCGGTACGTTTTTTGCCCTTTATCTCCTAAATCAAGCGCTTTTTGAAACAATGTTTGCCGAATATCTTCGGTTTTGTCTTCATACATCTTGGCTGCACCTACATAATCGCCACTTTTTATTAGCCCTTCATAGCTTGGTTCTTCGCTTTGAAGATTTGGGGCCATCCATAACGCAGCAACAGCAATTAAAACGAGCGTACCCACTGCGATTGCCAATTTGAGCGGTCTGTTTAATTGGAATGGTTGCCGCTGTTTTTTCTCCCGTACTTTCTTCTCCCTTGGTTCTCGTGGTGCCTTTACTTTTTTGGAAGCAGCATCTTTTTTCTTCTTTGGATGCACTTGATCGGCCAACCACGCTAACAAAACATTTCCTTCTGCCGTCCCTGCCAATTCTTCCTCCATGATGCGTTCAAAATCGAATAGTTCGTACGGAAATTTCAGTTGCGACTCATAAATCATTTTATCTTCGAATAAGAGCTGATACTGACATACTCCGGTCCGGTTGGACGCTATTAATTCTTCATTTTTTCGAATACCCAGCGCCATCGCTTTTTCATAGGAAAGGCGCAAGCCTTCTTGTATATCCAGCTCCTTTCCGTTGGAAAATAGCACTTCTAGCATATTTTTATCACTCCTGTCATTTGTTTCTGTAGTATTTAGCAAGCGTAGATTATCATACGAAAGTGGTGTAAGATTTTTCGCTCATAACCAGATAAGAATGATTTTCTACCCTTGGCCAGCATCGCGCTCATGCCAGCTAGGCGCATCTCCATAAAAT
>NZ_QPKR01000003.1:0-325268 GCF_003856515.1 Listeria sp. SHR_NRA_18
TCCATTCTGATCAAGGATGGCATTATCAGCATAAGAAATGGGTATCTCTTTTAAAGAAGAATAAGGTTTACCAAAGCATGTCCCGTAAGGGAAATTGTTTAGATAACTCTCCTATGGAAAATTTTTTCGGCTTATTAAAACAAGAGATGTATTATGGGTGTGTTTTTCAAACCTATCAGGAATTAAAACAAGCAATAGATACGTATATTGACTACTACAATCATCGGCGTATCAAATTAAAATTGGCTGGCTTGAGTCCGGTAGAATACCGTCTTCAGGCCAGCCAAGAAGTCTAATTAAATTTGGTCCAACTTTTGGGGTTCAGTACAGCCCCCTGTCGGATTTTTTGAAGGATTTCTTTGGCTCGTGTTGGGTCGTTTCCATTTGTCGAAATCGCGATGAGGTGGTCGTCTTGTTGCAGCGTTGCCATATTGAAAAAGTCAGACCTTGATTTGTCGGTGCAGTCGTTGATTAGTTGGTGCGGGGCTGCGTCTCGGATGATTTGTGTGTTCACCGCTGGATCATTTGTGCAGCAGAAAATGAGGAAGGCTTTGTTTAGATGCGCGGCTTGGTAGTTTTCTTGAATTCGGTGAATGGGCATTTGTTGTAGTTCTTCCGTGAAAATTGGTGCGATGACTGTAATGTTGGCGCCAGTTGTGAGTAAACCTCGTGCTTTTCTTGTTGCGATTTTGCCGCCGCCGATGATGGTGACATTTTTGCCAGTCAGTTGTAGAAGGACGGGGTAGCTCATATTGTGGCCTCCTCGATTTTGCGCAGGACTGCGGCTGCGAGGTTTTCATCTAATTCAAGACAGTTCGTTTCGCGCCAAGTTGGGCTGATTTCGGTGATGCCTGCGCGAATTTTGTCGACAAGTTGGCCTGTGAAAAGGAAATAGGGCATCCAGTAGACATTTTCATTTGTCGCGACTAATTCGGTGGCGACTTGCTTGTAGTTCGGCTCGCCGTGGAGCATGCCTAAGGTTACTTTGCGGCCAAGTTGAGCGTTTAGTTCTGCGACGACGCCTTGCATTTGGTCTCTCGGCTTGTCGTAGGATGCGCTTCCGTGGGCGATGACGAGGATTGTCGCGTCTGGCTCGGGTTTGGCGTCGCGGATTCGTGCGGTTGCCGTGGCGATTGTTTCCGGTTCGGCGCCGAATGTGTCCGCGATTCGAAACGCCACATTTGGGTGCGCGGCTTGCAAGTTGGCAACGTGTTCTGGGATGTCTTTTGTGGCGTGCATCGCTGGGAATAGGAGCATCGGCACGACTGTAATCTCGGTGGCACCTTCTTCCATCATCGCTTCACCCACGAGTAGCATCGTTTCGTCTTCTTTTTCTAGAAAAGCGATTTTTTGGCAGGTTTCAGGTCTTTTTCGGGTGATTTTCGTTACGAAAGCGCGGAATTCGCGGTTTTTCTCTGGCAAACGGCTTCCGTGGGCAACGTACATGATGGCTTTCATTCGTTTTCCTCCTTGAAATGTGAAAAAAGAGCTTGAAACCAGTCGTGCGTCTCAAACTCAAATCTTCATTTATTCTTCGTCTTTGCGTTCTTCTTTTAAAATCGTGTACATTTCTGTCGCGACTTCTTTGCGGGCGTTTTCTTCTAAACGGTCGATGCGCGCCGTCACGGTTTTTTGTCCAAATTTGATGACAAGTTCGTCTTCTACTTTGACATTCGTGCCGGGTTTTGCGACAACGCCATTCACGGAAATACGGCCTTTTTCAGCGACTTCTTTCGCGACAGTGCGCCGTTTGATTAGTCGGGATACTTTTAAAAATTTATCTAAACGCATTGTTACTGCCATGTTCATCCATCCTTTGTTTGTAAAATTTATCTTTATCTTCGCATGATTAACGCGAAATTGCAACTATCTCAGCGTGGCAACGAATGCTTAGTTTCTAGGCAAAAGCGAGTACCAGCGCGGAGCGTACTGGGGTACGTGAGCACTGGAACGGAGCTTTTAACGACGAAAATGAGCATTTGTCGCCACGCTGAGGCTCGGCGGTATGTCCTAAAAACTATTTTTCTGATTTAACTACCTCTTATGGATTTTGTTGGCGAGCCATAATAGCTTGGAGCCAAATGGCATGTAGACGAGGTCGCGGGTCGTGAGTAGCCGGAATTTGATGATGCAGTAGAAAAAGATTGTGCCTCCGATTAGTGCGCCGAATAGGGCTTGGATCGCGCTGCCGGTGCGGCTTGTGAGTGGCCAGAACGCTTCCCATGTGACTGGGACGATGATCATTGCAGCGAACGCGAGTAGGGCCCAGCCAATCATGTGTGTTCGGATGAAAGGGACTGGGAGTTGGCGTTTTAGCAGGATGTAGCACATGATGAGCGTTGCTGTGAGGCCAATGACGGTGGACCAGGAGGCGCCGTATGTGGCGAATCGCGGTACTAGGATGGCGTTTGTTGCGACCTTGACGGCGAGTCCGACGCACACGGCGACGGCTGGGCCTGCCATATTGCCGAATCCTTGTAGAATGCTGCTCATCGTCACGATTAGCGAGCTTAGAAACAGCGATAGGATGAAAATTTGCAATACGCCGGTTCCTGCTGCGGTTTCGAAAAGCATCTGGTTTGTTGGACGCATAATCGCGATGAGTCCAAGTGTTGCTGCGCCTGAAAGTAGGATGGTGAGCTTGATGATAAGCAGGACAGAGCGCCGTAATTCTTTTGTTTCACCGCGTGCTTTTGCGGATGTAATCATGGGTACGATGGCGAGCGCGAGGCCCATGCAGAGCACCAAGCCTAGTTGTAGCAATGGCTGACCGCGATCATAGACTCCTTTTAGACTTTTTGCAGTGGTGGCGTCGATGCCTGATTCGCGCATGAGGCGGTACACTTGGAATGAGTCTAAAAGTTGGAACAGGATGAGCATGGCGCTTGTGGTGCAGACGGCGATGCTTTGTGCTAGGAAGCGTTTGACGAACTTCGCGCTAGCCCATTTTCTGGTGAATTTGATGGTTTCGGGTTTCTTGCGCCAGTAGAAATAGAGGAGTGTGCCGAGTGCGCCGAATCCGCCGACGACTGCGCCACTCATGGCTACAGCGCCAGTCATGTAGAGGTTCCAGCCGAGCGCGACGGCGCCTGTTGCTCCAGCGATAATGATGACGACGCGTACGAGTTGTTCGATGGTTTGCGAGATGGCGGTCGGGATCATCTGCTCATGCCCTTGGAAAAAGCCGCGCAAACTGGCTAGAAACGGCATTAATAGGAATGCAAAACTGATGACGCGAATCAGCACGGTTAAGTGGACGTCACCCATGACGCGGGCGATGAACTCGGCTCCAAAGAAAATAACGAAGAAAAAGACGAGTCCGACGCCGATCATGACTTGCAATGCCGATTGAAAAATTTCTTCGCGTTTTGTGACGTCTTTTTCCTCCGCGATTAGACGCGAAACAATGATTGGAAATCCTGCTAAAGCTAGCGTCATCGCGATTCCGTAGATTGGATATACTTGTTGAAATATGTAAAGACCAATATCCCCAACCATGTTCTGGAAAGGGATTCGGTATACTGCGCTTAAGATTTTAGAAAGGAGTGACGCAAGTGTTAACCAAACCGCGCCCTTCATTAAGTTCTTGATTGTTGTTTGAGCCATTTGTACGCCACCGCCTTTTCTAAAAATTTGGTATCAACTTACTCTGCCTTCGATTCCGCGACTTCTTTTTTCGCCTCGGAAAGTTTGTCCGTCAATGTTTTCAGTTCGAATAGCCATTCTTGAAGTGGCTTCGTGCCAACGTTCACCGTGATTCTAAGCTGCTGACCGTCCATACCAACGCCAATCGAACGACCATATTCGCCGATGACTTGCATCACCATGTCGCCGCGCATATTTTGCGTGCCTTCTTCTGAGAATTGAATCGTGATCTTCGTCGCATCCTGCTTCACCGACTCAATGCCAACTCGCATCGCGTACACTTTCAACTCCGTAATCGTGAATAAATATTCCACTTGCTCTGGATATTCGCCGAAACGGTCCATCATGTCCGAACGCAATTCCTCCAAGTCATCCATATCAAGAACCGTCCGGAAACGTTTATACATCTCGATTTTTTGACGTCCATCCTGAATATAATGCTCCGGAATATACGCATCCACCGTGATATCAATCTCCACCGGCACGATTTTTTCATGATCCTCTTTAGGCTGACGTGCCGCAATGGCTTCTTGCAACATTTGCGAATACAAATCAAAGCCGACCGAGTCAATAAAGCCATGCTGCTGCGATCCTAAAATATTACCCGCACCCCGAATCGACAAGTCGCGCATCGCAATTTTGAACCCAGAACCGAGCTCTGTAAATTCCTTAATCGCCTGCAATCTTTTCTCGGCTTCCTCCCGCAAAATTTTATCCTTCTGGTACATAAAATACGCATACGCAATCCGGTTCCAACGACCAACACGACCGCGCAATTGATACAGCTGGGAAAGTCCCATGTGATCCGCGTTTTGAACGAATAGCGTATTCACATTCGGAATATCGACACCCGTTTCAATAATCGTCGTCGTCACCAGAACATCATATTCCCCTTCTAAGAAACTCAAAATAACAGACTCAAGCTCCGTTTCCGTCATCTGACCGTGCGCCACAGCAACACGCGCATCCGGAACGAGCATCTTAATCTCATCCGCCTTTTGCAAAATCGAATCCACCCGGTTATGCAGGAAGAAAACTTGACCGTCGCGCGCAAGCTCCCGCTCAATCGCTTCCCGAATCAACACGTTATTCTGCTCCACCACATAGGTTTGCACTGGAAAACGGTTGGCTGGAGGCGTCTCAATAACCGACAAATCACGCACACCGAGCATCGACATATGCAGCGTCCGCGGAATCGGCGTCGCAGTCAGCGTCAACACATCAATTTTCGACCGGATATGCTTAATCTTCTCCTTATGCGTCACGCCAAAACGCTGCTCCTCATCGATAACAAGGAAGCCCAAATCATGGTATTCCACATCCTTCGAAAGCAGGCGATGCGTTCCAACTACAATATCCACGTGACCCGATTTCAAACCTTTTAGCGTCTCATTCTGCTGTTTACGCGTCCGGAATCGACTCAGCAATCCAACCTCAATCGGGAATCCTTGGAACCGCTCCTTCATTGTTTCATAATGTTGCTGCGCCAGAATCGTCGTCGGCACAAGGAACGCCACCTGTTTCCCGTCCATCATCGCCTTAAACGCCGCACGTAGCGCGACCTCCGTTTTCCCATAACCAACGTCCCCGACAAGCAAGCGATCCATTGGCCGTTCGCGTTCCATATCCTTCTTAATTTCCATAATCGAACGCAACTGATCCTCCGTCGCCTGGTACGGAAACGCATCCTCAAACTCACGCATCATTTCGCCGTCAGGACTATAGCCATAACCACGCTCCGCCTCACGTTCCGCGTACAATTTAATCAAATCATCCGCAATATCCTGCACAGAAGCCTGAACCCGCGTCTTCACACGTTTCCACTCCGCGCCACCAAGCTTGTTCAACTTCGGCGCTTTGCCTTCCGAGCCAACGTATTTTTGCACGAGCTCCAGCTGCTCCACCGGGATAAATAACTTATCATCGCCTTGGTACATCAACAATAAGTAATCCTTATGAACACCGTTAATATCCAGCGTTTCCATCCCAACATAGCGCGCAATCCCGTGATTCACGTGCACCACATAATCGCCAACCTTCAGCTCCGAATAACTCTGAATCCGCTCCGCATTCGACAATTTCTGCCGCTTCTTAGGCTTCTGCTGCTTCTTACTGTTAAAAAGTTCCGTCTCACTTATAAAAACAACCTTGGCAAGCGGCAACTCAAAGCCATTCTGAAAACTCCCCAGCACAAATTGCGTCTGGCCAAATTTCGGAACCTCCGACTCATCCTTCAAAATCACGCTTTCCATCTCATAATCCGCGAGCGTCTGCTTCATTTTCTCCGCACGCTCAATAGACGGCGCCAAAATCACGACCGCGTAATTATTTTTAGACCAGCTATCCATCTCCGTCTTCAAAACACTCATTTGACCGTGGAATTGCTGCATTTGCTTATACACAATATTCGTCATCTTCGCAATCCGCACACTGCTCGGCGTCTTTTGGAACAACGACAAATAAATCCGAGACAAGCGATCCGTTTCCAAAAGCGCTCGGAAATTATGGCTCATTTTCGTATCACGAACCGTCTCCAACCGTTCCAGCGTCTCCGTTTGCCACTCCGCTTCCTCTTTTTCTAAACGCTCATCCGTCTCCTGAATCCGCGCAAATTCATCAAACAGCAAAATCGAGTTTTGCGGCACATAATCCAGTAACGAAGCCGGATCCGGATAACACATCCCGATATACTTGAAAAACATGTCCGGTTTTTGGCCGTCACGAAGCAACTCCAAATCCTCTTCCAAGTTTTCGACCAATTGTTGCTTATCCTTCTCGCCCGCCATCTGTTTCAGCGTCTGCGCTAACTTTTTCTCAATCCGAGTCACCAAATCCGGGAAAAACGCCGGCTCCAGCAAAATCTCCGTCGCAGGCACCAAGCGGAACTCCTCCACCGTCTCAATCGACCGCTGCGAATCCACATCAAAGAAGCGCAACGACTCCACTTCCGTATCGAATAACTCCATCCGAATCGGGTGCTCCTCCGTGATCGGATAAATATCAATAATCCCGCCACGAATACTAAACTCACCCGGCGTATTGACCATATCACTTCTCGAATACCCCATCGTCACGAGCTGATTCTGCAACACCTCAGGCTCAATTTCCGCACCTTGAATCAGCGAAATATTATACTTCTCCCAAATCGAAACCGGCGGCAAAATTTTGCGCATACCAGAAACAGGTACAATCACGATTCCCGGTTTTCTAGACAACAGAAATTGTAGTACCTCCACACGTTGCCCCCGAAGTTCTGGGCTTGAGATACTAAGTTCCGACGAAATCAACTCATCGGCAGGATATAAGTAAAGACGATCGCTGTCCACCAAAGCCGACAAATCATCATATAATTTCTGAGCATGGTATAAATTATGCGTCACAAAAATAACCGGTCGCTGCGTCCCACCCTCAATAACACTAGCAAATAACGCCCGACTCGAACCCGAAAGCCCCGTTACTAATTGCGATTTCCCCTTTTCATCCAATTCTTTGATAACGCCACGAATATCTTTTTGTTCATAGACAAGCTGTTGCAATCCCTTCACTAAAAGGCCTCCTTTATTTCCTTGATATGTTGCATATTTCTAATAAATCGGCGACAAGCGTTCGCATTTAATCTGTTTGGCAGACTTCCGGTTCTCATGTACAGTCGTACATTCCGCTTCCGGCTTCCACCAAACAGATTAAATACAAACGCTTTCGCTCGATTTGTTTAAAGCATAATGTTAGCCTTACCTAAAAGAACATTATCGCTTTATTTCGCGTTCTATTCCACAGTTTAGTTAAATTGATTCATAACCTCTGCAAAACCCTTATTTGACCAGGCTTCCACAGCATCCGCACTCTTCTTGATTGCGCCGATAATATCCGCTTGCTCCGACTTTGGAAAATCCCCAAGCACGTAATTAATAATATCACCATTCGCAGGTCGATCCACACCAACACGAATCCGATTAAACTCCTGCGTTTTCAGATGTTGAATCAATGATTTCATCCCATTATGACCACCCGCGCTACCCTTTTGTCTAAGTCTAATTTTCCCAGTAGGCAAGTCCAAATCATCATAAACAATCATCACATCATCGACTGAAATATCATAATAATCCATTAATGGACGCACACATTCCCCAGAAAGATTCATAAAAGTTAACGGTTTCACGAGTAACATTTTCTCGCCATTCACAACGATACTGCTCGTCATCCCATTAAACTTCGACTTCTTCCAAGGCGTTTGATATCTAAAACTAAGCTCATCGACGACCATAAAACCGACATTATGCCTAGTACGTTCATATTTTTTACCCGGATTCCCGAGCCCAACAATCATCTTCATAACGACTCTCCTCAATGAATTAAACCACTTCACTAATGAAATGGTTGTTTACGGCTATACGCTTCGTTTGATTATACCACGATTTGGCGCTGTAAGAAAGGGATGTCTTTTAGCAAAATAGGAGTGCATAGAAATAAACACTACTAAACAAAACTACACATGTAAATTCTGTGAGCCAATTTTATAAGTCACTTTTTATTTCCAGAGGAATAATAACCCATTTCATTTAAAAATAGCGTAGGCATAGAGAGGTAGGCATTTTGATGATTTGAGAATCATCGCGCTGCACAGATTTTGAATTATGAAATCATTCAGAATACAAAAAGATGTCTCCTTAAGATTACGGAAACATCTTTTCGCTATTCAGCAAATTTAGATTAATCGATTAATATTTAGAATATCATTATTCATACATAACAAATACCTATCTATAGGTTATAATAATAATTTTTATAAATTTCTCTTACTTTTTTTGTTCTAGCCGGATCCTTGTAAACTAAATGAATGGTCTGCAATTTATTCTGTTTTCCTTTATATCCCCACCATGTCGCAACTTTATAGTATTCTACAAAAGAAGATGTTTTATTGTAAATAATACCTGCTGATACCTTTCCAGCTGAGTCCGTCATACTTTTAGCAGAACGCTGTGTGACTATATTTTTGGTAGCACCACCACCAACCCAAAACGCGTAGAAATAACTAGCTATCTCGGCCCATTGTGAAAATTGTTTAGTATCTCCCAACTTATATTGAGTCAATTTGTATGTCCATCCATCAGAATAACCGTCTGAGACATTTGCTCGTAGTAAAGGTTTAGCCTGGGTATTTTTAGTCTCCAATTCAAATGCTTCTGCACTCGTTAACAACTCTACTGAACCATCACCCATTATAGAATAGTTCTCAACTTCAACAGGAATTTCTTCTGTACTGGTTGTCTCCGCTTCTTCTGCCCAAGCATTCACTGGAACCATGCTCAAAAGAAGAATCAGCGCTACGAAAGCGCTTAATATTCTTTTCATCCTAACTCCCCCTATTTGTATTTGTAATACCTATAGTATATACTATAGGTATTACAAATACAAATAGCTAGGAGGTTATAAAATGAAAACGAATACAAAAGTTCGGATTTTCGACATTTTTGTTATGCTTATCCTAGGAATCACTTTGATATATTTAGTCATGAATAATCTAATGAGTTGGTGGATGATTATTTTAGTTTTATTTGCTAGTATCGGTGTCAGGATGCTCGGATACTCACTGCTTGGTGTGTACGAGCAACAGATAAGAGATAAGATAAAACAAGAAGAAAATAATAAACACATAAAAAATTAAAAATTTTCACTTGAAGTGTACAGAAATATAGGATTTGTATGAAATTTTTCAAATCGAACTACCTCTGTATCCTTGCTCTAACTTACTTTATCATAATATTCACATATGTCAGCTTTACAAGCCAATTTTTCTACTGGTCAGTGGCGCTGGTATCATGGCCTTTTTACTCATGTTGCTAATAGATTATCTTAAAAATAAAAAACTATACAAAAAACAGCATTTAATCGCATCTTCACCGACCACTACATGAAAAACGTGTATGGACACAGATTACTCTGTACCTATACACGTTTTTTTGTTTATAATAAAATCGGATTCATCTAGCGACGCTTTTGCTATTATAGCAAAAATCCATTTTTCATATCTCGTTTGCCTTACTCAAAACAAGAAAAACCGTTTTTGCGATGGCATCGTATAATCTTCCGCAATAATCACGTCATTTTTAAGTACTTTCGCGCCATTTTCTTTCAAATAATCTACATAACGCGGATCAATCTTCTTCACCAATCGCTGCTCAATTTCCTTATGCAAAAGTGGTCGGCGAACTGTATCATGCGCATCCGTCGCCAAAAAGTGCACCAACTGATTTTCCAGCAAAATCTCGCTCGATTTCTTCGACTTTTTCCCGAACTTCCCGTCCAAACTCGACCACGTAAGTTGCGCCAAAGCACCATGCGACACGAATTCATACAACCGCTCTGGATTTTCCATAATCTCAAAATTCCGCTCTGGATGCGCAATCACCGGCACATATCCGGCCATCTGCAAATCGTAAAATAATTGCTCCGTGAAAACCGGAATGCTCTGCGTCGGGAACTCAATCAACACGTAACGGCTACCCGCAAGTGACGCCAAATCGCCATTTTTCAAACCTTCAATAATTTCGCCGTGCAAGCGCACTTCCTGACCCACATGCACTTGCAGCTCCATTCCGTTATCCTTAATCGCCTCGTTCAGCTCCGCCACATGTTCTGCCACAGAAGGCCGTAGATTAAAATAATCACCTTTCAAATGATGCGGTGTTGCAATGATATCCGTGAAACCCTCTGCTATTGCTTGTTGTGCCATGGCAAGACTGCCCGTTTCCGTTTTTGGCCCATCATCCAACTGATTCAAGATGTGGCAATGTATATCAATCATACTTCTCATTCCTTCTATTGGCTTATTTTTGCAGGCTTCCGCTATCGATTTCCTCGTATTTGCCGAAGAATTCTTGCAATACCGCCTTGATTTTATCGACTCCGCCTATTTCATCACTCTCTAAGTTTACTGGCATAACCGGCTCGTGTAAACTCATACGTAACAAGAACCAACCATTTCCGAACGCGCCACTCGTGTTGACCCTTACGCCCTCTTGGTTTACAGGCTCCAATTCCAAGCCATCCGTTTTCGCCACAAATCCTTTAAAATCTTCCAAAGCAGCCAAACCGTACGCCTTAAAATTACTTGCCAAAATCGATAAACGAATCTCGTCATTGTCTGCCGGAACTTTCAAATCCCGCGTCAAATCCGCCAAATCCTTACCTTCTTTGCGCAATTTCGCATAACGCATCAAGATTTTTGCAATCAAGTACGCGCCGTCATCCAAGAAATAATTCTCCTTCAAAGCCGCATGACCACTAACCTCAATCGCAATCTCACTCTGCGTCCCAGCCTCATTCAACCGAATCGCCTCATTGATCACGTTACGATACCCACGCTTAAATCGGTGCTGCTTCCCGCCAAGCCCTTCGATGAAATGCTCCAAATGCGTCGAAGTTGTCGAGTCCGTCACAATAGTCGTTCCCGGATGCTCCTCCAAAATAATCGCCGAAATCACAGCAATCAGCGGATTCCGATTCAAACTCTCACCCTCACGGTTCACAATCGCCGCCCGGTCCACATCCGTATCAAAAATAACGCCCAAATCAGCCTTATTCACCAGCACCGCTTCCTTCAAGCTCGCCATCGCCTCATTGTTATCCGGATTCGGAATATGATTCGGGAAATTCCCATCAGGATCAAGGAACTGGCTCCCCGTAATATCCGCGCCTAGTTTTGCCAATACTTCCGTCGCAAAAAAGCCACCAGCACCATTTCCCGCATCTACCACGATATGGCTTCCAGCAAGCGGTTTCGCGTAACCCTCCTGGTCATCAATCCCAGCGCGAATTTTGTCGACCAAGTCCGCCGCGTAGTTTTGCAATAACGGTTTGTGCGTCACCGTTCCCGCAACTCCCGCCACGACAACCGCGTCCGCATGCTCCACAATATAATCAATATCCTCATGCTCCGCGCCACCGTCACGCGTGAACAATTTCAAGCCATTGTAGAAATAAGGAAGATGGCTCGCCGTAATCATAATCGCCGCATCACATTGGTAATCCTCGTATTGCGTCGCCATAAACATCGCCGGCGTCGTCGCCAAACCAACATCCACGACATCAATCCCAGACCGCGTCAAGCTCGCCACAAGCACATCCTTCACGCGCTCCGCAGACAAACGACTATCATGCCCAATCGCTACAGTCGGCTTGTCGCCCGTCTTTTTCACGTCACGCAACCAAGCCGCGAAACCAGTCGCAATCGCACTTACATGTTCATCCGTCAACGTCACATCGTGTTTTTCCGTTTCAATCGCAATTCCTCTAATATCCGAGCCATTCTGCAAGTCCTTCAAAGCCATAATCCCATTCCTCCAATTTCTATGTATATTCTCTCGTCCATTGTACCAAAAATCCGCCCCGATAGCGACGCATGTTCCTTCCCAATTTTGTTTTATAACGCCAATTGCCTCGCCAATCGCGCCTTCAAATCCCCAACCACGCTCGTCGGCTCCAAAACCTGCATCATCGGCCCAAACGACAACAACTGAATCACAAGCTCCGTCAAATCCCCACGCGGACAATGAATTTTCAGCTCAAACACATGCTCACGATCCGTCCGAAACGCCTTCTTCTTATAATCCGCAAAATGAATCATCGCCCGATCCACCGCGTTCCGATGGTTCACCACATGACACGTCACAATCACCAGCTCCGCCCGATGCTCCGGCAGCTCCACATCCATAAACGCACCAATCCGCGCCTCCATCACCTTCCCCAAATTCATCGTAAACGGCTTCAAATCCGTTTTTCGAAAACAAAGCAACCGAAACCGATCATTCTTCTGCGAAAACTCCAACCGATACGGCAAAAATGTCCCCTGCAAAACGTCCCGTTCCCGCGCCCGATACACTAATTCCAACTCCCGTTTCTCCTCACAAGCCTGCAAAATCACATTAAAACGCGTCCGATATCCCAGCTCCAAATAAGCATCCCCATCCCGAAACTGGTCAAAACACCAAATCGAATCCGCATCAAACAACACCTCATAATCCGCAAGCTCCCGCTCCAATTCCCCAATCTCATCATCCGTCAAAAACAATCCCATCCGCGGGTCCCGCAAAACCGTTTTCAACCACCGTTTTTCAAGCACACCCTGCACCGGCATCCAATCCCGTTTCAAAAGCGACACATACGCACCATCTCGCTCCGCCAACAAATGCCACTGCTCCGTCAATTGCGGCAATAAATGCAGGCCACTCTCATCAAAACCAAGCTCCTGCACAATCCCCGCCATCTCCTGTTTCGTCAGCCCACGCCGCTGCGTCAAAATCTCCAGAACAATCCGGTAATACGTCCCATACAGCTCATTAAATATCTCCAACCGTCGTCCCCTCCTCAAAATAAAGTCGATACATATCCGCGAGCTCCGCAAAAAATTGCCGTTCCCAAGCCTCATCCCCCGAATCAAGCGCCACAATCCGTCCCACAAACGTCCGCAAAAACGGCTTCATCCCATTCAAATCATACGTCTCAATCCGAAAAACAAATCGCTTCGACGTCAACCGCTCAAGTGTCCCGTGCCGCCCTTCCATCCGAATCCGATCCAACATATACGCCTCACGAATCTCATCAATCGCAAGCGTCACACGAAGCGTATGCACCACCCGCCGATCAAATCCAGCGCTCCACATAAATTTTCGCACCTCATCAAAATGTTCCTTTTCCAGCTCAAAATCCGTCGCAATCTCCGCCAATTCCACCCGCTCAATCTGATCCAACCTGTGAAACGCAAAAAACTGTCCCTGTTTCGATTTTCCAACCACGTACCGCCGTCCAGACTGCGCACTCACAAGCACCTTGACCGGCATAAATCGCATCGCCCGCTCCCGCCCAAACCGCGTCAACGCCACCCAACGCTCCTCCCGAATCGCCGTCAACAAATCCAAACAAACCTGCTCCTCTAGCGTATGCATCACAAAATAATGCTTGTACCGAAACACCGCATCCAATCCGCGCTCCTGCTGCAACAAATAATGCCCCAACACACCAAGCGGCGCCATCTCCTTGAAAAACTGTACCGCCCGCAACGCTCGATCCGGCAGCGCCACACTCGCCACCCGCGAAAAATAAATCTCACGTCCACGCGTTTCCCGTCGCAACACAGCCAGCGTCACATACTCCGCCAATTTTTTCCGTAACGTCAGCGCCTCCACCATGAACCCATCCTGAAAATGCACCAAATAATCCGCATCAATCCGCGCCAGCACCTGATTCACCGAGTACGCCTCGCCCACCTGAAAAATATCCATCAACACAAAATGCAGAAAAACATCATTCTTCGTAAAACTCTTTGCCTGCCAAACCGCAAACATCGGATTCTCCGTCACCTCACTCGGATCAATAAACAACCGCAACGCCTTCCCGCTCCCCTGCTGCTCCACCTCCACATACTCTCGCAAATAACTCTCAATCCGCCGCCGCTCATTATCATAACTCCGACCACTTTTCGCCGTAAAATCCTCCCGTTGCTTAAACCCATACACATAAAATTCCCGCACATAATTCCGAATCACCGCGAAATTTTTAATCAACTCATTAAACGATTTTGCCATAATGTCCCCCGTTCGCACCTTTTTTTATAAGATAAACCCGCGCAACTTCTCTATACTAAAACCATAAACCAAAAAAGGAGAATTAACAATGTTTACTTACTACGAAAAAAATGAAACCGCGAAACCAATCAAAATCTGGCTTTCCGACCAATCAGCAATCGAAGACGGGTGCTTCGAGCAAGCAAAACAAATCGCAAACCTCCCATTCGTCTATAAATGGCTGTCCCTCATGCCTGACACCCATCTCGGCGCAGGCATGCCAATTGGCGGCGTTCTCGCCACGAAAAACACGATCGTCCCGTACGCAGTCGGCATGGACATCGGATGCGGCATGTGTTATATCCAAACCGACATCCACGAAAGCGAACTAACCAAGAACTTCATCCAAAGCGTCGTAAACGAAACCCTGTTCACCGTTCCCGTCGGCAAAGCCCGTCACCGCGAACCACAAAAATCCGCCGTCATCGATATGGCATTCGCACAAAAAGACCATTACGAACTCCTGCCAAACGCAGCGGAACTACTCGAAAACGCCTACTATCAAGTCGGTACACTCGGCGGCGGCAACCATTTCATCGAGTTCCAAAAAGACGAAAACGGCTATCTCGGCATCATGCTCCACTCTGGAAGCCGCCATCTCGGCGCTCAAATTTGTCAACACTTTCAAAAACTTGCCGTCAAGCGCAACCAGCAATGGCTCAGCGACACACCCGAACGCAACCCGCTCGCCTTCCTACCAACCGATTCACAAGAAGGAAAGGCCTACATCGAATGGATGAATCTCGCGCTCGACTACGCATTCGAAAACCGCGAAGCCATGCTTAGCGCCACGATGACAATTTTTGCGAAACACAGCAAGAAAAAGCTCAGCAAAACACCCGAATTCACCGACAAAATCAACTGCCACCACAACTACGCATCACTCGAAAACCACTACGGCAAAAACGTCTGGGTTCACCGTAAAGGCGCCACACGAGCAAGAACCGGCGAACTCGGCATCATTCCAGGCGCGATGGGCGCAACAAGCTATCTCGTTCGCGGCCTCGGTAATCCCGAAAGCTTCCACTCCTCCTCGCACGGCGCCGGACGAAACTTTTCCAGAACCCGCGCCAAAAGCAATTTTCCGATGGAGGAAGTACTACAAGACCTAAACGAACATAACATCGCAATCGGCAAGAAAAACCTCCAAGACGTAGCCGAAGAAAGCCGTTTCGCCTACAAAAATATCGATGAAGTCATGCATAACCAAACCGATCTTGTCGAAACCATTAAAACACTCACAACTTTAGGCGTCGTTAAAGGCTAGCAACAAAATACGAAGCGTAGAAGCTAAACCACCATCATGGTTTCCACTTCTAGGCTTCGTATTTTTTAATTCTGTCTCAATATTTTCTCCATCGCTTTGCCTTTCGCCAATTCATCAATCAACTTATCCAAATACCGAATCTGCTGCATCAACGGATCTTCAATTTCCTCCACCCGATACCCACAAATAACGCCCTTAATCAGCGATACATTCGGATTCATCGCCGGCGCCTCACCAAAAAATGTCCTAAAATCCACTTTCTGATCCAATACGCGCTGCAAACCTGCCTCGTCATATCCCGTCAACCAAAAAATAATCGTATCGACCTCCGCCTTCGTTCGCCCTTTCTTCTCTGCTTTTTGTATGTAAAGCGGGTACACACTAGCAACTGACATCGCAAAAACCCGTTCATTATTCTTCACAAACTTCTCCTCCTATTCCCCATACCTTCCATTCTACCTATAACGCTTACATTTGCACAGCAAAAAGCACTTCGCCCTACATCGCAAGGGAAGCACTTTCAGATCTCGCTATGCATAAAATAACGCTCATTTCTTCTTTTTCGGTTTCTTCTTGAACATCGATTGAAAAGCGTTTTTTAGTACGTCGAAGAAGCTCAGAGAAGTCACCATATTGGCCGGATCTACATATACGCGAATCGCTCGGAGGACGTCTTTCGGTTTTTTAGAAGCAAACGTAAATGTCCCGTTGCGCTTTGTCTTAATCGCATAACGCGGAATCCACTTTCCCTTAAGCATCACGGAAACGATAACTTGATCGACTTCTTCCCAAGGAATCTGGATAAACTTACGAACATCACGCGAGTTGAAAAATTCAAAACCGTTGTCTCCGATCATGATTTCTCCGTAATCTGTAAGCCCTGTAAAAGCAGTGGCATCTATTTTCATGTCTACCTTTGTATTAATCGATTGAACCAACTATTTTCGCTCCATTTCTTTTCACGTGTTTTCTTCATTATACGTTTTTTCACGCCATATACAAACAAAAAGAGGCTAGCGATGATTGCCCAGCCTCTTTTTTTATCGGCTTATTTATTACAGAAGTCCGATGACGTGACCAACTACACCAACTACGAATAGACCTAGAATGATGATGATTGGACTAATTTTCTTTCTAAGCAACCACATACATAGGAATGTAAGTAGTAATGCTGCAAGACCTGGAATTAAGCTGTCCAAGTTGTTTTGTAGTGTTGTTACTTTTACTTGAGATAATGACAAACCTTGTGTGTATTGTTCAAATGCCATTTTAACGCCGTCAATACCACTTGGAAGGGAATTCCAATCAATATAGGCACCGTTATCTAATTTAACCTCAGAGATAACTGGTTTGAAGACAATAGATACCCACCTTTGAACCAGGGCGGCGAGCACGAACATCCCGAGAATCGACGCGCCTTTTGTAATATCTTGTAAAAGACCACCAGATAGATCGTCCGTGATTTTAGAACCTGCTTTGTAACCAAACTCTTGTGTATACCACATGAAGCTCCAACGAATAATATTCCATGCTACGAAGAAAATGATTGGGCCAAGGATATTTCCACTAATTGCAAGGGAAGCACCTAGCGCACCAAGCATCGGACGAACTGTGAACCAGAATACCGGATCCCCGATACCAGCTAGTGGTCCCATCATCCCAACTTTTACCCCTTGAATTGCTACGTCATCAACTGGCGCTCCATTTGCACGTTCTTCTTCCAGTGCAAGCGTTACCCCTAGAATTGGTGATGCTACATATGGATGTGTATTAAAGAATTCCAAGTGACGTTTCATCGCCGCTGAACGGTCTTCTTTTGATTTATATAATTTTTTGATTGCTGGAATCATTGAGAATGCCCAACCACCATTTTGCATACGCTCATAGTTCCAAGAACCTTGAATAAACGTAGAACGCCAAGCTACACTCAAGCGGTCTTTTTTCGATAAGACAATTTTTTCTGTTTCTGCCATTCTTTTCTCCTCCTTTTTAGGTTTAATAGTCGTTTAGAATGTCGCCAAGCGGATCTTTGGAATTACCGCCTCCGCCACCGTTTGAATTACCGCCACCCATTTTAGAAAGGTTAAGGTAAATAAGAGCTAACGCAACACCTAGAGCACCAATTGCGATAAGTGTTAATTGAGTAATTGCTGCTACGACAAAACCGATGATGAAAAATGGCCATACTTCTTTTGTTGCCATCATGTTAATAACAAGTGCATAACCTACTGCTACTACCATTCCTCCACCAATTGCCATACCTTCTGTTAACCATGCAGGCATTGATTCTAGGAAAGCTTGTACGCTGTCTGCTGGAATGAATAAAAGTGCTGCTGCTGGAATCGCGATACGGATACCTTGCATACAGATTGCACCGATATGCAACCATTCTACTTCTCTGAAACTTCCTTTTGCTGCGGCTCTATCCATTAAATGTACAATAGGAACGGCCAAAGTACGAACGATCATTGTTAAGAAAAGACCTGCTACTGCAAGTGGAATCGCGATAGCAATCGCAGAAGGAATACCTGCAACGCCTTGTCCACCTAATACTAAAATAATTGCTGATGCTACAGATGCAAGTGCTGCATCGGGTGCTACGGCTGCTCCAATGTTTGCCCAACCAAGTGCAATCATTTGCAGTGTCCCACCAAGGATAATACATGCTGTTAAGTTACCAGTTACTAGTCCAATTAACGTACATGCTACTAACGGCTGATGGAATTGGAATTCATCTAAGATTCCTTCCATACCAGCTAGAAAGGCAACGAGTATTACTAAAATTATTGCTATTGCAGACATAAATATACCTCCTATTTTGAATGTATTACTGTGCTTTTAATTCAGCTTTTGCTTTTTTGATAATGTCGTCCATGTTTGCGCTCGAATCGTTAGGAACTTTACGAACATCAAACTTGATACCCTTTTCTTTCAACTTATCAAAAGCTTCTACGTCGTCTTGTCCCATTGCAAGTACTTTACTTACAACTACTTTCCCAACAGAGTGGGCCATAGAACCAACGTTTACCTGCTCGATTTCTACGCCGCCTTCTACAGCACGGAGAACATCTTGCGGGTTTTCGAATAAAAGAAGTGCTTTTGTATTCCCAAAACGAGGATCTTTTGCAATCTCGATCATTTTGTCAACTGGAATAACATTGGCTTTAACGCCTGGTGGTGCTGCTTGCTCGATTAATTTTTTACGAAGATCGTCTTTGGCAACCGCGTCAGATACAACGATGATACGTGTTGGATTTGTTGATTTTGTCCATGCAGTGGCCACTTGACCGTGTAATAAACGAGAGTCAACGCGTGCTAACACAAATTTAATTTTGCCGTCGCCAACAACTGTTCCAGGAGCAAGTTCCCCTTTTGGTTGTTCAGCAACTGCTGCTTCTTGTGGTTTCGGTTGTAATTCTTCTGGCTTGATACGTACGCCTTCTTGACCTGGTGCCAAGATGCTTGTAGCGATTTCTTGCGCAGAATTCATTGAGAAGCGTGATGCAAAAGCTTCAATCAACATTGGCAAGTTCAGGCCTGCTACAATTGCCCACTTATCTTTATGTTCTTCATACAAACCGTTTGCTTGGTTGAACGGGGTGCCTCCCCAAAGATCAACTAAGAATAGTACTTCATCTTGGCTATCAAATGATGCGATTGCGGCTTCCATCTTGGCTTTGATGTCTTCTGGGCCTTCGCTTGGCATCAATGTGATTGCTTTGACGTTTTCTTGTTCTCCGAAAATCATCGTTCCGGATTGCAAGATACCTTCAGCAAATTCGCCGTGAGTTGCGAGGATAATTCCTACCATCTTTTTCCCTCCTAAATAATTAAACTTTACTTTCTCAACATTTAGAGACGTCTTTCGTTATGCCTCTTCATAAGCTCGAAATCCCTCTCCCCCTTTCAAATTGTCAGAGCCTCCATCAAACTCTGCGCGCGTTATAAGCCCAATCCCCTGGCTATTTTAAAATTTTGAAAAGCTACAGGTTTAGTATTACCTACCGCGCCTGCTTGGATACCAATTAATACCCAATATTTGCTTCTTTCAATCCTGTTAGTTTTCATTATCTGTTACCGGTTTAATATAAAGCAATTTTCGTGCCAAGTTTAGTGTATCGTCAAAGAAACAGCTATGTACCAGTAAAAAAGGCGCGATAACAAGCGATAGAAGAGATAGTGTATTATTTCTCGATACGCTATCACCACTTCTGATATAGTATATTATTTTAGGATTGATACTGTATAGAAGCGTTGTATTACTGTAGGATATTATACCATACTCCATGGAAATGCAACCAATAATTTTTTAGTTTTATTATACTTCCAGATATTGCTTTTATTTTGTGATGTTGTATACTTACATATATAGGGAGGGAGATGAAAATGATAGAATTAGCTTTGATTTGTGTTTTTATTGGCTTACTAGCGTTTTTTGTTAAGAAGAAAAGCTTCAAAAAAGGGATGTCACTATTTTTAGCTATTAGTCTGGTTGGGATTATTCTAGCGGGTTGTGGTGCTGCCAGTGACGAATTAACAAAGGAAGATGAACCAACTACGGTGCAGAAAGAAAAAACGCCGAAACTTGTCTTGAAATCTGAAAGCGTTTTTAAATCTGATGAAAATGGAACCGTCACCATTACAGGGAAAACGACGCCTAACGCGGAGTTAACGCTCGTGGCAAGCGGTCAGTCCGACCAAACAGCAACTTCGGATTCTGATGGGAACTTCTCATTTGAGATGACAGAGGTGCCCAATGATGGAACAGCAGTACTCACGACCACGTGGGAAGGCCAAAACAAGTCAAAAGATGTTACATACCAGGCCAACCCGACATACAAAGCAAAAGTCGCGAAAATAGAGCAGGAAAAACAAGTCGCTGAGGCAAAACGAGTGGAAGCGGAGAAACAAGAGCAAGCGCGCATTGCGGAAGCACAGCGAGTTGAGGCTGCTCGAATTGCGGAAGAAAAACGCGTTGCCGATCAAGAAGCTGCAACGGAAAAAGCGCGTATCGCAGCTGCCAAACAAAAAGAGCGGGAAGCCGCTGAACAAAGAGAAGCCGCACAACGAAAACAAGCCGAGGAGCAACAGCCAGCTGATAATCAAGGTGAGATGGTGTATATCACGGCTACCGGCAAACGTTATCACTTCGACCAAAATTGCCGTGGACTCAATAATTCTAACGGTGAGACACAAGTCACTTTATCCGATGCACAGTCACGTGGTCTTACAAAATGTAAATTCGAATAAAACGAAACGCTAGTTCAGCACTTTTCGCGAACTAGCGTTTTTTCTATACGTTTAATTTCTCTTTCAAGCTTTCTTGCAGTGTTTGTGAGAAATTGATATTCTCTCTTTCCGCTAAACTATTTAGCCAAGACGGGATTGTAAGCGTCTTTTTTACCGCTTGGTTGCCGTTCTTTATTTTGTAAGCCAAGTAATCGAAATCAATTAACGCGATAAATGCACCTTCTTCATCTACAGAAACATATCCTGGGTTTGACACAGTTGGAAGAGACTCCCCATTCTCCTCCAGATCATACAAATAAATACCTAATGCGTCCTCCGCCATTTCTGTTGCTGTAGCAATATCCTCGCCCCCAGATAGTACTTCTGGAATATCAGGAAACGAAACCCAGTAACCGCCATCTTCTTCAGGATGATAAATCGCTGGATAATATACTTTTTTCGGGAATTCCATCATACACTCCTCCTCTCATTGTTGGATATCTACTACTTTAATCCTGCCTGTTTTAAAATTGCCTGTTCTAAGCCCTTTTCCTAGTGTCTTGCTGTGGTATGGTACTGTCGTCGCCCTGTTCGATACTGGATTTTTGAAAAACATGTGCAAGCCTTGCGTCCTGATGTGCTTGAACCCATTCTTTTTCAATATCCTTGCCATTTTCTTAGGAGTTATCGGCATACTCATACCTCCTTTTCTCTGCATCTATATGCTAACACGTATGTACAGATAAAAACAGATCGCTAGGAACGACCTGTTTTTTTTCGATTATTTAGAAGTTTGGGCTCTGGTTGCATAATTGAATTGCGGATCTTTCAGTTGGAACGTATAATTATCCGTTTCCACGATACCAAGTACTTTTTCGCTGTCGTAGAGGTCTAATAGAAAGCCTGCCATCTCTTTGCCTGTGTGGTATTTCGCCACCGCGCCTTTATACTCAAAGGTTTCTTCGTCACGCGCGCGTTTGGCAAATTCGGTTTCTGTTGCTGCTGGGGCTAGCACTTTGGCTTGCATTTTTGCGTTGTTGGCTTTTAGTTCGTGTGACAAACCTTCCGTAAAGGCGCTAACGTAAAATTTGGTCGCGCAGTATGTGACGGCGTTGGGAACGATTCTGTAACCGCCACCTGAGGATATATTGATCAGCTGTGTGCCGGCTACATCAGCGTAATCTCGGACGAAAAGCGACGAAAGAATCGTCAAGGCTTCGATATTTAAATGTAGCATCGATTCAATTTTGGATAATTTCTGTTCGCCTACTGTATCAAAATTACCGAATCCGGCATTATTTATCCACGTTTCCAGCTCTAAATCTTTTAAATCTTCATACAAGCCGTAAACATTTTCTGCTACTGTCAAATCGGCTATTTTGATCTGTACATCCACATCTGCTTGGGTTTTCGCAATTTCTGCTTTTAGTTGCGCCAGTTCTGTTTCGCGGCGAGCAACGATGACTAGGTTTTTACCTCTCGCGGCAAAGGCTAGCGCCGTTTCGTACCCAATTCCTGAACTTGCTCCCGTAATGACTGTATATTTCATCTTCATTCCTCCAGTGGCTTTCGCCGGATATTTATGGTATAGTCGCAAGTATAGACCTTATAGTAAACTCTAAGTCAAGTATTTAGGAGGATTTCGATGTATTCTATTGGAGAAACGGCAAAATTGGTTGGTTTGAGCACGTATACATTGCGATATTATGAAAAAGAGAAAATCATCGCGCCTCATAGAAATGCGAATGGCGAGCGGGAATTTGACGAGCAGCATATCGCTTGGCTAAGGTTCGTGATTCGGCTAAAAGCTACGCAAATGCCAGTTGCTCAGATCAGAGAGTATACAGAGCTATTTTTAGCAGGCGAACACACGGCACCACAACGAGTTGAGCTTTTGCGGAACCACCAAGCCTTTATTCGAGAGCAGTTGCAAAATTTGGCGAGTGTAGAGAGCGAACTGCAATATAAGATTGAGAATTATGAAAAATTGATTGCGACTTCGGTGAAATAAAAAAAGTTTGAGATTCTGTTTTTGACGCAGAATTTCAAACTTTTTTTGTATTATTTTGCTAGCGGGTCTTCGCCAAAACGGTTCGAACCTCTGTCTCCCGCTGTGCAGTAGAAGATAAGCATGATAATCCAACCAACTAGCGGGATAAGCCCCAGTAGGATGAACCAACCGCGTTTGTTTGTGTCATGCAGGCGACGAATCGCTAGACTTAGCATTGGAAGGATAACAATCAACGCGAAAAGCCCATCTAAATAATAAATAAATTCACTAACATAACTAAAGATTCCTAGTACGAAGAAAATAATCCAAAGTGCCAATTGTGCAAACCAATACTCTGAACGGCTTGCTCTCCCGCTAAAATTAATGTAATTTCCCCAAAATGCTTTGAATGCTTCTGAAAATCCCATTTTAAGCCCCTCCTTTTTTGTAATCTGTTACACATTTATTTTACCATAGGTGGGCTCGCATTTGGGGAAATAATGCTTATTTTAGTTGGAAGTGCCAGCTTACTGTTTGGAAGTCCCCGATGAGTGCTGTTGGGACTTTGATTCCCGCATACATCAGTTCATCGCCGCCAAAAATTTGTTCTGTTCCGCGTAGTTGGTATTGCGCTGCTACATTTAGACCTGCTAATTTCACGAATTGCAATGGTCTCGCCGGTGACGCCAAGACTTGGAAGTAAAATACATAGCATTCTGTCTTAGCCTCATCGACGAACATCCATGCGGTTTCATTTCCTTCAAAAGGACTTTTTAAGCGGTAAAAATCGCCGAATTGGATGAGTTGTCGAATTTCTTTGTATGTCGTGATTTGTTGCTTTACTATTTTTTGTTCGTCATCGGTTAGTGTTGTTAAATCGAGTTCGTAACCTAGGTTTCCTGACATTGCAACGTTTCCGCGCATTTCTAGTGAGGTGAAACGGCCAACTTGATGATTCGGCGCGCTAGAAACATGGGAACCCATCGTGACGATTGGATAAACGAGACTCGTGCCGTATTGAATTTTTAGGCGGGAAACGGCGTCGGTATTGTCGCTCGTCCACGTTTGCGGCATGTAGTAGAGCATGCCAGGATCGAAACGCCCGCCGCCGCCAGAGCAGCTTTCGAATAAAATATCGGGGAATCGCGTTGTGATCGCATCCATGACGCTGTAAACGCCCAGAATATGACGGTGCGCGATCTCCTGTTGCCGATCGCTCGGAAAATGCGCGGAACCAACCTCGGTCAAATGCCGATTCATGTCCCACTTCACATAGCTGACCGGAACTTCTTCCAAAATCGCGACCATCCGGCGTGTAATTTCTGCGCGAACATCCTCGCGTGAAAAATCGAGAACTAACTGATTGCGGCTCTCCGATTTCGCTCGGTTTGGCACATGGATACACCACTCCGGATGCTCTCTGTAAAGGTCACTGTCTACCGAGACCATCTCTGGCTCGAACCATAATCCGAATTTCATTCCAAGATTGTTCACGTTTTCCGCGAGATTTTTCAGGCCGTTTGGTAGTTTTTCAGCGTTTACGAACCAATCTCCAAGTGAGGATTTGTCGGAATTTCGTTTGCCAAACCAGCCGTCATCTAGCACGAGCAGTTCCATTCCGAGCTTCTCGCCGACTTTTGCGATGTCTAAAATCTTTTCTTCGGTAAAATTAAAATAAGTAGCTTCCCAATTGTTTACTAAAATAGGGCGGGTCTGGTCGCGGTAAACGCCTCGTACTAAATGCTTCTGATAAAAACGGTGATACTGGCGCGACATGCCACCAAGCCCGGTGTCCGAGTATACCATCACCACTTCTGGCGTTTGGAATTCCGCACCCGATTCCAGTTTCCAATCGAAATTAAACGAATGGAGTCCCATAATAACCCGCGTCGTCGCAAACTGATCCACCTCGACAGATGCTTCGAAATTCCCGCTGTACACCAAGTTAAAACCGTAAACCTCGCCCGCGTCCTCCGTCGCATGTTTCCCGAGCAACGCCACAAACGGATTCTGCTGATGGCTACTTCCACCACGCACACTATCCACACTCTGCATCCCGTGGCGCAACGGCGCACGCTCCACTTGTCGCTCATTTCCCCAAGCACCCGGCAACGTCAGCAAATCATAATCACTATCCTTGAAATCCACACTCGCGCTAGCCGCCTTCAAAATTTGCAAAGCTTCTTGTCCCTCATTTACGAATCGCGCAGACCTCGCAATCACATTTTCCGCCTCAAAAACCGTATATTGCAAAATAACGCGCAATCCGAGAACCGCATCCACCATCGTAATTTCAAGCGTATCCGCGTCACCATCGCGCTCCACATACGTCGCCGGCAACCCGTCCAGCCCCACTTTTCCAGCAAAAATGCGGTGAGAATCATAGCGTAAATCCGAAATCGTCGTCCCGTCCGCACCCTTCACCTGATACGCCGGTTTCCGAAAATCCGTATTGCCATACTGCGGGTACTCCTGCGGCAACGAATCCAGCGAAAACGTCTCGTCCCCAATGCCCACGCTCGGCGAGAAATCCCGCTTGATGAACGTCAAACCATTGGAACCCGCGAATTCACGGATCCCTTTCCCATAATACAAATGCGCCAAATACCCCTCACGCACCACGCCGAGCACGTAGCTCACATCTTTTCCGCGTAAATGAAACACCCGCTGCGCCTCATCATAAAAAATTCCCATTTGCGCGCACCTCCATTATCCTTTTAAAATTTTCACATCACGCGCAGGCAACGTCATAAAATCCGCGACCGTTTCGCCGCCAATCAGTTCCACAAAAGTTCCACCAATCGGGAAAACTCGCGTCTCGTCTGTATGATTCAAAAAGAAGTAATACGTCACGTCCCCTTTGCGGCGCACCGTCACTTCCACACCATCCGGCACAGTAAAAGCAGGCGCAATGTCCGCAGCCTCCAAACAATCTCGCAACAACCGCTCCAAGTAACCCGCATCCGGCTGCGTCCCGATATAATACGCCGTCCCAGCGCCAAACTTGTTCACTGTCACGGCCGGCATATCCTTCATATACCCGTCCTTAAACGATGCAATCGCATCCGCGCCACGCAAATGAATCACTTCCTCCCAAACCACAATATCAAAATCACCATACTGCGTCTGAATACCGTGTTTCACTCCACGTTTTAGCGGTGCAAATTCCTCCACATAAATCCCCAGCACATCGCGATACGCGCCCGGATAACCGCCCAAATACACACGCTCATTCTCGTCCACGATACCACTAAAGAAGTTCGCCACAAAATGACCGCCCGCCTTCACGTATTCCGTCACTTTTGCCGCAAAATCCTGCGAAGCCTGATAACTCGCCGGCGCAAACACCACTTTATACCCCGTCAAATCCTCACTCGGATGCACGAAATCAACGCGCACATTCAAGCGATGCAGCACTTTATAGTAAGCCAACAACTGGCGCATATACATCACCAAATCAGACGGTTTCGAGTCCAGCTCCAGCGCCCACCAATTTTCCCAATCAAACACAATCGCGACTTGCGCATCAAACTCCGAACCAACGAGCTCGTCTAGCCCCCGCAACTCCTGCCCAAGCTCTGCAACCTCTCTAAAATTCCGGCTTTCCTCGTCACCAGAATGCGGCACCATTCCACTATGAAACTTCTCCGCGCCACCTTGCGACGCCCGCCATTGGAAAAACATGATCCCGTCCGCACCATGCGCAATCGACTCATAACTCCACAACCGCATCACGCCCGGCGTCTTCACCCCATTCTGACTCCGCCAATTCACCGCACTCGCCGCCTGCTCCATCAATAAAAACGGCTTTTTCTTCAAACTCCGCGTCAAATCATGCGCCATAAACTGCGCGTACGGAATCACATCATGCGGATCCGGATACGCATCCCAAGACACCAAATCCATCTCCGGCGCCCATTTAAAGCCATCAATCGGCTTATGCAGCCCCATCAAATTCGTCATAATCGGAATATCCGTCGAAAACTCCCGCAAAATATCCCGCTCCATTTTATACAAATTCAGCAACGAATCACTCATAAAACGCTTAAAGTCCACCTGCTGATTCGGATTCGCGTACGTCGGCGTCTTCCCAGGCAAGAAAATTTCCTCCCATTCATAGTACCGCTGACTCCAAAAATCCGTCGACCAACTCACGTTCAACTGCTCGGTCGTGCCATACTTCTCCTTCAACCAGCCCTGAAAATCAGCTTGGCATTTCTCGCAATAACACTCGCCAATATGGCAACCATACTCATTATTTATATGCCACATCACAAGCGCCGGATGGTCATGATACCGCTCCGCCACTTTTCGCGTCAACGCCCCCGCCAAACGCGCATAATCCACGCTATTCGGGCAGTAATGCTGTCTCGATCCCGGCAACAAACGCGTCCCGGCAACATCCACCGGCAATGACTCCGGATATTTCCGCGCAATCCAAGCAGGCGGCGCCGCAGTCCCCGTCGCCAAATCCGCCCCGATGCCATTTTCCGCAAGCATATTCATAATCTTGTCCAGCGTCGTAAAATCATACGTCTCCTCATTCGGCTGCAACTTCGCCCAACTAAAAATATTGACGCTGACATAATTCACGCCCGCCTTCTTCATCAAGCGCATATCCTCAAGCCAAACCGACTCATCCCACTGCTCCGGATTGTAATCCCCACCATAATAAAAATTCTGCTGTTCACGCAACATTCCCATAACCTCCTAAAATTACTTGAGCGCACTGCCCAACATTCCTGAAATAAAGTGTTTTTGCAACATCAAGAAGAAAATAATGATCGGAATCGTCGCAAAAGTAATCCCCGTCATCACTTGTCCATAATCCGTAAACGACACGCCCATCAAGCTCGAAAGCGCAACTGGGAACGTGTACATCTCACTCGAAGTCGTCACAACGAGCGGCCACATGAAGTTATTCCACTGCGTCATAAACAAGAAAATCGACGTCGCGGCAAGCGCTGGCTTCATCGACGGCAACACAATTTGGAAGAAAATCCGATATTCCCCCGCCCCGTCCAATCGCGCCGACTCCAACAATTCACTCGGAAACGCCATGAAATTTTGCCGCATTAAAAAGATCGCAAACGGGTAGCAAAGTTGCGGCACAATCAACGCAAAATACGTGTTCAACAACTCAAAATTCGACATCAATTTAAACAGCGGAATCACTGTTGCCTGCGACGGAATCATCATCGAAAGCATAAACAATAAGAAAATCAAATTCGCGCCACGGAATCGAAATTTTGCGAGCACGTAAGCCGCTGCTGTACTAATCGCGAGCGCCAAAAGCACATAAGCCCCCGACACGAGCAGCGAGTTAAACAACACCCGATAAATCCCGATATTATCGTTCAAATTCACCAAGTTCGTAATAAATTCCTTACCCGGCAAAAGCGTAATCGGCTTCGAAAACATCTTACTCGAATGGTTAGTCGCCCCAATCAACATCCAATAAAACGGAAAAATCGAAATGACCATAAAAATCGAGAGCAACACATATCTACCAATCGTTCTTCCCATCATTCTCTCACTCATTTTTTCTCAGCTCCCGTAAATTTGAATTGGATAAAGGACAGCACCGCAACGATAATCACGACAACGTAAGCAACCGCCGACGCGTAACTAAAGTCAAAATACTTAAATCCGTTCTGATAAATATACAAACCAAGCGTCATCGTCGAATCGGCCGGCCCACCTTTGGTTAAGTTGAAAGGCTCGTCAAACAGTTGCAGCGTCCCAATCGTCGACAGAATCGCCGTAAACAGAATCACCGGTTTCAACTGCGGAATCGTAATACTGAAGAACTGACGTATTTTCCCAGCGCCATCCATATCCGCCGCCTCATACGTGTCCTCTGGAATATTTTGCAACGCCGCCAAATAAATAACCATATTGTACCCCGTCCAACGCCAAATCATCGCTAAAATAATCGAAACCTTCGACCAACTCGCCGAAGACAGCCAAGGAATCGGTCCAATCCCTATGTACGACAACAAATTATTAATCAATCCCGAATCTTGCAACATAATCGAAAATAGCAAAGAATACGCTACCAACGACGTCACCGCAGGCAAATAAAACCCAACTCGGAAAAACCCTTTCCATTTCAGCAACTTATTGTTCAGCACTGTCGCCAAAACAAGCCCCAAAAATAACATAATCGGCACTTGGAAAATGAAAATAATAAACGTATTTTTCAAAGCTTTCCAAAAGATCTCGTCATGCAACAACCGTTCATAATTCGCCAATCCCGCAAACGACAATTCCCCACCATCACTTGTCTGAAAGCTAAGCACAAACGACGAAATAATCGGATATAAAATAAAAACAACAAATAATAATACCGATGGCAAAATAAAAATATACGGAAACGCCTTACTTCTACTCATAATGTCCATTCTCCTATCAGGCAAGGAAGAAGAAATCTCCTCCCCTGCCTTTTCTTTATAACAATACCCAGGCCTTCCGCCGCATCGAATTTACTGTTGGATTCGGTTGGCTAGACTTTTCTTAGCCGCTTCCAATGCATCTTTCACATCGCCGCCCTCAAGTGCTTTCGACTGCGCCTTCACTGCCTCATCTTTTGCGATGGAGAAATTCCCAGTATAATTCGCTGGTTTAATCTCGTCCATTTCAGCCGCAAACAACTGCCAAATGTTATCTTGCGTGAAGTAATCCCCTGCATTTTTGAATGTATCTGTTTGATATACAGTGTTAAGCGATGGGAACAGTCCGCCTTCGCTCATCGCCAACTCCTGCACATCATTGGAAGTACTGAAATATTTCAAGAACTTATAAGCTTCATCCGATTTTTCGCTCGCGGTCGGAATCATGAAATTACTACCACCATTGTTCGCCGCATGACTACCACCTTTTTCAACGGATGGAATCGGGAAAACGCTCCATTTCCCAGCTAAGTCAGGCGCTTGTTGAATCAGCGAACCCGAGAACCAAGCCCCAGTTGGTGCCGTCACGACTTCCCCATTTGCAAGCGCGCTCACCCACGGATCCCAGCCAGACGTATTTTTCGAAATGCCAGCATCCTTGATTTTTTGAATCGTGCTCATCGCTTTCACAGACTCATCCAACGTAAACGCGATGTCCCCTTTGTCATCAAAATAGAACGTGCCAAGCGTATTCAACATAATACGATATTGACCATCATCATTGTTATAATCCATACCAATCATATCTTTACCTGTTTTTTGCTTAATAGTTTTACCTGCTGCAATGTAATCATCCCACGTTTGAATCGCTTTAGGGTCTACACCAGCCTCTTTGAAAATATCCGTACGATAGAAAACGCCTGCAGGACCAGCGTCAAACGGGAATCCATAAATTTTATCTTTTTTACTTAAAAGACTAATTTTATAGTCTGGGAACTTACTTTTCTCATCGTCAAATCCCTTATCAGACAAATTAACAAACGCTTTCGGGAAATTTTCTAAGTAACCTTGCACTTGGTCATCTTCAATTAGCAGAATATCTGGCAAGCCCTTTCCCCCAGCTTGAAGGCCCGTCGTGATTTTTTGGTATGCATCCGTATTACTCATTTCGACAACTTTTAACTTGAATCCCTTATTATCCTTCTCATATTCCTTCGCAGCTTCCTCTAATGCTTTGACATTCACATTCCAAGCCCAAGCCGTCAATTCTTTCTTGTTCTCATTCACGCTATCCTTGGAACCACTTCCACAAGCTGCTAAAGCAAGCATGGCTACCATACTGACCATCAACAAAATCGTAAAACGTTTCTTCATTCCTTACCCCTCCATTTTTGTAATCGCTAACATTTCGTTAGTTTGTGAAAAGCTTTAATGTACTTCTCCAACAGAATATCAAGTTTTTAGTTAAAAGTCAATGATTTTTACCTTTTGTTTACTAAAAACGACAAAAAAGCCGATAAAATCAGCGGAATACCTGACCTCATCGGAATTTTATAGCGTTATTTGGAACTTTCTCTAATAATTAAGTCCGTTTCTAAAATCGTACGCTTCGCAATTTTTCGTCCGTTCATGCGCTCGTACAACATGTCCATGCCTTCCTCACCCATGAACTCGGTGTAGACACGAATCGTGCTGAGTGCCGGGGAAACATATTGAGAAACGCTAATATCATTGAATCCAACAATACTTACGCGCTCTGGAACTGAAATATTGTGTTCCGCAAGTGCCCGAAGACAACCAATCGCCATCGGATCATTCGCCACAAAAAAAGCAGTCGGTAAATCTTCTCCCAGTTGCTGAATCGCTTGCTTCATCTGTTCGTAACCCGATGGCACATCAAAACGCCCGCCAACCACAAACATGTTCTGCTTCTCATACAATCCGTGTTCCTTCATGTACGCCACATAAGCCACAGAACGCGGATCATTCATATTTCCATCTATTTCACTGCGCTCCTCAGCCCCTATAAAACCGATATTCGTATGCCCACCTTGGATAAAGTAATCGATCACATCACGCGTCGATTGCCGAAAATCAATCACAACCGAATCATATTTATTCAGCCGATAATCCGTATCCACAAAACAAATATTGCTATGAATCGCCTGCAACTGCTCCACTTGCTGCCACGTGAATTTACCGATGGCCAAAATCCCATCAATAGTCGCCGATGAAATCTTCCCTAGTTCATACAACGTCGAAATCTCAATCCCGTGATCCCGCGCCCGATTCTCCGCTCCAATCCGAATCGACATATAATAAATATCATTCAACTCTTCCTCTTCCGTATTCCACTGCACAATCGCAATTTTGCCAACCTTTTTCGTCGATTTCTGCTTATGTTTCGTATAATCCAAACTCTCTGCAATTTCAAAAATTTTACGTCGCGTTTCCTCTGAAGCCGAAAGCGTCTCATCATAATTCAACACCCGAGAAACCGTTGCAATCGAAACCCCCGCCAATTTCGCAATATCTGTCATCGTCGCCATTTTATCACCTTTTAAAAGTATTTAATAGCCTTATTATAGAGCTAAAGTAAAAAAATCGCCAGACAAAACAGTAAAATACTCAACTTTTTTTATTTATTTTACTAAAAACCCGACTCTGCAGTAGAATCGGGTTAACATACTTATTTTAGATCATCAAGTTCACGATACGCTTCCATGTACTTTCCACTATCCGCAACTTCCGCATGATACAGCGCCTTCAACGCATAACCCTTCTCCAAATCATGGTCCTCCATCAACTGTTTCAGCTTCTGTTGCAATCTCACATCTTCTCGCACTAACTGCTTCATCTGTGATTTAATATATCTCATTTTCTATTCCCTTCGTAAATCAAAGTTTCTTAACAAACTCCGATTTCAGTTTCATCGGACCAAAACCATCAATTTTGCAGTCGATATCGTGATCGCCGTCTACTAAGCGAATGTTTTTTACTTTGGTTCCGATTTTGACCACGGATGAACTTCCTTTTACTTTCAAGTCCTTAATCACCGTGATAGAATCGCCATCTGTTAAAACATTACCATTAGAATCGCGGACAACCTTCACGTCATCACTTGCTTCGGCCGCGTCAGCAGACCATTCGTGACCACATTCTGGACAAATAAATAGACCTCTATCTTCGTACGTGTATTCTGAATTACATTCTGGGCATTTTGGCAAATCAGCCATATTTTCGTTCCTCCATTCGATTTAATACTTCTATTATAGTACATTATCGCGAGGAACTCCATGCCGCGGCGATTTCTTTCTTTAACTCGTTCAATGCCATCTGAAAAACAACATCGTCTTCCCGCTTCGCCATCGTTAAAATTGTAATCACAATCTTGCCGTTATCAATCGTGTATATGAGACGCAAGCCATCCGCGCGAAATTTCAACTCCCGGCATCCTGCAAGTTCTCCACCTAGCGGTTTGCCAATCGTATCGCCGCGTTCAGCCAATCTTTTGATACCTTTTAAAAGCATTTGTTTCACCGAGCCATCCATTTTCTTAAGCTGTTTCGCCGCCAAGTTGGTTAATTCGATGTCGTAACTCATTCAAAAAGCTCCGCATCCGGCGTTCCATCGTCTGTGATTCCAGATAAATCTAGTGCTACCGTCGCACTCGTCCCATTTCGGATTGTCTGTAGCTCTACTCCTGCCTGTTTATAGTATTCCATTTCTTGTGCCTCCAGTGCTAAGTTGTACATTGCTAGATAATCATCATAACTTAAAATCACCGTGTCAATTTGATTCTTATTCGATACAAAAATTGGATTACTCCGCGCTTGCTTCTTAATTTTGCTAAATTCTTTGTTTACTTCGCTTGTACTCACAAGCTGGCTTGGTTTCAATGACGGTTCTACAAACATCATTTGAATCACGCTCCTCTATTAGAGTATAACACGATTAACTTTAAAATCATAGTATAAATCAATTTTAAAATTAATGATTAAATTGACTCGAAAAATAAAAAAGCCGCATAGTTGTTAGCTACGCGACTTCGTATATGTTATCTCCGGCCAAATCGTACGACACCCGCAATCATCGTTAAACCAATAACGACTAGCCAGCCTGATTCTGCCCCTGTATCACCAGTTGCAGGGAGTTTAGAAGTGGCGGTTATCCTGTCTGGTACCACTTTTTCACTCGGCAACTCTGTTTTCTTGCCTGTTATTTTCTCTTCTATCGTTGGTTTTTTCTTGTCTGGTGGTGTGATTTCCGCAGGGGTTTTATGATTTTCAAAGCTGATTTCTATCGTTTCTGGTTTGCCGTTCGCAGTGTTAGAAATCGTAAAAGGAATCTGCTTGTTGTCTAATTCGTATCCTGTCGGCGCTTTTGTTTCCACGAAATAGTAATCCCCTGGCGCTAAATGAGGCACTTCTATTTTGCCGTCACGATTAGATGTTAAGCCGCTCAAAACTAGCTCCTCGTCTTGATTCATTAAATCGAACTGTGCATCGGCGAGCGGTCGCTTGTCTGTATCCGTTTTGGTTAGCGTCACCGAACCTTGATAGTTCACAAATACGCCCAAGTCCAGCTCTTGCGGTTTCCCAACACTGCTGGCTTCAATCGTAAACTTGATCGCTTGCCCGTTTAAAAGATACCCGCGCGGTGCTTCAATCTCTAGTAATTGGTACGCGCCAGGTTCGAGATTCCCCACGCTAACCGTACCATCTTTATCTGACGTCACTTCTTGTAGCGCATTTCCAGCTCCATCAACGAGTTTGAAAACCGCTCCTTCCAAAGCATTTCCTGCTGCATCTTGCTTGTGCAATACGGCCGAGCCTTGATAGTTAACCATTTCGCCTGCCTCGACTTTTTCGGGCTTGCCTTGCGCGCTATTTTCTACCGTGAATCCAATTGGCGTCGTGTCTAAAATATATCCTGATGGCGCCTCGATTTCGATAAACTGATAATCACCTGGCGCTAAATTGGTTGCCTCGATTCGCCCTGTATCGTCCGTCACAAGGCGATCTTGCACCGTTTCGCCCGACGCGTCTACCACTTTAAATACCGCTCCAGATAACAGATTCCCGTCATCGCCTTTTTTCACCAGCTGCGCGCTTCCTTGATAGTTAATAAATGCTCCGACTGTGACATCTGGAATCACGCCCGTTGCCTCTTTTTCAACCGTAAAAGGAATCGGATCCGTGTTGATAATATACCCATTTGGCGCCGCTATTTCGACGAATCGGTAATGCGCTGGAATAAGCCCACTAACCTCCAACTTTCCGCTAGCATCACTTGTATATGTCTCATCTGGACGAATATCGGCCCAGTCATCCCCAACGCGCCACTGCAATTTAAAAATGGCTCCCGCTAAAGCTTCCTGTTGCTCATTTTGCTTGGTAAGCGTCACTTTATTAGGACTGTTTACGAGTTTTTCGAAGTTATTTGCGCGACTACTCTCTTTAGAAATAGTCACTTTTTTCCCGTTAGCAAGTTCCTCAGAAACGCTGTATCCATCTGGTGCTTCAACTTCTTTCAAAATATACGTTCCATATGGCAAATTGCCGAATGTGAGTTTGCCGTTTTTATCGACTGTTCCTGTGCGAATAACCAGCTGATCATTCTTATCCCGCAGCTCAAATTTCGCGTTTTGAAGTGGCCTATTATCATCGCTCACCTTTTCAAAAGAGATGCTGCCTTTCGTGCCAACCGCTGTACCGCCGCCTTCTGAGACAATCACATCCACCGTCGTATCATCGCCACCTGTGACCTGCTCCTCGTGGTTCCCGGTGATTTTGACATCGTTTGAAACGGTATCTTTGGCGCCCGTCATCAGAACCATCGTGCGGTATTGAATCACGTATGCCTCGTTCAATTGATGCGCAAAAATGACTTTCAACTCTTGTTGCCCCGTCGCGTTATCCGTCGTCAGCTCCAACGTATAATCCAGGCCTTCTAGAAGCGGCATCCGTTGATTCGTCTCAAGCGAGCCATCTTCGTTCACAACCGTATGATAAATCGCAACCGAATCCAGATCAATCGATTGGTTCGTAGATGGGCGATCCGTCACAACAACATCATCGAGTTGCGACAAACTAGGATTCACCATGATTTCCCAGTTCACAAAGCCATCCTCATCTTGTTTCCCAGATTTCATCGCCAATTTGCCACCATGTGTCACCGAAACGTCCGCACTCAGCGTATGATCTGGATAATTATTATTTTTGAAAACCGCATCGTTTTTGTAATTCGTAGAAACCAGTTCACCCTCCACACTCGTATCAAATGTCACCAAATACATCGCGGATTTTCCGTGCGGGAAGTTCACCGTCAGCGTATTTTTATTGCGCTTCGAAGGCTCATTAATCACAAAATCGGAGTAATCGCTAATCTCCTTCCCTTTTTTGACAGAACCATCCGGATTCACCGTATACGTATAAATTTTCACAGAGCCTTTCACAAACTTCTGATTCCCTAAAATCGGATCGACAATCTGCGCATTATCCAAATCTGCCCCATCATAATTAATGCCAATTTCCCACGTAATCAGACGCGTTCTGGCATTATACGAACCATTTTTAAAACCGTTATATTTCGCAGGCTGATTCGGATCAAACGTCGCGTCATCCTTGCTACTATGCGGATTACCATTCTCATCCTGCCAAGTAGAAGACGCATTATTTTTGAAACGCTTATCCGAATCCTTGCTGTTCACATTGCGCATATCAAATGTCGTGCTGTACGAAATCTTGAACGCGTGGTTCGTCTCCGTCTTATACCCATTCAAAAATTCAATCGTGAACACGTTCGCCACCCCATCATAAACAAGCGCATAATCCATGCCCGCAACCAGCTCCCGTTTCGCATCCACATCATAAACAACCATCGAATCTGGAATCAACGTCAAACCATCGCTCAACGTGTCCGTCATTTTCCAATTTTTCATCACATAATGGTTTTTATTCACATCGATATCCCAAGAAACCGTCTTATTATCATAATCCACAGCACCCAGTTTCTTCACCAAATTCTGCTGATACATCGTCCCCGTCGAGCCACCGTGTTGCCCTGTGCTCACATCCACACTATTTGACACATCTATATCATCCGTAATAATACCATCGATTCCCGTCTTATACTTGATTTTCACAGCCCCGTCCACATCATGCAAAAAACGAATCTCGAAGCCCCTCTCCGTCTCCAACAACTCGTAATCCGTTCCCGCAACAAGTGGCGCGCCCTGAACCTCTTTCCCATTCTGATCAAACGTCACATTATACAATCTCACCGAATTCGTCAGCAACACCATTTTGTCCGATCCGAACGTATCCATCAGCACCGCATCGTCCTTATCAATATGCTTCTCGCCATAATTATACTTAATCGTCCATTCAAAAACTTGCTTATCCGGATCATAATTCGTCGATGATTTCGCCAAAACTTTCCCGTAACTCGCGTCAACCGTTGCCGAAGCCGTCACATCATCAACCCCGTCACCACTCAACGTCGCACGGTTCTCAAACTTAATCGTACCACCATCCAGCGGCTTTTTATCATCCTGAATCGACGTATCATAAACAAGTCGGTACGCGCCATCAATCGGATTCGTAAACGTCACGTTCCCGTCCGCATCCAGCGTATAGCCCGTCGTCACCAATTTTTCACTGCCCGGAATCACGTTCCCACGCAAATCAACATCCACCGTATAAACCTTCACCGAGTCAAACGTCAAGCCATCCGGAAAAGCCTCCGTCACGCGCGCATTCTCAATCGTGTCCAAGCCCTTATTAATATCCACATTCCAAATCACCCGATCCGGATTCTTCGCCTTATCAAAATGCCCGTTCTTATCAATCGTAGCGCCCACTTCAGGCTTAATTATCACTTCCGTACTCGGCAAATTCTCCTCACCCGGCACTTTTATCGTCGTATCACCAGGCCCATCAATCGCATGCTCATCAAAACCAGCCTCAAAATGCAGCGTTCCATGCACATCCGAGCTACCTTTGACCGCATCCGTAAACGTAATCGTCACCGTGCCATCCTTGTTCACAACAGCCTTTCCGTACTCGCCCAAATCGATCGTCATATTTTGGTTAACCATCACATTATCAGGCAACTTAAACGTATAATAATCACCCGCATTGACCAGCGCCCCAACATCATCCGGAATACTCCAATCAAACGCAAAATGAATTTTATCATCCACGGTTGGCTCTGTAACAACCTCGCCGTCCTTATTCGTATACGTCACACGCATATCCGTTAAAATCGTCTGCTCCTTATCCTCATAGCCAAGCGACGCAAATAAATCCTTCAAATCCCGCGGTCCATCCTTCAAAACCGGCGTCTTCACAACATCTGGGGTAACAACAGGCTCCTGCTTCGGCACAACATCCGCCTTCCCAACATCCTTCGAAATCACATGCACACCATCCGAAAACGTTGCCTTACCCGCTTTCCCATCATACACACCTTTGATTTGAAAATTGAAAACTGTACTCATTTTAGCCGGAATCGAAAATGTAATCACATTCCCATCCAACTCATATTTCCCAATCTCTTGCTGATCCGCATCCAAAATAATACCATCCAAAGCCACAGATAACGCTACATTATCCGAAACAGTAATGCGAGCTGGAATCACGTCCTCCGTATCATTTTTCGCCTCACCAGCAATCGTATAATCATTTGTTCCCTCTTTCACAACCACATCCGTCAACGTAACGCCATTTCCCTCTTTTTTATCATTCGTTGCCTGTGCCATAACCACTTGCGGTAAAATCATTTGTAGTACCAAGAGAAGAGCGGCGAAAAGACTAAAAATCCTTTTCATCCTAATACCCCTTCCAACGAACCAATCCCCACTTACACATGACCAAGCAACTTGCTATGTACTTAAAAAAACCGCATGAATAAAGAAAGCATTCGTCCTTCTTAATACCGTAAGTCTACACTTAAAAACCCTCAAAAACTAGTGGTATAGCCAAAAATGTGAGTATTGTAATGTTTTTTACACGTCAATCCGATAAAGCGACAGAATCAAGAGCAAACCGCGTCAAAACGCCATTCCTCATTTTCATTTCCACATTGTACACGATTACATCCCAAATCTCCTTTTTCAAATTTGGGTATATGGACTTACAATATCCACAATGAACCTGAACGCCCTCATATCAACGCTTACATCCAATTTTTTCAATCCTTAAATTAACAAAAAGGAATTAATTCCACGTCCCCACTTAACAAATCGCGCTAATACATTTATAATGAAACAGAGTAAGCGAAACTCCTAATCAGAAAGAGAGTGGTAATATGGGCCGCAAATGGGCAAATATTAAAGAAAAGAAAGCATCAAAAGACGCAAATAACAGTCGTATTTACGCAAAATTCGGGGTTGAAATCTACGTAGCCGCCAAACAAGGCGATCCAGATCCCCATTCCAACCAAAAACTGCGCTTCGTTATTGAACGCGCCAAAACATACAACGTACCAAAACACATCATCGACCGCGCCATCGAAAAAGCAAAAGGAACCGGCGATGAAAACTATTCCGAGCTACGTTACGAAGGCTTCGGCCCAAACGGCTCGATGGTTATTGTAGATGCCTTAACAAACAACGTAAACCGCACAGCATCAGACGTCCGTGCCGCTTACAGCAAAAATGGCGGAAACATGGGCGTGAGTGGTTCTGTGGCATACATGTTCGACAACACCGCGATTTTCGGAATTCCCGATAAAGATGCCGATGAGTTGTTGGAATCATTAATGGAAGCCGATATCGATGTTCGCGACGTGGTAGATGAAGATGGTCAAGCGATCGTTTACGCAGAACCAGAAGATTTCCACAGCGTGCAAGAAGCGCTCAAAGCCACTGGGATTGAAGAGTTTTCAGTAGCCGAGATTGAAATGATTGCACAGAATGAAGTAACATTGGATGGCGACGATTTAGTGAAATTCGAGAAGATGCTGGATGCGCTGGAAGATTTAGAAGACGTGCAGAAAGTGTATCATAATGTGGATTTAGGGGAGTAATCTCTATAAAAATAAACGCGATGTCCATTACTCGAGACAACGCGTTTATTTATTTCTATACCAACTCAAAAGGGGTTGTTTTTAGTTAGTATTTAATGTAGAATAGAGCTTAACAAGTGAATGTTTTGAGTAGTTGGCTAAATCCTTGCAAGATTGCGTGGTGATGCCTATGATTGTTTGTCCCTTCATTCGATTCGATATGAGTGGAGGTGATACTGTGGACGTTGGTACGGCAATAGAATTAATGCTCCTTTTCGGAATGTACACCCTTGCCTTGTTGACTTACATGAAAAATGATCGAAAAAAATAAACTACTCATCTGCTTTTGAGAGGCTATTGAATAGTTTATCAATAATAAAAAATAGCTGATCATCCTTAACATGATCTTGTTAGGAGAGTTGTGTTGGTAGCATAGCTCTCTTTTCAATATCATTATAACAACTTCTCCTTCTTTTTGCAACACTAAAATACATTCCATTCAAATTGAGCTTTTATTCCTTTTGCAATTCCAACCCTTTACGATCAATTTGAATCCAATACGCAACAATTTTCTCATCCCTCACCAAATAAACAGCACTGGCAATCTCGATGACCTCTTCCCCATTTTCATTCTCTCCAATTTGCCGCCATCTCACATACACCTTCGCCCCATCAGCAAGAATCTCCTGAACCTCGAGCGAAAAGTCGCCATACTCATCCAGCATTTCCTGAACATGATCCGCGTAATCTTGCGGTGAGCGCGTGACACTATATTCATTTTCAGCTTGGACTTGATGCGCAACAACCGTCTCTGCCATGAACTCCGACGCACGTTCTATTTCTTTCCCAGACCGCACAATCTTGAAAAATTCGCTTACAATCTCTTTTCCACTTTTCGGCATCGTAAAACTCCTTCACAGATTGGATTTTCTACCGATTATAGCATATACTTTCGAGTAGGCGTTTAGAATTTGGCTTGGAGGAAATAGACTAGTTAGACGAGGGGGTTCAAAAATGGAAAAGACGGATAGACGAAGAACGTTAGCACTGGTTTCTATCATGCTTGGTGCTTTTATATCATTACTTGATACAACGATTGTCAATGTCGCCCTACCTGACATCACAACTGCGCTTCATGCAACAAGTGAGTCGATTGAGTGGATTATTTCGGGTTACGCATTGGCGTTTGGGGTCGTCCTTATTTTAGCGGGACGATTAGGTGATCGCTTCGGTCGGAAAAATATTTATATCTTTGGGATTTTGCTATTTTTAATTATGAGTATCACGGCCGGGTACGCGCAGACGGAGAAAAGCTTGATTATTTCCCGGGTAATACAGGGGCTTGCGGCGGGATTATTCTTCCCGCAAATCAACGCGGTCATTATGGACATGTATCACGGCAAACAACTCGGAAAAATATTCGGGATACTGGGCTCGGTGATTGGTGTGGCAACGGCGATTGGGCCACTTGCAGGCGGACTTTTGATTGAGTTATTTGGACCTGATAATGGTTGGCGCGCTGTGTTTTTCGTCAATGTACCGATTGTTTTAGTGACCTTGGTGCTGGCGATGCTGTACTTGCCGAAACACCAAGCGCCTAAAGAGAAAGTGCGATTTGATATTCCAGGCGTATTTGGGTTGACGCTCGCCTTGATGCTATTACTATACCCCGTTATATCGCGCGGTTCTGACGGGTTCCGATTCGTCGATTATATGTGGATGGCGTCTTCTATACCGTTTTTCCTATTGTTGTATTGGTGGAGCGTCCGCCAAGCAAAACGCGGGAATCAGCCGTTAATTTCACCGAACTTGCTTAAAAATCAACCATTTGTATCCGGAATGGTGCTTTCGTTAGTTTATTTTGCAGCATTTACGAGTATTTTCTTCATTCTCTCGGTGACATGGCAAACTGGTTTTGGCCAGTCCGCGATTGCATCTGGGCTTGCTATTACACCATTTGCGATTGGGAGTGTCGTTGCCGCGGCGAACAGTAATCGGTTTATTATGAAAATCGGGCGCCGGCTTTTGCATCTTGGTGTGACGTTGGTGATAATCGGATTGTCAGCGGTTTCCGTTGTTTTTCAGATGCATGATGGTGTTTTTTCAGCGTGGTGGCTTGCGCTTCCGTTGTTGATTGCAGGACTTGGAAGTGGTTTGATTATTGCGCCTCTGAACAGTTTTACGCTTTCGACGGTAGTTGGGCCAGAGCGCGGTGGTGCCAGCGGAATGTTTAATACGGCGCAACGTGTTGGTTCCTCTTTTGGGATTGCGGTTGTCGGTTCGGTATTTTTCAGAACGCTCGGCGATGCTACCGGCGTATCGCAAGCCAAAGCATTCTCAGACGGTTTGCAGACGAGTATGTACGTGAATATTGCGCTACTGGTGGTTTGTTTTGTGTTGGTTTTTAGATTGCCGAAGAAGATATGATCAGAAAAACGGTTCATTCCAAGATGCGAATGAACCGTTTTATTTTATAACTCTGTATACTTTTTACTGCTCCCCTTGCTGCTTTCTACCGGATATTTCAAACTGTTCTTGTGCAGCTTTTCCTCGATTATCTCACCAACATCCATGTTTAAATCTGACGCTAACATCAGCGAATATATAAGCACATCCGCAATCTCTTCCTTTACATTTTCCATGTCACCATTTAGGACTTCTTCACTTGTTTTCCATTGAAAATTTTCTAGTAATTCCGCAGCTTCCAATGAAATCGAAATGGATAAATCTTTCGGGTTATGGAATTGCCGCCAATCACGTTCTTCCCTAAAGGCGTTTATTTTAGCCAATATATCATCCAATTCAGAATCCCTCCTAAAAATTAATCGTTTAATGAATCTAGTTTCTGACGCAGTTTTGGATCAGTCGCATAAATATATAAGCCATGAATTCCTCGCTTCATCAGGACATTAATAGAATTTAAAATTATTTGTGTTTTTACTTCTTCTGCCTGATTAGCAGGAATATCCTCACGGGCTTTGAATGCCTCCGAATCTTTATAGTTGGCGGTTATAATCTCCAATTCGTCTTTTTCAAAATTGTAGGATACCGATGGACCTAGGATGACGCCGACGTAATTCAAATCAAAGCCTTGAATCGTGTAAATCGAACCTACTTCATGAATCGTTTCTTCAACTTCCGCCCATGTTTTTTTATAGTGAGTACGATTCCAAGGGAGTTTGAAATTAGGCTCCTCTATAAAATAGTCTTTCTTATCTTTTTTGTGTAGGTAATCAAACGTAGATACTAATCTAGACAGGCCGTATTTCTTATTTTTTTGCTGAATTTTCTTGTACATTTCGCCAGCATCTGAAAAAATTTCAAGTTCAAAGCTATCTTTTCTTGCGTTCGTGACCGATTTTGGCAACGGTAGAACTTTTTTATTCGTAAATGCGTCCATCCAATTTAGAATTTCCTCTTCTGCTCGAATCCTGAATTGATTAGTTAGCATGAGTACTTCACTATGAATGCCATGTTTAACATAATCAATTAGCTTATCATCCCAATAACTCTTGAATTTTAATACTTGTTTTCGATCGTATACGACAATTGTAATCTTACTTTGCTTGATGATTTCTTCCAAATGATTGTCTTGATTGAAATTATTGTAGCTATCTTTTTTCGAAAGTAGTAAATGAGCCTCGTCAACAAATACAATATCAGCTACAGCCTTCTCTGGACTTGTTTTTCTATTGATAAAACTTGTTGGTTTCATGAAATTCTTTTTCTTTAAATTTGGTAATGTCTCTGAAATTTCTTTATATGTTTTCAGCATTTCTTGATGGTTTACGAGTAAATAATTTTCCGCACCATATAATTTCGAACCTTTGTCTTGTGAGAGATCTTGTATAGTATTGAAAGTCGAACTTAGGACGACACTTTTCCCAGTGCCCGCGTCCCCCTCAATGAAAAAAATACTGTGCTTATCATCGTCAATATGCCGTTTGCAATAGTCAATAATATGATGCTTCAAATCCATCTGTTCTGCGGATAGTTCTTTATACGGCGATATTTTGAAAACATCCTTATTCCGCAGATCTTCAAGAGACTCCCTGACAATATTTTGTTCGCGAAGTTCATCCCAAATGGAGTCGAAAAACGTTTGATCGTAATATTCTTTGTTGTAGTAATCGTGCATTTTATTATCCAAGGTTTGACTGACATTTTGAAGATTATATCTTTTCTCAGCAATAAAAAAGTTGATTAGATTCGTTTCTACATTGTAGGTTGCCGACTGGTTGAACTTTTCGTTACCAATGAACAAGGCGGTTTTTAATGGCTTGCGTTGTGTATCACTTAAATGTTGTTTCATTCTTCGTTGCAAATGAACTGTCTGCCCAATGTATGCGGCTGGTTTTTTGGACTCGTTATAGAGAATGTAGACGATTGGATAGTTGTTGAAATACGCCGAGTCGATTTCTTGAATTGGTTCTTTTTCAAATTTTGTGAGTTGGATTAGTTTTGAAGTCATGTTCATTTCCCCTATTGAATTATTGATTGGGCGGTATCATATTTAGCGATACCACCCATTCTTGCAACATCAGTTAGTTATCCTTTCTATTTGCTTAATCAAATTTTCTTTTGCCCTATCCTTGTTAAACCACCAATCAATAGTCCACACAGATATCTTTTTCCAACCTAAATCCCCTAGGATAGAGGATGTACCGATTTCTCTGTCATATACCGTATCATTCGCCAAGTAGTTCTCATCATCTAAAGCGATGTAGCATAAATATTCTTTTGAATTTTGGTCACTCTTAACTGCAAGATCTATTTTAAATGACGATGTCCCAATACCCGTTTCTACAGCATAGCCTTGCATCACAAGAAAATCCATAATTTCTGTTAAAATAGCTTTGTTATTTGTTCCATATTTTCTATCTTCCATCAATGTTAACGGCTGTTTCCCACGTTTAGCAAACATCATAAAGGATTTCAAATCATGAACTCCCTGGGCTTTTGTCTTTGATGTATCAATAACATCTGGTTCGATTGAGGCAAAAATAACAATCTCTTTTTTTGCACGTGTTATAGCAACGTTTAATCTTCTCCATCCCGAGTTACTACTATTAAGAGGGCCAAAGTTCATTGTCATCTTACCATCATTATCCGGACCATATCCGACAGAAAACAGAATGACCTCTCGTTCGTCACCTTGGACATTTTCTAAGTTTTTAACAAATATTTGTTCTCCAATATCGTCCTTAAAATACATCTCCAATTCTGGTGAAGCCGTCAACCTTTCATCTATGATATCCTGTATCAAATTTTGTTGTTGTTGATTGAAAGTTACAACTCCAATACTCTTACTTTGGTATGGATCTCTGATACGTGCAAATATCTCGTCCACTATTGCCATTGCCTCTATTTTATTTTGTCTCGTACCTCCACGATCATATACACCATCCACTTTTCTAAATGACACTCTAGATCTTTGGTTATCAACAGATGGGAAGGTAACGAGCTTATTATCATAGTATCTAGAATTAGAAAATGAAATAAGACTCTCATGTTCGCTTCTATAGTGCCATTCTAAATGACTTTCAGGTAAGTGCAGTGTCAGGCAATCATCCAGAACACTATCTAGTTCCATCTGTTCGAAATCAGTTTCCTCTGATTTTGCTTTAAAAAACGAGGTTGGTGGTAGTTGATTAGGATCTCCGACTATAATGACATTTTTGCCTCTAGCCATTGCCCCTACAGCTTCATTCGTTGGTAGCTGTGATGCTTCGTCAAAAATAACTAAATCGAATTGCTCAAAATCTGGGCTTAAATATTGAGCAACTGAAATCGGACTCATTAGCATCACTGGCTTAACTTGCGATATCAAAGATGACACCTTGTTGAATAGATTGCGGATAGAGATGCCTCTACCATTACTTTTTATAGCTTTAGACAAATAAGCCACACTGTCATCTGTTTTTGCAAGCTCTGCTATATTAGGAATTGTAGTATTTACACGTGCCTTAATAACATCATCAACCATACTACGATATTCACAATCTAATTGAATAAATTCTTTTACGCTGTCTTCTATCTTCTCTTTAGAAAAATTCGCTAATTCTGGCTTAGATGAAATATCTAAATCAATTAAGTGATAATATACGGATTTTAAATACGTATCTACCAAATCTAAGTTATAAATATCACTATTTAAAAACGGGCTTAGTACAAAATCCAATACATCTGCATTTTTTGCATTTCTAGTTTCATTGAAAATCAAAGCATTTCTTAGTGTTCCCAATTTTGATATTTGTGTTTCTAAAACTTGTTTCAAGCTGACAAGCCATTCAATTTCTGATGTGTACCTGTCACTATTAGTCAGACTATCTAATATTTTCATGTTCCCACTAATATTTACTATATATTTTTTTAGGATCTTGTTCTGAACTTTAGCCTCTTCACTATCTAGCTGGTCAAGGTTTACCGCAAGTGTGTCAATTATATTTTTCATATCTCGGTCTATAGTACGTGTCCCGACACTTGGATTATTTTTACTAATACAATCATGCAGATTCGTGTGTACGTCTAACAGCAAGTCTAATTTTTTATTCAATAATCCCCAGTCTTCATTTCCAGTTTTAAAATCTTTACCAAAAACTTTAGACAATACGTTTGTTTCGGTTGTGTACTTAGTAAAACTATCATGATATTGCTCTAGTTCTTCAAGTAAACCTGCAATTTTATCATCTAGCATATCAGCCTCTTTTTTATGCTGAATAATAGATTTCTTCAAATTTTTCATTTTGAAATACTTTGGTAAAAACCAGGTATTATCGACATCCTTCAGGCGCGCTTTAAGTTCCAGCAAATCTACTGTCAGTATAGATTCATCATAATCCGCTAAAATATTCTTTCGATAGCGTTCTGCATTTTGACCATTGTATAGCCCAGTTTTTAAGGTGTCATAGTGTTCTTTAAATGTATCATCTATTATCGTTAAATCCGTATACCCTATTTCTTCCAATCGTATTAATGCATCTACTAAGTTCTTCATTGACTCAGCGTTTTTAAATTCTATATCTAAGCCCAATGTTCCCAACTTAGCTTTTAAGCATATATCTAACTGAGTAATATCTTCCACGGTTGCTATTAGACAACTCGACAAACTATCCTCTAATTCACGACTATACCGTTTATCTGTAACAAATAACCAAGGCGAACTTACTAACGGCGCAATAGGGCTCGCTGCCGCATCAATTTTTTTCAATAACTCTATATTCTCATAGTGTTGCTCTTTATTTAATGAACTTAAGAACTGTGCATCTATTTTTATTGGATGGATAGAATTATCAATATCACTATACCTATTTATCATATCAAAAATTGAAAATCCAATATGATTTTTTTCATGCAAAAGCTGAGTAACCTTATTTAGTTCTTGCTTACTTAGTTTTATTTTTGCCATGTGTTCTTCCCAATTATTAGTAGGAACTAATGTATTCTCTCCAAATATATTTTTAAATTGGCCTAACACTTCTTTCTTTTGGCTCTTGTTTGAATGTATTTCTAAACAATAATCAGCTAATCCTACATCCTTTAAACGCTGGTAGACAACATTTAGCGCTGCCATTTTCGCAGCAACAAAAAGTATTTTCTGACCGTTCGCTAAACCATGTGCAATTATATTCGTAATCGTTTGTGACTTCCCAGATCCTGGTGGTCCATGCAGTACAAAGCTTTGTTTTTTATCTACCGCAGAGATAACCGCATTTAGTTGTGTGCTATCCGCACTTAACGGCGCATAAATTATACTTGTTTCATCTTCCTCTAGATTAATATGAGACATCGTTTCTGGCTCATCGCTAAAACTTTTTTTACCATCTATTAAACTTTTTACAACCTTATTTCCTAACAAGAGTTCTTTATTAGTAACCAAATCGTTCCACAGAATGAAATTGGAAAACGAAAAATTTCCTATTGCAGCTTTTTCTATAACATTCCAACGTTCAATATTTAGAATCTTTCTTCTAACCATATTTATAACCAAGTCAACATCTATTCCAAAATCATCTTTTGGTAAATCGTATAAAAAACTCAAATCCAAACTAAACGTCCGCTTCATATACTCTATTAAGGATATATTGACCTGCACTTCTTCATCATATTTTTCGATGTAGTATCCTTTAGCCACAGATATTCTCACTATATTGATTGGCAGTAAAATAAGCGGTGCATACCTTACTGTTTCACTTTTTGTAGTTTCATACCACTCAATAAAGCCAATTGCTAAGAACAAAGAATTAGCCCCATTTTCAGCCAGATCATCTTTTGTTTTTCTGTATGTTTTCACCAGTTCTTTTCGTAACGCCCCTTCGCCTAATACAGATCTTAAACGACTATTTTTCAAATCTTCATCGCCAAGTGATTTTAGTATTTCATTCTTTTCGCTTGGGGTACTGCGTCTATTTGCAATAATATCCTCTGGAGTTGGTACTATCCCTATCTTCTGCCCAGATTGGATCAAATCCTCTAATTTAGCCAATTTGGTTGAGGCTGAGACAATACCTTTTTTATTAATATTATAGTTCAATAGAGGGTTTCGCAATGTAAAATCTAGTAAATTTCTTTGCCATAGCTCCATCTTCTCTAACTTCTCAACAGAATGATTCATAAATTCATCATTATTGTTAACTACCTCATCTGATTCTGGAATATTGAAGACAATCGGGTCACTATCTTCAGCTATTTCATTATTTTGAATTAGTAGTTTTTCAATAGAAATTGGTTTTATAGAAGAAATTCTACAACGATAAATATCTATCCATACTTCAAAATTCGATTTTGTATAATTTTGATTTGCAGAATCTACTGCTTCTTGAAAGCTCTTATTTTTCTGCGTTATGTACGTAGTCTCAATCAAAATTAAATCTGATATTTTCTCTGTAATTCGTTTTGCAATAGATGCATAGTCATCTGAAATAACATCCTCAAAACAATACTCCTTGAGCCACACACCGAGATTGGCATGGCCTTTATAAAACACAATAATAGGACGTAAACCCAACAATTCTATGCACGCTGCCATTAATAGAGTTAAGTCTAGACAGGTTCCTAATTTGTATTCTTTTATCGTTTGTGGAAACCGTATTTTTTGAGTACTCCGTTCAAAACTAGCTGGTGGAGTTGAGTACGCTATTTCTTCTTGCTTAAGTGCTTCATATATAGCTTGTATTTGATATGTTACATATTTTTTATTACCTGATTGATAACCATCGAAAACAGCATCATTTTTCAATTTGCCGATAATAGTGGCTGCCTTTGATTGGATTTCGTGACAGTATTTTGAATTCGGTAGAATAAATGCACTTGTCATTTCTGGTAAATAATTAATTCCAGACCATTCATTATAAGCTAAAATATCAATCGGATACATATGACTTAAACTCTCTTCTTCATTGATGGAAAGGGACACGCTTAATTGAGCCCGCTCACCCTCCGTTTGGCTTTTTAAGTATTCAGCAGAAATAGCTATATCAGGCCTTATCAAAATATCTTGCTCACTTGGAAGTAAAGAAATATGTTGTTTATACACATCAATAAACAAAGGATCCGTAGTAATACTTAGCTTTATATCACGCAAATCCTGAGCTGTATTATTAGTAATAATTATTTCATCGATCACTTTGACACCATTTTGTTGTAGACCATAATTTATTTTGCTGGAGTAATTAATCTCAATACTTAATGCTTCAAGTACGACTGGTTCTGCTAGTTTCATGACTTATCCCCCTATATTTTCCCGCCCAGTTGCCATCATGGGCATCGTTTATTCTCATTATACCAAAAAAAGAAATATTATCCTACATTTTCCACAATAATATTTCACTAACACTTTGTAAATCACATCACAATAATGCTATAATAACCCCATCACCAAAAAAGGAGTTGACCACTCATCCATGTTTAACAAATACAAACCACTAAACCTCTATACCAATTTCGCGGAGGCTGCGGAGCGTTTTCCGAGCCAGGCGATCTACTTCGACGAGCCACTTACTGCTTTCCCCGAACTTCAATTGCACACTACATACGCGGATTCCAAAAATGCTCTTATCCAAAAAGCGACGCAATTGCGCAAAATCGGTGTCAAAAAAGGCGAGAAGGTCATCGTTTATAAGTCGGCTAAATTCGATACGTACCTCTTGGCTGTTGCTGTTTCTTATCTCGGCGCGGTGCCAATCATGATCTCGGCGCATCTTCCTGCTGAAACAATGGATATCCTTGTCGCGCGGCTGGATAATCCTTGGATGGTTTTCGATGGGGATACGGCGGCAAAAGCGCAGAGTCTGAAAAACCTGCCTGCTTCGAAATTAATCGCGGTCGAGGAGATTCTCGCAACGACTTTTGATCAGCTTTGTGAGCAGGACTTTCTCACGCCGGACGCGATTTCCTACATGACGCATACTTCTGGGACGACTGGGGTTCCGAAGCTTATTGCGCACTCGGCGAACTCGATGGGGTGGCGTACGAAGTGGCAAAAGAACATTTTGAGTCTCATCCGCAAGCGTGGTTTGGTCGCATTTCATATTTCGCCGGTGCATTCGCGCTTTAATATCGGGATTTCGTCGCTGATGGCGAAGGGTTTTCCGCTACTTCCTATTGCGAATCCGAGCCGCGCCAACATTACTAAAGTTCTCACGGAGTTTGCGCCGTTGGTTCTGGAAACACATCCGAATCATTTTGTGCAGTGGGCGTCGCTTGCTCGCGAAGAACCTAGCGTTTTTGAAAGTGTGAAGTATTATCATTCCACGTTTGACGCGATTAACAAAGAGACGATGGCAACATTTTTGCGGTGCTCGGAGTATCGCTTGCCGGTGTTTTTGCAGGTTTATGGGCAGAGTGAATGTGGTCCGATGATTATGCGTTTCCATACGAAATCTACGCTTAAGCGGACGAACGCGCGCGCGATGGGCGTTGGGATGCCTGGCTTGACGAAGGCTCGGATTGTGGACCAGGACGGGAAACCGGTTGCGGCTGGGACTAGTGGCAATATCCAGATGTTCTCAAAAGGTCGAGCGTTGACGTACTACAAAGAGACGCCGCGCTTCGAGGAAAATGTCTACGGTGCTTGGTGGGACAGCGGTGATTACGGTGTCAAAAGTCGGCTCGGGGGCCTTTCCTTGCTTGACCGCCAAGTCGATCTCGTTGATAAAATTGACAGCACACTCGCGATTGAGGATGCCTTGCTTGATGAACTGACTTTTCTAGATGAAGTCGTGATTATTCGGGGCAAAAATGGGAGTCCGCAGCCGATTGTGGCGGTGAATGAGAGCGCGGAAATGAATTGGGATTTGTGGTGGAAAAAAGTGTCCGATTTACCGCATCTCAATGAACCAATTCTCATGAAATACGACGAAATGCCACGGACGGCGACGATGAAAATTCAGCGTTTGGAATTGGAACGCTCGCTTCAAAATAGCGAAATGTAGACGCAAAAAAGGATAACCGCCTCGCTCAGATGGTTATCCTTTTTCGCTATTCCGTTTTACGTTTGTAAATTTGCATCGAAGCTATCATCGCGACGATGAAAATCCCTCCGCACCAGGCGATTGCCGTCCAGACTTCGCCGGTGTTCACGTTTCCAACTAGCAGAGAACGGACACTTTCAATAATCGGCGTCATCGGCTGGTTTTCCGCAAATGCTCGAACGACTTTGTTCATCGAATCTGTTGGGGCGAACGCCGAGCTGATGAATAGTAGCAATAGGATGAGGTAGCTAAACGATGCTGATCCTTCTGCACTTTTCGCGAGCAATCCTGATATCACAGCAATCCAAGTCATCGCTAACGTGAACAGTAGTAAAATCAAAATCACGACGAGCCAGCCAGCGAATCCTGCTTCTGGCCTGAATCCTAATAGGAACGCGACCAAAACAATCACAAGCGTCGAGATCAAATTGAACACAACTGACGTCACGACATGCCCTGTCAAAATGGACGATTTCGCAATAGGCATCGAGTGAAAGCGGTCAATAATCCCCGTCGTAACATCCTGACTTAACCTTACTGCCGTGTACGCCGTCCCCATCGCGATACATAAAAACATGATCCCCGGGACGACATAGTTAATATAATTTTCCGAGCCAGTATCAATCGAACCTCCAAAAACATATACAAACATCAACATAATCATCAACGGCATCGCAATAGTTGTAATGATTGTATCCACACTACGAAAGGCATGCTTCATGTTGCGCCCAACCATTGCCTGCATATCATTCCAATAATTCCGCATCATGCTTCACCCTTTCTATCGATAATTGTGAGGAATACGTCCTCCAGTGTTGGCGATTTTTGCGAAAATTCAAGTACCGCAACGTTCGCCGCTTCCAACTCCCCTAAAATCGCCATCAATTGCGCCGTGCTACCATCAATCGTCACCGTCACCAACTGCTCATCCACATTCAAAGTCGGCTCAAAGTCAGCCAGCGCTGCATGTGCCGCCGTAACCTCGGCTTCCTCTGCAAAACGCAATTCCAAATGACCGTTCGGCAACATCCGCTTCAATTCAGCAACCGTGCCATTCGCGACAATTTTCCCATCGTTCAGAATCGCTATTTGGTTCGCCAATTGCTCCGCTTCTTCCAAATATTGCGTCGTCAAAAACACCGTCGTCCCATTGCTTGCGAGCTCCCGAATAATTTTCCACATTGCTAAACGACTCTGCGGATCAAGCCCAGTCGTAGGCTCATCCAAAAAGATAACCTCGGGATTCCCGACCAAGCTCATCGCAAGGTCAAGCCTACGTCTCATCCCCCCAGAATACGTCGAAAGCGCCCGATCCGCCGCATCCGTCAAGCCAAACCGCGCCAACAACTCATCCGCAATCCCCTTCGCATCTGGCAAATGCCGTAATTTCGCAATCAATCGCAAATTTTCGCGTCCAGTCAAAATTTCGTCGACCGCCGCATTCTGCCCCGTTAAACTAATCGCCGCGCGCACCAAATTCGCCTGCTTCACAACGTCCGCGTCACAAATCTGCGCATCGCCACCATCTGGCTTCAAAAGCGTCGCTAGAATCCGAATTGTGGTTGTTTTCCCGGCACCGTTTGACCCTAACAGCGCGAAAACTGTGCCTTTTTCAACGGTGAAACTGATTTTTTTCAACACTTCTACATTTTTATAAGACTTCTCCAAATTATGGACTGAAATCGTATTTTGTACCATTTTACACGCTTCCTTTACATTAGAATTATTCCGTCAAGATTGGCTTTCCGATTCGTTTTCAAGCTTTCATAAGACGCCAAATCCATGACTGCACCAGTGAAATCCGCACGTTTTACGTAACTTCCTTTGAAAGAAACATTTTCAAACGTTGCATCTCGAAAACTCGCGCCAACAAGCCCCGTGCTTCTGAAATTAGTGCCTTTAAATACCTCGCCGTCAAAATTCACTTTTGATAAATCAGAGTAACTGAAGTCCGCTTGGTCAAATATCGCATTTGTGAAATTCGTCTTGCTTAAAGCTGATTGTTTCATTTCAGCAAACGTCAAATCCGCGCCTTCAAACGACGTATACGTAAGCTCAGAAGCGTTAAATTTCGAGTTTCCTAAGTTCGCATAGCTAAAATCCGCGCCTTTTAACATCGCAACCGAGACATTCACACCTTGCATGAAAGCACCTCTAAAGCTCGGCGAACCCTCACCTTTTTTTGCGTATACACCTTTTAGAGAACCGTTATGAAATTCCGCCTGCTCAAAAGAAGCGCCAGTTAGATTCACATAATCCAATTTCGCATCAATAAACACACGATGATCAAAATTAACCCCAGCCAAGTTGGAATGTTTAAAATTCACACTGCGAAACTCGCCTTCGTCAAATCGGCTATTTCTCAAGTCAGAATTACTGAAATTAAAGCCTTCTACTACTCTTCTTCGGACTGTTCCGTCATTATTCGCCGCACGTTGCTTCGCTTCTTCAATTTCTTGCCAAGCAGGATTATCTTCCAAGGACATCTTCCGCTTCACGCCAATGCTTTCGATGACTTCTGAAATATCACCTAGCGAATGAATCGTCAACTCGTATGCTTCCTCGGCATCGTAACCTTGCTCTTCTAACTCGCCGTATTTCTCTTGTAAATCATGCACGAGCTCTTCTTTTAGCTCGCTAATTTCCGCTGAATCCTCGTATGCGCTGAACTGCCCATCAATGTACCCAATTAATTTCTCCGTCATTTTTCCTAACCTCTTTCCTCATAATAATTGCTCGAGAATGCGTTTTGCTGATTCCCACTGCCGTTTATTTTCTGCGTATAGTTCCTCGCCTTTTTCAGTTAATGTATAATATTTTCGCCGTCCGCCCTTGGTAGCATCGTCGCCCCAGTATGAAGCAATACATTCCTCTTTCTCCAAACGCTTCAAACTGGAATACATCGTGGCTTCTTTCAGTTCATATTCCCCGTCCGAATTAAGATGAATCAACTTCAAAATGTCATATCCATATTTATCGCCGCTCATCAGTAACTTCAAAATAATCGTATCCGTATGTCCTCTCAGCAAATCAGAGGAAAGTTTCTTATCAGCCATGTGATCGCCTCCATACGTATAATATACACCACATTACTATGACAGTCAAGGTAATAGATTCAACAAGTTACTATTACACATCAAAAAACGCATACCAATCAAGGTATACGCTCAAAAAATTATTTTGTTGCTTTCCATAATTCCACCATCTCATACGCAATATCCCGAAGTAAATACGTCGTCATAAACTGATCTTCGGCGTGTATGAATAACATCGACATCGGGATTTTCTCGCCATTTGCTTCTTTTTGAATAAGGTTTACGTGATTTTTATGTCCTTCGCTTAAATAATGGTTGGCTTCATCGATTTTTCGATATGCTTCTGTAAACTTTCGCTGTCTCGCAAGTTGCAATGCCTCTGTAATCTTGCTTCGCGCACCGCCGACAGCCCCGATAATTTGAAAAGAAGCTAGCTCCATTCCTTCCATTTACCTCACCCCGTTTGTTATCTCAATCACTGTCTCAAGCGCCGTCACCGAACTTCCACCTACAAAAATTCGCACGGTGCCTGGTTCTAATTCCCATCGATTTCGGATGGACCAAATTTGGAGTTCAGCCAGCCCGATTTCGAGTGTTACTTCTATTGTTTCGTTCGCGCCAATTTTGACTTTTTGGAATGCTTTTAGTTCTTTTTTGCGTCGCGTAATGCTGGCTTCTTGGTCGTGGATATAGAGCTGCACGACTTCGGAGCCGGCACGTTTGGCGCGGTTTTGCACGGTTACTGTGAAGCGGAACTTCTCGCCTGATTCTAACTCGGCAACTGTTCGGCTTTGATGTGTTGCTTGGATTTCTTGATACGCGAAATCGCTGTAGCTCAGGCCGTGCCCGAATGGATACAGCGCCGCGCCTCGTTCATCGAAGTAATCTTCTTTGTATTCGCCGGCTTTTTGGTTGTAGTAAACCGGGAGTTGGCCGGAGGAGCGCGGGATGCTGACTGGCAGTTTTCCGGATGGATTCACGATGCCAAATAGGGTTTCGGCGACCGCGATTCCGCCTTGTGCGCCGGGATACCAAGCCGTGAGTAGCGCATCTGCCTGTTCGCTGAGCTCTGGAATTGCATTCGGACGCCCTTGCACGAGTACGACAACGACCGGTTTGCCTTGCTTTTTCAACGCTTGGAATAGCTCCAATTGGACGGCTGGTAATGCCAAATCCGCCAAATCCACGTTCTCGCCTGCATCCATATTCGGACCCTTCGAGCTCACCGCCCCATTATTCAAAAATTCCATATCAAAATTCCGCGCGCTCGAGCCTCCTAAAATAAGGATGACGGTATCGGCTGATTTTGCGAGTTCTGACGCGCGTTCGATGCCACCTGCTACTTTTTCACGGATATCGCAGCCTTTTTCATAGCTGATTATCGTATTTTCAGGCGCGAATTGCTTGATTCCCTGCAAAATAGTGACGCCATCCGCTAAATTTTGCGGGGCTGTGTAGTCGCCAAGTTGATTGTATAAGGCATCCGCATTCGGCCCGATAACCGCGATACGTTGCGGGTTTTTAAGTGGTAGAACGCTGCGGTTTTCCAGTAAACAGATAGATTCGCGTGCCGCTTTTACGTTCAAAGCACGCCACGATTCGGCGTGATCTGGCACACTTTCCGATACGTACGGATTTTCAAATAAGCCGAGTTGGAATTTCAATCGCAAAATCCGACTTGTCGCTACATCCAGTACTTCCTCGTCCAAATCGCCAGAGGTCACTGCTGCCGCCAAATTAGGAAATACCTCGTCCCACAAACTCAAGTCAACGCCCGCCGCAAGTGCCATGGCACCAGCTTCTCGCACGTCAGGATTCATCGCCAGCAAGCGATCCAATGCACAGCCATCCGCCATCACAATGCCGTCAAAGCTCAGCTCCTCCCGCAAAATCCCCGTCAATAATTCCCCATTTGCGTGACACGGTACGCCGTCGATTTCATTATACGCCGCCATCACGCCAAGCGCGCCTGCCTCAGCAGCAGCAACCATCGGCGGTAAGAAAATCTCTCGCAACTCGCGCATCCCAATTGATACTGGGCCAGAATTATGACCACCAATCGGTTCGCCTTGTGCTGCAAAATGCTTCAGAATTACCGCAACCCGGCCACTCGCTTGGAAACCCGTCGTGATTGCCTTCGTGAATTCCGCCGCTAAAAATGGATCCTCACTAAAACACTCTTCGGCGCGTCCCCATCTCGGGTCACGCAAAATATCAAGCGCCGACGCCAAAGCAAGATGCACACCTTTATCGCTAATTTCCGCGGCAATCGCCTCCGCAATTTCTCGTTGCAACGCCGTATTAAACGACGCACCGCGAGCCAAGTTCACCGGATACGACTCACTATCCAGCGCCTGATGTCCATGCGGAACCTCCTCCGAAAATAGCATCGGAATGCCCAGTCGCGAGTTTTCCATCACGTACTTTTGCAACTGATTCGCCACCCGCGCCGAGTTCCCCCGACTAATCCCATTTTCCTGATTCATTCCCGACCACGGATCCGCCCGAAAAAGGCCATATAGCGCGCCAATCCCGCCAAATTTTGCGACCTCATCTTGGAACTTCGGCGTCACGTCAAACGACTCGCCCACACGTTCAAACGCCTGCCAGCCATAAAGTCTCTGGTTCAGCTGCCCGCATTTTTCCTCCAACGTCATTTGCGCCAAAAGATCCGCGACTCGCTCCTCCGTATCCAATCTATCATCTAAATATCGCGACATACTACTACTCCTCCAACAGCGCTAAGCCCTGCGCCAGAACCTTTTCACCATCCATCCGGCCATAATCCACAATCGCAATCACGCCAACTGGAATCGAACCTTCGACCGCCTCACTCACCTTGTCTTGCATATAGCTCACCTGTGGCCCCAACAAAATCGCATCCGCCAGACGCCAATTCTTCTCAAAATCAATCTCCGAAATCGCCCAAATATCAATCGCGATTCCCTTCTCATCCGCTATATTTTGCATTTTTCGAACGAGCACACTTGTAGACATGCCAGCATTACACATCAACATTAATTTTTTCATCGCGAACTCTCCTTACACTTTAATCCGGTCATTGACTTTCAAGAACGGCAGGTACAACAGCACACAAACGCCAACTAAGAAAATTTGAAAAACTGCTGCTCGCCAATCTCCGCCTGTCGCTAGAAATCCTGATGCAACAACGGGTGTCGTCCATGGAACCATCACGACGACCTCTGAAATCATATTTATTTTTGTCGCAATGTAGGCCAGTAGCAAACAAAGCGGTGTCGAAATAATAAACGGAATCATCAAGCTCAAATTATACACAATCGGTAGTCCGAAAACGACCGGTTCATTAATATTGAAAAGCCCTGGTGCAGACGAAAGCGCCGCGATTTCGCGATAATCTTTCCGCTTACTCCATATGAAAATCGCAATCAGCAGCGCAATCGTATTTCCGCCGCCGCCCATAACACCGAAAATGTCACGGAAAGTCGTGTTAATAATGTGCGGAATCGCCGCATGACTCGCATAAGCCGTCATATTATCTTGCATATTCGCAAGCAAAACAGGATCCATAATCGGTCCCAAAATTCCACTTCCTGCAATCCCAATCGAGTACAGCATCTGCGAAATCGTCATCAACGCTAAGAATCCTGGAACACTCGTCACTAAGAATGTCAGCGGTTTTTGAATAATCGTTCCTATCAAAGCATAAATATTCAACGCGAACAGTTGCGTCAACAAGAATGATACAAAAGCAAACACCAGCACCGTCAACATCGTCGGAATCAACACATTAAACGATTTAATAACAGCAGGCGGAACACTTTCACCCGAAATCTTGATTTTCAACTTCTCGCTTTTCGAAAAATAAATAAACAGTTCTGTAGACAAAAGCGCCGTCACAATCCCCACGAACATCCCAGCCGAGCCAGTAAGCGCCGTCGGAATAACACCCGCAACCTCCACAGCTTTCGTCGCGCCAAGCGGAATCACTTCTGTCGCCAATGGGATAAAAATGATAATCAGTGCAATCGTTTGCAAAGCCGGCGCGAACGGATTTTCGAATCTCCGGTTTTGCGCTAGAAAATAAGAAACCGACGCCCCAATCAAAATCGTGATAATCCCCAGCGTCCCGTTCACAATACTGTTCCCCAGCTCCTGCCAAGTAGTCAACGTCGCCGAACTAATCACATTCGACATAAAGCCATCCGGTTTAATAATGACGTTATTGATCAACACCATAAAACCCGCGAGCATAATAAACGGTAAAATCGTGGCAAACGCGTCACGCATTGATTTAAGGTGGATCTGATTTCCCAACTTTTGCGAAACCCAGCCCAATTTTTCAACAAATTTCTTCATGTTGCAAACCTCCTCTTCATTATACCTCAAGTGTAGCGCTTTCTTTTCTGTAAATAAAGCCAGTCTTTTTCCGCAAGATTCCACTCACAAAGGAAATCCGCAAAAATCAGCTAGGACTAATTCCAAACAAGATAAAATCGCCTTGCCATTCATTTTTGGGTAAGACGAAAATAATGCTTCACACAAATCGAGCGAAAGCGTTTGTATTCAGGGGATTTGGTGGAAGCCGGAAGCGGAGCATACTGGTGTATGTGAGAACCGGAAGTCCGCCAAATCCCCTGAATGCGAACGCTTGCCGCCGATTTATTTGGATTATGTCTTATTTTTTTTCAAAATATGCATAAAACCGTCAAAATCACGAATTGCCTTCAGTTGCCGCATGACTTTCGGATTTTCAACGATGTCACTAATTAATTCATACGTCGTCGTAAGTTGCGACTGTTCCTTGTTTTTCACGGCCAGCATAAACACCACTTGCGCGCAATCTTCCTCATTCCACAACACTGGTGCCTCGCAAATACACACCGCAATCGCCGTCCGCGCCACATCTGCTTGAATCGGATGCGGCGTTGCCAGTCCATTTCCGAGAAACGTCGGAACTACCAATTCCCGCTCAAAAATCGACGGCAAATAGTCCTCGCCAACATACCCCTGCTTCATCAAAAGCCCCGCTAATTCTCGTAAAACCCGCTCCTTATCCCAATCCTTTTCCGAAACAACGAACAGCGATTCCGAAAACACGCTTTCCATCTGAAACGGCGAGCCACTTCCCAACATCGCTTCAATCGCCCGCATATCTGACTTCATCAAGAACGGCGAAACCTGTACGTACGGATGGCTTTGATGGCGCAATGGTACCGTCGCAATGACGAAATCGCAAGCTACCGGTCGACTCTCATATTCATGAAACGAGTACACGCCAATAACCTCCAATTCCTCCGCAAACGCCTTTTTCACCTTCGACTGCAAAAGTTGCGACGTTCCCAATCCAGACGCGCATACAATCAAAACCCGTTTTTTAACGCTTTCCTGTACTTTATCCAGCGCGTACAGTAAATGAATCGCCAAATACCCAGCCTCCGCCTCATTCACCTTCGTGCCAAGCTCCTCCTCCAGCACATCTTTCGCCGTCAAACCCAACTCGAACGCCAACGGATGGTTCTGCTTCAAATTCGACAAATACGGATTTTGGATGTTCATCTGAAATTTTATGCGGTTAATCGCTGGTTTTAAGTGGAGTATCAAGTTGGAAATGAGCGCCTGATCACCAAGCAACGCGTAACCATAACGTTTTTGGATCCGCTCAAGCATTTTGTTCACTAACATAAATTCCCGATAATCGTCGTAATCCGTCGCGATATGTTTTGCGCTGAGATGCAGCAACAAATAGGACAGCTCGGTTTCAGGAAACACGACACCTTCCTGCGCCTCAATTTCCCGAATCATCGTCTGCGATGCCCGCAATTCCTGCATGTTAAATTCAATATTTAAAAGCTCATCCGCTGCAACATAACAATCATCCCGAATCCGACAAATCGCGATTGCAATATGGATAATCAGGTTTTTCAGCGCAATATCGGTCATATGAATCTCATATTTAGACACACTTTTCGCGACAATACGCTGAATCCCCTCCAAATCAACCTCTTCGAAAAAGCCTTGTTCCGCCTCACTTATGAGCAAACTTCGTGATTCTGTTAACAAATAATGCGAAAAGCAAAAACGGACATGGAGCTCCGTTCCGAGTATTTTAACCCCATATCCCGCCTTTTTGCCAAGCTTCAAATCAAATTCCGCCAGTTTTTTCTTCACTTCTGGGATAGCCGCGTTGATAGTCGACTTGCTGACATAAAGCTCATCCGCGATTTCGTCCAGTTTGACATATTTATTTTTCAGAAGGAGGTAGCGAATGATGTAATCTGTGCGATCTTCGGCGAGCATCGGAGTGATGTGGAGATTAGATCGCTCGCTAGTGTAGACGAGAAGCAGGTTTCGTAGCGCCGTTTCATCCTCCACAACTAGCTTATAACCAACGCCACGCACAGATGTGATTTCATTTTTCGATGGCCCCAGAATATCGTGAAGCGCTTTTATATCATTGCGAATCGTCCGCGGATCCACATGAAGCTGCTCGCCAAGTTCTTTTCCACTGACAAAATCCATTTTTACGTATAGTAGTTGGAGCAAATCGCGCCATCTCGGCACCGGAATCATTGACTCACTCATCTGGACCTCCTCCTTTCTTTCATTATTCCGTTACTTCCAAGCCAAAATAGTAAGTGACATAGTAACCGTCTTCGTACCCATCGCCATCGTATAATTCCTTGAGAATATACATATACTTACCGAACTCAGATGGAACGTTATATTGCCAAGTTCCATCCTCTAGTTTCTTTACATCGACTTGCAGAAAGTCATCGCCTGACTTAGGAACCATTTCTAGCGTAATTGAATTCAGATGTGAGGCTTTTAAAATACCCGTTTTCACTTTTTGTTGAATCGTGATTTGCACTTTATCCGTGTTATCTGTCTGGACTAATTTTTTGCTATTCAAAAAATCTTCTGGTGCAGGAAAATAAGCTTTCGTTTGCTCTCCATTCCAGCTATAATCTGTTCTCGATGGTTTGATTTCTGTGCCTGGCGACGACTTCAACGTAATTTTAGGCGTTGTTTTCTGAATCTGCTCATCATTACTAGGCACCATCCCACAGCTGGTAAGCAGAAATAAACTCAGAACAATCAGGGCTATTTTCTTCATTTCCTAAATCCTCGTTTCCAACCACTAAACACGAGTAGTCGATATTCTTTTCTAGATATAATCAGGAGAAACAGTCCGACATTACCGATTAATGTGATCATCGTGAGCAATGGTACAAAAATAATCGCCGTGAAAGAAACCCAGATTCCCCAAATAATCATCGCGATGATTAGCAAAAATGAGAACTTCTTTTGTTTCAGAATCAAGATAGCCGTGATGATTCGGATGATGCTGAACAGTAGGAATATTTCCGTTGTGAAGACGAAAGAATCTAGAATCAGGTTGATCGTCCATGAACTGGCGAACTTAGAAACTTGCTCGTGAAAGGCGAAATCAATGTAGTTCGTCGCTAGCTGGTCGATGAATCCGCTTAAATATTTGCCTGCAATTTTGCTCAGAATAAAGAATACGAGGTAAATTATTATCTCGATAATGGAGTAAACGATGAGTAGCCAACTGCTTACTTTGATGACAGAATCTTGGGTTTTAGGTGGTTGCATTGGATTTTCTCCTTTTCTTGATTACTCTTTCATTCCATCCGATAAATCCTGCCCATACCGATCAGATCACCATTCTCCTCATTTCGCAAACCGATGAAATACTCACTTTGGGGCAGTGCTTTTGCAGAAGTTTCAATGTCTCGGAAGCTCAGCCCGCAGTCCACCCGCAATTGGACAAATTCGGATGCGGCCGGTAATGCGGTCGTTATCTGATACATGGCGGAACCTCCTCTTATTCGCTGTCTTCGTAAATGCCTTCCGTCGCGGACAATTGGAAAGGCTCGGCGTTCCACGTAATCACGATTTCTTTTGTCAATGTTACCTCTATTTTCTCAACCAAATGCGGCGTCGATGTGATGCTTGCTGATTGCTCGGTCAAATCAATTAAGAGTGGCGCTGGATCGCCGAATTCCTTCATGTCCAGAAAAATTGCCAGATTCCCCTCGCTCTCTTGATAAATGCGCACACGATGATCCGAATGCACACGCCAGCCGTGACTCACCATTATTATAATCATTTTAAATCTCCTCTCTTATTTTCGAAATGCATCCTGCCGTTCATGAAAAAACCGTTCTAACAACTGCACATTCTCAAGCTCCGTCCAAGCACACGTTTGCAAACCATCCCGGTCCAAATTATAAATCGTCCCTGATAGCGCTCCCAGTAAAAACGGCGAATGCGTCGCAATCACAAACTGACAATCTAAAAATCGCGCGGCTTGATTGATGATTTCCGCCAACTTCATTTGATTTTCCGGTGACAGCGAACTTTCCGGCTCATCCAATAAATAAAACCCGTCCGGCACAATATAATCCTCAAAAACCTGCATCGCCGTTTCACCGTTAGAATATTTCTCCTGCGCAAACTGAAGGCGTTTGATCTCCTTTTTCATCGCATAAGACCCTTGATGCTCTGCGATTTCCTCCTTTGTTTGCCCCAGACGACCACGCTCATACACATAACCCTCCCGCAAAATCGCCTCTTGCTGGATTAATGTCCTCACTCTTAATATAGCGACTATTCGCCGGAATCGCAAGCTCACGAACACCATCTTCCGTGGTTCCAAAGCTCGCCTTACTTTCCGCTACATAGTTCGAAAAATAATCCATCTTACTCCACGCCTTGTTCTGCTCAGCGCCTGCCACACCTAGCTTCGTCGCCATGAGATTCAGCAACGTCGACTTCCCAGAGCCATTGTTCCCATATAAAATAGTAATCGTATCAAAAATAAATATCTCGCCCGATTTCCCACGCAAAATATTGTACGGATAAATATTCGGATTCGTAACAGAACCACTCGACAACTCAAAACACCTGACATATTGCATAGTGGGCCCTCCTTTTTTAGCTTTAAGCCCATTATACCAAAAAAGCCACCCGAATTCCGAGTGGCTCCTTCCTATCCATTTTTCACGTCAAATCGACAATCACTTTCACCGTGCCTTCTCCTTTGATCGCGACATCAAACGCTTTTTCGATATCAACCAATTTGAAAACTTGTGTAACCATCGTTGCGATATCGGTTTTCTTGTTGATAATATGATCGACAACTTTGCGAATATCACCGTCTGTGTAACCGCTCGCGCCTTGAATGCTCACTTCTTTTGACATAACTTGCGCCAAGCTCACTGGCACTTCATCTTTATACACCGCGATAATCGAGATTTTTGCGCCTGGTTTCACGATTGCCATCACTTGCTTGAACAAAATTGGTGCGCCCGCTGCATCGATAAAAAGATCCACGTCCGGAACGACCTGCCCGTACACATTTACTTCCCCAAAATGCGCGCTTAATCCTGCCGCCAAATCCTGCTTCATCGTGTTTAAAACGCTCGCGCCAAGGTGTTCCGCTTTCTGCAATCGCCAGTCATTCGTGTCCACCACACAAACATTCGGAAACCCTTCTGCAATCAAGCTCGCCGCCGCAGACATCCCGATTGGTCCCGCGCCCAGCACGACAAGTTTATCAGTTGGTTTCGGATTTGCGCGGAATGCACCGTGTCGACCAACGCTCATCGGCTCCATCAATACCGCCGATTCTAGCGAACAATCCTTGCCCATATCGTATAAATTATAGTTCAGCGCCGCGTCTTCAATCAGCACATATTCCGAGAATCCCGATGCTTCCAGCGACTGCCGGCGTCCCGCTCGTTTTGCCGTCACAGGATTAATCCCAACAATCATCCCTTTCGCAACTTCACTCGCTACAGCCGCGCCAATCTCAACCACCTCACCGACCATCTCATGGCCAAACTCAGCGCCAATGCTAATACCGCGATTCCCAGCTCCGCCTCGCACAATATTAATATCCGTGCCACAAATCCCAGCTCGAAGATTCCTCACCAAAACATCTTTTTCACCAACTTGCGGCACCGCTTTTTCCTCTACTCGAATTCCTTCTTTTCCATAATAAACTGCTGCTTTCATATGACATTCTCCTCATTTCTTATTTTATTTACGAAGCTTTTTATATGCTAAAACAGTGCCAGAAACGGCTAAAACACTTGCAATACCTATGATTATCTTTTTCATCGTTGTCACTTCCTCTGCGCTTTTTTATTTAACATCTCAAATATATTAGCGATGGAAATATAGAGTATCACCGCGCCAACTATCAATAATGTAATTTGGAATCCTAACATCACGCCAACCTCCTCTTCAAAATCATATATATGCCGATAAAACCTGAAATTGTCCCAAAAAGTAGTCCAGAAATCATATTATAGCCAACCACATTGCCATCATATGCAAAAGACAAGAGCGCGGCTTGCGTCAATGCCAACGATATCAAAGCCGACGCAAAATTGGTCAATTTCACCGCTTCCATGATTAATTTCTTATCTTTTCGCGCGTTTATAATCCCATGAATCGACAACACCAATTCTGTAAACGTCACAGTCGCAATGATAACAGCGATGTGCGGATCGTATTTAATCGCCGTATTGGAGATCGTCAGCACGCTGCAAAACACGATAAACATAATGCTCGAAAACAAAATCATCCAACCGATGCTGCGATACGATTTCCGCTGATCCCTCTCGGTGACACTACTCGTACGATGCGTTTTAACAGCCAAATATTTCGCGACCGCCATCCCAATGTTGAAAAAAGCGTTGATAACGAGAATAAAAGATAGCGAAAATACGCCTAAAACAATTTTTCCAATCGCAAGCATCGCGTTAAACGGCACGGCAATCGTTGTAAAATACATGCACCTTGTATATCTGTCCCTCACATTCCCGCGCCCCTTTTTCAAAATTGGTATTACTTCGGCAACAAACCATTCGCCTTCTTGCTCACTTCGTACAACTCTTCGTTTTTCTGATCCATCAAAATCGTGATTTCGGCGGTTTTTTTCTGGTATAATTTTTTGTAGCTAAAATATGGTATCAACCAGCCGAGAACGCCTGGAATGGCGAAAATGATGGAAAGCGTGATGAGCCCGCTCGTGACGGCAAACACGGAACACGCCATGCCAATCGTTCCCACCAAAGCGATGCCGTAAGCCACGATTCGCGCCGTCGTTTTTTTCGAACGCTCCAGTTGCTCCATCTCATCCACACACGCGTCGAATTGTCGCTGTAACCGTGTCAATTCCGCCTTATTACGAATTTTCCGATCCCGCTTAAACTTGATTTTCAGCGAAGTCACCGATTTTGACACACTGTCCAAATCCCAGCCGAAATTAGTGTAGCCATCGATAAACAGCGATTCTTGCTCCTGATTTATCGTGATATCCTTGTACTCATACCCCACAAAATCCGCTCTACCACTCATGTCCATCTCTCCCTCGCCTCATTTGATATACCTATCTTAATAAACAAATGTTTGCGATTTGCATCTAAAATGTTTCTGAAATGTTAATTCGCACGCAAAAAAAACAGCCCCGATTCCAGTTTCGAATCCAAGACTGCTATTTTTAATACCCAGCTTTTAGCGTGACGACAAACGTCGAACCTTTGCTAAGCTCGCTCGTCACCTCGATGGTCCCGCCCACAAGCTCAATCACCCGTAGCGAAAGCGCCAAGCCCAAGCCGTTTCCATCCTTTGAATGCGACGAATCTCCCTGATAAAATTTCTCAAAAACCCGCGTCCTCGTTTCCTCATTCATTCCGCAACCCGTATCAGAAATCGCGACACGCACCGAATTTGCCGTCGACGTTTGCGTACACGTGATGACCCCGCCAGGTTCCGTGAATTTCAATGCATTGGACAGCAAATTCCGCCATACGATTTCCATTAAATCCGGATCCGCGTAAATCGATGCCTGCTCCTCGATATCAACCACCAGGCGTATACCCTTTCGCTCCAGTAAATCATCGAACGCCAAAATGCTATCAGAAAGCTGGCGACAAACATCATACGGCTCGTCCAGCAACGGAATACTCTGATTTTCCAACTTGTTCAGACTCAAAATATTCGTCACCAAAACCGATAAACTCTGCGACGCTGTAATAATCGTTTCTACATACTCTTTGCGTATTTCTGGCGCTATATCCTCGTTTTTCAGCGCCGTCGCGTAATTTTGGACAATCGATAATGGCGTTTTGATTTCATGAGACACATCCGCGATAAAGTTCGTTTTCATCGTTTCGAGCGATCCCAGCGCCTCCACCATTTTGTTGAAATCTTGGAACATGACATCGATATAATTATGCTTGTCCACCCGGTGTAGCGGCTTCAAATAAACCGTGAAATCCCCCTCCGCCACTTGCTTCGTCGCCTGACTTAACTCACGCATCGGCTTATCAAACGCGATATATTTTTGATACCCCGTGAAAATACAGAAAATCGCCGCAATAATCGCCCAATATAAAATATACCAACCAAGATACGGCCCCGATTCCTTCAAAATATCCGCGCCAAACATCAACGCCGGAAGCATTGCGAGCCCGCCGAGCGCCAGCAAAACAGCGATATATTCCCACCAAGAAAAGCGACTCATTTTTTTCAAGCTGCCGTCATTCATGCCAACACCGCCTTATACCCGATGCCATGCACGGTGACAATTTTAAAATCGGTGCAATCTGAGAACTTCGTGCGGATTTTTGTGATGTAAATATCCACCGCGCGCAGGCTCGTCTGGCTCTCGATTCCCCAGAATTCATCCATCAACTGCGCCCGCGAAAAAGCCTGATTCGGATAAGACAGCAATTTGTAGAGCACATTAAATTCGCGAACCGTCACCGGCACATCAACATCGCTAACCGTTGCGCTCACTGCCGCCGCGTCCATTGTCAAACTACCGACCACCAATTTTTGCTCCGTCGCAATATTCGCCCTTCGAAGCAACGCCGTCACCCGCAAAACCAGTTCATCAAGATCAATCGGCTTCACCATATAATCATCGATACCAATCCGAAAACCGCGCTGTTTCGCCGCCAAATCATCCCTCGCCGACATGAATAAAATCGGAATATCCTTATCCAGCGTCCTCACCGTCTCCGCGAATTCGAACCCATCTATTTTTGGCATCATAATATCCGAAATAATTAAACTATATCGATTGCTATACATTAAATCATACGCCTCTTGTGGCCCCGCGCACCCTTTCGCCGCATAACCATTGCTAGCCAAATACGCGCACGTAATATGATTCAATTTCGCATCGTCCTCCACCACTAATATATTAATCAAAATCCGCAACTCCCTCACCATTTTGATTATATTATACACCTAAAATGTTGATAAATTGTTTCTATTAGAAAAAATTTCCCTATTGCAACACCATTTCCCGTAGCATAATCGAGCCTGCATTCGTCTGATTGAATTCAAAACCAATACTTTGAATCTCACTCTTATTCACATTTGTTAGCAAAGCGAGCGGAATTCTCACATCCATCAGTGGCGTGTATCCTAACCAAAACGGCTCTGTTGTATATGACGTTTCTTCAACCCCATATAAATAACTAAGCGCCGGTGTATTGTTGCTCAGAATAATTCTTGCTTGCTTTCCTTTTTTATCAGTGAAAACAAGAGTAAACGCCTGATCCTTTCCACGATTTATTTTATTGGTACTATCTTGCGCTATCAGCAAACGCACTGTTCTGAATTTAGAAAAGTCCTTTGTAGCCATTGGTAACGTTGCTTTTCCTTTTTTATTCGTCCACTGCATATTGAGCAAATTCAAATTCGGCCCATTCAAATTGAACTCTGTCTCAATCGGATGTTTAAAATAACCCGCTGTATTTCGCTTCTTATCCACAGATTCCACGACATATTTACTCTTCATGTCCGATGTTTTCACCTGAATCTTCTTATCCGCCGTGAATATTTGCTTTGTTTTCGGGGTATACATGGAGCTCATTACTTTCAATCCGTACATTTTTTGAGGAGCCACACCATTCGCGTTAAAATTAGCTTTTGGCTTCTGCTTACCGTGAATAATACCTAGAAACTCAGCCGCGTAATTTGTAAGAAAAGTTTCGTGCTGTTTTCTATTGATTGTATTTTTATCCAAAACGTTGTCACTAGGCACATTCGGCGTGAAGCCCAAGTCCAATTTTCTGCTAAAGTAATAATGGTTCGCGCCTCTTAAAAAAACATCATTCGCCCATGACTTGCGGCCCTTTTTCACCTTTAGTTCGTCGAAAGAAATTTGCCCCTCCAATGTATCCACGTCAAAATCGTACTCTGGAATAATAAAACCATGAGGAACATCCGTATACGGCGCATTTGGCAGATTCTTCGATGGTGCCAGCGAAATCATGCCCTTAATCGATTTATTCCCTTCTTTTTTCAAACTTGTAGCAAGAAAATCAATGCCTTGCCCACCACGCGAATGACCAATAAGTGTCACGTCATTAAGATTAATCTTATTTTTCAAATCTACTTTAAAATTCGAAGTTTCTCCTTTCACGGCCTTGGCTAATCCGCTAAGATGCGCTTTGTAGATGCTGATTAAACGCTCATAATTTTTAGAATTACCATAATCAATAGCGCCATCCTCGATTGATTCTTTATAAACCTCGTATTGCTCAGGGTTCACATCAATGCTAATGACTGCATATTTCTCTTTTGCTAGTGACTGGGTCAAGTAAGTAAAGCCCTTGTAATACTTTTCAGCTTCTGATATATGCTCATAATCTCGGATGCCGTGGCGTCCATGAATGATAACAACGAGCGGATATGGACCACCTTTTCCTGTTGGGATTGAGAGTACGCCTTGCTTCATATAGGGCATATCCACTTTTCCTGGTGTTTTTAAGAATCCTTTGCCTAAATTGTAATCTACCGTGGTTATCGGTGTTTTTTGGATTGGCATCGATTGCTGGCTCGTCGTTGGTAACACCATAGCTTGCGGACCTTTTGCGGACATTGGGAATATACAGATAATGATGATTATGATGACTGCTACTACGACACAAAACAACGGGATAATTTTTTTGTTTTTCATCTTGTTCTCCTTTTTCAATAGATTTGTTTCTTATTCATTTCTTATATTACAATTATAATACAAATATTACGATAAATAAAGCGTTTTATTAATATCTCGCAAAATTTCTCCATGAAAATAGAGCCAATACTGATTTCGCAGCATTGACCCGTCTCCACTTATTTAACTATTTTTGTAACAATTCAAAGACTTGATCCAGTTTTTCAGCAGGAATTTCCGCCACTGCATCCCCAATCGACAGCTCAAACCCACACGCATCAACCGGTTTCGCCTGCAAGTATCCAGAACACCCAACATTTGTCTCCGCATGAATTTTTGCTAAAATTGGTTCGATGGCTTCTGCCGATTTCTCAAAATACACATGAAACATATTGGAAACAGGGACTTCCGGCACCGTACGCACACCATCACACGCATTAAATCGACGCGCCAAATCCTTCGCCGCCTCATAATACTGCCCCATTTTGCCAATTCGTTTATCGAAATAATAATCCGCCGACACAATATACGGATACAGACTAATCAAATCACCGCCATAACGGCGTTTCCAGACCTTCGACTCTTTTGTGAAATCCGCATCGCCAGCCAAAATAGCACCCGCGATACCGCCAAGTCCTTTGTAAAAAGAAACATAAACACTATCAAACAGCGCACAAATCTCTTTTTCCGACTTCTGATAATACGGCGTGACTTCCCACAACCGCGCGCCATCAAGGTGAAGCCTAATCCCATTGCTGCGACAATACGCCGAAATCTCCTCCAACTCCGAAAACGTTGGCAGCTGCCCACCAATTTCACGTTGCGGCAACTCAAGTAAAATACACGAAACCGGCTCATTTAAATTGCGAATATCATCCAGCGTCGGCACACGGTCCGCCTTCCCGAGCAATAACGGCTCCATCGATTGCAACTCCCTCAAGGCATCCTGCTCATGAATTTCGAGATGAGAAAGCGGATGATACGCGATTTTATTGTTCCCCTTCTCGTCCGCCCAAATCCGCAATGCAGCTTGCTGCGCCATCGTCCCACTTGGGAAAAACACAGCCGTCTCCTTCCCTAAAAACGCCGCGATTTTGTCCTGAAAATTCTCGATAACTGCACCTTCCCCGTAAATATCACTTTCCAAATCCGCATCAACCGATTCAAAAGCCTCTTTCAAAACACTAGCATTACGCGGCCCATGTTGCGAAAGTTTGTACGTCGTTTTTTTGAATGAATCCTTTAATAATCTATTTGTTACCATGTCATAATAACCCCTTATCATTATAAAATTTCTGCCTAATTTCTGTAGCTATACGCTCAATTATTCCCTCTTGATAGCCTGCCAATTCGAGCTCTAATATCTTCTCTTTAACATCATTTAATTCATTCACAACAATAACGTTTCGCAATTTCTTACAACGGTCTCCATCCAGTGGCACACTTGGTTTGCTCTCCAAATAAGCTACTGCATCCATCGCTAAAAAAAAGACCTTATCTTGGTATCGACTTTTTAATTTGGATGCCATCTCAATACCCTCAGGATCGAAATCACCCGAATAATACAGTTGAACATCATGATTCACTAACCTATCTAACAATAGCCAAATCGCATATCGAAATTGACCATTTGTGCAAATAATAGGTAGATCTGGAAATTTATCTAGTAACACTGAAAAAACACCTGAATTTTCTATCAGTATAATTTTCTTCCCCTTATTCGGCCTGATTGTGGTAATCTCGATTAGTTGCCTCACAGGAACATTCCACGGACTATTACTCTCGCACGCACTCCGCCACATCGCCATTGGTTCGCTCTTCTTAAAAGCAACCAAACCATTTATCGCTGCAAAATTCATAATATCATCTTTAATCAAGTGAAATCCAGCATATATTTCATTTTCTCTCTCTACTCGCGACGTATAAATCTGTTCTTTATTTAATGATAACACTCCTAGTACCGCCAATAATAGCTGACCTCTGTACGTAGTACTATCAAAAGCGTGCGGATTCCCTGTCTGCTGATATGCGAATACCGGGAGTTTCGTGTATTCTTTTGGCATGTTTCCCAAAGCTTCCTTAACTTGAGAAAAACCGTTCAAACAATCAATTCCATCTATTAAATACCACTTATAAAAAGGTTTTAAAGGGATTTCCAGATAGACAGATGAAATATTCTCTACCGTACTCACAAAAATTTGCAACAACTCTTCTTCACGCTCTTGCTTCTCTTTGTTCGACACCAATCTCCGCCCTAAAACTGCCTCCACAACATCCTTTAAAGGGATTTCCTCAAACTTACTACTCTCATAATGTTTAATGAAAGTAGCAATTTTAATATGTTTCACCTCATCCCATTCCCAAGGATCTATCCCCATAAACTGCAACAACGGCTCCACATCAACATTATGAAATCCCTTTTTCGAAACATTTCCTTGAAAGCGACCATAAGATTTATATTTCCGCTCCATTTCCTCAAAAAAGATTTTTAAAGCTACACGATTATTAAAATAATGAATAGCATCTTCATATAACTCATTCCTATTCATGCACTAGTTCCTCGTCACCATTTTTAGGCAAAATAAGTTTCTTTGTATATCCATCCCAATGATACTGCAATGTCCCTACCACTGCGGCATTTCTTGGTCGAATTAACTCATACGTATTCAAACTGGAAACAGTAGCAAATTCTCCTTGTAAAGATTGCGAATTCATGATGTAGTTGAAGCCCAATTGTTCCGTCGCCTTAAATAATTCCGCGATATTTAATTCATCAATCCCTGCAAAAGCCTCATCTAACGAAATAATATAGGGTGCATTAGCGCTCGCATCCTCATATCTCGAATATACCGCCGTGAAAAGAGGGAGATACATACAAATAGCCTTCTCACCGCCACTAAATTTATTGAACTCATTATTATTTAGCTTAGACACTCCTTCATTCACCCTGTGATACTTCATTTCAAATTGAAACCACTTCCGATAATCCAATACTTGTTGCAAAATCTGGTACAGGCTATCCCCGCTATCTTCCTCTTTCTGTTCTTTTTTCGCGTGTGCTATTTTTGCCTGGAAATGCCTTTTCATTAACTCCGTGTCACTCTCTTTTAAAATAGAAGTATCTTTCTTCAACAGTCGCACTAATTCCTTCGTCGATAGCTCATCATCACTATCACCAGTATTCGGAACCCAATTAATCGATAACGTTAGTCCAGACGAATTATCCTGATCCTTTAAAATTGCGTTCATCTGTATCACCCATCGTTGCGCCTTTTGAATGAGCTGTCTAATTATTTTGCCTACAGAATGAAAAATAATCTGCTCAAAAAGTTCCTCATCACTCTCTCGCAGTATCAAATTGGCCTGTTCAATCTGAGAATTCAAACGATCTATCAGCAACTGCGGATGAATCCAAGCGCCTTCCGAGTTCACTTCCAGAATTTTTTGTTGGTTTAATGTTCGCCAATTTTCAATCATAGACATATCGCTCTCATCCGTATAAGTTTCCAAATAATCCGGTTCAGACAAGATAACAGCTCTCTTCACGGATGGCCGATACTCTAGAAGATTACTTTCAGATACAGAAAATACTTTATCTAATTTCCTTTCAAATTGATATAAATGGCTATCATTATACTCCCAACCCTGAATCATCCCTTTTGCCTCATCCTCCATCTCCAATTCATTATTCACTACCCGATAACGCTTAAACTCCTGAGTAAAAGTACTCGCTAACAGTTGTTCAAATATAACATCAAAATCCAGTTTCCCAGCTAACTGTTCTATCTTAGACTCAACTTGAACCTTACGTCCATGAGACTCAAGCGTGCTCCTACTTATCATTTTTTTGCGCTTCTCACCTTCTTGAATGTTCAACTTAACTTGCCCAATCTGGGCTTTAATATCATCTAACTTGCTCAACTTTTGTCGTGCCATTATAGAATCATACTGTTTTTCTAAAAGATCCTGAGAATCCTGAGCCTCATCAGATTCCAGCTGCTTCTCATCCATTTCCTCGCTTTGAATGCTTAGTTGCTGTTGCTGATCTTTTTGTTTTGCCATCACATATTGTAATCCTGTCAACCGATCCTTCCAGTCAGAAAAAGCGTCTTGATAATCTATCATCTCCTTGTACGCACCCTCGTAACTCTCTAGATTCAACTCAAGATCATCCTCCGTTGTAAATTGGGTTAATCCCCACTTTAAGCTATCCATATGTTTCTTTTTTTCTCTCATCTCTTCCTGTTTTTTAGATAATTTCTCATTCCATTCCTGCACGTTTCTCCCTTCCTTCTTACTCTCCTCATACGTGGTTTTCAACTCATCATCTCTTGGTAAGTTATTCACCATTTGCTCTGCGTCTTCCACTTTCTTCACTAATATCATTTTATTTTCTTTTAAATTCATATATTCCCCATTCAATAAATCTAACTCGTTATTAATCTTATTTATCTGCTCTGCTCGATAACGCTCCCGACTAGCCTTCCCAATATACATCGCCTTGTAATCACTCGCCGTTACACCTCGTAGTAAGTTCATCTGATAATTACCTTCCGTACTAATCCTCCAAGTTCCTACGTCATTATTACAATCATCCGAGACCTCGATAGAACGTAAAATCTGCGTTATATAATCACTATGTCGACTTAGCCCATCACAATCCGCCACTAAATACTCTGTTAAAGCCTTCTTATCAGGCGTTAACGGGACAGGGATCAGTTGCCGATCTCCTTCCAAAGCTAAAAAATCCTCCGTCACTAATGCATCCAGTATTCCACTGTCTAATAATGCGCCCTCTATTCTATTCCGTTGCTCCTCCGAAAGCTCCTCCCTAAAATCCACACAATCATAAAATGGAGAGGCATTCGCAACTAACTGTTCTCGAAACTTAGTACTAGCAATGCTCCTTAGTGGCTCAGGCTCGCGTTGCTCCTGCCATGCTTGTCGCTCTGACTCTTGATGCTTTATCTCAACTTCCAAACTGTTCATTTCAGCTTCAAGTGGCAATAACGATCTATCCAGTCTTTCTATTTCTAATTTTACAGCCCGGTACAAAGGCTCTATTGCAAATTCAAATATAGTCACTTCATCATATAGTCCCTCTAAATCACGTAATACGCCTTTAAAAACATCTACATCTAGAAAGAATGGCAACTGATTTTTCCATTCATGCAATTTCGTTGCTAGTTTTTCACGCTCTTCTCTGTAAGTCTGTTGCCAATGAAGCTGATTTTTCTGATGCAAATCACGGTTTTCCAAGTATTCACCAAGCTCACTATCTAATTTTGAATAATATATCTGCTCACGATGAATTTCTTTTAAACGCTCGATCCCTTCTTGTAAATGGCTTACATATGCCTTAATATCCGCACTCCAAAAATTCAATACCAACTTCTCATCCTGCCGCTTACTACTATCTAAATGTAGCAAGTGTTTGATAGCATATCCGCCAGACTCGGCATGATCAACCATCTCGTCCAAATAATCATGCTTCTCTTTCTCCAGATTATCATGCTCCACTTCCAGTTCTTGCAAACGGCCTTTAATTTCCTTGATGTAACTCTCCTTTGCTTTCAATTGGCTATGAAGCTTTTTCACTACCTCAGACTGTTTTTCTAAATGTTCCTTTGTTTTTTGCCCCTGAGCAACTAACTGAAAATCCTTGTGATGACTCAATTCCTCATTTTCATCTCGCCAAACGGCCAAGTTCATATCCAAATCATGATCTTCTGACTCTAAATCCAGTAGTTTTTCTTTCAAAATTAAATGCTCGGCTTGATGTTGCTCAAGCTCTATTCGCTTTATCTTAGTATACTCTATACTGTCTAGCCATTTTTTTGCAATAATACGCAATTTTTCATCATAAAAATCGGTATATACACTATTTAAGCCTTCTAATGCCTGTTTCTCCCGTTCAAACTGCTCTAATCTCATTCTACTCGAATCAATCTGATCCAATGTATTAGAAATCGTTTGTAAATCATCTTCTTTTAATGTCGGCAATGAATTAGATAATATCCCGAAAATAACAGTAGGATTAAACTCTTTTGACAATTTTGGACTTCTCAGTTGAATAAGCAAATTTATACAATTATCAAAATCACTGATTGTAGCAAAACCAAAAATTCTTTGGTTGACCAGCTCTTGATATTCTCTTTGTGTGTCTAGCACAACTCCGCCGCTCTCCACTCGATTGATAAGTTGCCTTTTAGAAAGTGGCTGTAGCTTATCCCCACTCACCTCGTCAAAAAGACTAAAATCATGCCCAATTCGGCGATTATCTATCAAAGCGAAATACCATTTAGTCAAGACTCCTCCACGCTTTGCCTTCAAACCAATACCTGTCGTCATGTAGATATCATGGTCCTTCTTCTTGTACTCAATAAATAAATAACCTGTCCGATCATTTAATTTCGTAACATTTTCCTCACCTAGCAAATACTCTTCCATTTTTCTGGCACGACTACCAAATGAATCCAGTCTATTAGCGATAGTTTTCCCATCCAATAATACAGGAAACAGGCTCTGCATTGTAACAGATTTCCCCGAACCATTTGATCCTCTTAAAAGCATCTTTCCATCAGCAAATTCAAAATATTCCTCATCATAATACCAAAAATTAATCAAGCCTACTCGGTTGACTTCCCATTTCGAATCATTAATCGCCATACTATTACCTCCGTTGTTAGTCATCAATTTGAGTTTTCATCTTTTCTTTATATGCCTCTGGATACAACGAGTCAAAACCTGCTGGATAACGCCCTATATTTCTAGCAAAATTAGGCATAATAGTTATATTCCCCAACTTATTTTCACGCAACATTCCCCACGTTTTTCCGATTTCTAATAACACAGCCGCAAGTTTATCCAACGATAATTCCTGATCCTTTTTTGACCATCCACCTCTGTTTCTAGCAGCATGATCTCCAACTAATGTTTTCCACTGATTTGAAGTCAATATCATTTCTCCATACGCATTATACTCCAACCCATCTCCTCGAACGTAGTCTACCAATTGAAGAAAGCAGTCATCTAGTGATTTTAGCGACGGAAATGTATCATATTGTGCTTTTCGATCATGGAGAGTCAACATCGCCACATTTTTTGTTAATTCAAAAGAAAATGGTGTGAATTTTTCAAAAAAATGACGTATGTTCTCCTCCTGATTTCGTAAATAATAAAATTCGGATTCATTATCTGCATTTCTTAAAATAGCTGGCTCCATCAATAAGGTTCGGAAAATTTTCACTCTATTTTCATAATCCGCCAGCTTCTCTCTTCTTTCATTCGAAATAAAGTCCCTACCACTATTATAAATTTGAAAATCCTCTGGGTATGTTCGAATAAAATATCTGCTGTATTTACTAATCCTATAAAGTACCTCATATTGCTCTTTCGATTCCGCAAAAGTATTCGTATTTCCTTCTATTATTTCAATCAGTTGCAAATCCACCATTTTATTTAATACTTTGACCAAGCTTTTTCGATGTCTATAATTAGTCCAATCCAGCCCTTCTTTTTCAGGATAAAAAAGCTCAATCTCCTCTACCAACTCATTTAACAGAAATGGCTCGCCTTCTCCTTTTTCCTCCGTATAGGCCATAGCGCAACAAAAGAGAGCATATTCCATCAAAGTATTAAAATCCGCCATCCCCATCCAGCTTTTCGCTTGAATCGGAATTTTTTCTAACTTGATAAAATGACTACGTACAATGAGTTTTAAACCATAGTTCTCCATCAAATGTCTTATCAATTCACGCTCATTGCTTTTTATTAAATGATATTCATACCTTTGCCGTTCTCGAACAATCCAATAGTTTTCAAATAAAACACCAACTGCCTCAGCTATTTCCTCATTGCTAGCAACCATTTAACTTATCTCCTTTTTCAGGATATTGTATACTACCCTAGGCATTGTTAGTTCGCCATCTTCCGAGCAAAGTGTTATTATTTCAGCCGTATCCACCGTTATTTTAATGGACATATTAAATTCCGTTTGAATGATATTATCCTCTTTTTGGAAAGATAGACTTAGCCACTTTAATAGAATTTTTCGCACATCTTTTTCTACAAATCCCACATCTTTCAAATCAATTTTATTATCTTTAATGTAACTTAATATCCCGTTTTCTAGTTGCTTATTCTCCCGCAAATGCTTATTTCGCAACTCGTCTTTTTCGGCTTGCTTTCTCTCAAATGAATCAGACTTGGTTTTCCTCGAATACGACCTTATTCTTGGTACTGTTTCATGAATAGTCGGATCTATTTCCCACATATCCTCATATTTATTATCAGAAGAGCACGGTTTCACATAGTAATGCTTCGTCTTTTCAAACCCAAACAAATACGCCGATAATTCATTCGCTTCATCTAAGTTTTCACAATCTAAAAACCATTTCGCCAACAGCATATAATCCTTTTTCCGACTATGATACTGTTGCATTTGATCACTAAACCGCTGCATCAAGTGTGTCATTTTTCGAATAGCATGGTTCGTTTGATTTAGCAATAAACTATATTCACTCGCCTTATGAGGTTGATCAATAAACCATGATTTCATATTGTTCCACTTCTCAAAAAATTCTTTTCTGACTTGATTTTCATCTATAGTCAGTATTTCTAAACGAGGGATTTCTTTTTCCTTCTTTAAAATCTGTTGAAAAATTCGCTCCAAACAAGCCTCCGAAACGTTTTCAAAGCTATGTTGGATTTGATAGGCTTTATTTTGCATGGCGATAATAAAATCCCTTAAATAATTAATAAACTTGTCACGATATACTAAAAAAACTTCCGTCTGCATTTGAAGCTCAGATTTTTCACTATTTAGATATCCAATATAGTCTGTCGTATTCTTGCTAATTCTGCTAAAATGTGTAACCGTATCCTCCCAAATATCCAACAATTGTTGTCCTTCTGGCGTTTCCTTTTCTAATCTTGTAAGGCAAACTAATAATCGTTCAAATATATTTTTATCTAGCGAGCCACGAGTTCCTTTATGTAGGTTTGCGATGTTTTCTAGCATATCTTCAATCACAACACTTGTCTCCGAAATTTGATATCTAAAATGCCGATTTTTATATTCCTCAATGGATTTAGGTTGGCTCATTTCTTGGCGTTGCTCGAGATTCCCCCACGAAATCAAACTATTTAAATCCTGATCCAATTCTTTTTCTTGGTAGTTTGGGAATTTAATATCTTCTTGCATAAATTTAAGAATATCACCACGATACAATAAATCATTCATACTACGATGTTGGTCATAAAAATACCTCATAATTAGCCGATATCGCTTGTAATTTTCCGCTGTTACATAGGTAGCTTCACTCAACTTGGAAAAGTCCTGATTATTCATCAAATATCCCTTCTTCTAGCTTATTTTGGGTCTGCTCCTCAATAACTTAGCATGACTTCTTGTGACTAATTATAACATATTTGGACCTATTCAAACGAAGATAACATTAGAAATGTACATTATAGTTTTTCAATCAATCCAGATAGCGCCGTTCCTTTTGGATTTGGTGATGCATTTAGTTTTCTTCCAAATCTGTAAAGTGGATGCTGTGTCATAGTCTTTTGCTTGTAGTTCCGTTGCTTTTTGAACAAGCGCGTCTGATCCTTTTTTCTCTTGGATAACATTTGCTACTTCTTTCTTGGTTTTCTTATAGTCTTTTTTAGCGTAGGCATCTGTAGCCTCTTGCATAGCTTTTGTTTGCACAAGATAAGCCTTTGCTTTGTCATCGGATTTCTTATCTTCCAATGCTAATTCAAAAGCCGCTTCTGCTTTGTCATAGTTTTCACTGGCAATCGCATCGAGCCCTTTTTGTATCGCTGTATTATACGCATCCTCCGTATCCGCTTGTCCGCAACCCGCTAACAAAAGTAGGAAGCTTAATACGACTAGACTTAGTTTCTTCATGTTTCATCCTCACAATCCCTGTATTTTTTGTTTTTCTAAATGTTCTTGTACCATCTGAGCTACTTTTCGATACATTTTTACCTGAACAATCCCACCTACCGTTGCGCCCCCAATATAGATAACGTTCCATATGGGAACACTCAATATACCAAGTGTTGCTAGCTTGCCTTTCCAAGCTGTTTTACCTACCTCTACCAGCATGCTGTCTTCCAGTAATGTCATGCGGACGGTTAGCGTTGATTTTGTGATACCTTTTCGCTTCATTTTGATACACCACAGATTTTCTTCTTCCATAATTTTCGTTTGCATATTGGAGCGTTGACAAAACAAAAGCAATTCCTCTTGCACCCGCTGCCACCCATCCAAATCTTTCACAAAAAATGTTTTCATGTCACTTCTCCTCCCTCTAATTCTTGGTTCTCTTTAATAATCTTCTGTACCCAACGTGAACTATAACCGTATTCTCGCGATAGGACATGCACATTCTTCCCATTATATTCTTGGCTTATTTTCATGCTGACTTTGTCTTTGGCATATAAGCGGACTGGAAAATTGATTTGTTGCCCACGCAAAAGTGGATACAGTTTCAGCATGCTCTCAATTCCTACAGCCTCCACCATCTCTTTGTAGACCTCCGCCAAACAGTCCTGGTGAATGCGTTGTTGTGGATACATCGTTCGTTTCACTCCTCCCTTGTCACCTACTTCCTTAGCTTACCAATTTTTGAAAACTATTCCAAAGGCGTGTCACACGAAATTTGCGTGTACTTTGACATACTATGAAAAATCATCGCTTCTAGCGATCTAATAATCGGATGGGAACAACATCATAAGGTAGTCTGCTTCTTCGATAATCCAGATGGTGTGATGAATTGGCTTGGTCGTTGTCAATGTCGCATGCACCGTTTTCTTATAGGCTGGTACCTCTTGACGATGATAGATGGTTTGTCTTTGTGTTTCCGGCTCGATGCTTAGTTCAAATACATGGAGATAGTCGATTGGTTTTTGACTTTGTTTCAGAATCGTGAAAAGTTGCCAGAGAATGTCTTGAATCTCAAATGGAATTTCTGCATCGATAGCTCTGGTTCTATACTTCGGTGGCATCTTGTGACTCTCCCTTCGTTTTCCATGGCAAAATAGCTTCGACTTCGCCATTCACTTGCCAAATTACGAGATCATTTTTCTGCGTTTCTGGATGTTGACTGATACTGGCGGTGTATTCCATGTCATTTTGTAGGTATTGCATGGTTAGAAAACTGATTTCGTGTGCTGTCATTTGTAGCTCTTGGAAGCTTCTCGCTATCTCAGGTATCGTTTCCTCCAGAGCTAACATGATTGATTCATAACCAATCTCTTCTATAGAAAGAGAAAGCTGATAGCGCTGTTTCATTTGTTCTTGAAACCAATGCAGGTTTTCTTGCATATTTTCCCCTCTTTTCTATGTTCCTTTTGAATTTGGTGATATATTTAGTTTTCTTCCAAATCTGTGAAGCTGTGTAATTTTTGATGTTGAAATAGCAAGGAATAGAGCGGGCTATCCGTGTCTCCATCTGAAATGACAACCATTTTCCATGCTTCATACTGGCACGTTCGGACAAAGAGCAAGTCTGGTAGCTTTTTCTCAGGAAGATGTTGGCTGTAGTTGTTGTCCAATGCTTGACGATGTAGCAACTGCATCCGCTCTTGTATCGCTTCTTCTGGAATAGCGCCTATGCCCTCTAACCACAATGTTTCTTGAAAGCGTTCTTTCGTGAAAATCGACATAGTTTTCCTCCTTTCTAAATAAAAATAGAGCCAATGCCTGTGTGAGACATTGACTCTTGAATATAATATTTATTTATAATACGATTTGTTTCACGGATGCTTAAAATCAATCCCTACTATTAATCCGAAATGGCTCAAATTCTGTAGCTGAATTTAAATCGAATACCATCGCTTTTTTATCAGGATGATATACCGCTTCTACTTGATATCTATTTTTTTCATTCCACTCATCCTTCATGATAGAACGCAAATAGTCATTTATTACAGTAGAGCTAAGTTTTACTCCACCTTTCTGCTGATTTTTAGGTTTTGAAAATTTAATAGCTCTCTCCCCACCAGCTTTACAGGTTTGTATAGCAAATGCATTACGCTTTTTTGATATAAGTGGCGCGACATATGCTGGGTACCCCATTATTTCCAGCAATATTCTGTTAAACGTAGTTCCATTCAAATTGACCATCATGGAAGGGTTTCCCATCGATTCAACTGTAATTACCTCAAAATCAAAATCATCAAAATTCATTTCTTCCATCTTTCTCCGTCTCCTTTTCACTGATAATACCTTCTAATTTGTATACTTCTTGCAATTCTTCTTTTGTCCACTTTGTATTAATAACCATGAAATCTTTGAAAAAGCCAGATTTTATTCTTCTAATATGCACTTTTTTCTCTACAGGTTTGATATCTGCTCTCGCTCTTCTTTTATGTGGTTCTTTTAATTGTTTCTGTACTGCGTCCCAATTTCCTCTAGAAATTATAGCTGGCATTCCATCTGTCACTCGATATTGTGGTCTTTGCCCCGTGTTTTTACGAGTCTTATGTGTGAAACAGTCTACGGTATAGGTCTTTTGCATAAGGATATCGCCGCAATACTTTTCATTTTTGAGAATACTATAGATACTCGCAGAACTCCATGTTGCTTTCCCCATAACGGTAGGAATACTAGCATCTGTTAGTGCCTGCGCAATTTCCTTTACCGTATTTCCTGCCAAGTAACCGTCATAGATATAACGAACAATCTCCGCTTCTTCCTCCACTATCTCTATCTTCCCAAACTGGCTCTTTGTGTAGCCCAGAAGATTATGTGTAGGAAATATCGGAATTCCTTTTTTGAATTTTTCAATAAGCGCCCATCTTATTGACGCACTTTTTTGTTCACTCTCACTCTGTGCAATCAGACTCATTAAGCCTAGCAACAACTCACTGTTACTATCCAGGGTATTCAGATTAACATCTTCTATATATATCCCTACAGGCTTGTCCAGTGCTTTCAATTCTCTATTGATAGATGTAAAATCCAGTAGATTTCTTGAAAATCGGCTAATACTTTTCACAATGATTAGATCTATCTTTCCCATACGGCAATCTTCTAGCATACGATTAAAATTTTCTCGTTTGTTCGTCGACGTCCCTGATACGCCTTGGTCTGCATAAATATCAACTAGCGACCACTTAGAATTCTTCCTAATTTTTTCACTATAGGATTGAATTTGCAGTTCAAAACTCCCAGCTTGTGCTTCTTCAAAAGTACTGACTCGGCAATAAGCCGCTACTCTCAATTTCTTATGGACTAATGGATTTTCAGTATTTATTGCGGGTATCACTTCTACTTGCAGATCACTAGCAAATGCCTCTCGGATTGCTTCACGCTTATTCTTCGCAACCACATTTTTCTTTTTTGACCACTTGTCCACCTTGATGTGCTTCAATTTATCCATCTAGTTCTCATACTCCATTTATTTTTTAAGCATTTTATCTAGTGAATTCAAGTCACTTACAAACACCTAAATCCGATACATTATTACTAATTCTCTATAATTTATATCCATTCAGACATACTACCACCTCCGCATTATACTTTAACACTATTAACAGCCTTTTCGCTAGACCTTTTTACTACTAAATTTATTTTTTTCTATCTAATGACCCTGAACTTAAAACCTACTTGCGAACTTTAAAATTGTTTCTTCAAAAAAAGAGCCCAGACAGCAAAATGTCTTAAGCTCTTTCATCGTTCTGTGAATACTACTCAATTATTATCTTCTATTTATATTGAGAAACTCTTCGAATGTATTTGTTACAAAATAGGTCTCTGGATCTAATTCCCCAGATTCTTCGTGGTTCCACACACACACTACAGGCTTTTCTCTATTTTCTCTGAAATCCAAACACAGAAAATCTCCAGCAAACAAAACAGCAACGGGAAGAATATCCGCACCAATTAGCTCCTCATTATCGGTCAACCTATCTTCCAACTGTGTCAGTGTCACATCTATATCATATATTCCAAATTCATTGTCCCTAGGCACATCTAGTAAACATAAAAATCTGTCAATAACGTATTCATGATTATTGCAAACGAACGCTCCATCTACTGGAATGCCACCGTTATTCTCTTTTAAAAATTCGACAAAATCCAGCGGTAAACTTACTCTCCAAAATCCTTCTTTTCTTTTGAATAACTCTTCCGTTGGCAATGGAAAAACTATTGTATCTTTTTGAATCAACATTTTTACCCTCCTAATTTTTATCTAGGCGCATCAGCCCACATACCTGTTGTTCGTCCTCCATTATGAGGAGTTATATTATGAATTCCGTATTCCACCAACTCCATTTTCCCTGGAGTTTCTGTATGGTGCCATGTTACACCTTCTCTATGCCCACCAATTGAATTATCCAACCATTGAAATTGTTCTCTATCTGACATTTTCCATAGGTCTTCTGGCAAATATACTGTTTTCTCTACAACTCCCGCTTTAGCAAAATCAGCATACCCATATCTAAGTCCATCGGTCTTCACTACTTCAACCTTTGGTATATAGCCATTCGCTGTTGCCTGTTCTTTGATAAGCCTCTTTTGTTTAAGTGTTAAAGCCTCAGAACCAGCAATATCTTCTCCCCAAGACCATGGTTGATTCGATTGTATCTTATCTGCATATACTTTAGCATAATCATCTATAACACTATCAAATGATTTACTTCCTTTTACATATCCTTCAATATTCTTAAAAGTTAACTTACTCGCTCGTTCTCCTAGTTTGCCCGTATTCGTTGCTTGCTTAATTTCGCCAACACCTTCAAATATAAACTTGAACTCATCTGTTCGCGTAGATGCTTTAATAGCTTTAGCCGCTTTCCCTAACTTACCAAACGGAATGAAGTTCAATACTGTGAATCCAGCTGCTGTCGATTGCTCAAATTCACTTAGCTGTTCTTTTGTAATCGGATCAAGTCCCGTCCTCCAACGATAGATATCAAAAATAGGCGTCACCATATCAATCAAAAAAATCGCATTTTTCATCCCTGCCAACACATGCGCTTGTTGCCATTTCGCATTGTCATAAGTCGCTTTCCCATCTAGCTTCCCGTCTTTCGTGACAAATCCAGCCACATTGCCTTCTGGTATCACGGGTAATGGCCCATCTTCTGCTGCTTTAATCAGTCTTGCCGTCTCATTATCTTTCGCCAACTTCGCCATCGCTTCTTCACGCGCTGTCCATTGTTTCTGCAATGCCGAACGCCACGCCATATTCAAGCCCATCATATGAAAAGTTCCAGTTTTGGCTTGGAAGGCTTTATCACTATCGATTTCCGCCAGCCCTCGAACAATATTCGCCGTCAAATCCATCGCACGATCAAACGAAGTCGCTGTTTCCGCATCAAACCGATATAAAGCCTCTAACTTCTCCTGCAATTTCCGCTTCAAATCCACAAAGATCGGCGTGATTAACGCCATCCCTACAACATTATTGCTCAACCTCTCGATATCCTGAATCTGCCCATCCAATTGCCGAATCTGATTCCGAATTTCATCTTCTATCACATCCGTCGTCGCCACATCGGCTTGGAACTGCCTCGGAAACGCTTGATTTTGCCGTATCAATTCCTCACACAAACAAATCATGCCCTGCGCCAATGGTCGATACGTCGCCGCAAAATACTGTTTCGCGCTGTCATACGTCTTCCCCTGCAACTCCTGGTCAAACGCAAACTCATTCACCGCACGCATCAAGCCTTCCATTGCCTCTATCATATCATGATACGACGCCACCATGCTCTCCGATTGCGCTTCGATTTCACCCAAAAAGACATTCAAACTCATCCCTGCTCACCGCCTAACTCTACTTTTCGACGAGCCGCATAATAGTCCGATTCCTTTTCTATCAATACACGCTTCTCACGTTCCATTCTCGTTTGTTCTTCCTCCATGCCATCCACCACATGAAAATGTTGCCGCTGATATTCATGTCGCTGCGTATCCAAAAATACCGCCATTTCTCGGTCTCGATGCCATGTACTACCAAGCTCATGAAACAACCGATTGTTCCGATTATGTACATAGTCCACTTCATCCAACAATTGCTTCTGCCTTCGAATCTCCCGTTCCTTCGCATACTGGTCATCTGCGACATTCCGCAACCGCTGATTCCAACTATCTATTTCTCTGTCCTTATCATGCATCTGCCATCCCTCATTTCCCAATACGTGGAGCTGTCCCCGAAAAATCAAGCCCGTTCCCAACTTCGCGATCCACCCGTTCAAACTCCTGCGCGACCGAACGAATATGCGCCACGTCTCGCCCAAAACTCTTACCCAATTGCATCATCAATTGCTTAGCTTTATCCGAGCTCTGTTTGGCGTCATGACTCACCTTCACACTCGTCCGATTCGCCAATTGCACTTGCTTCGAACCCGATTGCCGCATCGCATCTCCCGCATGTCCCATCGAAGTCGCCACCTGATTCGCCCGTCCAAGATTACTTTTTATCTGACTCATGTAACCCCTCCCATATCTGTATTCTTCTATTATATGCAATATTTCCCCAAGTGTACAGCCTCTCAACACAAAAAAGAGCGCACCAATCGTTCTCAATACACTCTCATATACCCCAAATAGTGATTGTCAGCAAACCAAAAATAACCACACTTCCCATGATAATACCATAATGCCGCCCTATAAATCTACCACTTTTGCGTTTGAAAAAATCGTGGAACACAAGATATGGATCCACCCACGTCGTCGTGCATAGCCGTGCTACGAACATACTCATCGCACTCCCAGCCACACCAATCTGCGGTATTAACAAGACTGATAATGCCCCATAAATTAAAATTAAGAACACGGGTGAGAGTCGCCCATTCGTATATAACCCTAGCGTTGTCCTGTATAAATACGCGGGATACTGCATACCATTGATAAAAAATTGAATGACAAGGACAAGCACCACATATTGCGGTAAAATAAAGCCTTCTCCAATCCACAGTTCAATAAACGGATTCACAAGGAAGAACAGCAATAACCCTATCACACCATAGACAAGTCCAATTACCAAATATAACTTATTAAAGATACGATACGATTGCGCCAAGTCATTTTTAGCATTTATTTGTCCGAGGGAACCGAGCAAGCCTCGTATAGCCTTTGCAAGAATACTTACAACCGCAGTAAAAATAAGTGTATAGTTTGAGTATATCCCCGTCATTTGTAACCCTAAAAAATACGTGATAAAAATGCTCTCCGTACCAAGAACCAAAGCACCACTCGCCATATAAAGAACTATCCCTTTCACATTCTCCACAATAGCCTGGATTTCTACTTTTTCAAGCAGATTTGGTCGCCCCTCCAAATACTCTGGAAACTTTCGATAAGCATACATAGATTGAAATACATTAAACAACAAAGTACACAAGATTTGAATAACCAAAAAGCCAATCAAGTCGTGTGTCGCATACAAATAACCCCCTTGCAACGCAGCTTGAACTAAAAAACTGCCTTGTTTATAGAGCACATTAATATATTCTTGCTGCTGTACTAAAAACAAGGCTTTCCGGTACGTAAAGAAATAGCTAAGGCTTGTATTAGCAACATATAGGATAAAGATTAGCCCAACCTCAACGTTTCCCGCCTCACCTAGTAAAAAGAGACTCATAATATAAGGAACCAAGCACAATCCCAAAACAAAAATAAGGCTCCCAATCCATCGATAAATTTTCCGATAAAAAAGTAGGAAATCCCTAGCCTTATCATAATTTTTTTGAACAACAGGCTTGTACAACTGGAATATAATCGCCTCGCCAATTCCGAGCTCTGCGAAAGAAAGCAAGGTTAGAATATTGGAAAACAACCTGTCCATTCCCACATATACCTCACCTAGTGTGTGAATAAATAAAGTCCGAATTCCAAAAGATGCTAACAAATATACACTCTGCATCCCGACGCCGATAAGTATGTTTTTTTTCATGTCTTTGTTCATTATATCACCGCCAAGGTTTGTTTATTACCAACAGTCTTTGGCTTGCCTTTCTTGAAATTGGTTGGTATAACCTATTTCTCTTTGCTTGAACAAGCTTCGCTTGCATAGTCGGCTCTATACGTTCTCCCAAAATATCAAATCTTCATTCACTCGCCTAATCTATTTTATTGTTTAAATGTTGGTATTTATATTTTTCTCGATACGACTGTATACCCTTTGAACCATAGACTTTTTCTATCACTCTTTGGGAGTTAGCAGGAATCTTATAGATTTTCCCTTCAAATAATCCATTCTTTAATGGAAAATAATCATCAATAGAAAAAGGGATACCTCCTTGTTTACCTTTCTTACCAGCATAATTAGTGAAAAATCCAGTTTCCCATCTAATGGTTATCCTTCGAAATAGTTTATATGCTGCGAAAGCACTCATTGGTACTAGTATTTTCACAGCAATCTGCTTCATTCTCCTTTTCTTGGAGCCAAAACTCAACTTGCTGCTTCTTTTAAAGAAAATGATTGCTTTCAATTTTTGTACAACAAACTGCTTGAACTTTAGTAATAAACCTTTATCTGATGAAACATAATCTAAGGGAAAAATATCGATAAATATTTCTTCTGCTGTTTCAAAATCATCTAGTGTATAATGGGTATTTCTCTTCCTTATTTTCATAAAAACCAAATGATATCCTTTAACCAGTCGCTGTTCTTCCCCATAAAGATTTGAGCTAACCACCCCATGAAATATTTCCACTAATCTTTCATAGTCTTTTCTTGGCATAGCTATATCTATATCATCGTCAAACTTCCCAAATCCTTCATTGATAAAACTTCCTAAAAGAGTTCCCCCGTCTAGAGTATAAACTAGTTGATGCTCTTCTAATATAGTTATAATTTCATCTAAAATTTCCAATTGGACTTTTCTAATCTTATGAATCATGTAATCCCCCTCCATTGATGCATATTTCTGTTTTTTCTTTGAGAAAATCAGGAAAAAATAGACGTGCATCCTCGTGCATAGGATAGGCTTGTTTGTCTAATACTAATTCATAATCATGTTGCTTTAACTGTGTTATCAGACCTTGAATATGCAATTTATAAATCTCTTCATTCAATGAGTACTGCAAATAAACCTTACCTTTATAATCGTAATTAGCAATAGTGTTTATTAACAATTTATCGTACATGTCTAACTTATTTTGTGATTGTGACATAACTCTAAACAGGGATTTTTCATTTGCAATTCCTTCTAAAAATGTTCTAATATGCACAATCGGAGAGCCCACTATAATATTTTGAACACCCATACGTATACCTAAGTATAACGCTGCAAATGCTCCTTTTGATGATCCTGAGAAGGCGGTGTTTTTGATTTTATTCTTTCTTATAATTTGTCGAATCAATTCTTCTACTGCATCTCTTACCTCCATGTTTCCATTTTCTCCAAGATAGAATACACCTCTCTTATCCAAGCCAAAGTTATCAAGAATAAACAAGCGCTGACAAGGAACATTCTTTAGTGTTCGAATGTAATTAAAGGTATATTTACGCTCTTTAGTTAGAGAACTAAAAACCACTATCAATTGCTTACTAGAGTGTCTTCCTTGATGTAAATAGGTTAATTCTATTCCATTTGACATTTTCTTTTTCCTTTGAGCAAAAGTGAAATAAAGATCTTTCACTTTTGCTCTAAGTAATTTTCTCATAATTTCCCCCCTGTTAAAACCATTTGTAACTAATCTACTATTGGTACAACCGTACTAGCACGTTCATTTCCGTTAGCATCATAACCTTTTATAACACATGTAACAGCTTTGTCCATATTGCCAATCGCGTAGAATTTGAATGTACCGTTTGTTAGCGTTCCTCCTGCTGTAACTTTTGTCGATACTAATTTTATTGACTTGATGAGGCTTGAGTAAGTTCCTGTGATATATGAGGTTTTAAAAGAATAGGGATCTACTGTAATGCTTTCATTGAATTGTATTTGTATTTCCTTGCTATCCAAAATATTGTTATCACGATCCAAGACGTCTAGTATCAAAAAAGAGCAATCAAGAACATCAATTCCTTTACCCAAAATATAAAAATCAAAGACCCCATCCAGATTGATATTCCCACCTAACACAATTGTTGATTCTTTACCACTTCTATAGTGGGCTGTAATACGTAATTTTGCGATATTCTCTATTCCATTACATGAACCCTTAATAGAATTAGCAGTCGCATAGAAATCGTTTATACTAACAATTTTGGAAGCGAAAATTAATTCGTCTTGCATATTTACCCATCTTAAAGACCCATCTTTCCAAGTTTTCAATACAGCTAACTGCTCTGTCCCTTTTTGCTTATCTTGAATGAGTACCATATCTCCCAGTATTTTTTGTGATTCCTCTCTCATGAGCAACATTTTTTCAATCACTGGAACAGTAAATCGATTTGGCACTACCCTTGTAGAAAAAGTATAGGCATCCGTGCCATCTATAAAATTATATTTACGTCCCATAATAATACTACGGATACCTTTGTCTAATATTTTAGGATCATCTTCTAAGCGATTGATATCCACAGCATATACCGTAGTATTCATAGCACCTTCTCCAATAAAAACAGAACAACGATCACGGATGGTTATTAAATCGCAGTTGTCAATCATATAAAAATACTGTGACTTGCTATTGCCTAGAAACCTGTTTTCAGAAATGGTTATTTCGCTGACGCCTTTCCTTCCCGACTCGTTTCCCCCATCAATCTTAATTCCACCACCTGTTATTTCTTCAAATGTATTTCCTTGAATAAAGTGAAATAAGCTAGCCTGTTGTTTACCGTACGTTCCTCTTTGAATTTGAATACTAGGTTTAGAAAATTGAGCAAAGGCGGATTCTTTAATTGTAATTCCTTGACACCCTTCTGTTAAAACACCTATACGTGATGTGTGAGCAACTTTAGTTTTCCCATCCTCTCTCACTACGTTTCCTTCTAAATCAACCTCTACACCACAAGTAATGATTTTAACGTTGGTCAAACTACTTTCATTTATATTTTCTAAATGGATAACAGGAGCCTCTGCATCTTGTGGACGCCCTTTATCTAGTAATTTATTAAAAGTGACATAATTTCCATCTTTTAAAGAGTCTAATACTGTACTACTATTATCTACATGAATATCCCGTAATATAAGGCCTTGTCCCAACCCTTTTGCTGGAGGATTGGGATTATCAGGATATTCACTAATAGCTTCGATTGCTGTACCTCTGATATTAGTGAATATTAGACTTTCAAATATGCATAAATCATATGGTCTTAAAATGCGTATTATTGTTGTTTTGTCTATATTTGACAAGTTAAAACTCAAATTTTTCATACTAATATTACGAATAAAACTTCTGCTTCCTGTCGTTCCAGCCATATTATAGTAGACAAAATCAAATACTGAATTTCCTGTTAATTTATTATCAAAATAAATTTTTTGATCTTTAAGCTCACCTTTTGGAATAATTGCACTTGTAGTAGCCGTATCTCCTTCCAAAGAAACCCCTGCTTTTGTTATGTAAATCGTCTTGCTAACCACATATTGTCCTGCAGGAAAATATACAATTCCACCCTCCTTGAACAAATTGGAATTACCTTCAATCGGTGATTTGTACAAATCATCAATCGCCTTCTGTATAGCTAATGTATCATCTGTTTTTCCGTCACCTAACGCACCAAAATCTTTTACGTTATTTCTTTTCATCTCTATCATTATATTTTTCTCCTTTAAATTAAATTTTTTTATGCGATAAGGACAGTCTAGCATATAATTTTGCATTTTAGTTGTCGTCTAATCTGATATATCTTGACTATTCAGGTTTTAAATATGACAAATTTATGAACTTTGATAGATTATACACAAATTCTCGAAAAAGGGACAATCTTTTTTTAGATTAGTATTTGATATCATTTGCATACTGGTTGTCTACTACATTCTGAGAACACAAAAACAAGGCGTACCAGTCACTCCCGATACAGCCTCACTTAACCCCGAAAAAACGAATCTAAATACCTACTTCCGCAAACAGCTCTATAAAGCCATTCCCATCAAAAAAATATCATTATTTATGATACGGTTCCCCACGATTAATCCGAAACGCCCGGTAAACCTGCTCCACCAAAACTAATCTCATTAACTGGTGCGGCAAAGTCAGTCTGCCAAATGACAATTTCTCATCACTCCTCTTCAAAACCGCATCACTCAACCCCAGCGAACCGCCAATCACAAACGCTACCTTGCTCTTTCCATATGTAGCCAATCGATCCAAGCCTTCTGCAAATTCCTCACTACTCTTCTGCTTCCCGTCAATCGCCAGCGCAATCACATGAACATCATCCGCAATCTTCGCTAAAATCCGTTCCCCTTCTTTGTTCTTCACTTGCACCATTTCGGCATCACTCAACACTTCTGGAGCTTTCTCATCTGGCACTTCTACAATCGTCACCTTGGCATACGGACCTAAACGCTTGGTATACTCCGCAATCCCTTGAATCAAGTATTTCTCTTTCAATTTTCCTACCGTTAAAATCTGTATATTCATAGCTTATCCACCCCTTACTCACATTTTATCCACAGAAATTATCCACATATCCACAATCAACTTCTACATTTTGTGTCTGAACATTCGTTCCCTACCATATATATCGCTCTATTTTCACAGTATCCACAGGTTATCCACAGATTTTCCGACTTATCCACTAGCGTGAACTCAGGAACCGTTTCCACTCCGTAAACCCAGTCATCTAGCGCTTCTTCGATATGTTCTTCACAACTATAAATTGGCTTTCCCACTGCTATTCCTTCTTTCTTATGACACAAACTGTGGATAACCACACTTTGTGTATGTATTTATCCACTTACATTACTTATTATGATAGGTGTAATCCGGTTGGGCGTCAACCAACATCCAATTTAATTCGAATTTTTCTAATTTATTTATCGATTTTTAGCCAAATATCTATTTTTTGTATATTTTAATCCTTATTTTTTCGGTTTTCAGCTATAATTTTTTACTTTTTAACTTATCCCCAGATTTTTAAGTTGTTACACACAAGTTATCCCCATCTTTAATATATATATCCACAAGCATTTCTACATTTCGTGTCCGAATACACGTTCTCTACGACATATTGATATTCACTAATATTCTTATGCACAGGTTATCCACATGTTTTTAAATATCATTATTATTGAAAACTTATCAACAAATCCTTATATTGCAATACATAATGAGTTATCTAGTTATCTTTATTTAAATTTTATTCACAACCACTCATTTTTCTGTGGATAACTTTTTCAATAAAGCTCACTCTATAAAATAATGATCTATTTGCGCTCTATCATAATCTAATATCCAGTCTTGGTATTGTGTATAAAGTGATCTAAGCAAACTCGCCTCGTTGCCCACAATATCGAGGCCTCTGTCATCATATGCATGAAAAATAATATTTGTCCTCGTATTAATAAACCAGCACTGACCTCGCAATCGCGGTTTGCGAATTAAATCTACATTCAAAATGGCTTGTAGCATCCGGATACAACGTAAATCTTCTATTTTACACTTCAGAATTATTCTGCTGTTTGAATCCATACTCAGGCTGTATTTCAAGTTTTTATTTTTCAAATAGCGTCGAATGGAGTCTGTATCTTTATCCACAACTAAATAAATCAGGTCGCTGGGTTCGAATATCTCTTGAAAAAGTCGTTTTGCTCGGTAGTTTACCCGCTTGAAGTAGATTTCCTCATCCATTTCTGCTGGATCACCTAATTCAAAACGAATTCCAACAGGAGCATGATAGAAAAGTGGTGGTTCTAATTGTAATTTCCCAAAATTATGACTGAAATAGGTCTCAAAGCTTTTGCTCACGTTTTTCCTCCTTACTCGGCATCGTTAATAATATCTATCAAATCCTCTAAATCTAGACCGATTTTGTTAGGTTCGTCATTCGATTTTAGGCCGATCTCCATAAAAAGAGATGACAGCACATCTAATATATCCTCGACAGCTTCAGAATCTAGTGCATCTTCGCCTTGTTTTTCAATAATTTCTATATATTGGCCTCTCTGATAACGCTCTAAAACATAGTATAATAAGTTTTTTTGAATAGCTTTCACTACTTTTTCACCCCTTACTGTGTATATTATCCGTTTGAAATAAATACACGATGTTTTCTTTGCTCACTACTGCGATTTTCCCATCAAACGCGTAACAATGCTGAACTTCTATTTCTTTACCGTTCTCATCTGTGATCGCAAATTGATTCACCGTTTCTTGTATCACATCATGCCGTATGACGTTTTTATGATTACAACTCCATATAATGTTGCCCGTTATCGTCGCGGTAACTGGGCTGTAGCCGCAATTTATAATCCTCTGAATGCTGCCACTCGGCTCAATACAAATACACTGATTTTTGCCTTCCCACGAATATTGAAAAAGCCAAATCTCCTTGGCCTGGCTATCATAAGCTATCGCCGTACCGTCAAAAATAAGTCCACTCGCCGTTTGGTGCAATGGAAAACGCCTCGTGCCATTTTTCTCAATTACCGCTAAACCTTCATTACTAGTCGTATCGGTAGTCGCTTCTTCATGAAAAAGTAGCCAGAAATCGTCACCGACTTGCTCTATTCCTGCCAGTCCATCGCCCCAAAATGCAAACTTTGCTAGGCTATTTTTGATTATGATGATGTTCTTCTCTTCATTGTCCATGACAAACGGGCAAACCCAGAGAAGTAGCGCGTCTTCGGCTATTCTGATACACTGCCAAACTTCTGGGATAAAATCTAGATTCCGAATCGCCTGCCGCGTCTCGCTTTTGATAATGCATTGGTTCTCTTCTAAATACATGCTCGCAATCATCACCGAGCCATCAGTTGGAATTAGAAATCCGTTTGGTTCCAGCTCGCCAATTTTTCGAAAGTTGATCGCTTTCACTTTACTCATCTCGGAAATCACAACATACAGACACGCTTCAAAACCAGCGTCGAGAAATCGAAATTGAATCGGGTGCTGGCCATTGGTTATCGCGGGATCGGCCTTGTGTTGCCTGAAAATACTCGGGATATCCAACGCATCAAGTGGCCTCTCATCGCCGAATACAAGGGCTTCTGGAAATTGGCTGATAATATCAAAAATATGGCTGGCGATGTTTGCTTTGAACTCGATAACGCCATAGAAAGTCGTGTGCCCCGCTTGTTCTACGTATTCTCTCGATAAAATGCTATCCTGAAATGGCAACACATCTCCATAAGCCTTCCACAACTTTCGGTAGTAATCAATCCGCGTCGGGAATTCAACTTCACGCGTTATCAGTGCAAAATAATGCAGCTCTGACGGCAAAATTCGGCTCAATTCATCGATGCAATAACTCGGATATTCTGTATTTCCAACCTCTAAATGCGTGCCATTTATCGCGATTCGTTTGAAATTCGAGTTTGTTTCTTGGGTTTCCGTCCAGTTTTTCTTCATGAGATTCTCCCCTTAGCTCGCGAATAATTCAACAATCGCGTAGTATACATAGCTATCGAACGAAGCAAGCATTAATAATAGTCCAACGACGGTAAATAATTTTTTATATTGGGTCTTTTTCGCCCGTTTTCCTAGGAGTATCAGGCAAACTAGTATGACGATATTGAATGCTAATAAAATTAGTAACACTTGGCAATCCTCTCCTTTTCAGTATAATAAGTACGATGTGACAATCGCTAACACTAACAGCACGATGCTCAACGTTTGAAGTCCCTCTTTCCACGGTTTTCGTAGCTTTAATTTTTCAACTAGCTCAATCATGAAAAATATATTAGCAAACACCGCGACGCCTACTACAACTTCAAGAACTCCGGTCGTTATAAAATCTTGGAAGAAAAACTGTATCGCTAGCACAGCTATAAAAATGCTGATTAGGATGTATTTAAAACGATTCTCTTTTCTTTCCTGATCCTTTTTTGAAGACAAAATTTTCGCCGCCTTTGCTATGTATTTAGAGTAGTAGAAGTGATATGATAATGGCGCCAAATCCGTTTAAAGCCAAAGTCTTCTGCAATCTCCGCGAACTTTGATATATTGCATAGTATAATGATAACAAGACAGCTTTTGAGGATTGTTCCTGTTATACAATCTTGATATACATATTGAATTCCGATGATAATTATAACCACACCCACCAGCGCAAATAGCCTTTTATCGATTTGGCGGAGATATTGACTTTCTTCTATCGTGTATGTATTCGCCAAATATAGATCCCACCCCATTCTCAAATTCTAACATAAAACCGCGTCCCGAAAACAATGAAAAAACCAGAAATGCATCGCGACGCATTCCTGGTTCTACTTTTCATGACTTATTTCTAAAACAAATACAACGGTACTTTCTTCGTCACGCTCTTCGTTCCGACTTTATTCGTAATCCACAGAACTTTCGGTTTTGGACTGTAAATTGGCTTCAGCACGAAATTCACTAGGGGGCCTTTTTTAAGCGTGATTGGCTTTGTTAGGGCTTTTCCGGCTGTGTCCCTCAGCTGAATTGTCTTGGTCGCTGTGTCGGTGAACGAACGCATGATGCCGCCGCTGATGATGCCTTTTTTATACGTCGGGAGCTGAATCACGGTGTCGAGATAGCCTCCGATTTTTTGAAACGGCTTGGCGTTGAGCGTATTTTGGCCAATGTATAGTGTATCCACGACTGGTAGCTTGCGGATCGGGGTGCCGGCGACGATTTGCTTCACGTTTTTGCTGGTGATCTTGTTGCCGGTGACTGTCACGAGCGATGTGCCGAAATAGGTTAGTTTGCCGCTGATGGTCTCGGTTTTCTCGCGGACGTCGATCAGGGTTTTGTAGTAGGTTGGGATGTCGCCGTTAATCGTGAACGTGTTTTGGCGGATTGTAATGCCGGATGCCAAACTGCCGTCGCTCTCTCCGCCGAAAATTCGTATCGGAAAACTGATATTTTGGGCGGTAAATTTGTTTTTTTCGACTAAAATGTATTTTGGTGCGGTGTACGTGTTGCGGAGTCGCAGGTTGAAGGTCATGAAGGAGATCGCGTCGGGACTGTTGATGGTGACGGTATTGTTTTGGTAGACGGCGTGCGCGATGCCGCTGCCTCGAATGCCTGTGTAGCCAACGTAACGCGCGTTTTTCACACCCCATTTTTGTTCGGTTTTTTGGTTGTCAGCGATGCGTTTATTGTTTTCTTTTTGTAGGGAGACAGTGTTGCCAATAGTGTAGACGTAGTTGTTGGCCGGACCATAGCTGTCGATTCCGCCGTCAAGCATCATGTCGGGCGCGATTTTAGCTGCTTTGGCCGCGTTATAGTGATAACCGCCGAAGCGCTCCATCCAATCGATGACTTTGTTGTTGCGAATGTACACTGGGGCTTTGGCTGAGCCGTTTCCTTGGTACAAACTGATGCCAGAACGTCCGGAATTCTTCACCGTATTGCCATCGATTCGTAGTCCGTCTGTATAACTTGCAGTGATTCCACTTTGTAGTCCTGAATTAAGTATTTGATTATTAGCAATATTTACGTTCGTCGCCTTGGCGATACTTAATGCCGCGGAACCTACTTGATTAGCGTTTAAAATCATGTTTTGAACCTGAATATTGTTTTTTGTCGGCTTTTTGTACACCGCGTGATAATTTGCGCCAGCTTCTGCTTTTGGTACCGCGCCGATTTCGAGTAAATTGCTTTGGTACACGTGTACATTATGTTTTTGAAAATCGTATTTTGGCATATTAGCGTTATATTGTAGCGTGAAATTCCGCAGTTGCAGGTTGTTCACAGTCGTTACGCCCTTGCCTGTTTCCGTCGTCATCGGCCCGTTATTGAGCGTGATTTTGGAATCGGCTGGGTTCGTAGTTGCTCCAACCAACGTGACATTTGATTTCAAAATAATACTTCCCACTACTTCAAAATTCCCTTTTGGAATCGTGATAGGTGTTTTTGACGTATTGATTGCGTTTTGAAGGGCTTGTGTATTATGAGCCTTGATTTCCGTCGTTGCCCCTGGTTTCAGATTTAATGTCGCTGCTTTTGAGTTCGCGCCTTGGATAAGTAATCCGCCCATCAAGACCATCGCAAAACTGAGAAGCAGTAAAATTCTTTTTTTCATCTTCACTACCCCCTAATTTTCTAAAAACGTGAATTTAACCTCTTTTTTCATACTTCTAATTTTTTCCTTACATTTTCTTAAAACGGCTTGTCTTCTTACTTAAGTCTATTTCCCCGTTCCAAAACTTATGTAAACCTTCGTGTAATTGTGAACAAATGTGTCGAAATTGTGAACACGACAAAAAAACCGAGCAGTGGAGGCGAATCGCTCGCCCTCATTACTCGGTTTCCGTCATATTAAAATTTATTTGTCAGGAGTTTCATCTGAACCATGTAACGCTTCTGGTTCTGTTACTGCGCTACTTGTTGTTTCTGGCTCGTCACTAGTACGCGGTGCAGAAACTGTCGCAATGACTTCTTCGCCATCGGTAATCACTTCGTAGTCGCCATTTTTAGGAATATCTGTTACCGTAATCGCGTCACCGATATCAAGATCTGTGATATCAACTTCGACTACTTCTGGTAATTTGTCTGGTGTTGCAGAAACTGTGATTTCATAAAGAACTTGTTGCAGTACGCCGCTTAGCTTAACGCCTTTGGACTCGCCGACAAGGTTAATACTCACCGCTGCTTCCACTTCTTCAGACATGTTTACCGCTAGTAAATCGATGTGCTCGATGTCCCCTTTTAACGGGTCTATTTGGTAATCATGTAATAGTACATTTAATTTTGCTCCGTCAACCGATACTGAAAATACGGAATTTCGGCCGTTATCTCGAACTGCTTTAATAAATGTTAAAGAGTCTACGGAAACTGGCACGTTTTCTGCCTTGTAACCATATATAACACCTGGAATTCTACCTGCATTACGGATAGACGTTATGTTCGAATGCGGTTTTGTTTCTCTTTTCTGGACCTCTAATGTTGTTGCCATAAAAAATCACTCCACTCATTCAATTTATGTTGTACACCTCCATCATATACCCTTTCCGAAAAAAAATGAAACAATAAGGGTTTACGTTGCGCTATTTAAGGCTAAAGATAGGAGAAATCCTTTTTAGTAAAAACTGTATCATAACGCTTACATGTTTTTAGTATAACACTTTTTTAAATTCAAGTAGTTCAAGGTTTCACAAATGAAGATTACGTGTTATACTGTACTAGTAGATCGTATTTTTGAAGGAGGAATTTAAAAATGAAAGATCATCAAAAAATCATTTTGGTTGGAGACGGAGCAGTTGGTTCTAGTTATGCATTTGCTTGTGTGAATTTAAATATCGGGCAAGAATTCGGAATCATTGATATAGATAAGGACAGAACGATTGGGGACGCGATGGATTTAAGCCATGCGGTACCTTTTTCAGCGCCTAAGAAAATTTACTCAGCGAATTATAGTGATTGTCACGATGCGGATATCGTTGTTGTTACGGCTGGTACGGCGCAAAAACCTGGTGAAACTAGACTTGATCTTGTGAGCCGTAATATACGTATTATGAAATCGATTGTGGACGAGGTTATGGCGAGCGGTTTTGACGGTATTTTCTTGGTGGCGTCGAACCCTGTGGATATTCTTACTTATGCAACTTGGAAATTCTCCGGTTTGCCAAAAGAGCGCGTGATTGGTTCTGGTACGAGTCTTGATACGGCGCGTTTCCGGATGTCGATTGCGGATTACTTGAAAGTCGATGCGCGTAATGTGCATGGTTACATTCTTGGTGAGCATGGCGATACGGAATTCCCGGCTTGGAGCCATACAACGGTTGGTGGACTGCCAATCATGGAATGGATCGAGGAAGACGAGCAAGGCGCGATGGATACGATTTTCGTGAGTGTTCGTGACGCGGCCTATGAAATCATCAACAAAAAAGGCGCAACGTTTTACGGGATTGCAGCGGCACTTGCCCGGATTACAAAAGCGATTTTGAACAACGAAAACGCGATTTTGCCATTGTCTGTGTATATGGATGGGCATTATGGCTTGGATGACGTGTATATCGGCGCACCGGCTGTCGTGAACCGGAAAGGTGTTCGTCATGTTGTTGAGATGAAGCTGAATGATCAAGAGAAAGAACAAATGGCGCATTCTTCAGCAACTTTGAAAAAAGTGTTGGATGATGCGATGAAAGGTTATTAATCTATAACGTAGGAAAAGTGATGAGCCTCCGATTCAGGAAGCCCATCACTTTTTTATTTATGCACTTTTTCTTCTAACGAGGTATACTACACCTAGCAACAGCATACCCAACCCGTAAAAAACAGCTTGATTCGCTAGACTATCTCCTGTTTTCGGCAATTTTATTTGGGGTGGTGTTGTTTTTTCTACCGTATTAGTTATAGGCTTTATCACTGGATTGACAGGGATTTTCATTAATTTTTTCACTGGAGTCGTAACCGGGGTTTCCGGTAAAGTGATTTCCGGGATTCTATCTGGTGGATCGAGAAGAACTGGTGGTTTTTCTGGTGCCACTGATACTTCGCGACGGTTTTCCTTGATGACCTGAACTTGTGTGTCATTTTCTCCAATTTCAACCGTAACTAGAACTGGTGTGTTATCTAGTATATACCCTGCTGGTGCTTTTGTTTCTATAAAGGAATACTTGCCTGGAATTAGTCCCGAAATGACTATTTTTCCATTGATATCCGTCGTCATGTCTTGGAGCAGAATCTCTCCCTCATTATCTCGCAACTCAAAAATAGCGTCGGCTAGCGTCATCGAAGGATTATCTGCATCTACTTTTGTCAGCTCTATCGTTCCTGATCGAAGCATATTCTCGGTCCCCAGAATAATCGGCACCGTGTCTCCATCATTTACGACCACATAATGAGGTGTGTTATCCAATATATATCCCACTGGTGCCAGGACCTCCCTCACTGTATAGTTTCCTAATTGTAACGCATTCGAAACGAGGAGACCTTTCGCATTTGTTATTCCTTCAAAAACGCGCTCATCTTTATCGTTCAAAATCTCATACATCGCACCAGAAACTGGATTATTCAGATTATCTACTTTTTTAATCTGAATTCTACCGTCATATTTTCTGGTTGAAACCGAATTGGAGTAAATCATATCGTTTGGCAATATCAGAAATGCTTGATTGGATAGCGTCTCACCCATTTTCAGGCTCGCAACATTAACTTTAAAATGCCATTCTGCTAAGTCGCCTTTTGGTAAATCTTGCAACATTTTGATGACCAATTTATTGTTTTCTACCTTTATATCAAACTTTTTTTCGTCGTAAGCGCCAATTTCAGGAGCTACCATTTTTTCGCTTAATGGATCTGTAACAACGGTGCCCGCTGGAATCGCGTCACCATCTAAAGGTACCAAACGCAACGTATATGTCAATTCATTTTCATCATAATTTAAGGCTGTTTTATCGACACTTTTATTTAAAATATAGCTTGTTCCATAGTGCTTAATCGCCTGCACGGAGACTGTTTTTTCGATAGGTTGTCGATTACTCGCCGTCAGATTCGCCACATTCGCCTTTATTCCTAGATTGGTGTCCTCTATTTCTAGGGCATACTCCACAAAATAGGTCGTGTCAGCTGCGATATCCCCAAAGTCCACGGTGAAGCGCTTGGTTACGTCATTATATGCAATCTTATCTTTGAATTCTTCCGTCACATACGCATAACGTATCGCCTCTCCTTCCTCATCAAAATCGGTGACCTTTAAAATCCGAATGTTATCTTTTGTCATCGGATTCCCAGGGGTTGAAACTCTGCTGACCGCCGGAATAAGTTTGGTCCCTTGAGGTAACGTGTCCGAAACAACAACATCCTTTAATTCTACGCCGCGGTAGTTCACCACCAATTGAAAGCGATTTCCTTCGGGTGCCATTGTATTTAAATTGGCGACTCCATTCTGATCAAAATCCCCTTTATACCATTTATCAAACACTGGTAAATGTAGCGTATTTTGTCTCTGGATTTCAGCACTTGTTTGCTGTTGTTTACCAGCATAGGTTACTGTGAAATTTTGAATACTCGCTTGCGCTCCGCCAACTTTTAGTATTGGAGCTCCAAATTTTATTTGGAATAAACCGTTAAATGCATCATTTTCGCCAATCAGCTTGGTATCTACTGAGAAAGTAAGTTTAAAATTTGTAGTATCTCTTTCTATCCCTTCATACTTAAACGGCTCTGGAATAAGCATCTTAGTATCAAAATCATTCACATTATAAACGATTTCTCTCGGTATTGTCACAATGATTTTCCCATGTTCACCCAAAAAATCCCCTGCACTGCCAAAAACATTGACGTGTAAGTTGACTTCTTGGCGACTTTTTATCGTACCTGAAGCCACTGATATTGTTGTGTTGACACCTGTGCCTTCAGCCATAACCTGATCCTTTTTTACAATTAGAAATAACATTCCTAATTGTACGCTCAGTAACATAATCATAAAAATTGCCGTATATTTCTTTATCTTCATCAACTAATCCCCTTTTCTTCTCTATAAAAATATTTACTTCTGTACAGCATATAATTTCATTCAAGCAACGCTATTTTTGACTATAACATATGGATAACGAGTCTCAATTCACGAAATATTTGTTTTTCACCACTATTTTGTGACAATTTTATGACGTGCTAATTTTTCTTTAACTAAATGTTTCCTAATCTCATACGTGAAAAAGATGGCTCGCATTGCGCGGACCATCTTTTTTCGTTATTTATTTTGGTAATACGGTAATAACTTTGCTATCTAAGAATTTACCCGTTTTATCGTATGCTGCAATGCTTACTGTGTCTGTTACAAATGCGATTTTACCTAGGATGTAAAATTTGAATGTGCCATCGCCGTTGATTGTTCCACCGCTGTAAACGGTTGTGCCTACTGTTACTTTAAGCGACTTCACATCACCTGTAAAAACACCTGTAATGTTACTTGTGCCTAGCGTGTAATCTGCCACCGTAACTGTTCCCGCAGTTGGAATGGTTGTTTTGATTTTAACAGTTTTTGTGTCGAGTAGTTTTCCTGCGCTATCGTATGCTTTCACAACTACTTTATCTGTTGCTTTCGTTACCAAGCCATAAGAGTAGAATTTGAAGGTTCCATTGGCTACTGTTCCGCCTTTTTTGAATTCGCCATCGTTCACACTTACTTCAATGCGGGATACGTCTCCTGTGTAAGTTCCTGTAATGTTGTTGTCACCTGGAATAGTCATTTCAACTGGTGTGATTTTTCCTTCTGTCACGACAACGAATTTCACTAGTTCACGTGATAACTCTTTGCCATTTTTGTCGTATGCTACTACATAAATTTGATCCGTTTTCTTGATTGCTTTGCCGACTGTATAGAAACTAAATTCGCCATTTTTGACTGTTGCTCCAGTGTATTCGTCAAAACCTCGGACGATGGATACTTTGGCAACGTCTCCTGTGTAGCTACCTGTAATAAATTTGTCTGTACCAATGGTAAAATCATTCGGTGTGATTTTTCCTGTTGTTGCGTTTTTAGCGTCTAAAAGTTCTTGCGCTCGATCTAAGTTTTTTTGTAGTTCGGCTTTTTTCGCTGTGTCTGTTACTGTATTTACTAGTTTTTGCGCACCATCAATTGCTTTTTGTGTGGTTGTTTCTTTGATTTTATCTGTTGCTGGCTTGTTGCTTGTGAACAGTTCATTTACTGCTTTTTCTGCTGCAACTTGGCGATCTTTCTCCGCTTGGATTGCTGCGTTTTTAGCATCTAAAAGTTCTTGCGCTCGATCTAAGTTTTTTTGTAGTTCGGCTTTCTTCGCTGCGTCTGTTACTGTATTTACTAATTTTTGTGCATCATCAATTGCTTTTTGTGTGGTTGTTTCTTTGATTTTATCTATCGCTGGATTGTTGCTTGTGAATAGCTCATTTACTGCTTTTTCTGCTGCAACTTGGCGATCTTTCTCCGCTTGGATTGCTGCGTTTTTAGCATCTAAAAGTTCTTGGGCTTTGTCTAAGCTCGCTTGCAATTCTGCTTTTTTAGTTGCATCGGTTACTTCATCTATTAATTTTTGCGCATCATCAATTGTTTTTTGTGTAGTTGTATCCTTGATTGTGCCTGTCTCTGGATTGTTGTTTGTGAATAGCTCGTTTACTGCTTTTTCTGCCTCAGCTTGTTTGGCAGATTGGTCCGTCTTGTTGCGTAGATCTAGCAATTCTTGAGCGCGGTCTAGATTGGCTTGCAACGTTGCTTTGACTGTCGGGTCTTTCACTAAACTTACTTGTTCTTGTGCCTCATCAATTTTCACTTGGTTCGTTGCATCTTTAATGGCATCGCTTGTTGGCGTGTTATTTACGAAAAGTTGCTTTACTAGATGATCTGCAATAACTTGTTGGTTTTTATCCGCTTCTAAGGCTGCGTTACGTGCATCTAGTAATTCTTGCGCCTTATTTAAATCGGCTTGTAGTGCATCTTTTACCGTTCCATTTGTTACGATGTCAATTGTTTTTTGTGCATCATCAATGGCTTTTTGGTTCGTTGCGTTCTTGATTGCATTGCTTGCTACTGTGTCGTTTACGAATAATTCTTTGACTGATTTATTGGCGGCTTCTTCTAATTCAGCTGCATGACGTGCGTTTAGCAATTCTTGGGCTTTGTTTAAATCCTTTTGTAGTTCTTCTCGTATCGTCTGGTTACTGACTGAATTAACAAGTCCTTGCGCCACATCGATCGCCGCTTGATCGGTTGTAGCTTTAATTGCATCCGATTTTGGATCGTTATTACTGAATAAAGCATTGACGGCATTGCGTGCTTCTGTTTCTTTCACAGTTGTATTGTTTGTTAGCTGCGTCTGTGCTTGATTAATTAAATTTTCCAATCTTGTTTTTTCTGGAGAAGTTACAGCGTTTTTCGCAGTATTTTTTGCAATATCAATGTCCGCTTGCGTTACTTCTGCACCGATTGTTGTCAAACTTGAGCTAGTAAATAAATTGTATACCGCTTGTCCAAAGTTGGTATCGTATTTATAAAATCTGGACGTATCTACTTGAAATGAATATTTACCGCTAAGATATGATGTTCCATTTGGGTTAATTTTATCTACATAGAAAACCCGATAAGGTGCGGACTGAAGATTCGTATTTCCTACATAAATCCGAGCTGTTTCAGCAACATTGGAAGCAAGTTGCTTATATACCTGAATTTTTTGCCCATTTGGAAATAGAACATCTATACCGTAACCCTTGTGTATTTTTATCATATCAATAACTAGGTAGTTCCCGTCGAGTGATGCTGAAGGAAAATATGCATTGATATTTGACATGTATAATGTTGTATACCCTGGCGCCACGTATTTTGGAGCTGTCGCTGATGTCGCTGCTTGTGTTGGTGTAGCCATCGTATTAAGCGGTGTTACTACACTTGTTCCTAGTACTGTTGCAATAGTTAATACACTTACTAACTTCTTTACTTTCTTGTTTTTCAATTCTATTCCTACTCTCATTAAGTTTACAGGATGGTTCGCATATCTCAACCAAACTGCTTAATTGCAAGTATAAAGCAGAAATTTAGGCTAATGTTCTATAAATACGGAATTCTCACGGCATCCAGTTGAACATTTTGTGTCTTTTAAACGTTGGCATAATAAAAAATCGCGTCTTGTCTAGGATATGAAATCCTAAACAAAACGCGATTCTTATTTGACGGTCCCGACGGGATTTGAACCCGCGATCTCCTGCGTGACAGGCAGGCATGTTAACCCCTACACCACGGAACCTTTCAAGCTGCACCATTTTTGGCACTCCCTTATTAAAACATGTTTCAGCCCCCGCGTCAAGCGATTTCGAGTTTTTTCTCAAAAAAACACGACTCCTTATAAAATCCTGATTTGGAATACCTAACCCCAGCAGCCCGACAAATGCTTAGTAGCTAGGCAAAAGCGAGTACCGGAGCGGAACTTTTAACGACGCTAATGAGTATTTATCAGGCTGCTGGGCGCTTAGTGGGTGAAGCCGTAGGAAATCGGATAGATCGTATAAGTCCCATTTGACATCGGTGCCTTCTTTTAGGGGCCAAGCGACGATGAGAATGGCTGGACGTTAAAAATTGATAGCCATGCTTTGTCTTTCCACACTACCCAACCAACGCCGGGGTAAACGAGACCGTATTTGTGGCCGGATGTGTTGATGGATTTGACGTTATCGAGGTGGAAATCCCATTCTAGCTCTGCTTCCATGAACGGGGTGTATAAGCTTCCTGACGCGGCGTCCACGTGGATATAGACTTTTACCTTACTTGTTTTATCATAGGTCGTGATTGCGGCGTCTAGCGCTTTGATGTCATCGTAACGGCCGGTATAAGTCAAAACCATGATGCCGACGACGCAGATGGTGTAGTCATCGATGAGAGCTATTGCTTTATCGGGATCGAGCGCGAGGCATTCTTTGGTCACTGTAACTTTGCGTAATTCGATATCCCAGTAGACGCCGAATTTCTCCCAAACGACTTGATATGCGGATGAAATAATCATGTTTGGACGCTTGCTCATATCTAAGCCGAGATTGCGGGCTTGTTGTTTCCAACGAAAAAGTGCGGCCATTCCGCCTAGCATGCAGGCTTCGGAGGAACCGACTGTCGATGTACCGATGAATTCGTCGCGTTGATCGGCGTTCTCGTCTATCGTATCTGCTGGTATTACGTAACGCGGAAGTGACTGTTCGGATAATCCTTCTCCGTAAAATAATCCTATTCCATCGTGCTTCGAGTCTTTTTTATTACCACCAAGTAACGCCATTTTTATCCAACTTCTTTTTAATATATTCTTTGCACCATAGCCTCTTTTGGATGCTGGCAAACTTAATTAGTACGTAAAAACAGAGAAGAACCGCGTGGCCTTCTCTGTTTTGGGTGTTTAGTGAATCAGTTCCGCTAGAATACTTGTGAGCACGACGGAGGTTATCGTTACTGCTGAAAAACCTGCGATGATCATTTTCGGTAAAATTTGGCCTTCGATTGCCGCGATTTCTTGTTCGTTTTCACCAACACTTCTCGCGGCTTCCTGACTCAAAATCATGGTTCCTGGGAAGCCGTATAGCGTCGTGAGGCCGATTGCGATCGACATCGAAACGCTGTAGCCAAGGATTTTTCCCATGACAGCTGAGAATACGACACTCCCGCTTACGCCGATTGCGAATGCGATGCAAAGTGGGCCAATAAGGGCAACGAGGTCATCGACGGAAGATGTAGCTAGTGGGCCAAAAATGATGATTAGGATGGACAGCATCATTAGGCCGTATGCATCGATGCCGCTTAGGATGTTTGGTTTGATGACGCCGAATGCGCGTAGGGCGATACCGAATAATAGCGCGACTACGAACGTGTTTAGAACGCCGTTTGTGATGGTATCAATGTAGATGGACAGCATCACGACAACGCCGACTACGAATAGGGTTCCTGCCGTTGTTTGTAACGCTTTTGGCATCATCGTTTTCGCTTCATCATGATGGACTTCTGCTTTTTCTGTTTGAATGTTCCCAGCCCGATATTCTCCTTTGATACGGTTGGCTTCTTTGCGCAAAATAAGGGATGTCAGCGGGAAACCGATTAAGCCCTGGAACGCAGCGATCAGAACTGGGAAAACGGCTACAAGTAGTAAGCCTGATGCTAGCGCGGATTCTTGTACAATAATGACCGAAATGGTTCCGCCGCTGATCGCACCAATGGCAGCAATGACGAAGTTCTCGTCTAAGAAAAACGAGCCGATGAGGAAAAGGAATGCGGCGATACCAAGTACTGCAGCGACGCCAATCACAACGGTTCTCCATTGTTTTTTGAGTTCGTCGAGGCTAATCATGGTTCCGATATGAACGATGATAAATCCGACAACCGTCTGGCCTAGCGCGAGTAGTGATGAACTGCTAAGTAGGTCTTCTGGAAATATATTTGTTTTAAAGCCCACCAAGAAAATGATGGATGCTACAAGTAGTGATGAAATAAGTGACTTGGTTTTTTTGGAAACGAAATCACTGATCGCCCAAATGAGCATAATAATCGTAAAAGCTGTAACTGGATTCATGATTAATCCCCCCCGTTTTGTTATACACTTAGTTTTTATTCAATTGTATGATAACTGAAGCCGAGTCCGTGTACTTCAGATACCGTGTAAGCAATGACAAAAGCTTTCTTGTCTAAAGAATTGATAACTTTCAGGATGGTTTGATATTCGCGTGTTTCCAAAACGACCATCAGCATCGTTTTTTCGCTACCACTGTATCCCCCTGACACATTGAAAACAGTGACACCACGCCCCATTTCTTTTAGCAAGCCTTCCTTGATTTCTTCTATTTTGTGATCGCTCATAATCATCACGGCTTTGCGTTTCTTGAGGCCTGTTTCTAAATAATTCATAATAATGGCAACTAAAATAAGTGAGAGTATGGCGAATAGAAACTCTTCGACGCCGAATATGAAAATATTGAAAATAACAATAATCGTATCGACTAAAAAGAGGCCAAGCGATGTGTTCAGATTAAAATATTTCTTGAGAATCAGCGGTGGAATCGTTGTCCCGCCACTAGAAGCCTCGATGCGGTACAGAATCGCAACACCAATCGCAAAAATCATACTACCGAAAATAACGGATAGCAGGCGATCTTGCGCTAGCATAACTTCTGGAATAACTGCCAAGGATAGTGGCAAAAGTAGGCTTCCAAGGAATGAGCGGACAAATACGGCGCGTCCTAAGAAAATAAAGGCTAGGATAAGCATGATGACGTTTAGAACGAGTACGGTCATCGCGATTGGAATTCCAAGTGCTTGTTCGGCCAAAATCCCGATACCCGTCACGCCACCCGCTGCGATATGATGCGGCGCGAGAAAAAGATTAATACTTGCACCGATAAGCGCAATGGAAACTGCTACGAGTAAAAATTGTTTCACTAAATGTTTCATTTAAACACCTTCTATCTGATTAGTCTTACCGTGATTTTCGTCTATGAAAGGTGCTGTTTATGTCGCGACTTCCTAGCTTGTGGGCAATTATTTCGATGCCACGTGTTTCACAATTTCGTATGCTAATGCCGTCGCTTTTTCTAGTTCGCGAATAGGAATATACTCGTGAACGGTGTGAATTTTTTCATAGCCAATCGATAAGTTGGTTGTTTCTTTTCCTTGTTCGTTAAAAATGTTGGCGTCACTGCCACCACCGCTTGTTTCGTGCTTTGCTGTCATACCGAGCGTTGCCATCGCTTGCGTTGCGATTTTGACGACGTTCGTTTCGGCATCGAAGTGGTAACCGCCGTACTTCATCTCTACTTTTATTGTAATCGCGCCACCCAAATCTGCGGTCGTTTTTTCGAATAAGTCTTTCATGTGCTGTATTTGCGTCTCGCAGGACTTGCTGTTGATCGACCTAACTTCTGCAACCATCCGCACGTGTTCCATCACGATGTTCGTCGCAGTTCCACCTTTAATTATACCAATATTTGCGGTCGTTTCAAAATCGATACGGCCTAGTTTCATCTGAGAAATTGCTTTTGCGGCGATCTCAAGGGCTGAGATTCCTTTTTCAGGCTCGATTCCAGAGTGTGCCGCGGTTCCGTGAATCTCGATTTCCAGGCCTGCATGCGTCGGGCTGCCAACTGTAATGCTTCCGACCGGGCCACCTGTGTCAAGGACAAAACCATAATTCGCGGTAAGTGCGCTCATATCAAAGGCTTTAATGCCGATTAAACCGCTCTCTTCCCCGACTGACAGCACAAATTCGAGCGTGCCGTGGGGGGTGTTATTTTCCTTGATTAACTGGATGGTTTCCAGCATAATCGCGATACCAGCCTTATCATCGGCCGCTAAAATCGTCGTGCCATCGGAATAAATAATATCATCTTTGATTTGCGATTTGATACCCACGCCTGGTGTAACCGTATCCACGTGACAAGAAAAGAAAATCGCGTCGGCGTCGGTAGTCGCAGGTAGTCGGCATACTAAATTATTAGCGCCAAAACCCGTTTTTGACATCGTGTCATCTTCTTTTACCTCAAGGCCTAGCGACTGAAATCGTGTTTTTAAAAATGCTTGAAAATTCCCTTCATGTTTCGTTTCTGAGTCGATTTGGACAAGCTCGATAAACGTGTCCACTAATCGTTTGCTGTTCACCATTGTTGATTCCTCCCTTTTGCTGATTTTGTCGATCATTAAAAATAGGTAATTTGATATATACTTGAGATTTTCCCGTTATATTTTTGCCTTAAACCTAGTTTTACATTTATTAGTATTAAAAAAGGAGTTGGCAGACCACAATCGGCGCCAACTCTTGATTTATCCTTATTTTAATTTGCGTCGCCATAAAATCGCTGAGCCTAAAACGAGGAGGCTTCCGCCGAGGACCACAAGTGCCCACATCGTGTCTGTATCTCCCGTCGTTGGTAAATTGGGCTCACTCGCATCGCCATCAGAAACGGCGCTAGCCTCAACTGGCTTAGATTCCGCGCCGACTTGATTTGGTAATGGTTGTACGACGGTCAGTTGCTCTGACGCAGTTGGTGTCTCTGGTGATGTCGGGATTTCTGGTTGCTCCCGATTCACCGGTTTTTCTGGCGTCGGAATTTCTGGGTCTGGATCTGGTTGTTCCGGCTCCGGCTCCGGCGTTGGTTCCTCTACTTTCAAGGCCTCCAAATCAGCCAACTTTGCAGTTAAAACGGCATAATTCGTAACGTATTTTTGCAATGTCGCGTCCAGATTATCGTACGCAGCTTTTGCGGCTAAAATGGCTGCCTCGTCTGTGAGCGCTATCGTCGTCGGCAAAGCATCGATTTCCGCGGTGACCGCCTGCGCCTTGTCCGTTTTCAAAATGCCATACGTATCGAAAAGCGTCGCATCAGTTGTGGCACGAGCAGTTTGAGCCGATTTCGCGTCATACGTGTAGGCTTTATACGTGAACCGATCCTCTGTAAAACTAATCCCAGCAAACATTTGCAACATCGGTTGGGCGTACTTCGCTGGATACACGCCCGCAGCGCTCATATTACTTTCCGATTGCGGCTGATAAAACTTGTACCCACTCGTATTGATGACATGGTAGCTCTGTCCGCCCGGATCGACATCGCGCGAAATCCCGTCATCCTCCACTTTGCCAATAGTATCCGTCGCGATCGGCATCTTACCATCCATTTGCTGCGAACGGAAATAGCTGTGATCGTGGCCCTGCAACACAATATCAATACCCAGCTCATCAAAAACTGGCGCTAATTGATCACGCAGCGTCACGATTTCCGTATCCGTCATGTGACTCGCCACCGTATAAATCCCTTTATGAAACGCGACAACCAGCCATTTTGCACCGTCCGCACGCGCTTTTTTAGCATCCTCTTTCAGCCAAGCAAGTTGCGTCGGATCAAGCGCCCGCGAATCCTGATCGTTCGTGTTTAGCATCATGAAATGCGCCGGACCATAGTCAAACGAATAGTACACGCCTTTATTCAAATTATTCGCATTCGCCGGATGATCATAGTAGAAATGTTGGCGGAACGAATTGTTGAACGCGTCATGGTTCCCCGTCGCCGCCGCTATCGTCGTATTGCTGAGCAACTTTTGCGATGTGCCAAATAACCAGCCCCATTCAGCTGGACTCGATGACGTATTCACCAAATCCCCCGTTTGCAGAATAAATTCAGCGTTCGGATACATCGCGAAACCTTTATTCAGCGTCGCGTCCGTCCAACTATACTCCTCCTCACTACTTCCCTGCGAATCCGTCACATATAAAAAATCAAAAGCCTTCGTATTCCGTTTCTGCGTCGTAAACTTGGCCGGCTCACTCCATTTATCCCGCGTCTTATCACCGACACGATACCAATACGTGGTGCCCGAATCCAAATACTTCGCTGCGACTTGATGCGAGAACCCGCCGATCGCAGCGTCATTCGCCTCACTTTTACCCGTCACCGTCTGCGCTCCCGCAAAACTCGGAACCCCCGTCCCGACCGCCTTCACATATTGCAAGTCCGAGCCCGCGTCCGATTTCGTATGCCACGTCACACCTTTTTGCGTCTGGGTGTTCCCGAAGAACGTCACCGCAATCTTGCTCGGCGTATAATCCGCGTCCGCCACAACCTCATCCGGCGTCACAAATCCCGTCAACTCCGCGTCAAACGTCACATCCGAGCTCGTTCCCTTCTGCTGAAAAACCGCAACGGCAATCGTGTTCGTCCCTTCCACAAGCGGAATCGCGCCGAGCTTAATTCCCTCATATTCCACCGCATCCGAACTCTGCTGCCCCGAATAATCCACGAAATTAATCGCTCCATCCGCGAGTCGCACCCGCTTCACTTCTTTCCCGTTCATATAAACAACCGCACTATCATCAGCTTTCAGCGCCAAATTCGCACGCAAGTACTTGTCCGAACCCTTCACCTCAAAATTCTTTCTAAAAAAGGAAACTGGATATTTCTTGTCCTCATCCGTACCGTAAGAAATCGTTGTATTTATCTTAATATCCGCATTTTTCGGATTGTAACCCAGCGCCCCTTTTCCAGATTTCCAAGCAGTATCATCAAACGTCCCGTCACGCCACGTATCACCTGGATATGTACCCTGATCCCAATATTTCCAACTAGATTCTTTCGCGATAAGCGTCTCTCCCGCAACGCCCTCCGCCTTCACCACATTTCCAAATGGGATATAACTAACCCCGATTTGAACCAATATAAGCGCCACCAATAAATAAACAAACCCTGATTTCCACTTTTTCACCGTTTCTCAATCCCCCTCCATTTCACTTACCACACCAGTTTAGCGCAGCAATGTTAAGCGTTGTTTGAGAATGTGTATCGATCCTGTATTTTGCATGTAAATTTTCAATCCTTACAATAATTATGATAAAACTGTAAGATATTCTTAGTAAATTGTTATTTAAATCGCGGGAAACTCCCATGCGCACAGGCTATAATGGAATTAGGAAAGGAGCTGTTGAATATGAAAAAATTCTGGCAAGTAATTACAGCGATTGGCGAGACACTTGTAGACCCTGCAAAAATGGCTAAGGAAGTTAACCGTGCTGGCTAATCAAAACAAACAGAAACCCCGACTATAACGCCCACCTTATGAATCAGGGCCTATAATCGGGGTTTATGCATTTATTTATCTATAAATTGAGTCCATCACCACCGTAACAACACTAGCTTCAAGCGTGGCATTGGCTCTACTTTCGATCAAATCATCTACATATTTCGCTATTTCTGTGGAAATCGAATGCGACGCGGTTCTGTAAAGTAGGCTCGGCGTATGATCGACTACATAGTGTAAAATCCCGTCGACCGTATATGTCGGATTCGCAATCGTCGTTGGAATACTCGTTTCAATGGCGCCCGCCCGATCACAACTCACATCGATAATAATTGCATTTTTCTTCAAACGCTGTAAATCTTTTCGATACATAATATGATCTGTTCGTTTCAAATCCCATAAAATCGCATTGATAATCACATCATATTGCGGTAATTCCTCTTGAAATAAGGCTTCTTGATTACGATTATAAATATGAACTTCGGCGCCTAAGTTTTGCAGTATTTTCTGTGCACCATGAGATACATTACCACGCCCCAAAATCGCCACTTTTGTATTGTAAGGCATCTCGCCAATCAGTTGGTACGCATGCATAATCGCACCCTCGCCTGCCAGCTCATTATTGATCCAGAAACAATGGCGATTCATGTAGTCCATATTCTCCCAAGCGTAGGCTTTCACCCCTGATTCCACCAATTTATTCGCGATATCCTTATTTTGTTCCGCGTGCACCCAGCCAAATATCGTCTGACCTTTTTGTAATTGGCTTAGAAATTCGGAGTCACCGATCTTCGGCTCGCAAATAATATCTTGACGGAGCACGTCCGCTCGCGACTGAACATGACAGCCAAGCGCCATGTATTCCCCATCTTCTATCCCCAAAACCTCACCATACCCTGTTTCGAAAAAAAGCTGATCTGCATTCGTAATAGTCGTGATATGTTCAGGTAACAACGCAATTCTCTTCTCGTTTTCCTTATGACTATTGACAAAACCCATCGTCTTTTTCTTCATTTCTAACATTTTTTTTACCTCCATTGTATTTGTGGTATAGGTGTTTAGTCCAGCATTTTTTTGTTTATACCGACTTTTCCGACTAATAATCCGTGTGATGTCTGCAATATTCCTTGCTACTTAATAGTAACACATAAAAATGATACGATGCTAATTTATGTGAAATTTTTACAAACAAAAAAGCGACCCTCCTATTTTCAGGCCACTTTCTTTGTTCACTTATACATAACGATTTGTTCTGCTTTCAAAGACGCCTTCACGTCAATAATCCGCTGATTACTCGAGCCTCGAAATGCGAGTTTTACATCGAATAAATCCTGTTCAAAACGCCCATCGACAAGGACATCTACATAAGAAAGCAGCTCCAATTTATCCGGCGTTTCCTGCATCAATTCTTCCCACGTGTAACCCGTCCACGACCAAATATCCTTCGCATCGCCAAACAACGTCCGAATCCGCTTCACGAGCGGCAAACACACACCCGTATTCAAAAACGGCTCCCCGCCAAGCAGCGTCAAACCCTGCACGCTTTCATGCCATAAATCCGCGATAATCCGGTCCTCGAGCTCCTCCGAGTACGGCGTGCCATAGCGAAATGACTGCGCCGCCTTGTTGTAGCAACCTTCACAATGGAATGGACAACCAGATACATACAAGCTACAACGCACGCCCTCGCCATCGACAAAATTAAACGGCTTATAATCAGCGACATAGTTTGCGGACATGTCCTCAGCGCGCCATTCTTGCGGTTTCGGATTATTCATCGGAAGACTCCAGATGCTTCACCCGTTGCGTAATCTCCTCGTGTCTGCCATGCACCATTGGCCGTTTCATCGGATTCCCAAGATATCCACACGTCCGCTTCACCACATCCGCCGTTTCTGGGTTCGTATTTCCGCATGCTGGGCACTTAAACCCTTCCGCGGTCGGCGCAAATTCGCCCTCAAAATCGCACTCATAGCAACGATCAATCGGTGTATTCGTTCCCAAATAAGCGACACGATCATATGCATAATCCCAAACGGCTTCCAAAGCTTTCAGGTTATGCGTCAACTTCGGATATTCACAATAATGAATAAAGCCACCAGAGCAATATTCGGGATATTCCATCTCAAAATCGAGCTTTTCAAACGGCGTCACTTTTTTGCGGACATCATAATGAAACGAGTTTTGATAGTATTCTTTGTCTGTGATGTCTTTAATATCGCCGTATTTAGCGCGGTCCAAGCGATTAAAGCGATCCGTCAAACTCTCGCTCGGCGTCGAATATACGCTGAACCAATAGCCATATTCCGCCTTCCAAGCATCCGCGTATTCCTTCAACTCTCGCAAAATCTCAATCGTGAACGCCTTCGCTTCAGGATTCGTCTCCCATTCACCGCCATAAAACATTGTCGCCGCCTCATACAAGCCAATGTAACCAATCGAAATTGTCGACCGCTCCTTGTTGAACAGCTGATCCACATCCTGCCCATCATCGAGCCGCTTTCCAAACGCCCCATGCTTATACAAAATCGGCGCGTTCTCCGGTTTTGCCTCCCGAACCCGTTCCAATCTGAAAAGTAGCGCGTCCTTCATCGTTTGCATCCTTTCCGTGAAAATTTCCCAAAATCGTTCCTTATCACCGCCACTTTGAATCGCAATTCTCGGCACATTCAGCGTCACAACACCCAAATTATTCCGCCCAGCATTCACAAATTCACCATCCGCATCTTGCCACGCCGGTAAAAACGAACGACAACCCATCGGCACCTTGAAATCACCCGCCAAGCGCACCAACGAATCATAATTCAGCACATCCGGATACATCCGTTTCGCCGAACATTCCAGCGCCAACTGCTTAATATCGTAGTTCGGGTCCTCTGCGTCCAAATTCGTCCCCCGTTTCACCGAGAAAACCAATTTTGGAAAAATCGCCGTCTGCTTATCCTTGCCAATCCCACCAAGCCGAACCCTCAAAATCGCCATCTGAATCTCGCGCGCAAACCAGTCCTCGCCAAGCCCAAAGCCCAGCGTCACGAACGGCGTCTGGCCATTACTCGTGTACAGCGTATTAATCTCATACTCCAAACTCTGCATCGCGTCATAAATATCCTTTCGCGTCCGTTCCCGCGCAAATTCCTCCCGGCGCTCCGCCAAAACCCATTTTTCCGCCTCGCTCTCGTGTTTCTCATAATTCCGTTTCGCATACGCCGCTAAAACTTCATCAATCCGATCCACCGAACAACCACCATACTGCGAACTCGCCACATTCGCGATAATTTGCGCTATTTGAGCCGTCGCCGTCTGAATCGATTTCGGGCTTTCCACGTTCGCATTCCCAATCGTGAAACCGTTCGCCAGCATCCCCGCAATATCGATCAAACAACAATTCGTCATCGCGTGATACGGACTATAATCCAGATCGTGAAAATGAATATCCCCCTTCAAATGAGCGTTCGCCACATGTTTTGGCAGCATATATTTCAACGCATAACTTTTCGCCACCGCGCCCGCCGTCAAGTCCCGCTGCGTATTAAAAACCGTCGCGTCCTTATTAGCGTTCTCGTTCACCACCGTTTTATCCCGATCCAGCAACTTCTGCACACTCGTCGTTAAGTCCGTCATGTTCGCCCGCTGCGAATCCCGGTCATGCCGATACTCAATATAAGCCCGCGCCACATCTGGATATGTAGATTTCATCAGCTGATTCTCGACCACATGCTGAATCTCATCAATCGTCACCGCCATATCATTTGGTAAGTTTTTCACAATGTCAACTAAAACTGCTTCCAAATACGCCGCATCATCCACGCCACAACTCACCATTGAAGCCTGCACCGCATTCCGAATCTTAATCAGGTCAAACCCGACCTTCCGACCATCCCTTTTAATAACTAATTGTTCCGTTTCCTTCTCCACGTACATTATCTCCGCTTCCCTTCGAACACTATATATTGTATCTGCATTTCTATTATGGCACAATATAAGCTTTATTTCTAACGGAAACCGAAGCAAATCAGAAAATAGGCTATTCGAACGAACTTTCAAAAAAAGCTTGCCAAGGGAGAATGTGATTAAATCAACAATTGTGTTCCGCCAGATAATAATGACTACATAGTGAAGAGGCTAATGGCTTATTTCCGTGAAAAAAAGGAGCGCTCAAAAAAACACGCTACCTTCTAAAATGATTAATCAATTTGGTATAGTCAGCTGTCTCTGTCCCGGCCCTCCGCTGTCTACTGGGCCTACAGATACTTTTGCAAATTTCTCCACACCATCTACTTTATAGCTTAAACTAATACTTGTTGCTTTTTCTATACTTGAATCGACCACCAATTTTTTCTTATAAGTGCTATCTTCCTTTAAATCTAACTGAAAGCCAGTGCCTATTTGCCTCATTCTTACTTCTTGTAAACCATCTTTTCCACGCAATGTAAATGTTGGATCTAATGATTTCCCATTAATGTCAAGCGCTTCATTCATACTAAACCCTAATTTATCAAACTTGGACAACCCCATTATCGCATTCCCTTTTGGCGTATCTACTACTTTTGAAATATCAGATGAAAATATGACATTCCTTGAACTTCCTTGGCTTAATTTGACTTCTTTATTAAGCGAATAAATAGTCGATAACGTGCAATTATTCAACTCAAAACCGCCTCCGCCTGATTCGTCACGATAAGGCAAATACGTGATAGAACCAATCGCAACTCCTGTTTTACAAATTGTCTTCAGTGCTAAATTGGAGATTTGTTCGTTCGTTTGTCCTGATATCGTTGTCCCAGTTGCATTTCGTAAATCAGCCTCTACAATGATTGCATTTTCCGCAAATGCTGCGGAACAACCCGACATAGTGACGCCTCTACAATCCTTATAATGGAAAGCGTTTCCTGCTTCTGGCTGTGGGTCACTCGCATTTTCTTTTATAGCCGAAAATGCTTTACAACCGATCAGATTGATTTCTTGGTAACGATTGATGTAATATAACGCTCTATCTGCCTCTTGTCCCCACCGAAGAGCTACACAGTTTTCCATCAAAAGTGTTTGCCCTAAAACTTTGATATTACTACTTGTCTGAGTAAAATTAAAGGCACTATGATTCTTATTGACACCTCTTATTTCAACATTTCTAAAGCTCAACTGATCGTAGCCTCTTATTACGGTGATACCATGAACAGTAGCATTCTGGCAACTTATCGTTAAACCATTTTCGATACCTACTGATTTAGCGCTATCAAAATCATGCCCTGGCTCAAATCTAATTACTTCACTACCTGTAAATTCCGTCTCCACACTAAGCATTGATCTGTATGGGCTTGCAGAACGAATATATATTCCAGGATAATCAATTGTTATCGTTTCGTTAATTTTATATGTGCCTAGAGGTATAAAAAGAATGCCTCCTTTTAAATGAATAAGTTGGTCTAAAGCCTCACGAATAGCCTCCGAATTTTCTGCCCCGCTATTTGTTGTTGCTGCACCGTAATCTGCTATATTTATAATACTCGATATACTCATTTCATCATCCCTTCCATTTTTAATTTATTTTAAAATGTAAACGCCTCCTCGCATCTACACAGTAAATATATCATAAATAAACCTATATTTGGTGACTATTCTGTGAATTTCAATAAAAATAAACCTTGTTTAAATCCATTATGGTGGATTTAAACAAGGTTTATTTTCTTAATCTGAATAATTATATTTTCGCCTTAAAGCAAACGCATCTAATTTACGATTTTCTATCTCATGTCGATAATATAAAACTACTGAGCCTTTTTTTATCTTATTAATTTTACCTCTAGAAACTAGTGAAAAAAAACATTGCCTAGATACACCTAAATATTCAATGGCTTCCTTTGTTGAGAGAAAGTACTCGTCTAATATCTCTAATAAATTTTTATTTTCCATATGAACCTAGCCTTTCCTTATTATTAAATACCTTTATATATGCTTTCCCATTTTTTGTTATAGGAGCCTATAGAGAATTTAGTTTGAATCATTGTGTATGCTTTTTGGCTTTGTTCTTTTCTTGCTACATCATTATCTAATAAATAAGCTAGTTCTCTACTCAATTCTTCCACATCACCAGGGCTTACTAATCCACTGTTTGCTCTATGTTGAATCACTTGCGGAATACCTCCAACTGGCGTACTAATATTGGGGATTCCGTTTGCCATTGTTTCTAGTATAGCCATTGGAAGACCTTCGTGATAAGATGGTAAAACATGGATTATCGCATCATCCATTACTGCTTTTTTCTGTTCGGCTTCAATCCATCCACCTATCTTAACGTTGCTCAGAGCTTTCGTTTCAATTATTTGTGTTACTTGTTCCAAATCTCCGTCACCATAGAGAACAAACTCATAGGTTGCATATTTTTCACCTAAAAGCTCTACTGCTTTCAATAAGTCGTACGTGCCTTTACGCTCACCAAGTCGGCCAAACATAACAACTGTTTTTCCATCATTAGTATATGGATTAGACGTGGGAACCTCTACCGCATTCTCAACAATTGTTATTTTCACTTTGCATATTTGCTTATAAAACTTAGCCCATTCCTCGCTAAGCACAATAAGCTCATCCACATGATTTAATTGCTTTTTTATCCATTGCTGTTGTTTCGGTGTTCTGTCGTCATAGAATAGATCGAATTGGGAGCCATGCATGTGCAAAATTACCTTGCGACGAAACATTTTTGCGGTTCTCATGAATAGAACTTTTCGATAGAAGCTTCCTTTCTGAGCAATATGGATGTGCGCAATATCGATTTTTTTTGCTAGGAGAAGCATACAGAACTGAAATAGTGCCTTCATTAGAACTAACATGCGAAATATTGAGTTGCCCTCTCTCCAGCTAGCAATGTAATGTATTTTCACTGTATCTTTTGAAAAAGTTTTTTCAAAATTAGCGATTACTGTAGCAATCCCACCCTTTGATGTCGTTCCTGGACCAATCATAGCAACTTTTTTCATAGTACCGCTTCCTCTCCTCTGTTTTCTTGATATTCATTTTTTAATGCCACCATATAGATAACTGCTAATACGATAGTTACCATGGTGCCTGATACCATCACTGTATCCATAGGACTCGTGATGAAGGCATAAATAAGCGGGAGCATAATCAAAAACTTTGTCTGATAATCATTTATTTGTACTTCCTTATATAACAGCCATACTATATACCCAAAAAGGAAAATGATGAACGCAGCTCCCATAAATCCTAGCTCACCGAATACCATCGCCCAGAATGAATCTGCTATAAAGCTAGGATATTCTTGTGATAAACCCCATACTTTAGAGATATTATAGGTTTCGTATAGCGGGGAATAGTTTAGTCGCGAGGCATGTGAGCCAAACATGCCTAGCCCTGCACCTAATGGAGCGTGTTCACTGGCAATTTGAAGCCCTGTGTTTAGCAAAACGCCTCTTGCTTCGTCTTCTGAACCGAAGAACTGAGAGACAACTCGATCTCGACCGAACCAAGCCAAGACACCCGCTACTAGGAAATAGATATATATTGGGATACGACGAATGTGTGGGAGTATTAGCAACAGTAACATCATGCATAAATAGAAACCTATCGATGTTGTTCTTCCTGCCAAAATTACTAGTGCAAAGTTAGCAAAAATGAGAAGATATGGGACTTTATCTTTTTCTGACCAACTGATAAAACTATGAATAATGGTTATAATAATGACGGCTGCAGCAAACTGAGCTGGATGGCCGAAACCAAAAGATACTGTTTCAAATCCAAATCGAATGTCGAATGTACTTAGGAAGTGTAACTTTAGATTGGCTATGCCTAAGATTAAACAGATAGTTGTAAACGTAACTGAAATTATTTTGAAATATTGCGTCGTTTTTTGCAATTTCAGATTCCTAAATAAATATAATCCGCTCCAGAATGTAATCGCGTATTTGATTAAGGAAAACATAGAGTATATTTGTAAAGAAAGCGTATTACTTGGTTGGTGGAACATGTTTGGTAGAAAACTATAGATGATGAATATTATAGTTAGAACGAATAATCCGATATCTCTCGGACGGAGCGTGTACTGCCCTTTACGTTCCATGTACACCAATTTCATGATGGCGCAGAGAGCAAATACCACAGTTACAACTTTATCAATATATCCGAATTGAGGTAATATTTCTTTTAATGGACCTGCGAATAAAGCCATTAAGAGAGTTATAAAAAATGCTGTGATATTTGCCACGCTCCTTTAATAGATTATTTTATACTAGGCTAATTGACGTTTCACTATACTTTTGACGCGGCGGATAATGGCTTGGCACTCGGCTTTCTTGTAGAAAATCGCGAAGTAAGTGATGTTTAACAGAATGAACAGTGTTCCTGCGCCGAGAATGAGTGTGAGCCATGTGCCTTGGTAGATCCAGTTCATAACAGGAATCGAGGCGGCAAATGCGATAGCGGTGATAACTGCGTAACCGAGATACATTTTGAAGTAGCTGCCGACTTTCTTTTTGAAGCCGAAACGGTAAACGAGGTATGGGTCAATGATCGTTGTCGTTACGAGTCTTGAAATGATGGTTGCAACGATGACGCCGGTTAGGCCGAAATGGATGGCGAAGATGATGGACAGGATGATGTTTAGGACGGCCATCGCGATTGGAACGTAACGACCTTGGCGGAAAAGTCCCATCGTGGTTCGGTACGTGTAACCTGGAAATTGCATGCCGTTGACGTAGAAGCTTCCGACGATGGCTAGCACCGTACCAGTTCCTAGTATGAAGCTTTCACCGATCCATAATGTGATGAATGGGTTGATAACGTTGAATAGGATGATGGAAAGCAAGAAGTAGATCCACGCGACAATGAAAAATAGTTGCTTGAAAACTTGTTCTTTCTTCGCGTCATCGTTTGCGTTATTGAGATGTCCGATACTGCCTGTAATCGAGTTCAGTGCGCGAGATAGGACGGTTACGACTGCGGCGATGATGAGTAGGTAGTTGGAGTAGATACCGACGACGCTAAGTCCGAGAAAAGCGGCGATGATGATGCTGTCCGTTCCATTCATGATGATGGAGCCGAATTTATACATCGCGAGTGCTTTAACGTTTTGAAAAATGGTTTTGACTTCTGCTTTTTCGAGTTTTTCTGTCGTTTTTCCTTTGAGGTAGGCGTATTTCTTGTTGGCGTAGATGGCTAGGAAAACGTTGAGGCCAAATGTGCCGACGACTTGGATGACGATGAAGCCGATGTAGTCGCGTGTGATATATAGGTACGTGAGTTGCACGACTGACTGGATGAGGAAGAAAATTTGTTGGCTCACGTTGATGACATATTCTTTTTGATCCGCGGAGAAAATTGCTTTTTTGTAGGAAAACAGGTAGGAAATCGCGGTGTTTAGTAGGAATAGGAAGTAGATAATGTAGATGTTTTCTGGGATGTTCGGCGGATTTTTAATGAATAGGTTTAGAAAGGGCATGATCAGTAATCCGACGATGAAAACGGTGAGCCCGATGATGCGATAAGCTTTGGCGTAAAGTGCCATGATGGCTTTGATTCGGGCTTTATTTTTGTCTACCATACTTTTATAAAGACTAAAAATGATGGCGTTTCCGATGCCAAGTTCTGCGAAGGAGAGGACCATCAGGATGTTGGTGAACAAGGCGTCGAGTCCAAGGTATTCTTTGCCTAAGAAGTAGATGAATACGGTTCGGTTGATGAAACTTAAAATTAAGAAAATGACTTGTGTCCCGCTGCCAATCAGGAGGTTTTTAGCAACGAATGCTGTTTTTGTTTTTGCCAATCGGGTCACACTTCCTTTCTTTTATTTGTTACCTTAAGTTTATCAGGAAAACCCTCCAAAACAGGGATTTTCCAGATGTTTGATAGGTTTTGTCAAATGTTCGGAAACTTAGACAACGAGTCTGGGCTCTTGTTGGATTGTTTCGACGAGTTTTGTGGAGGATACGCCTGCTGTGTAGTCAAAGTACACGATATCAACGTTGCGACGCTTGAATTCTGCTTCTAGTTTGTTGAATGTTGGGCTGCCTTTCCAATCGCTACCGTGGAACATCACGTCGATATTATGGTTGTCGATCATGTTCAGCTTGCTTTCATGGCTCGTTTGGGGAACAACTAGATCAACGTACTGCAAGGCTTCAACAATCGCTTTACGATCAGCGAATGGGATGACTGGCGTTTTGTGTTTGTATGCTTGAACAAACTCGTCTGTACTCACACCAACGATTAGGATGTCGCATTGTGCTTTGGCGTTTTTCAGGATGTTTAAATGTCCGACATGGAATAGATCAAATACGCCTGTAGTAAGGCCTACGCTATATTTTTTCATAAATTAATCTCCTCTTTCAATTGGATTCGTTTCGGTTTGTGGGTGATGCGTTTTTCGACAGGTGGCAGATCCATGTAGTTTTTTCCGTAGATGCGTTCTAACAGTTGTGTGGTGTTGCCTGGAATTTGGAATGTGTATCCTTCGAACTCGGTTGTCGCGGTCGGGTCGTACATTGTTTTTGGCATCGTTTGTTTTTTGTAACCGTATTGGCTGCCGTAGTTGACGTAGTATGATGAATTATCGTCGGTGTTGCTTTGCATGAAACTTGTCAGTATTCGGAAAATGGCGCTTGTCGGGACTGGTTTTAAAATGGCTAATACGACCTTTTTCCATGGTACAACGGTGTGTAACGTTGTTTTTTCATTCACTTTCAAAAATAGCAAGCTTTTGAGCTCTTTTAAAATCCGTCCTTTTGTGTGAAAAAAGAAACCAGAATTCTTTTTGGCGTTGTCGAGTGGAAAAATATCGATGAAAATGCCTTTATGCTTGATGTTTGGCGATGCACTTTCTTCCTCGAATACCGTACCGTTTTTCTTAATTTTGATGATTGGGAGATAATATTCTGAATCGGTCGTTCCGTAGTGTAAAAACAAGGATTCGGGTAGTTCGGTTTTCGCGATTTTCTGGAACGTTTCGAAGTCCTTGCGTGGCATCGCGATGTCGATATCGTCGTCCCATGGGATAAAGCCGTCATGTCTGATTGCGCCGAGCAGCGTGCCGCCGATAAGGTAGTAAGTCAGGTTGTGCTTCTCGCAAAGCATCGCCACATCCAATAAAATGCTCAATTCGATTTTTTTCAGTTGTTCGAACATTTCTGTTGTTAAATGGTCTCCATTATTTACCTTAGTTGGCATAATAGTATCCTTCCATTTTCATTTTTTGGTTGTTGAAAATACTGCCAATCACGTGAGCGCTTCCGCTTCGTAGTTTTTCTAATGCTTTTTTGCTGTTTTCTCTTGAAGAATGGTCGCTACGAACGAGTAGAATCGAGCCATCAACGAAGGAACAGAGAAGTTGCGCATCCACAACGAGTTGAATTGGCGGTGTGTCAAAGATGATTTGGTCAAATAGTTCGTAAAGCTCGGCGTATACTTGCTTCATTTTCTCAGAACCTAGTAGCTCCGATGGGTTTGGGGGAACAATGCCTGCTGGTAACACGTATAAGTCCTCTACATCTGTCTCGCAAATCGCTTCGCTGACCGTAATTTTATTCGTCAAAATCCCTGTTAAACCGTGTGATGCGGCTCCTGGGAAGATTTTTTTCACGGTTGGTTTACGTAAATCGGCATCGATGAGTAGTGTTTTCTTGCCTTGTTGGGCGAATACGACGGCTAAGTTAGCACAGATGATGGATTTTCCTGAATCGGGCTCAGAGGATGTGATTAAGATGGATTTCATGACTTTATCAACGCTTGAGAACTCAATGTTTGTACGGATAGATCGGAATAACTCAGAGTGTGGTGACTTCGGGCTTAATTTGGCTACTAATTTTTGCGGCTCTGTGCTTTTCTGGCGTCTGTGGCGAGTTTCTGCTTTTGATTTCTTTTTTGATTTTTTCATTTATTTCCACCCTTCCTCGTGATTTTCTGGAATCTTAGCGATATTTCCAAGTAACGGAATGCCTAGTTCTTCGATGACATCTGTTTCGTCTTTGAATTTCGTGTTGAAGATAACGCGGATAACCATGATGACAAAACCGATCATAAGTCCGCCGACTGCGCCACCACCGATAAGTAGGATTGGGCTCGGGCTAACTGGTTTTGGATTTTCTGCAACGGTTGCTTTGGCTAGGATATCGATGTTGTTGACGTTCATCACGTCTGGTGTAATTTTTGCGAAGGATTCGGCGACTGCGTTGGCAATCAGTGCTGCTTGGGCTTGATCTTCGTCTTGTACGCTGACGTTGATGACTTGGGAATTGTGCTGACTACCGACTGTGATTTTCCCCATGAGCTTGCCTGCTGTGTAGTCTCCACCTAGTTTGTTTGCCACATCATCGAGGATTCGAGGGCTTGTGAGTAGGGCTGTGTAGGTATTAACGAGCTGGATGTTGGCTTGTACTTCGGATGTTTGGATGTTATTGACACCTGCATCTTGCACGGTTTGTGTAACTAGAATTTGCGTTTTCGCCTCGTACATTGGGGTGATGAGAAATGTGAGGGCGACACCTGCGACGAGGATTCCGACAACGGCTGTACTTATTAAAAGCAACAAGTGTCGCTTAATGATCTGAAAAATAGCTTTGATACTAATAGTTTCTTTCATTTTGTCTCCTTCCTTGATAACGAGTGGCTTTCCATGACTTTACTTTTTCATTTTTGATATGGTTTAAGAATTGTAAGTTGCCTAGGAAGTAACGGCGGAACATGCGACGTGGTTCTTGAATAAAGCGGTAAAACCATTCTAATCCAGCTTTTTGCATCCACTGTGGGGCGCGGGTCGTTTTGCCTGCGATAACGTCGAAGCTACCGCCTACGCCCATCACGAATGGTACGTCGAGTCTTTGTAGATGCTCGCTTGCCCAGTATTCTTTTTGTGGGCTGGAAAAGGCTAGGAATAGTACGTCTGCTTTACTTTCACGGATTGTGTCGGCGATGTCTGCTGATTCTTCGGGTTGGAAATAGCCATTTCGGAATCCTGCGAAGGACATATTTGGATATTTTTGTTTGTAGTGTGATTCGATTTTTTCGATAACTTCTTGGGTCGCTCCGAGAAAATACGGGCGGTATCCTTTTTCATTACTAATTTCGAGTAATTTTTCAAATAGGTCAATACCGGTCACACGTTCTGGAATCTCTTGTCCAAGTAGCTTTCCTGCTAAAACAATCGAGGAGCCGTCCGCGTTGATGAGAGGAGATGCGTTGACAATATCTCTTAGTTTGGCGTCTTCGTACATTAAATTAATTTTGTTTGCGTTAATGACAACGTGCTGTGTGGGGATTCTTGTTTTGATTATTGTTTCTATTCGTATTAAAGTTTCTGATAAGGTTAAGCAATCTAAGTTACTGCCAAGCAACTGGGTTCTCATTTGCGTTCATCCTTTCTTGTTCTTTCTTGTACTACAAGTGTAACAGGAAATGTGTTGACATTTGGTATATTCCAGATAATTGATACTTTTTGTCAATAGTTCGGACGGATGGGTTACATTCCGCTTCCTTTACCGGTAAATTCCTTGAAGGTTAGGAGTAAAATCTTGATATTGAGGCGGATGGATCTTTTTTGGATGTATTTCAAGTCTAATTCCACCATTTCGTGAAAGCTTACGTTATTCCGACCGCTAACTTGCCATAACCCTGTGCATCCTGGCGTGACAAGCATACGTTTCTTTTCATGGTTCGTGTAGTTTTCATATTCTGTCGTTAGCGGTGGGCGTGGTCCGACGAAGGACATGTCGCCTTTTAAGATGTTCATAAACTGTGGAAATTCATCGAGGCTCGTTTTGCGAATCCATTTACCGACTTTCGTGATTCTTGGGTCATCTTTCATTTTGAACATGTGACCTTCCATTTCGTTCTGCGCTTGGAGTTTTGCAAGTTGCGCTTCTGCATCGACATACATCGAACGGAATTTATACATATAAAAAGTTTTTCCGTCCTTACCTACACGTTTCTGTTTAAAAAATACGGGGGCTTTCCAATTTTCGAGTTTGATACTTGCAGAAATAATCAGGAGCACTGGCGCTGAAATGATGAGCGCTAAGATTGCGGCGATGAAGTCCAATAGGCGCCACACCTTGTCGTGTATTGGTTTTTCATGTGATGTACGAGGTTTTTCTGAAAATTGAGGTAGGGTCTGTGCTATTTTAAAATCTACTTTCTCCACCTTCGTTCACGTCCTTCGTTTTAGATTGATATTGCTTGTTTTTTTGTGTGCAAATTGCCGTAATTCAAGTAAGTGACATCATCACTGACCGTCTGAACCATGTTTTTCGTATCGAATAGAATTGGCGTGCGCATTTGGTCTGTATAACTCGCTGGAATCTCACGGAACTCGCTGTGATCGCTTAGAACAAGAAGCAATGAACTATCTTCACAAGCTTCTTCACCTGTTAAAATTTCAGATGCAACGTGAGGATCAAAAGCTTTCACGTCAAATCCTGATTTGATTAACATATCTTTGATTTCCATAGCTGGACTTTCGCGTGTGTCGTCGATGTTTCCTTTATAAGTGAGGCCAAAAATCGTTACGCGGTTGCCGTCTTGTTCTGCCATCAATGACTTCACTTGTGATACGACATGAGCTGGCATGCTGTTGTTTACTGCACGCGCTGTTTGCATGAGCGGTGATTGTTCTGGTGCTGCGGCGATAACGAAATATGGATCTACCGCTAAACAGTGTCCGCCAACACCTGGTCCTGGCTGATGTAAGTTTACGCGTGGATGCTTATTTGCCATTTCAATCACGCGCAAAGCATCAATTTCGAGGTGATTACTGATTTTTGCAAGTTCGTTTGCGAGTGCGATATTGACGTCGCGGTACGTGTTTTCCATTAGTTTACTTAGTTCTGCTTCGCCAGCCTCAGCCTTGATAATTTCGCCTTCTACAAAAGCACCATATACTGCCGCGGCTTTCTCGGTACATTTTGCTGTGATGCCTCCGATGATTCGCGGATTGTGAACGAGTTCGTGCATGATGTTTCCCGGCAAAACGCGTTCGGGACAGTGTGCTAGATAAATATCTTCGCCGACTGTAAAGCCTGCGTTTTCAATCATTGGTTGAACAACATCTGCCATGGTTCGCGGGGCAATCGTAGACTCGACGATGATGGTATCGTTTTTCTTCAAGTGGGGCATGATGCTTGCCAGCGCTGACTCAATGTAGGCTGTATCACATGATTTATATAGATCATCTTTGTTTGGGGTCGGAACAGCGATAATGTACGCATCTGCGCTGACTGGTACTGTGCTCGCGTGAAAATTACCAAGAGCAAGTGCTTGTTTCAAATCTTCTTCCAAACCTGGTTCTTCTATATGAAGATGACCCATGTTCAGGTTTTCTGTCATGATTGGAGATAAATCCACACCTGTCACTGTGTTGCCGTACTTTGCAAAAAGAATCGCTGTTGGTAATCCGATGTATCCAAGACCTACTACTGTAATTTTCATTGATAAAATTCCGCCTTTCGTATTTTTGCTCTTCCGTGACTTTTACCGTTCATTATTTAGAGGGAATTGTGATTGCCCATTCAATTTTGTCTATTGCCATTTCTGTAAATGGTTCATATAATACGGTGAATTCTTTTTGGCCGGCGGGGATTTCATAATAACCCGAGCCTTTTAGTGTTTTACCTGATTGGATAACATCTCCAAAGTTATTGGCATTTAGTCCGTAAACTTGATGTTTTTTCCCATCTTTCGTCTTGATTACGAAATCGCCTGCACCAGCTCCTGATTCTTCTTTGCCAGTGTTTTTAATGGAGAAATCGATTTTTGCCATTTCTTTTTTATTGTCGTTGCTGTCTTTCATTTCTATATTAGTAAGCGTGATTTCTAGATCGTTTGCCGTTCTTGTTTTACCAACGTCATCACTTGTTGTTGCCGTTGTTTTGCTAGTTTCATCGCTCGTTGGTGTTGCGGTTCCTCCGCATCCAGCTAAAATCATGACTAGTGTCAAAGTAAGGGCGAATAGGGGTAAAAGGATTTTTTTCTTTTTCATTTAATGGTTCTTCCTTTCTTGTTTTGGAATTAATTGTTCTTTATCTACTACTAGTTTATCATCGACTAGCCTCAAATCAGCTGTTTTATAAATAAATGATTTTTTTTATCAATTATGTGAAAAGCGCTGTGATTTCGCTCTATTTCTAATCTTATCAGCTATTCTTAGATCTGTTTTCCACCCGATTGGAATTCGAACTGCTGTTTGTTACTATTTTTCGAACTTTTGCATAAAAAAAGCGAGAAACGTTGTATATCGCTACACTGTTTCTCGCTTGAAATTGGGTTTATTTTTGAATGGTTACTGTTTTTGTATCAAGTAATTTACCAGATTTATCGAAGACTTGCATGGTTACTGGATGTTCTGTTGATTTGGTTTTGTCGATGGCGTAGAATTTGAACGTGCCGACGATGTTTTTATAACCTATTAAAGGTATACTCTAATATGGCACTACAGCTAAAGCTATTTGCTCAGTCATACTCATGGGCAAGTCAAAAACCAACCCCATTAGCAGCGGTTGGTTTTTGATGTTTTATTTTGCTACACTTTGTGCCACGATAGTTTGTGTGTCGAGTACTTTTCCAGCTTTATCGAAGGCTTGGATGGCGATGACATCGTCTGCTGCTTTGATTTTGTCTAGTGCGTAGAATTTGAATGTGCCATCTGCGTTGAATGTGCCACCTTTGTAAGCTGTACCATTAACAGTGACTGTCACGGATTTCACGTCGCCTGTGTACGTGCCTGTGATGTTTTTGTCACCGATTGTGTACGTATCCAGTGTGATGTCGCCAGCTGTGACAACGACTGGTGCTTTGATTTTAACTGTTTTTGTATCGAGTAATTTCCCAGCGCTATCGAAGGCTTGGATGCTTACTTTGTCTGTCGCGGCTTTGATTTTGTCTTGGCTGTAGAATTTGAACTCGCCATTGGCTACTGTTCCGCCTTTGTAGACGGTACCGTTGATTGTCACAGCGACGGATTTTACGTCATCTGTGTACGTACCTGTGATGTTTTTGTCGCCAGGGATGGTCATCTCGTTTGGTGTGATTTTACCTTCTGTTGATACGACAAAAGTTACTTTTTCTTGGGATAATTCTTTGCCGTATTTATCGTAGGCTACCATGATGATTGTTTGGTCTTTTTTGATTTTTTTATCAGCGGCGTAGAAACTGAATGTGCCATTTTTGACGGTCGCGCCTTTATATTCCATACCGTCTTGGAAAAGGGAGATGCGGGCTACGTCGCCAGTGTATGTGCCTGTCACATATTTGTCTGTGCCAATCGTGAAGGCATCTGTTTTCACGGTGCCTGTAGTTGCTAAGCGCTCCGCTAGTTGTTGTTTCGCTTTCTCTAAATCGGCTTGTAAGGCTGCTTTTTTATCCGCATCGGTCACTTGGTTGATGAGGTTTTGTGCATGTGTAACGTCTTCTTGTGTGATACTAGATAGAATATTCCCTTTAGGGTCTTTGTTTTCAAACAAGTTGTTGATGGCTTCACGGGCTTTGTCTTGGGCTTCTTTCTCAGCTTGTGCTTGCGCTTCTTTCTCGGCTAATTGTGTTTTGACTTTCTCTAAATCGGCTTGTAGTGCTGCTTTTTTATCCGTATCAGTCACTTGGTTGATGAGGTTTTGCGCATTCGTGATGTCTTCTTGTGTGATGCCAGTTGTGATATTGCCGCTTGGGTCTTTATTTTCAAACAAGTTGTTGATGGCTTCACGGGCTTTATCCTGGGCTTCTTTTTCTGCTTGTGCTTGTGCTTCTTTGTCCGCTAATTGTGTTTTGACTTTCTCTAAATCCGTTTGTAGTGCTGCTTTTTTATCCGTATCAGTCACTTGGTTGATGAGGTTTTGCGCATTCGTGATGTCTTCTTGCGTTAGTCTAGCTGTGATGTTGCCATTTGGATCTTTGTTTTCAAACAAGTTGTTGACTGCTTCACGGGCTTTATCTTGGGCTTCTTTCTCTGCTTGTGCTTGCGCTTCTTTGTCCGCTAATTGTGTTTTTGCTTTCTCTAAATCCGCTTGTAGTGCTGCTTTTTTATCCGCATCGGTCACTTGGTTGATGAGGTTTTGCGTATTCGTGATGTCTTCTTGCGTTAGTCCAACTGTGATGTTGCCATTTGGATCTTTGTTTTCAAACAAGTTGTTGACTGCTTCACGGGCTTTATCTTGCGCTTCTTTTTCTGCTTGTGCTTGTGCTTCTTTGTCCGCTAATTGTGTTTTTGCTTTCTCTAAATCCGCTTGTAGTGCTGCTTTTTTATCCGCATCGGTCACTTGATTGATGAGGTTTTGCGCATTCGTGATGTCGGCTTGCGTGATGCCTGTTGTGATAGTGCCATTTGGCTCTTTGTTTTCAAACAAGTTGTTGACGGCTTCACGGGCTTTATCTTGCGCTTCTTTTTCTGCCTGTGCCTTCGCGACTTTATCTGCTAGTTGTGCTTTGGCTTTGTCTAAATCGGCTTGTAGCTCTGCCTTTTTCGTTACATCTACTACTTGATCCACTAGATTTTGGGCATTCGCAATGCTGTCTTCTGTCACAGTCGCTGTAATATTGCCTTGTGGGTTTTTGTTTTCAAATAAATTATTGACAGCTTCACGCGCTTCATTTTGTACTGCGACATTATCTAACAGCAATTGTTTTGCAGACTTATCTGCCTGAATATTAGAATACGTAGTCGTATTCAAACCAGAACTTGACGGGGAATATGATAGGAATTTGACCTGTGACTGTGTCGTTGTTGCCGTAAATGTGACCGTACGTGTACCTGTTTTCGCTATATTACTGGCGCTTACCCCTAACGATTTACTATTCGTTGCATCAACTACAGAGATATACGCGCTATACGTCGCTTCGTAATCAACAGAAATGGTGTATTCCTTCCCTATCTCTGTATCAATAATAGCTGAAGGTCCCCAATGACCCGCATTAGATGCGCTGTGTACGCGAGCAGTTGTAAAACTTTGTCCGTCATTAAAAGATATCCAATCATTGGTTCTAGACGTCCCACTGTACCAATAGTATCTATTCGTGCTCTCTACATAAGAAGTGCTAGTGAGCCCATAAGGTAAGTTTTTAAAACGATCTGATGTCAATTGTATCAACTTGTTGGTGGTAGAAACATTATTTTGTTGTTCTGATGCTGCTGCTGGTGTTGCCAAGACATTAAATGGTGTGACCACACTTGTTCCGATAATTGATGTTAAAGCAACCACACTCATTAATTTTTTCATTTTCATTTTTCATTCCTTCTTTCTTTTATTATTTGTTGGCTTACGTTTAGTTTAGCAGGCTTTTGTGCTGTATCTGCGTATTTATAACAAATTCATTTTTCTTGTCAATTCATTAGAGAAAAACTAGACACACAGGTAAAGACTTCATATATATAGATAACCACTCCTCTTCGTTTTCTAGGTGCATCCTTGTTACAAGACTAATCTTATCAGGATTTAGTACGCCTGTTTTCCACATTTCCAGAGCTTGCTTCGCCCAATTGTTACTATTTATTGAACATCCAATTTTGCTTGTAATTTATAGGTATCAAAATATATCATTCGTTTTGTCGAAATGAGTATCTCTTCTGCTTGCAGTTTTTGGAGGATGTTCGTGACCGTGTTGGGGTTAAGGTTGGTGTATTGCGCGAGCATGCCTTTACTGATTTGGGTGGGGAAACAGATGGTATCCGGGTCATCTTGCATCGATTGCCCAAATTTTTCTCCGAGTTTCCAAATAGCGCGACTGATGCGTTCTTCGGAGGGAAGTCGTAATAATGCTTCTTTTTCCATCATCCGTGCGACTTGGTTTTGCATGTGCACGTAATGGTAGAAGTAGCCCTCTTGCGTGTTAATGACGTTATCAATGATGTCTTCTTTCGCGTATTTCACCACGGTTAGTTCGTTCGAAATGACCTGGTAAGCGTATTCGGAACGGCTGCCTAACAAGAGGTGACTCAGTCCAATGACATCTTGATGTGCATAAAAATCAATGACGTTTTCGGTATTTTTCGTGGCAACTAAGTGACCAGATGCAATGAAAAAGATGTCGTCTACCTCATCGTCCTCTTCGATCAGTATGTCGCCTTTTCGGTACTTTTTTCGCGTGCCTTCGAGTGGAAAAATCGTATCCTTTTGTAAAAATGTTTGGAATTTTTCTTCGCTAAACTGTTTTTCGATATGGCGTTGGTCGTATAAAAGGGTCATCATCTCTACCTTCTGTCTCATGTTGTTTTGCCTCCTTCAAATTAGTTTGTGTGGTGTTCTCCTTTGCCTACTTACACTTTACCAGCTGACGATTGAATAAACGGATTTTTCTAAAAAAATGCAACTTTTTTTCATTTCCTTTGATAAAATCTTGCTGTTTCGATCAGAACAACACGAAACCGAGTAGCCATGTCTTCTTGTGGATCATGTATTGTTTTCATAATATATCCGCCAATTTTGACTTCAATTTGGATATATCTACATGTAGCGATTTTTGATTGGTTGTTAGTACTTTTTCTTGGTATAGATTTTGGAAAGCAACAGTAACCGTATTGGGATTTAGATTTGTATATCTCGCAAGCATGCCTTTGTTGATTGGCTTTGGGAACACAGTGATATCTGATTGTGGTATTGATTCTCCATATCTTTCGGACAGCCTAAATAGAGCTAAACTGACTCTATCCTCAGAAGGTAATCGCAATAACTCTTCTCGCCTCACCATCTGTGTCACGCGATCTTGCATATACACGTAATGATACAGATATCCTTCTTGCGTATTTAGTAGTTTCTCGATAATGTCTACTTTTTTGTATTTAATTACCTTGACCTTATCTGAAACGGCTTCAAAGGAACACGAAGATGGCTTCTCAAGCATGAGGTTTTCCAAGCCAATAATATCCTGACTTCCGTAGAAATAGGTAATTCTCGCTTGTCCTTCGCACGCTATAATATATCCTGACACAATGAAAAAAATCTCTTCTACGACTTCAGATTCCTTCATAATTTGTTCGTATTTTTCGTACTGTTTTATAGTCCCTTTAATTGGATAAACGTTATCCTCCCTTAAACTCTGTAGAAATCTTTCTTTGCTAAATTCCTTTTCGACAACACTCGAATTATATAAAAAATTCATTCCTACTGCTCGTTGATTCATCATTTTGTCTCTCTTTCTTTTGATTATAGTCTCTTTTAATAACTATAGTATCGATACTATCATGGATATATTAGTTCTATTTTCTAGATTAATGGATTTTTCCATACTAGAATGTAGCAAAGTTTTGAACTCCTAATTTTTCTATATATGTTAAGTATTTTATTATTTGCACTTTTTTTGTGATTATCTTATCATAAAAGTAAGAGATGGAGGTGTTTCAGGATGAAAAATATTATTACCGCATCTGGTTATCGGAAATTAAAATGGCTCAATATATTATTTTTTGCAGAAAAACCGTTGAGCAAAAAAGAATTAACAGTGGCTGTGGAGTGCTCATTGAATACATTAAACGCTGATATAAAGCTATTCAATTCTACCTGTCCAGTTGAATTGGCTCACATTTATGAGGAAGATAGGCGTCTATTTTTAACCGCCGCCCCCGATATTAATTTTGATTTTTTGCAAGCTTATATGATTACTAATAGTGATTTATTCGTACTCTCCGTGTCCATCTTCAATGACGATAAATTGACAATACCTGAATGGGCAGAAAAAAACTTTATTAGTCCTGCTTCATTTTATTTGAAGTTAAAAGAGATTGATACATTCTTAGCTCGGAGCAGACTTATATTAAATAATAAACCGCTGCAAATTGAAGGAAACGAGATTAATGTTCGGTTTTATTTTTCCCACCTATTTATTAAAAGCCACCCCTATTCCGGTTGGATTAGTGACGAAATTAGCTTTGAACAGATTAATCGATTTATTCAAAAATTTGAAGCTAAAATGGGGGTATATTTCTCTCTCAGTTCACGAATGGAGTATGCGATTGCAATCTGTGTTTGTTTAACTCGAATAAAACAAGGTTATTTAGCTGATTTAACCCCCGAAGAACAACGCACGATTGATGATATTTATATGTACTATGACTCTAAAACACTCGATTTCAGTGATTTAGATCAATTTTTGGGTGAACCTGTAAGCTTGATGGAACGCTATATTATTTTGAATATTAGTTTCTTGTGTTCCTTCACAGACATTAGCCTGGAACGAATAAAATTTCGAATTGACTATCATAAAAAATTCCGAAATCAACGCTTCATTTTAGCAGAGGATATTGTAACTTTACTGGATGGTAGGTTAAAAGAAACGGATACAATCAAACTAGCTATTTTAGATTATTTAACCCGCTTTACATTTGTGAAAAAGACAAACCTTATTTTAGATGTCGATCATTTTTCTAAAAAGTTTATTCCAGATATTATTACGATAGAGGCCATTCTAGAGAAACTTCAAAAATACGAACGCCATCCAGACTATACTTTTATTCGTGATAATAAGAAAGTTATTTCAGCACATTTGCATGATTTATTCAATGTTAGTTTAATGAATGAACTTTTTACACAACGCCTGCATGTGAAGGTTATTTCAAAAAGTGGTTTTTTGTGGGAAGAATATTTGAAGGGGCAGATTCGTCAGCATTACTCTGAAGAATATCTTATTTTTTGTGAAGAACTTGACCCTAAAGAGCATGCACCGCAATATGACTTGATTATTAGCGATGCACCCGTTGAATTATCTTCCCAAACAAAGGTCTTAGTCTGGCATGTACCGCCAACTAAGCGAGACTTTAATCAATTAGAACAAATCATCGGAGCCAGAAATGTATAGAAAATAAGCACGCGAGGAAATCAATATCGATTTTCTCGACGTGCCTATTTTTATTGAAAAATCAAAGCTGCTTTTTTTAGCAAGTTATCAGTACTATCCGTAATACCCTTGTATACTTCCTGATTTATCCTACTATATAATGCAACATTTGATTTATCGGGTTCAAATGTATTTCCTGTACGTATCATTTTTTTAGCTGCGGTTTCATAATCTGGATAAATATCCAAGGCAACGGCGACGCAAATTGCGGCACCTAAACTAGCCGAACCATTGACTTCATTTCGCGTTGTTGGAATGCCAAATACATCCGCAAAAATCTGCATTAGTAGCGCACTATTGGAGCCACCTCCTGATATAATAAGGTTTTCAAGCGTTATGCCAAGCTCTGTGCACATTTCGTCCACACGGTTTTTCATAGTCATTGCGATAGCTTCTAAAATGGAGCGGTAAATATGTGCACGCGTATGCCTGGCGTCAAAGCCAATCATCATGCCTTTTCGGTAAGGGGCCTCGGCAGGTGCTAGCCAATCAAGAACGGTCATCAAGCCCTCCGAACCAGCCGGAATATGCTGTGCCTCTCGATTCAAAAATTCTTCGACCGAATGCCCATCTTGATGCGCTTTTAGCATAATATCGTCGCCCAAAAGTTCCTTAAACCAGCTCACCGTCCACATCCCGCGTCGTATCCCATTACTTTCATAAAGATACTGCCGCGGTGTCGATGCAAAATTCGTCCAAAAAGCCGTCGTGCCCTTCGGATTATCATGTCCCGGAATCATCGCCGCGATATACGTCCCAAGCGAAATCAGCGCCGTATTCTCCGCTAAAAGTCCCGCTCCAAGTGCCTCCACCGCCTTATCATTCGCCGTTGCGACTACCGGAATACCCTCAGGAATACCAAGTTTAGCCGCAACATCTCCCGTCACCGCTCCTAAAATATCACCCGGCATCTTTAACTCAAATAGCATCTCGCGCGGAATCCCCAACTGCTCAATTACAGCATCGTCCTCACTCCAAGCCCACGTATCCGTATCAATCGGCCACTGCCCTTGATAATTCGCCGCCGTATCCACGAACTCCCCCGTCAAACGCTGCGTCATGTACCCCGAAGTCGTCGTCACATACGCCACATCCTCATTCTCATGCACATAAGGCTTCGAAACCCGCGCATCCATCCAACTCATCACCGGCGACGCCAAACTCCCATCCCGCTTCAACAACGCCCGGCAAAACCGAATAGTGCACAATCCCAGCCCGATAATATCCGCTTTATTTCCCGGGAAATAATCCATCGCAGCTCGGCTCGCCACAACAAGCGAATCCCATAAATCATCGTCCGGATGCTCCACCACACCGTTCTCCGCCAAGTGCATCGGCTGCAACTCACATTTCCCTTCCGAAACAATCGTGCCCTCTAAATCAAAAATAACAACCTTCGAGCTCTGCGAACCCCCATCAATCCCGATAATATATTTCTTCGTCATAAGTATCCAAACCTTCTTTTCCGTCAAATTTACCTTAGCGTACCAAATACCCACCATCCACAACCAGCAGATGTCCATTCACATAATCCGAAGCACGACTCGCAAGGAACACTGTTGTCCCCATCAAATCCTGCGTCTCGCCCCAACGGTTCGCCGGAATATGATCCAACACCCGCTGATTCGTTTCCGGATTGCTGCGCGTTGCCGTCGTAATTTCCGTCGCGTAATACCCTGGCGCAATCCCGTTCACCTGAATATTATACTGCGCCAACTCATCACAATACGCCTTCGTCAAGCCTGCAATCCCGTGTTTTGTCGCCGCATACGCCGGAGACCACTGCCCACCAAGAAACGAAAACAGCGAACAAATGTTAATAATTTTCCCGCTCCGTTGCGGAATCATTCGTTTTGAAGCCTCATAACTAAGCTCAAACGCCGCCGTCAAATTCAGCTGAATCATCGGGTCCCACTGCTCCCGACCAAAATCCTGAACCTCCGCAAGCTTACAAATCCCAGCCGAGTTCACTAAAATATCCACAGAACCAAGCTCCGCCACACATTCATCTATAATCCGCTTCGGCACGCCCTCCTTCGTAATATCCGCCTGCATAAACACCATTTTCCCGCCAGCCTCCGTAATCATGCGCTCCGTCGTCCCGTCATCCGCCACAATACTCGGAATAAATAAATTAGCACCCGCCTTCGCAAGCGCCAACGCAAAAGCCTGTCCAAGCCCTGAATTCCCACCAGTCACAATCGCATTTTTACCTTTTAACGAAAAGAAATCCATTTCAAAATCTTGTATATTCATCTTATTTTCCTCCCTCAAAGTGTCTCTAATGAAGCCATTATAGCTTGTTTTTTCTGTTTAATATCGCGCATTAATAACGTACAAAAAAGCAGTGCCATTCCCGTCGCCACAAGCCCGAGAATCCACATATTCCGATACGCCTGCGTCGCCACAAGCGTGTCCTGCCAATGCCCAATCAGCGGATAAATAAACACATCCGGCAAGAATCCAATCAACGACGCCACACCAATCGTTGTTCCCATCGTCGAACTCGGCGTCCCAGCCTCCCCAATCGTTGCAAAATACATGCCCCGCGACACATAATTGAAGAAAGCCAGCAGCAACACCAGTCCAATCATCACAAAAATAATACTCGCACTAGCCGGAATCACGATAATACAAATCAGCCCAATAAACGTCACGATACTACCAATAAAAATAATCTTCGTCGGCGATTTCAACCGCGTTTTAGCCGAAACTAGCGCACCCACAGGACCTGCGATTGTCCGGAAAACCTGATTCCGAATCATCCCAATAAACGTTGCCATCACAACCGGCATCGCAAAAATATCAATCAAATAACTCGTCGTATAACTCAGCACCGCAAAAATCGTATACACACCCATGATAATCAGGCTACAATACCACGTCGTCCGTTTTTTCAAGACAACCAGTATATCCTTCGCCGCTAACTTTTCCGATTTCGGTAATGCCGCACGCGCCGCTTTTGACTCCTCAGGCACCACAAACCAGCACAGAATCCCGAACACAATATAGAAAATCCCGTATGTCACCATCACCGCTTTCAAACTATTCGGGTTCGATTCAGCGCCAAACAATTGGAACATCCACAACGTCAAAAACGCCGTCACAAGCGCACCAAATCCGCGCATCCCTTCCGCAAAACCGAGCAAACTTCCCTGCTCCTCCGCCGTTCCCAAAATCGCAACCGCCTTCACCGTCGCCGACCACATAAACAAAACCGTCGTAATCGCCAGCAACACTTGAATCACGAGCAGCATCCAATACGGCGGATAAAGCGCCATCAAAAACGCCAAGCCCCCCGTGATCACCATTGAAAACGTAATCAATTTCTTATGCGAAAACTTATCCGCAACAACTCCACTCGGCGCATACAACACCATCGCCGCCGTCCCATAAACACTCATAATAAACCCGACTTGCGTAGCACTAAGCCCCATCAGTGACTCCATCGGAACCTGATAGTTATACTTCAAATACGGCAGCTCAAAACTCATGCCACCCGTCATGCCAATAATGGCGATAATAAACCAACGACTATATTTTGCCTTCTTCATAGTTTGCCCCCTCAAAAGCTAGAAACCGCTTACATTATTTGGTTAAAACGTTCTTTTTTATTCTGCGCTTTTTAAAAATCAAATATTATCCCACACATCTGGACTCGTTGACGAAATCGCCACAGCACCAGCTTGCAGCGCCATCAACACATCCTCCTTATCACAAACCAACCCACTCGCAATCACCGGCTGACTAATCGTATCCTGCACCCAACCGAGCACTTTTGGCATACATCCCGGCAAAATCTCCACACAATCCGTTTTTGACGCCGCCACCTGTTTCGGCAAGTTATGATACGACATCGAATCGATCAAGAAAAACCGATGAATCGTGTAAAAACCTTTCATTTTCGCCGCACGCACAATCGCTGGTTTGGAACTAATAATTCCGTCCGCCTCCGTATTTTTACGCATAAACTCGACAACAATTTCGCGATTCGACGTACCTTCCACCAAATCAATATCCACAAAAGCAACTTTACCAGCCGCCTTGACCTGTGCTACAATTTGACCGATATTACAAATATTCCCGTACAAAATAAATACAAGATGACAGTTTGACTGCACCACTTTTTCAAGTCCTGTTTCATCTTTAATCGCCGCAATAATCGGGTTATCTGCTAGCAAATCCAACATATTCTCTCTCATTTTAAAATCCCCCATCTTCAATAGTGTATTAGGCCTAATAAAGACCCAATACACTATCTTACACTGCTTTAATCTAAGAACTCAAGCGGGATTATATTTCCTGCATTCATCACATTATTCGGATCAAACGCTTGCTTCAACGTTTTCAGAATGTAGAATGATGAACCGTACTCATCTTTAATCCACGGAGCACGCGCCTTGCCGACACCATGATGATGCACCATTGTCCCGCCATGTTTCAGCGACTCCTCCACGATAATTTTGTTAATCGGGTTGTGGTATTTATGAATTTCCTCCGTAGGCTCACAGTTCAAATCATAGTAATACACAAAATAAAGATTCGTCCCGTTCATATAACTATGCGAAGAATGGCCGCCAACCCACGTCACATCAGGAACTTCCGCCTTCACACGCGCACAAGCCGACTCATAAATCGCGTTAATTTGACCCCAATTCGCAGCGATTTCCGTCGTGAATCCCATATTTTTCGTAGCAACAATCTCCTCGCGCTCCTCCGCCACTTGCTCGGGGAACCAATTCAAATTATCAAACCAATCCGAGATAAACTGGCTCTCCACCTGTTCACATTGCCCGTATTTCGCAACGATTTCCTCAATTCCAGCACCCGTTGCCGCCGTGATTCCCGCAGGCCCTTCCGCCATGAAAATCAACACACATTTATCCTTCTGAAAATGCGAGAAATGCCCCGCCGCGTCCGCCACATCGTACAACCTCGCAATCGAAGGCTTGTAACCCGCGACCATCACCTCACGCAAAATCTCAAATCCGACTTCCATATCATCCAACGTATAGCCATAAAAACGATGATTCTCCGGCTGATATTTAAAAATTTTCACGGTGACTTCCGTAATATAACAAAGCGCGCCTTCGTTCCCAACGACAACATGGCGAATATCAGGCCCCGCCGCACGTCTCGGCACATTTTTAATCCGCGTCACTTCCCCGTTCGGGAAAACCGCCTCCAAACCGACAATCATGTCCTCAATCCCACCATACAGCGTCGAGAACTGGCCCGTACTACGCGTCGCAACGAGTCCACCCATCTGCGCCAGCGGTTTTGATTGCGGCGAATGCCCCGTCGTCAACCCCTTCGCACGCAGCTGATTCTCAATATCCTCCAGCACCACACCAGCTTGGCACGTCACTTGCATATTATATTCATCAATTTCCACTACTTTATCAAGCCCCGAACCATCCAACACAATATGATTCGGCTTCACAGATTCGAGCATACTCTCAAGCGCCGAATTCCCAGTCCGCGGAATACAATTAACTCCATTCGCATTACAAAACTGCAACACATTCACGATATCATCCGTATTGCGCGCCTTCACAATCGCAGCCGGAATCGGTTGCGTAAAAATCCCCGAAATATCCTCATACTTCCGATAACGGTCAATACTCGCATGCTGCAACGCCTCTTCCTCCGTCACCAAATTCTCCGCCCCAACTAATTTCGCCATTGCTTTCCTAACTTCCTCACGTGATAAAACCATGCTTAAACTACCCCTTCCGATTCGCAATTTCACCGATAATGGTAAATTTTTCTGTATTTAGAGCACAAAAAAAGCGCACTCCTACAAATTAGGAGTCGCTTATCTCAATTCTCTAGCAACTAACTACAGTATATAGAACGCTTACATGGAAGTCAAGGAAGAAAAGCGGAAAAAGCCCGTTTAGCCTCGACAGAAATTGTTAGGGGGCGCAGATAAATCCCTCTTTTGGATTTTTCGGAGGCACCGAAATTTCCGAGAGGCTGGCTTTTGAAGCTAGATCTGAAAGCGATGATACGTAAAAAATCGGAGCGTTCCCGCGTACATGATTGCCCTACTTTGAACTACTACAAAACTAATATTAGTCTCTACCTCGCTCAGCTCCGAAAAAAACTGGAGCGGCCGCAGTAAAAAGCCTCTCTTGCTTTTTATGGAGGGCGTGAAGTTTTCGAGGCACTATTCTAAAGGAAGGCAGTCTCATTACATTCCACTGCATATTGAGGTTCTAAAAAAGCACACGACGCTTTCCAAGAACCACAACAAAGCTAGATATGAAGGCTATGATACCAAAAAAAATCGGCGCGTTCCCGCGTGCATGATTGCCACATTATGAACTCCTCTTTTTTTTCACTCTTCTCCTAGCATATAATAACCATCCAGCGTTAAAAAATAACACCCCATAAAATCCCGATTTTACAAAATCACCATTTACTACATATTCTATCAAAATACCTATCACACTACCCACAACTGCTGCTATCAAGACACCCAAATAAGGATGCTCCTCATCAAAATCATTCAACTTCTTAAACAATGCCCTCATCGCTCCAACTTCCTCGCTGGCACCCCAACATACGTCATCCCGGCTTCCGTATCACCAACAACCACTGCGCCCGCTCCAATCACAGAATATGCGCCTAAATCCACCCCTGGATTCACAACCGCCGAAGCCCCAACATGAACACCCGTCCCAATTTTGACGCCTCCTGTTACCGTAGCCCTTGGTGAAACGTGCGCTGCCTCGGAAATAATCACGTCATGCTCCACAATCGCGCCTGTATTAATAATCGTATGTGCGCCAATAACGCTATCTGGCTGGACCACCGCTAACGGCATAATAACAGTGCCCGGTTCAATCGTCGCCGCCTTCGAAATAATCGCCGTCGGATGTATAATCGTTGCATACCGCACATCACCCAATTTAGCCGCAACTCCCGCACGCGCCTTATTATCACCAATAGCGATGAACCACAATGTCGTATCCTTTTTGTACTGCTCAAAATCGTCAAACGGAGCTCGAAATTGCGCCCCATTTTTTTCGTAACTCGTATATTTGTTGTCTAAAATTCCGATAATCGTGTCGACACCTTGCTGCTCCAAGCATTCCCGAACAACTTTGCTATGACCGCCATCTCCAACTATGATTACATCTGCCATCTCGTTTCTCCTTTAGCTCATACATTTTTATTCAGTATACCACGAGAATCCACTTTTGGAGAACCGCAAAAAACTACCGACCTACAACTTCAAAACGTTGCAGATCGATAGCTTTTTTTAATTTCGTATCATATAATCGAATGCGCCAAGTGCTGCGGTAGCGCCTGAACCCATTGAAATGATAATTTGTTTATAGGCACTGTCCGTGCAATCCCCAGCCGCGAATATGCCGGGAACGCTTGTCTCGCCGTGTTTATTCGTGATAATCTCGCCCATTTTATTGCGCTCGATATCGTCTCCCAGCCATTCCGTGTTCGGAGCTAGACCAATCAGGATGAAGATGCCTTCTACATCAACGTGAACTTCTTCGCCTGTTTCGCGGTTCACATACGTAACGCCGTTCACTTTGTCCTGCCCTGTAATTTCTTTCGTCTGTACATTTTTCAAAACAGTGACATTCGGTAAGGAATAAAGACGCTTCTGCAAAACATCATCGGCTTTTAGTTCCGGCATAAATTCAAGCACAGTCACATGTTTCACCGTACCAGCGAGGTCAATCGCCGCCTCAATACCAGAGTTTCCACCGCCAACGACAGCGACATTCTTCCCTTCAAAAAGCGGACCGTCACAGTGTGGACAATAGGCAACACCTTTATTTTTGAACTCCTGTTCACCAGGAACGCCGATATTACGCCATCTTGCACCCGTCGAGATAATCGCCGTTTTAGTCGTTAAAACAGCGCCATTTTCGAGTGTGACTTCCACGTTTTCGTTCTTCGTGATGCTTTTAGCGCGCACTTGTTTCATCACATCCACGCCGTATTCGTTCACGTGTTCTTCAATCTGCGCAATCAGTTTTGGACCTTCTGTATATTTCGTTCCAATCACATTCTCGATGCTTAGCGTTTCTAGTACCTGACCGCCAAACGTATCTGCTACAATTCCAGTGCGAATCCCTTTGCGCGCGGCATAAATCGCAGCACTAGCACCTGCTGGACCGCCACCGATTACGAGGACATCGAACGGATCTTTCGCTTCAAATTCGGAGGCATCTGCTTCACCAACGATTTTGATGATGATTTGCTCGATCGTCATGCGGCCACTTCCAAATAAAACGCCATTTTCAAAAATTGTCGGTACAGCCATGATGTTTTTCGCTTCCACTTCGTCTTTAAACATGCCGCCTTCGATCATCGTGTGCGAGATATTAGGATTCAGCACGCTCATGATATTAAGCGCCTGCACGATGTCTGGGCAGTTGTGACACGTCAAACTTACGTAAGACTCAAAATGATGCGGTTTGTTGATTCTTTTGATTTGGGCAGCGAGATTTTCACTGATTTTCGGCGGACGACCACTGACTTGTAGCAACGCCAAAATTAGTGAAGTGAATTCGTGACCTAACGGAATCCCCGCAAAAGCAATGCCGAAGTCTTCGTTTTCACGTTCGACGCTGAAGCTCGGTGTTCTGGATAGTGAACCATGTTCTAAGCGGATTTTTGGAGACATGTCCGCAATTTCCGTGACGAATTCCAGTAGTTTTTGCGAGTTTTCATCTGTTGCGACGCTTACTTTTAGAACAATGTTTTGTTCTAGTAAATCCAGATAGCCCGCTAGTTGCGCTTTAATTTCTTGATCTAATGCCATTTTTAGATTTTACCTACTAAGTCTAGGCTTGGTTTCAGCGTATCCGCGCCTTCTTTCCATTTTGCGGGACAAACTTCGCCTGGATTGTTTCGTACGTATTGTGCAGCACGGATTTTATCCACTAAAGTGCTGGCGTCGCGACCAATACCGTCTGCGTTAATTTCGATTGTTTGAACAACACCATCTGGATCGATGATAAATGTTCCACGATTCGCCAAACCTTCTTCTTCATCTAGCACGTCAAAAATACGTGAGATTTTATGTGTCGGGTCGCCAATCATGATATATTCGATTTTACCAATTGCGTCTGAAGAATCATGCCATGCTTTATGCGTGAAGTGTGTGTCTGTTGAAACGGAGTAAACTTCTACACCCAGCTCTTGCAACGTTTTATATTGATCTTGCAAATCTTCTAGTTCAGTTGGGCAAACAAAGGTGAAATCGGCCGGGTAAAAGCAGACCACGCCCCATTTTCCTTTGAAACTTTCCGATGAAACATCTATAAATTCACCTTGATGGAAGGCTTTAGCAGCAAATTCTTCTATTTCTTTACCTATTAATGACATTGTATTTCCTCCTTTAAATTTCCTATTATGTGAAACTACACACTTAAAATTATCACCTTGTTTCGTTAGAATGTCAATGGTTAATTATAATGTTTATTGTTTTGAAGTCAATGTAATTTTGACTTGACTTATTCCCAAAGCTGTAAATCATTCTATAGCAACGGATTTAATTATTGATAGCGGATTCTTTTTTTACATGGATTTTATTTTTATCAATTAAAATAGCATTTTCTCAATTATGTATCCTTAAACAGGAAAAAAATGCGTATCAAGAATCTAACATCAGATTTTCGATACGCATTTTCATTTTTTTATTATTGTGGTGTGTCAGAAAGTGTCCAAGTTAGTGTTGTTGCATAATCTGAATCGGCATATTTCGCTGATTTACCTGGTACTGTTAGTGTCACGGCGTCTGCTGCGGCTGTGTTATCTGCTCCGAATTTATCCACCCATTGACCCATACCTTGATTGGCTGTTGCGTTCATAACCATGGACGCTGTACCGTTTGGATTTAATTTGATCGATTGATTCACGGTTGGAGCGGTTACGCCTGTTCCCGTTTTCGTTACGGCAGTACCTTTTGTAATGGCGATTTCTGCACCTTCTAGATTACGGGCAGAACCGTCTTTTAATTGGCCATTTTGCGCGACTGTCAAATTCCAACCTGCGTTGTTACCACGGTTATCCGCTACTTGCACGTTATTTGGTACGTCAACGTATTCGCCGCCAACTTTGACTTTATCTAATTTTGCGTTGTATGTTTTCGTTTCACCAGAAATTTCTTGTGTACCGAAGTCGAATTCAGAGACGTAACCGATGCTTAACGGTCCGCCAGTTCCTGGTGTTACTTCCGCATCTGGATCAAGCGGTTGGTCAGGATCGATTGGGTTTACTGGAGGGATAATCGTATCTTCCGCTTGTTTTGTGAATTTTACTTTGCTATCTGTTGTTAATGAGCCAACTTCTGCTGCTGATGCTTGTGTACCCATACCGATTGTTGCTGCTACTGCTGAAATTGTTACTAAACCGATTACCGCGAATTTTTTGATTGTCATGTGAAAGTTCTCCTTCGAAGTGCCAGGATTTGATGAAGCTATCCCGAGATCACTTGGTCTTGCATCTGATGCTTATCCTACAATGTTAAGAAATATCCTGAGATTTTCCTCGCCATCACATCCTTTAAGGTTATTTTCAAAACTCATGGCGTATCGTTCAGTGTCCATGTAATGCTTGTTTGATATTCTGCGTCTGCTTTCACGCCTGTTGGGTTTATTTTCATACGAAAACCTTGATCTTTTGTGGATTCGATAGTTTTAATAGATGCTTCATTCGATTGACCTTCGTAAAATGCAAAAGCTTGATTGTCTAAAATTTGAGTTTCGGTGCTTCCCTTTGTATAAGTTAAAGCGTTATGAAGTTGTTTTGCGTCTGGGTCAGAGTTGTCTTTGAAGGGACCATTAACGGTCGCTGTGATAGACCAGTTGCTACCATTGTTGCGGGTATCTTTGACTTGGATGTTCCAGTTTGGATTCGTGCGATCTATCGTAACTTCGTCGCCTATCATCTCTGTTGACTCAAAATTGAGTGGGTCTGGCGTGGCGTTGAAGGCGAATGTGACATCATCTGTTACGGTTACTGCAATGTCAGTTGTTAGATTTCCTAGGGACATAGCCACCGTATAATTTTCTGTTGTGCTCGCCTTTGTCGGGAGGTTCGCAATGTCTGTACTTGAAAGCGCCACTTGATCGCTAACTTCTTTTGTGGCTTCAATATCCCATCCTTGAACGTTCGATCGTTCGCGAATCAATGTTTCTTTTTCGGTTGCTGTTTTACCTGTTAGTTCACTTTGCTTGATCACAACCGGTTCAGCGCGGAGACCATATTGATCATTTGATACAGTAGTCTCGTCGCCAACAAAATATGTTGCATCTTTGTATGCTACGTTTCCTGCACTATCTGTTAGAGCAATTTGACAAGTTCTTGCACCTAACTCAGTCGTTGTCGGCTCTGTCACATAGCTAATGTTGATTTTGTTTGATGTGTAGTCGTCTGCGTCATCATGAATATTCGTTAGAAAAGTTTCAGGTGCTGGAATAGCCGCATTTTTTGTTATTTTCTGAGTAACTGTATCTGCTGTTGGAGGCGTTGTATCTGCGTTGATTGTCACAGAACTAGTAACTGTACTACTAATATATTGGCCGGAATCTAATTGTTCGCGAACTTCGACTTGTACTTGGCTTGTGCCGACCTTCTTTAAGTCTGGTGCTTGGATAAACGTATCGGAGACGGTGAAAGTACCGCTTGCTGGAAGTGTGACGCAATCTTTTGGTGTAACTTTTGCGCCGAGTTCTGCTGTTACTGTTTTTGCTGTTGCTGATGATTTCATGACTTCTTTGTAGCCGGTTGGGGTGATTTCGAAATAGTGGGTTCCTGTTGACAAGGATTGAGCACCATCGAGTGAGGTTGCAGTAGTACTTGGTAACGATGTAGGAGTATTTCCAGTAAGCGTGTAGACAGAAATAATATCTCCGTACGCAACATTAACAGGTGTATTGAAAGACTGACAAAACTCATTGCTTGTGTCATCCCCCCTTGCACTTTTACTAAAATAAGGTGTGCCAACTTTATGATCAGTGGTTATCGATTGCACACTGCTCGTATAAATTATTCTCGCGGCACCTGTGATTGGGTAAACACCTTTACCACTAGTGACACCCGCTGTATTCGTTATATAAGGAGTTGCACCATGATGAAGGGTTAATGCTGAAAGTCCTTCATTAGCATATCCTGACCTCGTAAAGATTGTATCTCCAAATTGAATAGTTGTTGGAACATCAATAGTCTGCATTGCTTGCGAACTAAGATCCGTCACTTTCACCGTGGTTGAATATACACCGACTAGATTTGTCGCTGGCTTCGTGACGTACTCTATCTTCATGTTGACGCCATTATTGGCAACATTGCTTACAAAAGTTTTTGGGTCAACCTTGGTTAAATCTGTACCTAAAACAAAGGTTTGTGGATTGGCAATGGCAAGTGGTGCGTCGGCTTTGAGTTTGCCTTTTAGTTTTGGTGTTTCCGATTTACTGCCTGTGGCCGATTGCTGTACTTCTTCTGTTTTTGTTTCTTCTGTCTTATCTATTATTGGGGAGGTCTCTATGTTGTCGCTGCCTTGCACTTCCTCCACTTGGTTAGATTCTGTTGTCTCTGCTTTTGTTAATCCTGAAAAACTGGCCATGGGTATCGTTGCAATAAGCATAAACGTTAAAATTTTCTTTTTCATAGTCTCCACCTTCTTTGTTTTAAAAGTTCGTTTTGCTGTTGTCCTCCTGTTGGAATAAACCTAGTATATACCCATTTGCGAAATGTTGTTTTCGGTGGTTTATTGTTGTGGGAGAGCGATTTTTGGGGTTTTATTCTTCTGAGAGAATGATTTTTCTTATGGAAGGTTGTGTTTGAGCTTGTTTGTGTATATTTTGTTACATTCAGAGGTGGCCTAGTATTGTTTCAAATAGGATCCTAGCGCTATTTTTTCTTTATGATTGTTGTTCTAGAGAAATATTAAGTTCGTTCAAAACGCAAAAAAACTTACTTAGATTCATTGACTCGAATCTAAGTAAGATGGGAATTTGATCTTATTTATCGAACTGGATTTTTAATTTTCCTCGTGTTTTGATGTGAAGTATTGTACTTCCTAACTTTTTCGTTATTGTGTAGTTTCTTGATTCTCGTATGTGCTGCGTTGTTTGGATGCAGATTGTCGCTTCTGGTTGTAGTACGCGCAGCCTGATTTCTTGTTCATTATAAGACATGACTTCTGCTGTGCTATATTCGATAAACGTTGGGCCTAGTTGCATTTGAAGTGGCAAAATGAGGCCTGACTTGGCGCCGAGTGTGATTGGATTACCGCCAAAAAGTGGGGCATCTTGTTCTGTGAGGCGGAACTGTTTTTCCATGCCATCTAGGTTGAGCAGGTGCACGAAGCGTTCGTTTTGCGCGTTTTTTGTCGTTGTTGTGACGATGCCGTGATGGGGGTAATCGTGTGCCAGCATGGGCGGTGCGCCAAGCCTCGTGAATGCTGTCTGGATGAAGTCGATGTCGCCGCGATAGGCGGTTGTGATGGCGATCGCGTGACCTTTGCCCACCTTGGTTTCGATGCCACAGATGCCGTCACCTTGTTTTTCTTTTAGGATCGCGGTACCTTTTTCTAGGCTGAAAAGTTGGGCGTGATGGGTGCGGATTTCTGGTTTTTCTCTGCACCAATTTTCGCCGGTGATGGAGAGGCTGTAGCCGTGATCGTTCTTGGTTTCTTGGTAGGTTGCGCCGAGTGCTTCGGTTAGAATTTTACACGGGGCGCCTTCCATGTCGTAGAGCGGGAGTTCGCCGTAGATGAAGAGGGCGCCGCCGGTTTCGAGGTAGGTGACGAGCCGTTCTTGGATGTCGCGGGCGAGATAGCGGGCGCATGGTAGGGCGATGACTGGGTGCTGCTGCGCGTCGAATTCGCGGTTCTGGATGTCGATGGAGCCGAATCGGTAGCTGTTTAGGAGCAGTGACTTGGCGACGATATCCCAACTTCCTGAGGCACGGTTAGCTTCGATGTTCTGCTTGATCGCTTGGGCCGCAGTGCTTGACGGGTAGCTGTATTCGGTCATGTAGTAATCGGGAATAAACGCGAAATGGAGCGCGTCGTGTTCTTCATCCATTGCTGCGAGCTTGTCGCCGAGCGCGATGATGGTCTGGATTGATTCGGCCATGCGCGGATAGGTGTAATTGAGCTCGCCTTCTGGGCTGATTGGGGCCGCGAAGCCGTGACGTTCACCGGTGATGGCAATGCGATTGTTGCCGTCTGGACGGTTTTCCGCCATTTCGTAGTTGTAGCCGCCAGCCATGAGATAGTAGTTGATGAGTCGATTGCCTTGCGCGACGCAGAGCCGTGCCTTTAGATCAGCCGCCGAAACGTCATAACGACCACCGAGATTATCGCCAAAATTCCCATCGCCACAGTTGAATTCGACGGAAGTTATTGGTTGTCCATCGCGATTCGTCGCCGTCATGAACGCGTTAATAAGATGGAGATCGTGAAAATTTTCCATCGTAAAATCGCCGAAATAAATGTCCGAGCCTGGCAGGTAACCCGCTTCGTGTGTGTAGCTCTCATAGAGTTGGCTAATCCCAATCGGAAAAGTATAGCCGCGTCCGCCGCCGGTTCCGTGAATGTTGACGACGAACGGGATTCCCGTCACGCCAAAGTTTTCCGCGTAGTTTCGTAGTGTTTCGACGTAGCGGCGGAACCTGTCTCGCATGTAGTATCCCAAATCCTGATGCAATTTTGCGGAGTAGTCCTCTTTTGGAGACCGAATCAGGGCTGGATTTTTAGCAATATCCGCCGTCTCGAACGGATAACCATGCTCTGTTTTGCCATCCAACCAGCTCGCGAAGTCCGCCAACACGTTGTCCGTCAAATCCGGCGTATTGGAAACCCAGGACAGCATCCCGATTTCATTATCCAACTGTAGAGCCATCACATTCCCTCCATTAGGATATGTACGCGGCGCAATGACCGCCAGCGCCTCACGATACCAGTTTTCAGCAGCCGAAAGAAAGCGCGGCGCCAAATAATCCAGCGTCGGCGTCGTTGGCTCCACCGCGTCCCAACCAACCGGAATCGCCTCAGGAATCTCGTCATACACCCAATACGGAATCCCCTCGTTCTTCATCTCCGCCATAATAAACGGACCCGGTCGCGCGAAAAAGTACAACGCATGACTCGCGCATAAATCGATGAAAGCGCCCAAATCAAGTTCCGCACGCGTCGCCCCCGTCAAATCCACCTGACCTCGCACTGGCTCATGGCAAATCCACGGAATGTAAGACGCCACCGCGTTGCATCCCGCCTCCTTCAATTTCACAATCCGATCCTCCCAGTCCTCACGCGCTAGGCGAAAATAATGAATCTCGCCACACATCACGAGCACCGCCTTACCGTCAATCCGAATCTGCCGTTCCACTAACTCAATCATGCGTTCACCCTTTCCCAACCAAGCATCTCCGCCGCCTTTTTCACATAATGATTCCGTCCATAAAGCTCCCAAATCAGTCCCGTTTGGTAATTTTCAATCATGAGTAGCGTCACGCCCTTATCAATCCCAATCACACGATCCGCAAACCAAGCCGTCTCGCCCTCCAAATTGTAAGCGTCACGCATCCCGTATCTGCCCCAAAGCTCCGGCATCGTTTCATACAAATACACCATCATATCCAGCGACTCTTTCGGCGTAAACGCGATCGAACCAGCAGCCGCAGCAGGCGCAATCGTCCCATCGTTGCCCTCCGGAATAATCCCTTCTTTATAAGGCGGCGTCCCGTAAGCAATATAACCATTCGGCCCCTGGCACGCCGTCACACCCCACGAATTCGCATGATATCCCACACGCCCATCCGGATTATCAATCGCATACTGCCGCTGCGCAAGCGTCGCCGCCACCGAGTTCGCAAACCAATCCACACCATCCGCATCCCGCACATCCCGAAAGTCAAACCACGCATGCGAAAATTGGTGCGTAAAAAGCGGCCCGCCCGGCGAGTTATAAAACGTGTAGTCCCCATACGTCGACAAACTCCGCTCAAAACCGTCATAAATCCGCGCCGGAACACCATGCGTCGGTGAAGCCACACCCAGAATATACTGCATCATCTGTTCCGCATACATATCCCAAGCCCCGAAGCCGCCCGTTTCCGGGTTATACCCCATAAAATACTGATTTTGTGCCTCATTATAGTATTTTGTCCAATCCACACGCTTATAAATCTTCTCAAAAAGCGCCTCAATTTCCCCACCAAAATACTCCGCCACAGTGAGCGCCCCATTCAAGAACAACGACGTATCAATGATTGACGCACAATCATACGACGCCTCATATTTTTTCGCCGTATTCATATCGAGAAAATGATAGAAAAAGCCCTCCGTTTCCTCCGCATGGTTCCAAAAAGTCTTCATCGTCCCCAAAACCCGCTTTTTGCCCTCCTCAAACGTAATCCATTCCCGCTCAATACCAATCACGATCGCACTCAGCCCAAAACCGACCGAAGCAATACTCGCAAAATCCCGCGTGTCCGCCGCCGTATTATCACGAATCAAGCCAAAACCTGGGCTAGCCGGATCCGTATTCGCCTCATTCCAAAAGAAGTCAAAACACCCCTTTGCTTCTATATTTAAGATATCTTCTCGATTCACGTCATTTTCCTCCCTTATTCTCCAGTTATACCTGATTTATCGATACTTTGCACAAACCATTTTTGCGCGATGAAATAAATAATGAGCAGCGGGATAATCGTCAACAACGTCGCCGCCAGTTCGATGCCTTCATTTATGCTTGAAAGCGCCGCCCCGCCTTGTCCAGCCGGGAACATATTGTTATACGCCGCCACAAATTTTTGCAGTTGCAGTGGTAATGTTGTCAGCGAATCGCCGAAATAAATCGATGCCAAATACGTCTCGTTCCAGTACCACACGACCGAAAACAGGAACGTGATGATGAACGCCGAGGTCGCCATCGACAGCCCGATACGGTAGAAAATCTTGAATTCGTTCGCACCATCCAGCCGCGCCGCCTCCACCAATGACTTCGGAATCGCCCGAAACGTCTGGTAGAAAATCAAAATAAAGATCGCACTATTGAGCCCCTGCCCCAGAATCGCCGGCAATGCGTATGATGAAATACTGCCCAACATCCCGAATTCGTTAAATAAGATATAACGCGGAATCACCGTCACTTGCGGCGGAATCACGAATGTCGCGAGCACAAGCACCAACAACACATTCTTCCCCCGAAAATTGTACAGCGCGAAGCCATAACCCACAACCGCCGCCACAAACATTTGCAAAACCGATGGCAAAATCGCCACAATCAGCGTCTGCCCAAACGTTTTCATATAATCCAAAACCTCATACGCCCGCTCAAAATTCCCGACGTACCACTTCGACGGAATCCAACTTACCGACGCATTCAGCAAATCATCCAAATCCTTAAAACTATACGAAACCATGTATAATATCGGGTATAAAAATACAAATCCGATCCCAATCAACAAACCATAAATCACGACTTTCATCAAGAAACCGTCCATCCCGTTCATTCCTAGCAGAAATCGCTTCGTCTTGATCCAGCGTGACTCTCTCTTTTTCAATACCTTCTCCATGCCTTGCACCTCCGCTATTTCTTCCGGTTAAAGAACATAACGACCGCCGCCATTATGAGCAAAATCAGGGATATAATCACAAAATAAATCCACGATAACGCCGATGAATAGCCAAAACCGCTCTGTAATTTGAACATGTTTACTTTAATATGATCGATGACCGGATTCAGCGTCGACACCGAATACATCACCGTCGTGTATATGATATTCACAAAAATCATCGGGTAAAGCGACGGCAATGTAATCTTCCAGAAAATCTCCCACGTCGAGGCCCCATCTATCTTTGCGGCCTCGTACGCCTGCGGATCCATCTTCTGTAGCGCCGCAATGAAAATCAAAATCTGCACACCCGAAAACCACAACAACACGACCGTATTATCCAAAATATACATTAATGTCGGCGCTAAAAAGAAATCACTATTCTCCGCCGCCATCTGGTAAATAAACGATTCCTGCACGCCTGGAATCGACGTAACCCCTTGTCCCATCAATTTTTGCAACACAGGTCCACTCGCAATAATGACCGGCAAAAAGAAAATCGTTCGGAAAAAACCGCGGAATTTAATATCCTGATTCAACAAAATCGCAATAATCAGCGCTAAAATCACGATTAACGGTACCGCAATAAATATTTCCTTCGTAAAACGCCATATCTTGTTCAAAAAATCAATATCACCCGTGAAAGCCTGCTGGAAGTTCTGAAATTTCACAAATACCGTCTGAATTCCCTTCGTCGTGATCGTAACCTTAAAAAAGCTCAAATAAATCGAATAAATGATCGGAAACGCCGTAAAAACAAGGAATCCCACAATCCACGGCAAAATAAACAAATAACCAACGCTATCCTTACTCCGTCCCTTCAAAAATGCCAACACGTCAGTTATCTCCTTTCAAAACCGCAAAATCCTTCGCAGCAACCGTCTTATTTCCAAAAACATAATCCGCCTTCGTATAATTCACAACAACCCGCGTCCCGTTCGAATACGTTACACACACAACGCCTGGCGTCACAATATCCCGACGCTCGATTGTCGCACCACTCGTCGCTTCCGCCACACCAGCAATCGCCTCATACTTCGCCTTAATCTCCGGTTTCCAGTTGCTAAACTGCGACGTATACACATCCTTCGATGGCGTCTTCGCAAGCGCATACGAACCCTCACTCGTCAGATAAAACGACGGAAACGCTCCAAAATCCACTAACTGCAACAAATCCTCCGTCTGACTCGCCGAAAAATTCGAATACGGCGCATAAAAATCCATATACCCCTTCAAAACAATCGCCAAAAATGGCACCGCGTCCGACTCATAAATATATTCAGACGTCCCCATCGGCATATCCAAATACGCCGTCGCATGTTTCCACGCATAGTCATTCGGCTGATACAAAGCCGTTTTCGCCTTCGCATTTTTGTGTAATTCCGCTAGCACAGCCTGCATTTTCGCCATGCTTTCCGACCGCGAAAAACTATGTCCACTATTATGCGTCGAATAAAGCATACTCGCCGAATTCGCCACCGCCAAATGTGTCATACTATTTCCCACATAATCCTCCGCGTCCACCTTCGCAAGCTCCAAAGCACCATCCGGAAGCAGCGAATAAACCACATTACCATCCACATCCCGCTCGATCGTCTTCGTATTAATCTGCTTCGCAAACGCACTAGCATCAACGCCTTTCGCCTCCTCATACGCCGTCGTATAATCCGTCTGGAAATAGAGTGGCACATTCCGCTCATCAAGCGCCTTCATCACGTCCGCCAACTCCGCATCACTGCCCAGCTTCTTCTCAAACGGAAACTTATTCGGCCACGACGCACTTAAACCGCCATGATTCCAGCCCTGATACACGACCAGCAAATCATCCACGCCCTCATTACCAAGCGCCGTCACGTGCCGCGTCAAATCCGCAACCGGCGTCATCACCACAACCGAATCCCGAAACAATCCCGGCTTCGTCTCCCCGCCAAGGAATTCCAGTCGCATTACCGGACCCGACTCGTGCGCCCGCACCAACACCTTCTGCTCCGCCAAATACGCCCGATAACTTTTTGCCATCCCGACATAATCCGCGTCCACGCCATCCAAGAACCGATACGTCAAGCCAATATCAAAGCGATTCCGCGCATCCTGATACAGCTCAATCGCCTTGCCACCCGTTTTGCTCGTCGGTTGCTTATACACAGAACGATATGTAAATCCAGCAGTGATCCAGTTGAAATCCGTCGATAACCCCGCTTTATAAGCCGTAATTTCGCCATATTCCGCACCCTTTTCAACGACCGCCAACATCCCATTTTGCCCAACCCCGTGCACCATGCCAAACACCGGCACACTCGCAACGTAGCCCGCATTCGTATCCGGCGCAACCGTTACCGGCGTCACGCCAACATCCGTGCCATAAATCGCCGCACTATAAGGCGCATCCATTTTGACCCCCGTGTCCTCATAGCGAATCAAGCCGCCCGAGCCATCCGGAATGAACATGTACCCCGAAACCTCCGCGTCCTTCGTAGCCCCTAAAAACGGATACACATTCACCGCCAAAATTTGCACCTTGCCAGGCTCGACAATTTTGCCATCAGGAATCGCGACATGCACACCGTCCTCAGCCAGCGTCACCTTCAAGTTCATCTTAATCCGCGACCGAAACGTAATCGTCGCCTCAAAACCATCCGTCACATCACGCAACATCACCCGCGCCCCGTTCGCCGTCAAGCTCTCCCGCTTCTTCTTGCCCTGCGCGTTCAAATAATCCATCGTAATCGCCGAATCCACAAAATCCTTCCACGACTGATTCAAGCGATACTGCGACATCCCATCAAGCGTCGAGCTCCACACATAACCACTCGCCCGGTTTCGCACCTTGATTGCAAGCGAATCCGGATGCACATACAACGCCAAATTCGCATTCTCTGCCACCTTATCAAAACCATCAAGCGCTGCATTTTTATTCACGACAGGCTTACTAATGACCTCCTTTTGCGTCACAGAACCGCTCGTCTGCTCCACTTTTGCGACAGTCGGCGTCACCTTTTCCTCGTCTTGCGCAAACGCCTTAACTACTGGTATCGCTAGGATAAGAACAGCACAAATCATCAGTATTTTCTTAAACACGCGCTAGCACCTCCTGCAATATCGAATAGACAAACTCATACAACTGATTGAATAAAAGAAACAGAATATAACCGACCGCGACCATAATCAAACTCGCAAAAACCGTCAGCAAAATATTCTTCGCCGTCTCCCAAAACGTAAAATTATGAATCTCCCGCACCATAATCACGAGATAAATCGCCGACCACCAAATCGCAATACTCAGCGAAAACTCATAAATAAATCCTTCATTAATCGTCAACACATTCGAAACGAGAATAATCGGCACAATCAGCACAATAAACGGCGCCAATGCATAAACCGTCGCGATATACACATTCCGAAAACTACCTTCCCCCTCGTTAATCGTACTAATCAAGTAATTCATGACCACAAACAGCGCCAGAACAGCGATTAGCACAACTACCAACAAGAAAATAGACACCCGTTCCACCAATTCCGAATTAAAAATAAACCCGACCTGATATTGGAACAAAATAAACTCGACAATCAGCACACCGTACCAAATCGAAGCCGAAGCCACCGACGCCCGTCCCATCCGCTTAATCTCATAAAATGTATCAATCGGATGCCGGAAAACCTTGAATAATAATCCAAGTTCCCGTATTAATTTCACCTGCGACCACTTACCTAAATACGCCAATGGTTTCGCAAAAATCCCTTTTTTCCGGTGCCAGCGTCGCAAAACAAAAAACGCCACTAGCCCAATCAAAAACGCGAACAACCAGCCCGCCAAATTTCGCTCCAACCATTGCTGCCGCAGCTCCCAGAACGAGTCCGAATAACCCGGCTTATTTTTAGCCATCAAAAAGGCCTGTTTCGCGTCCGCATATTGTTCCTGCTTATAATGCGCCTCGCCCATCGCCACACGCGCCAACACAAACGAAGAATTCAGCTTCAAAACTTCCCGCCAATAATTCTCACTCTCCACGTAGCGACCATCCTCGAACAGCATCAAGCCTTGGTGCACCTCATTCGCAAACGCCGTCGTCTGCAATTTATGCACCACCTGCGCCTCCGAATCCGTCACATAAAGCGTCCCGTCCGCATCCACAGCAAGCGCCGTCGGGTCCTTATAAATCCCCAAACGCTGCGCATTCGACTCCTTGCTCCCGAACGCAAACAACAAATTTCCCAAGCTATCATACTCCAAAACCCGCCCGCTAGCCGTCAACACATAGAAATTATTTTGCGTCCCAGAAACGATATCAATCGCGCCCTCCGGCTGAAACATCGCCTCCGCCGCCAACATATTTTGCCCCGCGATATTCAATTTCTTAATCGCGCCAGCCTGTTCCGTCGCCGTCACCGTGTACACAATCCCATTCCCATCAATATCAATATTCGTCGAAGCCGCCGGAACATTCATCAACGTCTTCCCCTTTTGCGCGTCTGACATCACCGCATCCTTAAACTTCTGGAAAAAAGTCCTCTCCGCCATGTTCGCGCCATAATACCCGAGAAAATCGCCATCCTTATTCAGCTGAATCACGCCGTTCGACGCACCCTCGCCAATAATGTACAAATTCCCCCGCACATCCACCGACAATTTCACCGGCTTAAACGGCTCACGCTTCCCAAAAAACGGCTCCACAGGCCTGCCATATTCCCGGATCAACGCACCATCCTCCGAAAATCGGAAAACCTTCTCCTTCACGCTATCCGCCACATACAAATCACCATTCGCATCCCGCGCAATGCCCGTCGGTTTTCCAAGCACCTGCTCCCCGAAAGAACGCGACACATTCCCGTCCAAATCCGTCACAAGCACACGTTTCGCGTCCGAATCCACCAAATAAAGCCGATCCCCGTCAATCAAAATATCCTCTAACTTGCCAATTTTCGCATTCGTTATCACGTCAAACGCCTCATACGCCGTCTGAATCTCAATCAAATCACCATCCACCGACGACGTATACGTTTTGTAAGCCGTCTCCCCGTGAACCGCACGCGCAGGCCAAAGAACGAGACTCACAAACAGCAATAATATGGCGTATTTCAAGTAGTTCCCCATTGATTTCCTCGCTCTCTGCCGCTATTTAATACCCGAATGAGCCATCGTATCCATCACTTGTTTTTGCATAAAGATAAAGATGATCAAGTTCGGAATAAACATCAACAACGTCGCCGCAGCCGTAATCCCTTGTCCCGCCACCGTATTCCCTTGCGTCGATGTCAACGTACTCATATAAAAGGCAAAAGTCTTCAAGTTTTCATTATTAATATATAAATCCGAGGCCTCCACATTATTCCAAGCCGCCTGAAAAGCTAAAATCGAAACCGTCGCGATCGCCGGCTTAATCATCGGCAAAATAACCTTCCAATACACCTGAAAATCATTCGCCCCGTCCATTTTCGCCGCCTCAATCAGCTCATCCGGAATCTGATCCACAAATTGCTTCACTAAAAACAACCCTACTGGAAGCGCCAACATCGGCAAGATATGCACCCAAAAACTATCAATCAATCCCAATTTTTCAATCACAATATACTTCGGAATCGCGACCGCAATCGACACAAACATCAACGCCAACGTATTCATCTCAAAAAGCACTTTTTTCGCCCGAAACTGCTTTTTCGACAACACATAACCCGCCATCGTGCTCACCACAATCGTCAGCCCCATCACCGATAAACTCACGACAATACTATTAAACAAATACCGCGCCATCGGAGTTGCCCCCAAATTCGCACTATTAAACAAATCCGTAAAATTTTGCATCGTTGGTTTCTGTACGAAAAAGCGCGGCGGATAAGCAAACAACTCATCCAGCGGCTTAAACGCATGATTAAAAATATAAATCAGCGGCAAACCCATAATAATCGCAATCGGAATCAGCAGCGCATAAAACTTCAACTGACTCTTATGAAACTTTTTCGGATTGATCTGCGTCCCTTGAAAAGAAGCCATTCATCGTTCCCCCTCTTTAACTTTTTTCACCAAATAACTTCATTGCCACACGCGAAAACAAGTACACAATCACGAGCAATAACACCGAAATCGCCGCCGCGTAACCCATTTCATACCGAATAAAACCATAATCATCAATATGATTCACCATCAACTGCCCCGCATATTGTGGCGTCGGATTCGTCCCAGAAAGCGCCACACCAATGGCCCCCGCCTGAAACGTCCCCACAACTGCCATCACCGCGCCAAACAACATCTGCGGCTTCATCGACGGAATCGTTATATAAATAATCTCCTGAAAACGGTTCTTAATTCCATCAATATACGCCGCCTCATACACCTCCGGATTGATGTTCAAAATCCCCGACAACATCGCCAAGAACCCCACACCCATACTACTCCAGAGCGAAACCACGATCATAATATTCATCAAATAATCCGGCGACTGCAAGAACTGAATCGGCTCCACAATCAGATTCAACCGCAACAAAATACTGTTGATATACCCCGACGCATTCCCACTAAAAATAATCGCCCATAAAACCGTCATCGCTACACCCGCAGTCATCGAAGGCGTATACATAATCAGCGCCAAAAACGTCCGCGGCTTGTGCGGAATCTGCGCCAATAACCACGCCGTCAAAAACGACAACAAATACCCGCCAGGACCCACAATCAGCGAAAATTTCAACGTATTCGGCAACACATACTGCATAAAAACAGCATCTTGCGTCAACAAACTCACGTAATTTTTCAGCCCAATAAACGTCGGAAACTCAATCGAATTAAAATACGTAAACGAAAGCAGAATCGCGACCAAAACCGGCACCACAATAAACGTAAAGAACATGATAAAGTAAGGTGACAAGAACGCAACCGTACCAAACATCCCAATCCAATATCCACTATTTTTTCTCATCTGTTTTCATCCAATCTTCCACCGTATCCATTTGTGGAACAATATAAGGTTTTACCACTTTTCCGTCCTTCATATAACCAAACTCTTCCATTTTTCGCCTGATTTCCCGGTCTACAATAATGCTACTCGAATCCACCGCAGCCCGAATATTCGCACCGTAAAACACCGTATCCGTCCACACATTACTAATCTCCCGCTCCAACATGTACGATCCCGGCGTTTTCGGAACCTCCTTCAAATACTTCCACTGCTCCAAAATAACCTCCTTATGCTTCTCGGGCCAAGGCAATTCCTTAAACGCCTCCAAATTTGCCGTATTCCACATATATTCCGGACCATAAATCGTCTGCAAATTCGTCGCAAAATCGCTCTGCGTCTTCGTTGACATCCACCACTTCAACAATTCCCACGACTCATCCTGCTTCTTACTCTTATCAAAAATCATCGCCGACTGCCCCGAACCAGTAGCCCATCGCGACACCGATCCATCTTGCTGCGGAACACCCGGATGCACCGCAATATCCCACGAATTCGCAATCTCAGGCGCCGCCGACATCAATTTCACATACGTCTCAAAATTCGAAATCCCGACCGGTAGCGTCCCATAGCGGAACGAATGATAAAAGTTTGGCACCTGCAGCGGCACACTATAAAGCGAATACAAATCCGTCATAAACTTAAGCCCCGCAACCGATTCCTCCGAGTCAATCGCTGCACTCATCCCATCCTTCGCATACAAATCCCCACCAAACTGATAAATAAACGGTGCGGTAAACATGAACGGTTTCGAGCCCGCCGAGCCCGACAACGGCACAAAATAACTCAACCCATTTCGCTGCAACTCCGGCAAAATCCCCGTCACATCATTCCACGTATCCGGCACAGGAATTTTCAACTTATTCAAAATATCCTTCCGATAAAACTGCACATAAAAATCCTGCGTCTCCGGCAAAGCATACACCTTGTTATCCACCATCATCGGCATAAACGCGCCCGGCGAAAAATTCCGAATCACCTCTTTAAAATCCGTAAACTGCGTCAAATCCGTTGCCGCACCACGAATCGCGAGCTCGTAAGGCGTTCCAACACTAACCCCAAGCGCCACGTCCGGCTGCTGATTCCCCGAATTCGCCAAAATCAGTTTTTGCTCGTTTGGCATCACCGAAAACTTGACTTTCTTTCCAGTCTTTTTCGTAAATGTGCTATCCGCCATATTTTGCATCAATTCAACGTACTGCTGCGAACGCGACACCCAAACCTCAATCGTGTCCGCATCCACATCCGTCGTACTATATGTATCCTGTGTAAAGGACGCAAAGAACTCCTTCGACTTACTGCCAAATTTCTTCAAAAAGCTAGCCCTCGCATTCGGCAAATCCGCCTTCCCATCATGCACATAAAACCGATCCATCAACAGCGGCTGCTTTTCAAGTGTAGATTGTAAATCCCCTAAAGCCTGCGTCACCGAACTCGACCCTTCCGACAACTCACTTAACCGCGTCGGAATTTTATCAGGTTCCGCCTTCAATTTTTTCAATTTATCCATGATCAGCGCCAAAGACACGCCCTCCGTCGAACGCTTCGTCGATTCACCGTACACCTTCGCAAGCGCCTTCTGATCCGCCTTAAGCGTCGCGATCCATCCATCAAACTGCTTCGTCACATTCGGCAAATACTCCTCCAATTTCCAATCACGCGCAGCATCCGGCTGATTCCCCGTCAACTTCTTCACCGACAATCCCAAATCGCCGACCTCAAGCATCATCGCCTTCAAATCCAAAATAATCGGCGCAACAGGCGATGCATCCGCAACCAACGTCAAATCATGTTTCCCCGCCTCCAAATAAACCTCAAACGGCTTCCCGTCCTTGCCACTAAGCGTCTGATTCTCCCATTTCGCCACCGGATCAAACCGATAATGCGCCAACTCCGCGAACGGCACCGCACCATCCACTTTCACCGTCCGAAACACCGGCGAATTCGGTTTATCCTCCTGCAAAACCTTGAAGCTCAGCTGATACCTCCCACTCTCCGGCACCTTCACAGAATATGTCACGCTCTGCCCACTCGACTGCCACGAATCCCCGCCCAGCGTATTCAGCAATAACCGTTTCGTATCATAAGGCTCCACACTAATATCCTTTTTCGCAACCGGTCGCGTATACGAATTATTCTTCGTTTTTGGCTTCTCCGCCTCATACGTCAACAACTCCCGCGGCGACTCCGCATCCTTGTGCTGCTCCCGATAATCCGCATAATCCGGCGTCTGAATCGGCGACTCCACCCGAACATTCCCGAGCAACATCGCACCCGCCGTATTCGTAAGCGTCAACTCATTCCGACCCTTCTTCAAAAAATACCGCAACGGCTCCCCTTCCAAATAATTCGGGTCCTCCGCCATTCCCGTCTGCCATTTCGCCACAGCCACCTGCTCCGGAATCAGCTCATTTCCATACTTATTCGTCTCAAATTTTGCCGTCTTATTCTTCCAAATCGTCGGCGCAATAATCCGACGGCTCTCATAAAATGGGAACTTCCCAGCAACCGCAATCGAAAGTTCCGGATTTATCAACCCATCATTCAGCTTATAATAATCAAAACCAATCGTATAAAGTCCGTCCTCCGGCACCGTCACATCAATCGTCACACTATCTCCACCAGCAAGCGTCGCCACTTCCCGCTCCGCGTAACCATGCGTATCCCCCGTCAACGTTGCCTTCTCAAAAGAACTCGGCATCATCTCATTCGTATAAAGCTCGGCGTCCTTCACGCTTTTCTTCCACGACGCCAGAACCTGCCCGTAAGCAGGCTCCATAATCGCGTTTTCAGATGATGAATCATTCGTGGCAGCAACAGACAATACACTCGGCGTTGGGACAATAGAGGCAATCATCATGACCACCATTAAACTCTTCATAAGTCTCGCTTTCAACATCATCTATCCTCTCTGTCTCCCGTTATTTGCTATTATTCATCGCGGCCGCCGCTTCGTCATACGATTTCTGCGCTAGCTCCTGCAACTGTTTCGCGTAATCCTGGTAATTAATCGTGCCCTTTGCCGCCTCATTAATCGCGTACCAAATATTCGCATTCTCCTCATCACCAATCTTCAGACCAGTCGGAGCCTCAAAACGTGCTTGAATATAGCCCGGCACGACCTTCGTCGGATCAAACATCGCGTTCGCCAAGTTCTCATTCGCCGTTTGCACACCAGGAACCGTCACCAATTCCCAATACTTATCCGTCACTTCTTTATCATCCGTGATCGGCAGTGAGCTCAACTCCAAACCATTCTTCTCAGAAATCGCCATTCGTTCCATAAAACCTTTTTTCCCATAAGACATGTATTTCGCGAATTCATACGCCTCTTTCGCGTGCTTCGTGCTCTTCGAAATGCCCAAATAATCATTCACAATCGCATTACGACCACCCGGCAAACCGATAAACTCAAAATTGAAATCCGCATTCTTTTGCAAATCCGCGTTCATATACGTCCCGTTATAATAAAACGCAATTTGTCCCGCCTTAAACGCAGCACCAGAGTCATCCGCGCTCATTTTTTCCTTTTGCTCCGCCGTCAAATCATTGTACGAATAACCATTCGTCGTCAAATCCTTCACCGCGTTCATGCCAGCAACCATTTCTTTACCGTCCAGCGCAAATTTGCCATCCGTGAATGTGAACCAGCCCATGTCCTTGTTGACCGCACCAGGATACCAGTCAATCATTGCCTGTGCCGAGTCCGTGCCGACAATATTCTTATCCAGATTCGTCGCCGCCTTCACATTTTTCACAAAGTCCGCAATGCTAATTCCCTGCTCCGGAACATCCAGATTCAGCTCATCCAAAATATCCTTATTCACGTAATAACCAAGAATATGTTTCGCAAAAGGCATCGCAACAACCGCATCATTCACCTTCGTCGTACTCTTAATCTCATCCGAAATCGACGCAAAATCCTTATCATCCGCCGTCATTTTTGTCAAATCAAGCAACCAATCGTTTTTATAGCTATTCGGAATATCATTAATCATAAACACATCCGGCAATTTCCCCGCGCTAGCCGCCGTCGTGAGCGAACCTTGATAATCATCCCCCGTAATGCTCTTATCAATCACGATTTTTACATCTTTATGCGCCTTGTTGTATGCATCAATCATCCGACGCTCAATATTCTTATCACTTTCCGTCCCCAAATTCCAGTTCGCATACTTCAGCTCGATTTTCTCCGTATCCGCATCTGCCGCATCATCCTTCGCACCGCCGCAACCCGTCAGCAAAACACCAAGTCCAACCGTTGCCATTGCAGTAACCGTCCACTTCATCCACTTTTTCATCATCTAAGCTCTCCTTTTTATAGAAACGTTTTTATTTTTTTGTTAAAAATTAAACATAAATCGAAATAACATTATCCTCCGCACGAAGCATCGCCTCTAGATCACACTTCGAAATCCGCATCCCTCCTTCACGGTAACGATTATGCGACCGCACGCTCGGCACTGCTTTCCCGTTAACTAACACATAACGGCGCGCGTTATCCGCCAAATGATAACAGAATTTCACCGGTTTCCCAGCAAAGCTAAAGCTAAATTCCAGCCCATCCAGATTATCCACTAACACCGGATCGAGCAGTAAATCCTCACCAACCACGCGGACACCAAGCACATTCGCAATCAGCTGATTCAAATAAATCCCCGGACCACTCGAATAAATCCGCCAGCCACCTTTTACCGTTACATCGCCCGTTTTCAGCTTATCAAACTGTTCCTGCGCCTCATATCGCGTCTTGAATTTGCCATCCGAACTACTGAAATACGCATTGCTCTGACGACGCGCCGCATTTGGCACCACATCCTTCAAATTAATCGGATTAATCACGTCCAGCGCATGCCAAGCCTCCTCTTTCTTCCCGAGTTTCGCCATCGCCTCCGTGAACCGAATATGCGCATGAACATACTGCAAACCAACCTCACGCCCAAAATTCGCCGCTTGTTCCGCACGCTTAAAGTTCGTACTCACGCCACCTTGATACGTCGCAGGTCGATTCATCAATCGCACCCCGTCCGGACATTGCAACTCCCGCTTAATCAACTGAAAATGCGCCTCTGCCTGATCCGGCGTCAACAATTCCCCAATCATACTCCGCGTCATCGGCAACAAGCGATACTGAATCCCCGTTTTCCGATCCGTCGGGTGAATCATCAACTCCACATGCTCCGGATTTTCCATATACACAAACCCTGGAATAATATCCGTAGACAAAATGTACTTATTAAAATCCGCCTCAATCCCCGTCACAAGAGCATCCAACTCACTAGCCTTCTCCGGGTCAACCGTTTCGATAGCCTTCGAAAACTGCTTCATCGCTTGGTACGTCAGCGCCACCGTCCAGCTACTCGCCATATTACTTTTCAGCTGCGCATCATGCGGTTGCAACGTATCATCCCAGTCCCCATCGCCATAACACGACAAATGCGTCTCAAACAAGAAATGATCCGTAATGTAGCCAATTTCCTTTTTCAAATGCTGGTAAATCGTCTCCGAATAATCCGTATACGTGAAATTCGCGCGACTCATATAGGGCACTTCCACATCCAAAATCGAATAATCCTTCGTCGCCAACAAATAATCACTCACAGCCTTCAGCGGCCACACAATCACATCCCCGTGACTTTCCGCAGCTTGAATATTCGCGTAGCCATCAAACATAAACCACTGCGGCCAATTGCCATCATCATCAAACTGATGCGAAAACACCCGCGTCAAAATTTGCTTCACAATATCGTAGCGCTGCATCGCCATAAAATACTCCATCGGGCCTTGGCAAACATCTCGCGTTCCCCAAGCCGCGCCACCATACTGCTCCAAGCCATGCGGCACCAAATAATGTACAAACATGTTATGCGTATACCACCAAGTCAGCGCGTTCACTTTCCTGAGCTCGGACGTCTGCAACCCGTTCTGCGAGAGCTCAAACCCATGCATCACTTCCGCAAAATGCGCCCGATACTTCTCACGCTCCACGTCCAATTCCTGCACCCGATTCACAAACTCCGAACCATCCAAATTCCCCTGAATCCGAATTTGGAACTCCTTCGTCGCATCCAAGTCAAGCACAACAAGCGACCCAGCACCACTCGGCACATTCGTCACAAGCCGCGTCGCATCCGTCACCCGCATCTCCGCACCCGTCACCTGCATAAAGTACGTCAAATCCGGATACACATTCGCCGGAACCGCCGCCGCGTCCACCGTAAATCGCAACAAATTCCCGTCCAGATCCGCACCAAACGACGCCTTGTACTCATTCTCATTCACAATGACCTGATTCGTAACCAAATACGCATACTCCGCGCCACTCGCCGAACACACCCGAAGCGTCATATCCGCCCCATCCACCGTCGTAAACAGCGTCACAACAAACGTCTCGGCCGGCGTTTTATACACCCATTTTGCCGAATTAAAGCCCATCTCAAACAGCGAAGGCATCCCCAAAAGCTGGTATGTATCCGCAACCTTCACGTAAATCCGTTGCCCCGACGTTTTCAGCACATTTAAAAAGTTTCGCACATTCGTCAACATTTTATTCATCGATGTATTCCCAATCACGACCTGCGCATTGAAAACCCCGTACATGTAAGCCGTCGTCGTCAGCACCGGCACGTCCACCGTCAACTGATTCCCGCTAAACAAAATATGTCCATGCGAACGCTCCAAATCCAAATCCTTGGCCCGCAAAACCACATGCTCATGCGTCTCCGTAAAGAATGACAACAACCGATCCCCGTCCCATTCCTCCTGAAACCGCTCCGGATAATCCGCGCCAAGCTCCGCCACCGTCACATCAAGCGTTTGCAATACCGCCCCAATATCCTCACGTTTCGCAACCTTGTCCACCGTCCTAAAAGCATCCTCAACAACGAGCGCATCCCAAGCCGCACGCACCTCATCCAGGTACTCAAGCTCATGAACCGCCTCCGCATGACTCTCCTTGAACAGCGCATAAAACACCACCTGCGCCTTCTCACCCGCCGTCAACGTCACCCGCTCCGCCTGAAGCGCCGTATAAGCAAACTCATACTGATAAATCTCGTTCGCCAACCCGTCCCGCGTCAACACCTCCGGCACATCCGTCGCCTTATAACTAAGTCCAAAAAACTGCGTCCCGTCCGTCGCAAAACCAACATTCCGCGTCAGCGATCCCTGCTGCAAATAAGGAAACACACCCGCACCCTGCTCCTGATTTTGCCGCGAACAAACAACGTACCCCGTCGCGTCCGCCTCAAAAACCCGGTAATCCACATACTGCGCCACATAAGCCTCATTCGCCTGAAGCGCACCAATGTTCGCGAGCCCCAAATCCTGCCCGTACATCACGTCCACCGTCTCGCCGTTCCCCGCAAGTTTCACATCCCAGAACCAGCAATCCGCATCCGTCAAAGCAAAAACAACCTCATACGAAACACCCTCAAAGTCCCCCGTCCACTTCACCTGCTTCTCGCCAACCGCGAAAACACTGCCAGACTTCACGCCAAGCAACGGCGCCGCAACAATCGACCCATCGCCCTTAAAAATCCGCAAATACAAATTGTTCAGCGCGCCATCCACTTCATTCGACAACACCTGATTCACCATTACCTCGCCAAAATCCGCCGTAAACATGTCCCCACTTTTCAGGAAAGAAACACGCGCTCTTTCAGATTTCACTACAAATTTCGAATCTTCCAATTCCTTCAATACCATCATCGTTACAGTTCCCTCAACTTCCCAAATTTATATACAGAATCGTTTCACTAAACGCATCCAAAGACAGCGTTTTCATTAAATGAAAAATAATTAGCCGTCTTGTCGACAACTACACTAAAACGCCTAATAGAGACCTAAAACAGCATTTGCTCGCACAAATAATATAACTCAACGCTTCACTCCTTTTCTCCAAATTATGAAACATTTTATCGAAACGTTTCTCTAACTATTTTTATTATAAGCGTTACCCTAATATTTTACAAGCCTTATTTTCAGATAAATTTATTTTCCATACATCCTTGCTTTTATCCATCCTATAAACTACTATAAGAAGCAACGAAACACGTCCTATTCAAAAGAGGAGTCGTATAAATGGAAACGAATTGGAAGCAACAAATCACGAACCTAGCAAAAACAGCTGATCATCGTACATTAGCTACTTGGGCCGCCAACTGCGCCGAGCATGTCCTGCCATATTTCGAGGACCGACATCCAAATGAGAAGCGTCCACGACTTGCGATAGAAGCTAGTCGCGCTTGGATTCGCGGCGAAATAACGGTTGGTCACGCGCGCGACGCCGCATTTGCAGCCCATGCCGCAGCCCGTGACGTCATAGCTGATAGAATTTCCTGCCACATCGCCCGAGCCACAGGTCATGCAGCTGCTACCGCCCACGTCCCGACACATGCCATCCACGCTGCCAATTACGCCGCAAAAGCAATCCCGACAGAACCATTTTGGCAATACGAAGAACTGAAACGTCTCCTCGTAGATTAATTATGCAACCTGCCCAACAAATTTTTTCATTCTTTGTGCAACCTGACATATCTCTATAAAGCGTTTTCATATACAATGAACTCAAAGCTAAAACAATTTGATGGGGGAGTAAATAAACATGGCACAACTATCACTCGAGCACATTTATAAAATATATGATAACAAAGTAACAGCGGTTGAGGATTTCAACTTGGAGATCGCGGACAAAGAATTCATCGTCTTCGTTGGGCCATCTGGTTGCGGTAAATCAACGACACTTCGCATGATCGCAGGGTTGGAAGAAATCTCGAAAGGCGAACTAAGCATTGATGGCAAAGTGATGAACAATGTCGCGCCGAAAGACCGCGATATCGCGATGGTTTTCCAAAACTACGCACTATATCCACATATGACTGTATACGATAACATGGCATTCGGTCTAAAACTCCGCAAAATGCCAAAAGACGAAATCAAGAAACGCGTAGAGCACGCTGCCAATATCTTAGGATTAACTGAGTACTTAAAACGTAAACCCAGCGCTTTGTCCGGTGGGCAACGTCAACGTGTAGCACTAGGCCGTGCCATCGTTCGTGACGCGAAAGTCTTCCTAATGGATGAACCTTTGTCGAATCTCGATGCGAAACTACGTGTACAAATGCGTGCCGAAATCACGAAACTGCATTTACAATTAAACACAACGATGATTTACGTAACCCATGACCAAACCGAAGCGATGACAATGGCGACGCGTATCGTTATTATGAAAGACGGCGTTATCCAACAAGTCGGTTCACCAAAAGAAGTATACGATCATCCAGTAAACATGTTCGTAGCCGGTTTCATTGGAAGCCCAGCGATGAACTTCTTTAAAGGTAAACTAAGCGGTACACAATTTGTCGGTGATGATTTCACGATTGAAGTCCCTGAAGGTAAATTGAAAGTATTGCAAGATAAAGGATATGAGGGCAAGCCTGTCGTATTCGGTATTCGTCCGGAAGATATTCATGATGAGCCACTTGTAATCGAAGCTAGCCCAGGCTCAACTTTTGACGCAGAAATTATTGTTGCCGAGTTGACTGGTGCGGAATTTATGCTTCATTCTAAAGTTGGAACACACGAATTTGTGGCGCGCGTTGATTCACGCTCAAACCACGAACCGTTTGAGAAAATCAAGTACGCGTTTGAAATGTCTAAATCGCATTTCTTCGATGTAGATAATGAACTTTCGATTGTGGAAGATGGTCGTGACTAATAATTAACACAGAAAATCCCGTGGAATAAATTCTCCGCGGGATTTTTTCATGTTCATTGATTCAAAATACTCTCTTCCAAAAATTCCGACCGATCCCCGTATACACGCTCAATATGGCCGTCACCCCAATTGCACAGCGCACTTAAAATACTCTCCAGTGATTGCCCGTATTCGCTCAATTCATACTCCACTTTCGGCGGCACTTGATTATACACAATCCGATTGATAATCCCATCTTGCTCTAACTCTCGCAATTGCTGCGTGAGCATTTTTTGCGTGATGGATGGAATAAGGCGTTTTAGCTCGCTCGTCCGTTTTTTTCCGTGCGTTAAATGGCATAGAATCACACATTTCCACTTGCCGCCAATGACTTCAAGTGTAGCCTCGACGGAGATATTATATTTCTTTTTCATATTTGGCTCCTTTCCATAGGTACTAAAAAGTGCCTACAGTACAAAAAAGTACGTACTTGTTTTAATGTCTACTAAGTATCATAATAACACTTGTCATCAAAAAAGCAAGCAGAACTTAGGAGGGTTTAACTTTGAAAGGGAATCGAAATATTTTTGCCTTATTAGCTTTAGCAGTTAGTGCTTTTGCGATTGGAACGACCGAATTTATCAGCGTCGGGTTGTTGCCGCTCATCGCCGAAGACTTAGCAATACCAGTGAGCACAGCAGGTCTGACCGTCTCGCTTTATGCAGTTGGCGTCATGTTCGGCGCACCAATCCTGACCGCACTCACATCACGCATGAATCGCAAAACGTTACTGCTCGCCATCATGATCGTATTCATACTCGGCAACTTGGCCGCGGCATTCTCCAACACCATCGCACTACTACTCATCGCCCGCGTCATATCCGCCTTCGCGCACGGCGTCTTCATGTCCATCGGGTCTACCATCGCGGCTGACCTTGTCCCACCAAACAAGCGGGCAAGCGCCATTTCCATCATGTTCACCGGACTCACCATCGCAACCGTAACCGGCGTCCCAATCGGCACACTCGTCGGGCAACAATTCGGCTGGCGCGTCGCGTTCTTCGGCATCGCAGCAATCGGCATCATCGCCCTTATCGCGAACCTCATCCTGATTCCGAAAAACCTGCGTCCCGGCACCAAAATGACGCTCGGCGACCAAGTCAAAGTACTCACAAATGGCCCGCTACTACTCGTGTTCGCCATCACAGCACTAGGCTACGGCGGAACCTTCGTCGTATTCACCTATCTAACACCGCTACTCGAACAAGTCACCGGTTTCCCAACGAGCACCATCGCGATTCTCCTTTTCATCTACGGAATCGCCATCGCGCTCGGCAACATGATCGGCGGAAAAGTCGCGAACAAACGGCCAATCCAAGCCCTATTTTACATGTTCATCGCGCAAGCCATCGTGCTCGGATTGCTCTACTTCACCGCCCCATCCAAAGTTTTCGGACTCGCAACGATCCTGCTCATGGGCGTGTTTGCCTTCATGAACGTTCCCGGCTTACAAGTCTACGTCGTGATTCTAGCCGAGAAATTCGTCCCAAAAGGCGTCGACATCGCGTCCGCCCTTAACATCGCAGCATTCAACGCAGGAATCGCGCTAGGCTCCTATCTTGGCGGCCTCGTCATCACCCACATGCGCATCATCGACACGACCTGGATCGGCATGATCATGGTCCTCGTAGCCGTCGCCCTAACCGCATGGAGTAAAAAATTAGAAACAAAACAGGAGGAATTTTAAAAATGAAAACAGTCAAATTAGCAAATGGAATCGACATGCCCGTCCTTGGACTCGGCGTATTTAAAGTAGAAGAAGGCGCAGAACTCGTGTCCGCCATCAAAGAAGCCATCCGACTCGGCTACCGCAGCATCGACACCGCAGCCATCTACGGAAACGAAGCCAGCACAGCGCAAGGAATCCGCGAATCCGGCGTCCCACGCGGCGACCTTTTCATCACATCCAAAGTCTGGAACGCCGATCTCGGCTACCAAGAAACGCTCGCCGCATTCGACGAAACCCTGCGCAAAATGGAGCTCGACTATCTCGACCTCTATCTCATTCACTGGCCAGTCGAAGGCAAATACATCGACGCATGGCGCGCCCTCGAAAAGCTCCACAAAGACGGCCGCATCCGCGCAATCGGCGTCAGCAACTTCCAGATTCACCACCTAGAAACGCTCAAAAAACACGCCACCATCATGCCCGTCGTGAACCAAATCGAACTCCATCCAAGACTCACACAAAAAGAGCTCATCACGTATTGCACTGAAAACAACATCCGCGTCGAAGCCTGGTCCCCACTCATGCAAGGCGGCCTGTTCGGCAACCCGACACTCCAAGAAATCGCAACCAATCACGGCAAATCCGCCGCCCAAGTCATCCTGCGTTGGGACTTACAAAACGACATCATCGTCATCCCAAAATCAACAAAAGCCCACCGCATCGCAGAAAATATGGACATCTTTGACTTCGAATTAACCCCCAAAGAACTAACAAAAATCGATGCGCTCAATCAAAACCTCCGAGTCGGTCCAGACCCAGATAACATTGATTTCTAAACGCGAAAAAGCGATGGTTCACAGAAAAACCATCGCTTTTTTCTACTTCTTGAATGTATATTTATTCGTATTCCTCACAACCATACTATTCGGATCCGCAATCCTCGTCACCAATTTTGCCTTCCTCGTATTCAACTTCCCATCCGTAAACAACGCAACATCCCGATAATTTTTCGACAAAATCATCCCATATCCCGACACCTTGCTCCACTTCGCATTATTCCACTCCCCATTATTATGCGCACCACGAAAAGCAATAACCTCAGTCGGCATCGCAACAATTTTCCCAATGTAATTCTCGATAATCGCCGTCCGTTTATTATTCACAGTCAGCGAAATCCCATTATAATTCGTCCGACCGCTACTCTCCAGCTGCACCCGATTCCCCAAAACAACCGCGCCAAAAGTCGATTGCATCACGATTCCGCCACCATAAATACTGACCGCCTGCACATTCTCGACCTGATTATTCAAAACCTGTATACCTGTTGCATAAACCGCATCCCGATTCTTCTTCAATTTCGCACCCGAAACAACGATCCCCCGAACCGTCTTAAATTTCTCCGATTTCACCAATTTCAGCTTCGCATAATCCGCCTGCTTATTAATCCGGTTATTACGAATCATCACATTTTGAGGCGGGCTAACCGTTCCCACATCACCAGCCAGCGTTATCGAAACCACCGCAATCGCGTTTCTCACATTCACAATCGTATTATTCTGAATCACCAAATTCCGTCCATGATGCGTGTCAATCCCTTCCCAAACCGCATTATTCAAAATATACGAATCCGTAATCACAGCACCATCACTACGCGGATTCACCTTCGCCTGCACACTCGCCACCAATTTACTATTATAAATCTCCGTCAACGCAATATTGTACGCCAATCGTTCCCCCATCACGCCAATATCCCGCACCGTCACTTTTTGAACCGTCGTATTGTTCGCCGAATAGCCAATAATCCCCGCATACCCAATCGCCGAAACCACCATCTGCGCCGGCGTCGTCCCAGCAATCCGCACACGATCCGTATACTTCATATAAATCCCATTCCCACCAAAATTCCGAATCCGGCTATTCACAATCTGCACATTCCGCACACGCTGACTCGCGCTCGCACCAACAATCTCAATCCCATTATGTCGCTGATTCACAACCTTACCCTTCTGCCCATCCAAAACAACATTTTCAAGCTTCGTGTCGCTTCCCATCCTCACAACCGGAATCGACTCATTTTTCCATATCTTCAAAGCTGGCATCGCGCTCACACTAGCCCCACGGAGCGTCACGCCCGCCGGAACAACCACCGTCCGCGCAAGCATCATCTCCCCTTTCGGCAATGTTACCACTTTCTCCGATGCCACCTTACTACTCTTCGCTTTTTGTAACGCAGTATCCATCATTTTACTATTCATCTCTGGCGACAACTCCACCGAAGCATTCGCGCCCGAAGAAAACATCATGGTGAGAAATACTAGCAATGCCCCAACGACAACCTTGGCCTGCATCATCCTATTCTCCTCCATTCAAAACAGCTTTTCCCCCTTTACCATCATTTTTCCCAATCCAAACAAAAAAGCGCGAAAAGCACAGCTTCCACTGCCAATTCACGCCATTCAATCAAATATATTTCAAAATATCACTCGGCTTCTCCAACACAACATTCGCGTCCGCAAAACCATCCGTCCTCTTCGCACCCCACAAAGCCAGCCCGAAATCAGCACCAGCCGCGTGAGCGCACGCCATATCATATGTAGCGTCCCCAACATAAAGCGTCGTCGCCGGATCCACACCAAGCAACGCCATACACCGTAAAAGCGGATCAGGATGCGGTTTATGATTCTCCGTGTCACTCGCACAAACAATCGCGTCAAAATACTGCGCCAAATCAAACGGATAAAATCCCGTCTCCATCTCGCCCGCATTTTTCGAAGTCACCACACCGATTCCGTCCAGCTTCGCCAAAACCTCCACGATTCCGTCGAAAACCTCGATCTCCTCATTCAGCTTAGCCTCCATCGCAAACCAGTCCGCCATCACCGCATCCCGATCCTTCACATCCAGTTGCGCCAACGCCTTCTCGCCCGTAATCCCAAGCGCAAACCGCAAATCATCCTGCTCATAATGCAAACCAACATTCCCGAGCGCCACGCGTAACGCCTGTAAAACCACGCGTTCCGTATCCAAAAGCGTCCCATCCACATCAAAAATCACCGTTTTATACACCAAAATACCGCTCCTCTCGCGCGCACCACTCACTCCACAAAATGATGCTGGTGATGCGTCGTATATTGCCGTCTCTTCTCATATTTAAAACGCTGCACTTCCGGTTTCACACCATATCGCGCCGTCCGTAACTCCCGCGCAAAATCAGCCAAATCACCATCCACAGCCTCACCCAACTCAAAACACATATCCCCACAAGAAAACGTCACGAAAAGCCGTCCATCCTCCGGAATAACCACAATATCCGTCAACTTCGCAATCGGAAACGTCTGCCGCTTTTTCAAGCCCAAGCTATAATTCCGATCAAAAACAAGATAATCCCGCTCCAAATAAAACTCCCCGTACTGAAACTCCATCCCAAAATTCGCCGTCACTTTACACATACCTTCCACACGCATCCCAATCGCCTCCTTAATCTCTACACTAAAGATAAACGATGAAATGCGTTTCAGGTCAAGCCCCTATATCGAATTTCGCATAATAATTTTATGTTGCACCAGTTTTTTCTCCACTTTTCCACTCAAAAATAGCTCCACAGCGCACTTCCCAATCTCCCGCAAATTCTTATCCACCGTCGAAATATCCAGCACATCCGCAATCGCCAAATTCTCCTCACCCAAAATCGCAATGTCCCGCGGCACATCCAAGCCCCGATGCGTCACATAATAATGCATCCCAGCCGCGACCTCATCTCCATTCGCATACATCGCCGTCGGAGGTTCCGCCAAAGTCAAAAACGACTCCGCCGCCCGCTTCCCGTCCGCCACATCATAACAATCCTGCAAAATAAGCCCCGCGTCCAGCTCCCCGAATACAGCCTCATACGCCATTATTTTCAACTTCGTACTATTGCTCCACTGCTCCGCGCGTCCGGCCGTAAAGCCAACACGCCCATGCCCAGCATCCTTCAAAGCCTGAAACCCGTCCGTGTACGCCTGAAACTGATCCACATAAGCACACGAAATCAGCGGATCATTAATATACTCACAAGCCACAATCGGCCCATAATTCGCATACGGCGCAATCGTTTTCCAATCATTCGCCCGCGACGCAATAATCAACCCATCAATCCGCTTCGTTTTCAGCATCCGCAAATACCGCTCCTCCTCTGCCCGATCATACCCAGTCGGACAAATCACAACCGAATAACACTTCGCAAAAGCCGCCTCCAAAACACCATTCATCACCTTATCAAACCACGGATGATCATTATACGGCAGCACAAAACCAATCGTATTCGTCCGCCCCCGACTAAGATCCACCGCATTCCGATTCGGACTATAATCCAGCTCCGCCATCACCTCTTGCACACGCTTACGTTTTTCCTCCGCCACATACGGATGCTCATTCAAAACCCGCGAAACCGTCGTCACCGAAACCCCCGCCAATTTTGCAATATCCTTAATATTCGACAAGCCACGCACCTCCGTTTTCACCTACCCCTATCATACCCATAAAGCCCCAGCATCTCAAGTCTCAAAAATGTACAGCGAAAAAACCGTATTTCGCCTCAAAACCATTTTTAAGCTATGACGAACTAATCCACAAAATGCTTAGCAGTAGAACGCATCCATGATATCCTCGCTATTTTCATCTTACATCATGCCTACTGCACCAAAGACATTCATTCCAACCGAATAGATCTTATGACAACATTTCTTAAAAGATACGAGCAAAATAAAAAATACTACGCTAACAATGAAAATATTAAAAGATTCTTCTCTGCACATCTGCAAAGAATCCAAGCGCTGCCATAAATGCTACCTGCAAATTTTCCGCACTCGTTTTCTTCCCATCAAATACAACATCGGGTCCTGCACACGCATCATCATCCCAACAATCACTACCTGCTCAACGCCCGCTTCTGCCAACTTTTCGGCCAAATCCGTCTCAAAAAAGCTATTAGGCGTCGTTTTACGCACAATAAACTCGTTCTCATCCGCAATTGGCAACAACCCCGCATGAATTTCCGCGCCTTCCGTACCTTCCACTAAAAACCCAGCTTCCGGCGTTCCTGCATGTTGCACATAAAAAATCGGCAACTGCTTCTCTCTGAAATCCCGCTGCACACGAATTGCATTTTTCAACGCCTCATTCGGCTCAAACAAAGGCATTGCGCCGCCCTCAAAATAGTCATCTTGCACATCTATCACAATCAGCCCTTTTTTCACTTGAAACACCTCTTTTATTTGATATACTAAGTGTAACGAAAAAAGCATCCCATTAACATAACCCGACGAAAGAGAATTCGAAAACCTCGTAAAAAGCCACCCTCAAATCATCGAATCCAACAAAACAACCGGCGACACATGCTACATGATAAAATCCAATTTCGACAACAAAGAACTAGACACATTTCTACAAAAACTACTCCCATTTGGGCGCTACAAAATCGATCAAGTATTAAAAACGATCCTCTAAAACCACAAAAATGCGTCTCCAAAACTACCTTGGAAACGCATTTTTATGATTACTCTTCTTCTCGTTCTATCTCCACCCGCATTGTGACAACACGTGAATCCTTAATCTCCGTCACAATAAAAGTTAAATTCTCATATTCCAAAACGACCTCTTCACCATCATCTGGAATCGTCTTCAGCTGCGTCAACACAAAGCCCGCAATCGTATCAATCCCCTTATCAGGAAGTTCCACGTGAAACAATTCATTGAAATCGTCAATCGGCATACGTCCCTCAACAATAAATGTATGCTCATCCAACTGCTTCACCTCGTCAGACAACGCATCAAACTCATCATCAATCTCACCAACAATTTCCTCCAATAAATCCTCCACCGTCACGATACCCGCAACGCCGCCATACTCATCCATCAAGATTGCCATTTGATTATGTGATTTTTGCATTGCTTTCAACAAATCATCCACAAAAATCGTCTCCGGCACAAAGAAAGCCTCTTTTACTAACTGTTTCACGTCGATATTATCAAAACCATACTTCCTCGCCGCCAAAAATACATCCTTCATATGCAGAATACCATACACCGAGTCCATGTCATTCAAATAAACCGGAATACGCGAATAATTACGCTCCAAAAGTTTATCCACCAACACACCCGAATCCTCATTCGCATCAATCATAAAGCTATCCGTCCGCGGCACCATCACTTCCTTCGCATAAATCGTGTCCATTTCAAAAACACCACGAAGCATGTCCAGTTCCGCCTTTTCAATCGCACCATCACGCCGACCAGTCTCAATAATAAGCTGCATTTCCTCACGCGTCATTTTTTCCGTATTCTCATTCTTATCCATGCGCGTTATTTTCACAAGCATATTCGTCGAGAACGACAAAAATTTAACGAAAGGCGCTAAAACCGTACTGATAATCATAATTGGTCGTACTGAAAAACGAGATATCGCTTCCGCTTTTTGCAAAGCCAACCGTTTCGGATAAAGCTCACCAAAAACAAGCGTAATATAAGATAAAATAATCGTCACAACGACTACAGCCATCTCATTCGCAAAAGCAGTTCCACCAAATCGCGTCCCCAGAACAGAGGCAATACTCGTTGCCGCCGCCGCACTAGAGAAGAATCCAGCAAGCGTGATACCAACCTGTATCGTCGCGATAAATCGACTCGGATCATCTATCATTTTCACAAGCAACTGGGCCTTCTTATCCCCTTGCTCCGCCTGTGATCTGACACGGTTTTTATTGAGCGATACCAAAGCCATTTCCGCCGAAGCAAAAAACGCATTCAATAACGTCAACACCAAAATAAGAATTAATTGTACAATAATCTGCTGACTCTCGGGGTCAGGGTTCATCCAACCATCCACTCCTTTTCGTAGTGTAGAGCATACTCCGAGTAAATCGGCGGCAAGCGTTCGCAATCGAACAGTTTGGCGGACTTCCGGTTCTCATGTACACAAGTACACTCCGCTTCCGGCTTCCACCAAACTGTTCGATTACAAACGCTTTCGCTCAATTTGTTTAAAGCGTAGTCTTCATCTTACCCAAAAAGATAAAAATAAGAACCTCAACTTCATTCGGAGTTTGTCCATACTTATAAAATTCTACCATGTTTCGCTACGGTTCTGCAAGAAATCATAATTCTTTAAAAATACTGACAGCGTCGTCTTGGATCATTGTGTATTGGAAGGGCAGTCGTAGCAGCTCTTGGTTCACTGCGAATACGGTGCTTCCGCTTTTGCGATAGTCGGTTAGGTTGCAGAATGGACTGACTTTGAAAGAGGTTCCTACGATGACTATCAAATCTGCTTTCGTGATTGCTGCTAACGCGCCATTTATTGCTTCTTCTGGTAAATTTTCTTCGTATAGTACGACTTCTGGGCGAATGATGCCGCCGCAGTTTTCGTGTTTATCTGATTCTAAATATTGCTCTGAACGTACCGTCATGCCGCATTTCTGGCAGTGACAGCGATATAGACTGCCGTGAAATTCTACCACGTTGCGCGACCCCGCTTTTTCATGCAGACCGTCAATGTTTTGCGTCACGACCGTCACCTTTTTCCCCGCGCGCCGCTCGATCTCCGCCATTTTTTCGTGAATTGCATTCGGCTCCGCGTCCGGATAGTACATACTATCCCGCACAAACGCATAAAACTTATCCGGCTCGTTTCGCAAACACGTCGCGCTCAGCAGATACTCCGGATTTTCCCGTCCCGTATAAAGTCCATTTTTCGAGCGATAATCTGGGATTCCTGAGGGCACCGAAACACCCGCTCCCGTCAAAAACACAATCCGTTCACTACTCGCCAGACTTTCCGCAAGCGTCATCATCACTCCACCTCCCCAGGATACACGCGATCCTTCCAATTCCACCACTTCAAAAGCGCCGGATCAGGTTCTTCCGTCTCCACAAAATACACCGCACAGCGAAACGTGTACAGCACACAAGGATCAACTCGCGCGCCCTCAAATTCACACATCAACTCATACAAATGCAGTGGATTCTTCCCTTTCAAATCCGCCATTTTAGAAACACCAATATTATGCAGCGCCTCACTCAAACGCTTCCCGATTCCAGGTATTTGCAATAACTCATCTTTCATCACGACCGCCTCCGTTCCTTGCCTCTATTCTACCACGCATGCTATACTAACTACCAAACATTTAAAGGAGCGTCACCCAATGAAAACCAGCATCCAACTAAAAATGATCCAAACCATCGCAAAAGTAGGCAAAATAAACAAACTCTGGTACTTAAAAGGCTCTGCACTAAAAACCACAATCGCAAAAAAACAAAGCAAAATAGCCCTTCCATCCAAAAAATTACGCGAATCTTGCGCGGTAACTTCCCATCAAATAGAAGGGTTCGATCTCTATGAAGTCTCCCCAAAATCCGATGCGAAAAATCTCATTATTTATCTTGCAGGCGGAGGCTTCGTGCTTCCCATCAGCTCTTTACACTGGGACTTCATCCAATTATTAGTCGACGAAACGAACAGCAAAGTCATCGTCCCACTTTACCCACTAGCACCCAATCACAATGTCGATACCGTCATGCAATACCTCACGACCATCTATAAAAATAGCACTCAACAGCAACAACCCGAAGCAATCACCATCATGGGCGACTCAGCAGGTGGCAACTTGGCGCTGGCCTTTAGCATATACCTGAAAACACTAGGTTTACCGCAACCAAAACAAATCATTGCCATCTCACCAGTCGTCGATCTCACATTCTCAAATCCTGACATCGCTGCAATTGAAGCAAAAGACTACATCGTCGGCACTCCCGCGCTAAAAGAAATCGGAGAATGGTATCGCGGTACGCACACTTTGCAAAGTCCCATTATCAGCCCATTTTTCGGTGATTTCACCCACACAGCACCCCGCGTTATTTTTAGCAGTACAGGTGATTTAACGAATCCCGACACACGCCTTTTCGCCGAGAAGCACAAGGAAAACACCACTTACTACGAGTACCCAGATTATCCACATATCTTCCCGATCTATCCTATTCCAGAAGGTGAAGATGCCCGTCGCAAAATTATTTCTCAGCTCAAAACAAAGAACAAGCCACAAATTTAGAATGGCTTGTTCTTCGTTTCCTTATTATTTCTGCGTCGCTTCCCAATCCGCCAAGAATTTCTCAATACCCGAATCAGTCAGCGGATGCTTCAACATTTGCTCATACACTTTAAACGGTATCGTCGCAATATCCGCACCCGCACGCGCGCACTCAATCACGTGAATCGGATGACGCACACTCGCCGAAATAATCTCCGTATCAATATCATGCACTTCAAAAATTTCCGCAATGTCGCGAATCAAAATCAAGCCATCCGAACCGATATCATCCAAGCGTCCTAAAAACGGCGAAACATATGTAGCACCCGCTCGTGCCGCAAGTAAAGCCTGCGCTGCCGAGAAAACTAGCGTCACGTTCGTCTTGATACCTTCCTTATTTAACACCGCGACCGCAGCCAAACCCTCACCCGTCATCGGAATCTTAACGACCATATTCGGATGGATTTTCGCAATCACGCGACCTTCTTCAATCATTTTTTCTGCTTCCAAACTCACGACTTCACCACTGATTGGCCCGTCCACAATCGACGTAATTTCCTCGATGACCTGGTTAAAATCCCGACCTTCCTTCGCTATCAATGACGGGTTCGTTGTCACCCCAGCAATGAATCCCATTCGGTTCGCCTTCCGGATCTCCTCTACATTTGCAGTATCAATAAAAAATTTCATGTTCATCCTCCTCATACGCGTTAAACGCTTTCATAACTTCCACCTCATTGTATACCTTTTGCCACTAAATGTCTCATGAACTGCCTTTTCCACAAAAAATAGGCACAACATTCGCGTCATGCCTAGCATTGTTCTATAATCTATCCTTATCTACAATAAGTAATGGCTTCGGCCGATTGCGGAGAATTCCCGCCTCAATCAGACTCATCACCGTATGCGCCACATATTCACGCGACGTATTCGTATATCTTCCCAAAATTTCTTGCGTGAGTTGTCTCGGCAAAATAATCCCGTCGTCAGTCTCCGTGCCCAGCTCAAGCCCCGTTTTCAGAAGTACCTTCCTAATCCGCTCTTCCTTCTTCAAAAAAGTCAGCTTGCAGAAAAATTGGTATTCCTGTAGCTCTTCCGCCAAACACTGCGCCATGAAAAACGTGCCTTCCTGTTCGTGTTCATCCAAAATTGAAAACAAGAATGTACTATCCACTTCCATAATTTCGCCATGTCCTAAGCTTAGCAACTTTTGGCTCGGCTTCCAAGTATCATAATAAATATGGTGCAGTCCAAAACAATCGTGCTTCCCTATGAAACGCGTAATACCGCCCTTTGGCTTCTCATCTTGTATCACCACGCCATAGATACCACTCAAAATAAAGTATATTTTGAATTCTTTGTCTTGCTTATTCCGTAAAATATCGCCTTTTTTCGTACGGCTTACAGAACAATACTTATTATAATCCGGATGCTCAAAACAGTACTCTATTAATTTCGTTACAGTAATACTTGATTTTCCTTCTTTTAGAAATAGCATAGGCTCTCCTTCTCACTTTCCAATCGATGTATCTCTGAATTATAACATATGATAACTAAAAATGACTACTATATTACCGTCGAAAAGTTTATATTTTAGACACATTGGTCATTAAAAATACGATTTTAAAGCCTAAATCGTAAATTATATACACGATAAAATCCCAAAACAGGAATTTTAGTTCAGTTTTTTAACAATTATGAAACCGCACAATAAATGTAGTTTTTATCACATTAACCGTTGTTCATATTCCATTCACAATCATGCTTTATATTAGAGTGGCAGGAGGGAAACCTCACAAAGATATCGTAACATCGAAAGGAATGGAAAAAACATGAAAAAGAAAGCCAAGTCATCCTATAGCTGGAAACAATTTTTCCAACTACTCATTTCCACTAGACCGTCAAAAGCAGTCATCATCGGCGGCTTTTTAGCAAGTTTAGTCACAACCGCGGCAGGACTCCTAATCCCGCTGTTCACCAAAAATCTGATCGACGGTTTTTCGCCATCCTCACTGAGCTGGCAAATGATCGTAACCATCGTCGCCGTCTTTATCCTCCAAGCCGTGACAAACGGTTTTGCGATTTTTCTACTCAACTTAATGGGCCAAAAAATGGTCGCGTCGATGCGTGAAAAACTATGGAAAAAAACGCTCAATTTGCCAGTATCGTATTTTGATAATACCAAGTCTGGTGAAATGGTCAGCCGAATGATTAACGATACCGTGGTCATCAAAGAGCTCATCGCCGACAGCCTGCCGCAGTTCGTAACCGGCGTCATCTCCGTTATCGGCGCCATCACCATCCTATTCGTTATGGACTGGAAAATGACATTGCTACTCATCGTCGCCGTTCCAATCACAGCAGTCATCATCGCACCACTCGGTCAAAAAATGTTCAAAATATCCCGAGGCATGCAAAAAGAAACCGCCGACTTCACGGGTTCTATCAGCCAAACATTATCCGAAGTACGCCTTGTTAAGTCGTCTAACGCAGAGGCAAAAGAAATCAATGACGGCACATCCGGCATCACGCGCCTACTAAGATTCGGCGTCCGTGAAGCAAAAGTAACAGCCGTTATCGGCCCCTTGATGCTCTTCGTCGTGATGGGTGTCATCGTCGGAATCATCGGCTACGGCGGTATCCGCGTCTCAGCCGGCACACTTTCCACCGGTACACTGATTGCGTTCCTACTTTACCTATTCCAAATTATCGTTCCCGTCACATCTTTCGTCACCTTCTTCACCCAACTCCAAAAATCAAAAGGTGCCACAGAACGCTTCTCCGAAATTTTGGAACATGAAGAAGAAAACATTTATGACGGCGCCAAAGTCGATGTTAGCGGCAAGAAAATTACTGCAAATAATCTCTTTTTCTCCTATAATGAAGAGGAGCCAATTTTGCAAGATATCTCATTTGAGACAAGACCTGGCGAAGTTATTGCGTTCGCAGGGCCAAGTGGTGGCGGTAAATCGACCCTATTCGCCATTCTTGAGCGCTACTACAAGACGAATTCCGGTGAAATCCTGATTGGCGGGCAACCTTTGAACGAGATTTCGATTCATTCATGGCGCAGTCAAATCGGCTATGTTTCCCAAGAAAGCGCGATGCTATCCGGCACAATTCGCGACAATTTATGTTATGGTTTAGATAAAGAATTCAGCGACGATGACCTGTGGGCCGTTACAAAACTAGCCTACGCCGACACCTTCATTGCAAAACTGCCAAATCAACTAGATACCGAAGTCGGCGAACGTGGGGTGAAACTTTCCGGTGGTCAGCGTCAACGCATCGCGATTGCACGAGCGTTCCTTCGCGATCCAAAAATCTTGATGCTAGACGAAGCAACAGCTAGCCTTGACAGCCAATCTGAACGCATTGTCCAACAAGCCTTGGCGAACTTGATGGAAGGTCGGACAACATTCGTGATTGCCCATCGCCTATCCACGATTGTGAACGCGAATCAAATCCTATTTATCGAACACGGCGAAATCACAGGCCGCGGAACACATAGCGAACTCGTTGCCAGTCACCCACTATACGCAACATTCGCAGAACAACAATTGACTTAATTGAAAAAAGTAGCGATATTTCCCGGGAAATATCGCTACAATTCGGAGGTGGAAACAATGAACCGCATTTTGATGGTAGATGACGATAGCAACATTCGCGAACTCGTCACCATTTTTCTAGAAAAAGAAGGCTTCACCGTTTTCAATGCAGAAGATGGCGTTGACGCGCTCGCCGTCCTTGAAAAAACGACGGTCGATTTAGCGATTATCGATATTATGATGCCGAACATGGACGGCTGGGAACTATGCAGCGCAATCAAAAATTTTCAAGAAATTCCCGTCATTTTCTTAACCGCACGTGGCGAAATCGAGCAGAAAATCAAAGGGTTCAGCCTCGGCGCCGATGATTACGTCGTCAAACCATTCGCCCCAGAAGAACTCGTAGCAAGAATCCGCGTCCTTCTGAAGCGCTATCAAATCCTAGCAACCCAAGAAATCCGCATAGGCAACATCTCCCTCAACGAAAAAGAGATGCTCGTCATGCTTCAAAACCGCGCCATCACGCTACCACTCAAGGAATTTCAACTCCTATTCCGACTCGCCGGCTATCCCGATAAAACATTTTCTCGCGAGCAACTCATCGAAGAAATCTGGGGCTACGATTACGAAGGCGACGAACGCACAGTGGACGTCCACATCAAACGCCTTCGTGAAAAATTCCCAACCGACATCTCCGGTTTTTCAATCCGCACCATTCGCGGACTCGGCTATCGCTTGGAGGAAGCCTAAATGATAAAAACACTCAAAAGAATTGGCAGTAGCATCCTGGTCGGCATTTTTTTCGTCCTATCCAACCTTGCCTCCTACACCGTTTTCACTTGGCTAAAAACAACCATCCATTTCTCTTGGCCAACCATCTGGGAACAAGCAGTCATCGCGGCTGGCGGCATCATTATCATGGTTTGTATCGGATTCATCCTCAGCCGCTTCTTTTTCCGACACGAAAGAACCTATTTCAAAATTTTCCGCTCCGTCCTAGAAGAAATTGGACGCGGTAATTTTCAAGTCAGCGAGCTATTAATTCCTTTGCAACGCATGGACGACGGGAATATCCGCGACACCGTTTTTCAAGTCGAAAAAATGGCAGAACAACTCGGCGAAATGGAAACACTGCGGCAAGACTTCATCGCCAACGTTTCCCACGAAATCCAATCACCACTCACATCGATTTCCGGCTTCACCAAACTGCTCCAAGACAACAACCTAAGCACCGAAAAACGCACCCATTACCTAGAAATCATCCAAGCAGAAACAAGCAGACTCTCCAAAATCAGCGAGAACCTACTCAAATTAACCGCCCTAGAAAAAAACGATTACAAACTAAACCCCACCGAGTTCCGGCTAGACTATCAAATCCGCGACATGATTCTAACCGCCGAACCCCAGTGGCAAAACAAGCAACTAGACGTCATCGTAGACCTCACACCAACCAAAATCTACGGCGACGAATCCCTACTCTACCAAGTTTGGCAAAACCTTTTTCATAACGCAATCAAATTCACACCAGAAAAAGGCACAATCCAAGTCACACTCGCCAAAAATAAAGACGACCAAACCGAAATCACCATCCAAGACAGCGGCATCGGCATTTCCCAAGAAGACCAATTACGCATCTTTGAACGATTTTACAAAGCCGACCTCTCTCGCCAAGCCAAAATCGGCGGCAGTGGACTCGGACTCTCAATTGTAAAACGAATTGCCGACCTGCATGAAATGACGATTTCCGTGGATGGTAGTGAAGGAAATGGAACTAAGATAACGATTCAACTACCCAAATAAAAACATCAGAATGTGCGCATTCTGATGTTTTTTCTTATCTATATCAAGGCGTATCCTCTAATGTCCAATGAATCGTTGTGCTATATTCCTTATTCGCACGCGCCGTTCCTGGACGAACATTCAAGACTAACTCAGAAGCATCCGCCGTATTTAAATCAATCTCCGTCACACCATCTGAACCTGACGTATTTGAGAAAAACTCATTCGCCACGCCATTTAGCGGGGTCATAATCACATTCCCGTCTTGCTGATTTCGAACAAACAAGCTATTGATCAATTCCTCACCATCCGCCGTTGCGAGCGGAGAATCCAGTTGCGCCGTCAGTTTCCAATTAGTCCCTTCCGAACGCGTATCTTCAACCGTCAACTTCACATCATCTTGTGGCTTCAAAAACTGCTCACGTGAGCTAATAGCCGCCGTTCCAAATGAAATTTCCGGTGTCGCTGATTTAAATTGTAACGTTCCAGCCAGAACCGTCACCGTAATCTCACGCTCTAACTCGCCCAACGTCACTTTCACTTGATATTTTCCAGGTGTCGACGTAATCGCCTCATATCCAGTTACCTGAACAAAAGCCATCACGCTCTCACCCGTTGGAATAAAGTACGCCTGCACATTCGCCATTTCTAAAACCATGTCCTTCAAAGCAGCCGGTGGTCCTGGCACGTCCGCCGTCGCTACTATGAAATCGTTCGCATGCAAGAAAGAATTCTCATCTTTAATCGAGCTATCATTTTGCACAAAAACCGGAATCACAAAATCCGCAGCATTCCCAGCATTATCCGTCAACGTCACCGTCGCCGTCGTGTAGCCAATTTTAGAAACATCGGGCACTTCTGTAATCGCATAACTAATATTATCATCGCCGTTTCCAGCGTTATCCGTCACATTTTCCACAAGATTCTTCGGATTCGTCGTGAACTTATCACCAAGCGTTACAAACTGCCTAATAACGTCCGCCGTCGGAGCCGTTGTATCCACAACAGTCATCTGATTAGACATGATACTCGTATTCCCAGTCGCATCCTTCGCCACCGCGTAATACACTGTGTTCGGCGTCATCGGGCGTTTCTCAGCAGGAACCGTTATCGCAAAATTCCCCGTCCCGTTCGTCACACCACTCACAAACGCACTATCATCCTCCGCGTCGTAAATCGTAACCGTCGTTCCAACCTCCGCTTGCCCACTAATCACCGCATCCACATCTTTAATCGCGGCCAAAACTGGTACCTCAGGAGCCGTACCATCTTGAACAACCGTTTGCGCCGAAGCATCCTTCCCGTTCAAGAAAGCATAAATCTGCACCGTATTACCAGCCGTCAAAAACGTCCCCGCAGGCAACTCATAACGATAATTCCCGTCATTATCCGCAATCAAATGAAACTTCGTCGTCTTATCTTCCTCATTCGGTGAATCCAGCGTCCCAACAGGAATCGCAGGGTCACCAGAAAGTTGCACCGAAGCACCCGGATTCGCCTTCCCAGTAATCACCCGACTGTTTTCACGCTCCACATTATCACTCAAATTCCCAATCGTCACATCCACATCCGGAATCCCTTCAAAAAGGACACGCTTGAAATTCTGCGTTCTAAAGTTCGTCGTAAAACTATTTTTCGTCGCCGCATTTACCGATTGACCCGTTGCAGTCGTTACGTTCGCCGCACTATACGTCACCTTAACCTGAAACATCGGATTCCAAAGAAAACTAGAATTATCATCCATGCCATCCGTCCAAGCCTTCGTATTCCAAGCCTGAATCGACTGAACATCCACATCCAAGTTCCCCGACATCCGCAACAAACGAGCACCAGCAGCCGAATTCACATTATTAAACCTAAGATCAACACGTTTCGCGTTCGCAAATTGGAATTTTGAAGTCCCACGCAGATAAACCAAGTTCTTAGCCCCAGTCCCATCCGAGCTGACATCAAACACGCCATCCTTGCCAATCAAAATCGTACCAGTTCCCGTACTAAAAACATCCTGCGTAGAAGTCCCAGTATCCGTCGCTTCGAGCTTAAACTCCGCATTATCGCTAACATTCAAAGTTCCCGCACCATTAATATAAAACGGGCTACCATAATACATCGCGCCACGAGCCTTAATATCCACTTTTGCGTTATTAGAAACACTAAACGTACCAGCGTTCATCCAAATCCCGCCAACCGCAGTCCCCGAGGATGGAACCGCATTATCCATCTTCAGCGTCGCGCCATCACGTACGTTAATATTTCCATAACTAGTGATTCCTGAAACCGCACCATCCGCGACCGTAGAATTCGTTCCGGACGTATAAATATCCAAAACCGAGTTCTCCGCAATATCTACCGTTCCACCTGTATAAATATACATCGCGCCACTAGATTCATTCGTCACCTTCACATCCGCGCCTTGCATTATATTCATATCACCAACCGCAAACGTCGTCTGATTCGCAAGCGTCGTATAACTCACACCATCAAAAGGGCTCACATAACTATTCGTCTGCGCAAAAGATGATTTTCCAGAAATTTTAGTCGTTGTCGCTGGGGCATGAATCGCTTGAGAACCACGGTAATTCACGTTATTATAAACAATCGTATTCGTAGCATTCGTTCCACCAGCCGAATTATCAGTATAAAAACCATAATAATTTTTCCCATACGTATTCAAATCATTAAACGTCACCACTTTTGGCAAAGAATACGTATCGTAAGGCGCATAAGACTGGTTTCTAAAATCAATCGTATGCCCATTCCCATTTATCGTAAACGGACGTTCCGGCATCCTTTGATAATAAGCACCCGTATTCGTCGGGCTCGCATCCGCCGCAGAAAACGCCGCATAATTAATATCCGCTAAAACATTAATTGTCGCGATATCCTTATTCATCATCGCATTATGAAACTCCGTCAACGTACTCACATTGGCAACGCTTGGATCTATAACATCCGCAAAAGTAACCAGTTCGTCCGCAACTCTTGGCATCACTTGCGGGCTCGGCGGTGCCACCGTCTTCTCTTCCTCTACTTTCGGCGTGACTTCTTCCACTTGTTCCGGCTCGGCGGCAATCGTCACCACATCCGACTTCACTTCATTTCCACTCGCATCATATCTCACAGCCTGAAGCGCATAACTCTGCGCCTTTTCAGCCGTCAAAAGTAAATCATACACATGCTCCGTCGCTTCACTATTCCAAGTCACCCGAGCAATCCCAGACTCCTCATCAAAATCAAGCGTACCCGCATTTTTCGCAGCATTATGCTCCTGCGTCGCCGCCAAATCCAAAATCATCCCAACCGGAATCGCGATAGAAACCGCATTCACCGTCTCCTCATCACTCGGCGGATCATCCGAATAACTCAGCGCCGTATCGTCTTTTACAGTCAAACTAAACTGGCGATTCTCCGTCTGCTTTGGCTTATCCACAACAAGCGACAAACCAGTTCCAGCCGAAACTTCAGTCGAAAACCAATTACCAAGACCCGCACTATTTATCGGTCCAATCATCGTAATCGTAAAAATCAGAAGAATAACAATTGGCATCTTCATTCTTTTTTTCATCATATAAAAAACTCCTCTCGTAAAGGCACACGTCCACGTCCATTAATCTAGCTACACTTCTATACTACATGCCAACACACGAAAAAACGGCCTTTTATCAAAAATTTCTACCGCCGAGGAATAAATGACGCCACAAAAAAACTTATCCTGTAAACGCAAATTTACAAGATAAGCTCCATTTCTTCTATTAAACTATTCAATCCCCGCCAATTTATGCGTCTGAATACTGAGCGACCACTTATCCTCGCCACGCTCCGCATTCAATTTTCCAAGCTGGCTAATCGTCTCCAACATATTAAATCCGCCATCCTCTTCACACGGCGATAAATAATACCGTTTCGCAGGAATCAACACCTCAATCTGCGCACAAAATTCCTGAATATCGCCATCCACAACTATCCGAACCTCATCCGCGCGCGATAAATGACGCTTCTCATACATTTTACTGTATAAACGTTTCGGACTCGTAGCCACATAATCAATCTCCACCGGCACTTCCTTCAAGCCATTCGTCTCAATCGCCAAATAGTAACCCTCCGCCTTCAAAACTTGCAAAAGCTCCTCAATCCCGCGTTGAATCGTTGGCTCACCACCAGTTATAACAATATTTCGCGCCGTATATTTATGCACCTCGTCCAAAATCTGCTGGCCCGTCATCATCTCGAACTCATTATAATTCGTATCACACCACGGGCAATCCAAGTTACACCGGCCAAAACGAATAAAAACGCTCGGCATCCCCGTATTATAACCCTCACCCTGCATCGTCTCAAAAATCTCCACAATTCGATACTCGCGGTCCATCATGCCCGTTCACCTCTATACTCACAAAAAGAAGTCGGCGTCTCACCAAGTCGAATCGCAGAAACGGGCAAATACGGCACTAACCAATCAAAAATCACCATCGCCATACCTTCCGCCGTCGTGCGACAAGGGAACGCGACCGTTTTGCGATCCATCTCTTGCAGTAATTTTGCAATGCGGCACTCGTTCTCATTTTCCTCAAAATAAGCAAAAGCATGATCCAATTTCGCCGTCACGTGCTCCTTCACGATCCGCTTGATATCGCCGTAATCCAGCACCATCCCAGCCTTCGAACCATCCGCAATCAAGTCACCAGCCACTTCCACCTGCAGCGTATACGTATGACCATGCAAATGATGACATTTCCCGTCATGCCCATCCAACATGTGCGCCATATCGAACGTAAACTCCTTCGCAATCCGCATCATATCGCGCTTCCAGCCTTCTGCTCCAAGTACTCCGTCAAGCCCTTCTCTCGCAACTCACAACTCGGGCACTCGCCACATCCGCCTTCCACGCCCATATAACACGTATGCGTATGCTCCCGAACATAGTCCAGCCGTCCCAGCTCATCCGCTAATCTCCACGTTTCCGCCTTCGTCAAATACATCAACGGCGTCTTCACCACAAAAGGATAATCCATCGCCAAATTCAGCGTCACGTTCATCGATTTCACAAACACATCGCGGCAATCAGGATACCCACTAAAGTCCGTTTCACATACACCAATAATAATATCCGTAATGCCCTGCCCCTTCGCATACGTCCCCGCGAGCAACAAGAACAGCGCATTACGCCCATCTACAAACGTATTCGGATACTCCTCCGATTTCCCTTGCGAAATCTCCATCGACTCATCCATCAACGCATTATTTGTCGTTTGTTTTATAACCGACGTATCAATCACCGTCTGCTTCACATTCAAATCCTGCACAATCCATTTCGCCTTCTCAAGCTCAATCACATGCCGCTGACCATAGAAAAACGTGATAACCTCGACATTCTCTTTCCCATAATCCTGAATCGCCTGAAACAAACAAGTCGTCGAATCCTGCCCACCAGAAAAAACCACTAACGCTTTTTTATTTGTCATTTTCATTTCCTCCTACCGATTATCCACTTTTTCAGGGTACATATCATGATTCATTAGGCGATGCATCGCAACTTCTTCAAAGCGCGAGTCAGGTTTGCCATAATTCGCATACGGATCAATCGAAATCCCACCACGCGGCGTGAATTTTCCCCATACTTCAATGTATTTTGGCCCCATAAGCTCGATCAAATCCTTCATTATGATATTGATACAATCCTCATGAAAATCGCCATGGTTTCGAAAACTAAACAAATAAAGCTTCAGTGACTTACTTTCAACCATCATTTCGCCAGGCACATAGGAAATATAAATCGTCGCAAAGTCAGGCTGCCCAGTCATCGGACAAAGACTCGTAAACTCAGGGCAATTAAATTTCACAAAGTAATCATTATCCGGATGCTTATTCGGAAATGCTTCCAACACTTCCGGCGCGTAATCCATCCGATACTCCGTCCCCTGATTTCCTAAATGTGTGACACCAGCCAGTTCATCTTGGTTTCTCATATTTACTTCTCACTCCTTAGTTTTTTTACGTGGGATTGTCCCGAACCACGGAAACTTTAAACTTGTGCCTACACGATGTAAATCGGCGGCAAGCGCTCGCATTCAGGAGATTCGGCGGACTTCCGGTTCTCATGTACAGTCGTACACTCCGCTTCCGGCTTCCACCGAATCTCCTGAATACAAACGCTTTCGCTCAATTTGTGTGAAGCAGAATTTTTCGTCCTACCCTAAGGTAAAAACCTAATTCTGCATCACATCGTGTATAGCCACTCGTCTTAGCTTCTTTTAGAAATTAACACAGTTTTTGGGAATAGTCAAAGAAGTGTGCGCTAAGATGACGAATAGCGCACACTTCTTTGTTATAATAGCGAACCTAAAAACATTCCCGCAACGACCAGCGCGAGTCCCGCCGAATACGTCACGATTTGATACAAAATCACTTTTTTCCATTTGCGCTCGGCGTGTAACTGCACACTTTCCAATTTAAACGTCGAAAAAGTTGTAAATGCTCCTAAAAATCCCGTCGTTGCAAGCAGATTCCAGTCAAACGACAACTGCAACTGTACAACAAAGCCAAGCACAAACGCTCCCGACAAGTTAATAATCAACGTTGCAATCGGAAAATCCCATTTTACACGGCGCTTTATCCAAGTCGACAGCCAATATCGCGCATTTGCCCCAAAGAAAGCACCAATCGCAATGGAAATCACGTCCATCCACATCACAAATCGCCCTCCTTGACCGCTTCTCTTTTGCGCACGAATCGCCGTTCACCAAGCGTAAAACCTAGCCACGCCAACAAATTTCCGCCTAAAAAACTAAATCCTAAATAGGTAACCGCCAAAATTGCATTTCCCGACTCAAAAAGCCGTACAACTTCCAAGCTAAACGTCGAAAAAGTCGTATACGCGCCCAAAAACCCCGTTCCAATTGCAATCACCAAATCCGTATTCAAAATCGTCAACCGAAACAAATACGTCGTGAAAAATCCGAGTACCAAGCACCCACTCAAATTCACAAGCAATGTCCCCAGCGGAAAATCAGTTCCCCAGAAAACACCGACGCCCATTCCAACAAAATACCGGCACAGCGCCCCCGCAATCCCTGCGACGCCAATCATCAAAAACCGTTTCATTCGCTAACCTCACCCAATTTCAAATCCGCAAAATCAATCCGCTCCAGTCCATTCTCCTCAAACCACGCACGAACCCGCGGATCACAAAGCGTCGCAAGCTCTCGACATCTCGGCGCCGTCATGGATGAATTATCAAGCACAAACTGATCCAAAAATCCCGCATCAAAATGCATCTCAATCACTTTTTCCGGATCCTGCCGAAGCAACCCAAAATCATCCCGCAAAAAATTCTCAACCAGCGTCCCAGCCTCAATAAACGGCAATCCATTAACCTCCAAAAGCAATCCCGTCTCCACATATCCCGGCAACGAAGGCCAAACCTTATCCCCGCTATACTTCAACGTCGTATGTATCCCATATTCCAGCGCAATATCATAAAACGCCTGATCCACAACCTCATCACCGACCGCGTGACAATCAATATGCTCTGGAAAATGACCAAGCAGCTCCCGAAACCGCTCCATCTGCGCAATCGTTTCCAGGCGAACCTCCTCATACACAAAATGCCCATTGCCACTCCGATAATACGCCGAACGATGAAAATTCCCGTTTTTATCAACCATCGAAGGAATTTTAGCAGGATCAGAACACGGTTTTCCGAGCAAAAAATTCGTATGCTGCCCAATAAATAAATCCGGACATGCCACCTTTGCTAATTTCACAGCATGTTCCGCAGCCTCTAAATTCGGCATCAACAACGTCGAACTCACAATTCCATTTAAATACGCTTCCATAACGCCATAATTGATCCCTTTTGACATTCCGAAATCATCCGCGTTCACTATCACTTTTTGCATTATCCATCACTCCTTTCTTCCTACCTAGACCTTCATCACAGCACTAAATAAAGACAAAAAATAACCATCCAACTCACTTTTTCCCCGCGGAGGTAGATGATTTTTCACAAATATTAGGCCATCATCTTTTCAACGGCTCTACACCAGGAAGTCATGTTAGCGCATGGCTCTCTTTTCCACCCCAATTCTAACACACACCAAAAAGATATTCAATCCACGCAAAAAAACTCCTCATGGACGCGCCACAAGGAGTTTTTCCATTATTTCATTTGTTTACGAATCCCGTTAAATAGTAACAAACACGCAATTCCTTGGAAAATAAAGAACGCGCCGAGTATCAAGCCGACAGTTACCGCAACAATCGCTGAGCTAAACAACGAGATGATTGCGATTAAAGCACCAATAATACCGATAATCATGATGAAAATCCAGCCTTTTGAGCCTTTCACCGAGAATGCCATCACGATATTCAGAATCGCCGAAGCAAGTACCCAAATAACGAAAATTAGCACGATGAATTTTTCACCAATATTGTTGTTAATCAGAATAATTAACCCCGCTAGGAACGATAGAGCACCATCCAAAAGAATCCAGTTCGAGATTTTCAAAACCTTCCGACCTTTGAAATAAGAAATAATCTCGTTCAAACCATTTAGTAATAACACAATTCCGATTACGAATGTGAAAGCCGCAAGCGACGTACTTGGATTAAATACAAACCAAAGTCCCAGCCCAATCATTACAAGTCCCATTACTAAAATAAAATACAAATAAAATTTACGCATGATTCCATTCCTCCCCTGATAGTATTGCAAAACCTTTGCTTTACTACTATACCCTAAGAATCACCGTTAAATCTACTTTTAAGCCAAACATTTTTTTCTGAAAACAGGAAAAAGCCAAGTAATCGAAAAGACTACTCGGCTCACATTTTATTATTTTGTGCCTAAGAATGGGCCGTACGTGTTCGCAAATGCGTTATTATACGAAACGCCTGCACTACTCTTACCAGCATCCCAGTTTGCAGACCAAGTCATGATACCTTTCAGCGGAGTTCCCGCGTTTTTCAACATAGTGAAAGCATCGAAAACGTTTTGCGGATTAACCACATAACCAGTTGCCGCCGCATCATTATTCGTCGGTAAACCAATAACTAGCTTGTCAGCCGGAATTTGCAGATAGCCACGCGTACCATGAATTAACGAATCCGCCATGTAATAAATGAACTCTTTTTTCAGCGTGTCGTTATTCTGCGCAATCCATTGGCTCGTTTCGTCAACCCAGACACCATCGCCACCTTGGTTGTAAAATTGAGGCGCGATATAGTCATAGTAACCAGTTAGCGACGTAATGTAGCTTTGATACGCAGCACCTGGCTTCAAATACGGAAACTCCGGAGCCATCGTAATCAGGAAGTTCTTGCCTTCCGCCGCATAATGATTTTTCACAATTTTAAGCGCCGCAGGAATCACCGTTTGGTTGTTCCCAGCCGTAATCGCCGTTTGCTCCAAATCAATATCCAAGCCGTCAAAACCGTACGTCTCTACTTGGCGAATAATTTCATTGGCAAACGCTTGCTCGTCACCAGTTTGCAGTTGAACATGTCCATCTGCACCACCAAGCGCCAACAACACGCTGCGTCCTTGTTTATTTAAAGCTCCGACTTGTGCGCGGAACTCACTATCCGTTAACCCAACCGGCTTGAACGTCGGAATCCGATTCACGCCATCGCCCTTCATGAAGGAGACCGGAACCACATTATACGCCGCGTTCACATCTTTCAACGCGATATCAGCCGAAGTACCTTGCTTGTAGCCATCTCTGCCCGTGGATTTCCAACTATGCCAATAACCGACTAAAACCTGTTTCCCTTGAATGCTAGGCATTGGTGTCGCATCATCAACCGCAGCATGAGCCTGTGTTCCTCCCGTTAAAGAAACCCCAACTGCCACCGCCGCTGTCAAAACTCCGCCTGCTACCCATTTCTTCGTGTTCTTCCAATCTACCATTCGTAAATCCCCCTCATTGTTTACGCTTTCAATAAGCGTTTTTTGCATTTTGTCATAATCCCTGACACTAAGCAAGTACCCGTGCCCTTTAGGAGTAAACCTCGGAAATAATTGGTTCAAACTATAATGGGTCTATACCAATTTGGTAGATTTGATTGTCTTGTCAACGCTTTCACGACTGTCCGATTTGTTTAAATTCTAACAAAAATAAAATTGGGCTTTTTTTGAAATCAGACTTTTAGACAAATAAAAAAGAAGCCAGACGCATCCAGCTTCCTCAAGTGCAAACCGAAGTAATACACCGCAATTCATAGTTTTAAAGAGCATCAATATCTCCTTCTTCCCTTGTTTTAAGAAACGCGACAAACTTGGCGATATACTTGAATAATACATAGCCAAGCAACGCCCCAAATGTGTTACAAATAAGATCATCCACACCAAATGAGCGGTAGTTAAAGCCCAAAATTAAATTGATAGCCTCTTGAGTTAACTCGATAGTCAAGGAAAACAAAAATGAAATAAAGATAATTTTTTTAAATCCGAATTCTGGCAAAATAATTGGCAGATAAAATCCAAATGGGAAAAACAAAGCTATATTCGCAACTGGTTGATAAAAAGCACCTAGTATACCAACATAATCTATATCACTCATTGCGTCAATCCATGCCCTAAATGGAATCATATTATTAGACACGCCCTGCTTATATTTAATCATATCCAATATATATTCTTTTTGTACCGGTAACGGAAAAATAACGAGACAAATAACTATCATAATATAAATTGCAAAAAATGAAATCATCATAAGTTCCCGATTTGTTTTTTTATTTACTGTCTTCTTGTAAATAATTAGAGTACAGATGAATGTAACAATCATAATTAACAATGGAAAAATAAATTTCAACATAAGATTCAGTAGCTAAAACTAGCTTTTCCACTAATATATTTACCATTTTGATTCTTCCAAAACTCTGCACAATAAGATTTGCCTTTAGTTACAGAATACGAAAACTTTTTATTCCCTGTTGGAGAAAAATAAGTTCCACCTTTGTAGATATCATTTAAAATTACTCGATGTTCAAATAATTTCACACTAAACGAACTATCTTTACCCCAATTACTCACACTCACACTTCCTGATAAGATCCCTTTTGTCGCATTCATCTTACCGTTAACTGCGACCATATGCTTAAAATCATACGATACATTATTAACAGCCGCATAAGCTGTCAGCGGGACAAGTATACCCATAGAAAACACAACTGCAACGATACAATACTTCAAATTTTTAACCATTCCAAGCAACTCCTTTTTCGTATAATTAAAAAATACCACACATTATGTGTCGAGTCAATTTAGATTTCCAACTCTATATGTCAAAAAGAACCGTTTTCCACCCTAGCAAAAGCTAACATGGAAAACGGCTCTTTTTTATATTACAACTCTTTCCCGTTCGTCTCAATCACTTTCTTATACCAATAAAAACTATCTTTCGGAATCCGCGTCATCGGGGCATCATCAGAAATATCACGATCCACATACACGAAACCGTAACGTTTTTGATAGCCGTTCAGCCAGCTCAGAAGATCCGTGAACGACCACGTGCAATAGCCGAGCATATCCACACCATCATCAATCGCCGCTTGAATAGCGCCCACGTGCGAGCTCAAATAGTCAATCCGATACGCATCATGCACTTCGCCATCCTCCAACTTATCAAACGCACCCAAACCATTTTCCGTAATCAAAATTGGTAACTGGTAGCGGCTATTAATCCGACGAAGCGCGATGTGAAGCCCATCAGGATCAATCGTCCAATCCCAGTCCGTAGTTTTCACATAAGGATTCTTCACTTTCTTGTACAAACCAGGAATCCCAGTCTCCTCCGCCGTTCCTTTTTTACCAGTCGTGTTGAACGTATTACTTTGGCCAACTCCATCCAGTGGATTATGAGCCGCAGTCGCTGATTGGTAATAGTTCAAGCCCATGAAATCTGGTTTCGCAGACGCAAGCAATTCCATATCGCCAGGCTCAATCGTCGGCGCCAAATCATTCTCTTCCAAGTAACGCCAAACCGCCTTCGGATAAACGCCCCACGCATAAATATCCATCCAAAAATAACCGTTCAAGTCTTCCGCATTTTCAGCAGCAAGTACGTTTTTCGGATCCGTATCAACTGGATAATACGGCGTGTAAGCAAAACTCGGTCCAATTTTTCCATCCTTCACGATTTTATGGAACGCATTGATAACACTAGCATTTGCCAAATTCGCAATATGGTTTACCTGATACATCCGCTTGTCGTCCGTCACTTTCGGCGGATGAAGCGCCATCGAATAACCAAGCGATACAAAAATATTCTGCTCGTTCAAGGAAACCCAATACTTCACACGATCGCCGTAACGCTTGAATAACGCCACCGAATAATTCGTGAAATCCTCCACCACTTGGCGCGATTCCCAGCCACCGTACTCATCCATCAACGCCTGCGGAATATCCCAATGATAAAGCGTCACAAGCGGCTCGATATCATACTTCAACAACTCGTCGATAAGATCATCGTAGAACTTCAAACCAGCCTCGTTCACCTCACCCTTACCAGTCGGGAAAATACGACTCCAAGCAATCGAAAAACGGTACGCCTTCAGTCCAGCATCCGCCATCAACTTCACGTCTTCCTTATAACGATGATAATGATCCACCGCCACATCACCATTCGTACCCTCGTATGTCGTACCAGGAATCTTCACAAAATTGTCCCAAACAGAAGGCCCCTTACCATCCGCGTCCCACGCACCCTCAATTTGATACGCCGCTGATGCAGAACCCCATAAAAAATCTTTCGGAAAAGCCGTATGTTGTTTGTGCTCCATTATTAAAACCTCCATTTAGGTAAAATATATTCTTCTTCATTTTAAAGTATATTCTTTTAAATTGGTAGCAGAAAGGTCATTATTTCCCGGGAAATAACGAAAAACCCGCGCAGATTTGCAAACGGGCTTCACATTTTAGGCTTTCACATCATCATATTTCTCGGGTTTACGCTCAAACTCAGCTTTAGCGAACGGGCAGGTTGCTGTAATTTTCTTACCCTCTGCACGCATTGTCTCTGCCACTTTCTCCACGAGCTGTGACGCAATCCCTTGCCCACGAAGACTCTCATCAACAAAAGTATGATCCAAAATAACAAGCGAATCCCCACTCGGAACCCACGTCACTTCCGCAATCAATTTTCCGTCCTCATCTTCCTTAAAAAAACGATTCTCACCCTTCACAAATTCCATCATCATAACCTCCTATTTCACTCGATACTTCCAGAGCACCACTCGGACAGCGATGGCTATCAGAGGAACGAGAAATACTCATTTTCGTCGTTAAAAGCTCCGTTCCGATGCTCATGTACAATCGTACGCTCCGCTTCGGTACTCACTTTTGCCTAGAAACTAAGCACTTCTCGTTCCTCTGAGGTTTGGCAATTAGTCACTCGTATCAAACACAGCCGGGTCACCCTTCACACATTCCGCTGCATGTTCACAAATCGCCGTATTAAAATAAACATCGATCTTCTCGCCTCGGTATTCACGATAACCCTTCTCTATCCAATCACTCATCCGTCGCACCTATCCTTCTAAAACAAATTTATTGATCGCATGCGCCACGCCACTTTCTTCATTAGAGAGCGTAATAAAATCAGCCATCGCTTTAATTTTATCAATCGCATTTTCCATTGCAACGCCAACACCTGCGTACTCAATCATCGTCGAATCATTTTCTTGATCACCGATACACATGACCTCACTCTGCTTAATTCCAAGCTTCTGCGCCAAACCATGAACCGCATTCCCCTTGCTCGCCTCAGGATTTAAAACCTCCAAGAAGAACGGTGAACTCCGCACCAAGTTATACTTTTCGCCAAAACTCGCTGGAATTTTCGCAATAGCCGGTGCCAAAATTTCTTCCTCATCTATAAACATCGCCTTGGAAACCATAATGTCCTCGGCCACCTCACCCATCGGCGTGTAGAACAATGGCGTATTCGTCAAATAAGACTCATAAACCGTGTACTTGCCGATATCACGATTCGGCGTATACAGATTACTCATATCATTGAAATGCATATGCAAGCCAAGTTCGCGACTCATTGCATAAATATCCATAATATTCGCGTGATCAAGCGTCAAATGTGAAATAACCTCTTTTGTAAACGTATCTTGCACCATCGCACCGTTGAACGTAATCACGTAGTCGCCTTCACGCTTTAGCTCCAAGTCCGACAAATATTGCTGCACACCGGTAATTGGGCGCCCTGTACACAAGACAATTTTGACACCTTGGGCTTTCGCTTTATGAATCGCGGCGTGAACCTCGGGCGTGATTTCATGCTTATCGTTGAGTAATGTTCCATCTATATCGATCGCTACTAATTTTATCATCCGTCTAAACTCCTTCAACTATACCCTCAAGATGAGCGGTATCATTTGCCGTAACTACGCGGAATTCGCCGTTTTCGTATTCCACAACCGTGACACTCGTATTCAAAATATGCGGTGTTTCCGTGCGATGCGTCTGTAAATCAGCCTCCTGCAAAGCAACGAATATCAAGACACGCAAAGCCATTCCGTGTGAAACGACCAAAATATTGCCCTCCGGTTGCTCCTCCAAAATCTGCTCCACCGCTTGCTTTGTGCGTTCCTTCACTTGGTAGTAAGTCTCACCCTTACTCACATTCGCCTCATATGTTGCCGGATTATCCAGCATCATCGCGTACTCTTCCCCATAATTCTCCGTAATATCGACAAAACGCTCGCCTTCCCAAATTCCAAAACTCATTTCGCGAAGACCATCAAGCGTTTTGACATCTATATCTCGATCACCAATAATATACCCAGTCGTGTCCACCGTGCGCTTACTTGGGCTAGAATAAACAGCCGTAAAGTCCACATCTCGCAATGCTTCCCCTGTTGCAATCGCACCATTAATACCTTCTTCAATCAATGGCGAATCGCCCCAACCCTGCATTCTCCTAGCCAAGTTCCACTCCGTTTTACCATGACGTACAAAATAAAAAGTGCGTTTACCCAAAATATTGCCTCCTCCAAATTAACTCTCCACTAAAATTGTACCACTGTTTCGCGGAAAGTTAAATGAAGTTTCGCACTTTTAACCAATTTTCACACAGTTCCGGCCAAATTCGCGCCTCCTGATTATCCTTCGCCATCCCAAGCCCATGCCTACCTTGCTCAAACGTATGAACCGAGTGTGGCACATTATGCCTTCTAAGCGCCGCCGCAAAAATAAAACTATTGTCCACTGGCACCGACTGATCTTCTTCCGTATGCCACAAAAAAGTCGGTGGCGTGTGATTTGTCACGTGTAACTCATTCGAGAGTTCCAAAATCTGCTGCTTCGTTGGCGTTTCTCCCAACAAGTTATGCAAACTACCTTTATGCGTCTGCGCTCGCATCGTGATGACTGGATACGCCAATATCAACACATCAGGACGCGTACTATATTGATGCATCGGATCTTCCGCGTCAGGTCGCCCTTCATCTACATGTGTCGCCAAAGTCGAAGCCAAGTGCCCACCAGCCGAGAAGCCAATCGCACCAATCCGGTTCGGGTCCACGCCCCATTCCTCCGCACGATGTCGCACCATTCGCATCGCCCATTTTGCATCCTCCAAAGGAACAGGATGTTTATGCGGCGCCACCCGATAATTCACGATAAACGCTGCAATTCCAATACTATTCAACCATTCCGCGACAGGCTTACCCTCACGCTCCGTCCGATTTCCATAACCACCACCCTGAAAAATCAACATGGCTGGAACGTCATGCTTACTAGATACTAAAAATCGTTCTAAATTAGGACAGTCCTTGTTGGCTATGCCTTCATACCTGTTTTCCGTCATATTGTTTCACCGCCTATTATTATGTTACCCCTATCATAATAGATACTGCTGTCTTTTACCATTATTATTTATCACTATCAAGCTCCGTCAAATGCGCCTCAATATCTGCTCGACGCTCCTCCAATGCGGGTGGAAGCTCCACATACGTGCCATGTTCCTTCGCAAAATCCGTCTTAAAGCCTGGTCCATCCGTCGCAAGCTCAATCAAAATACCATTTTCCTCTCTAAAATAAAGCGAATGGAAATAATGACGATCCACAAAACCAGAATTCGGGTATCCTAAATCTTGAATATACGTCACCCAATCGCGCAACTCTGCATCATCAGCCACGCGAAACGCCACATGATGTACACTGCCAATTCCCTCGACAGCATGCGGATCTTTGAAATTAGCCTCCAACTGAACCTCCGCGCCGGACCCACCTTCACCTACTTGGAACACTGTCACTAAACGCTCATCGTCCTCATATGCACCAATCCGATCGAATCCCAGAATTTTCGTCAACACACGGTCCGTCTTCTCTTTTTTCAATGTCGAAAATAGAACCGGACCAAGCCCAGTAATCGCAAATTCAACAGGAACCGGACTATCCTGCCACGGATTCCCACCAGCAACGCCTTTATTACGTTGATCAGAAATAAGCTGAATCGCCAGTCCATCCACATCTTCAAAATCTAAAACCTTGCGATCAAACTGTTCATAAACGCCCTCATGTTTCACGTGAAACAATGTTAAACGCTCTTCCCAATAAGCTAGCGCCTCATCATTCGGCACTCGTAGCCCCATTCGCGCAATCGAATTATATCCCTTACTTCCCCGATTCGCCCGTGGAATTTCAAAAAACGTAACCGTCGTACCTGGATTTCCAATCTCATCCGCATAATACAAATGATATGTGTACGGATCATCCTGATTCACCGTTTTTTTCACTAACCGCAATCCCAAAACCTTCGTATAAAAATCGAAATTAGCCCGTGCATTCTCCGTGATAATCGAAATATGATGTATTCCTCTTAATTCCATCTCGCCACTCCTCACTAATCGTCTAATTTTTTTAACAAACTAAGCAATTGTTTCTGCTCGTCACGTGTTAACTTGCCGAATTGCTCCTGCTGAAACGCCTCTTGCGCAGGTACGTTTTCCAAATAACACGCCTTACCCTGCTCCGTCAAAGCAATGTACTTCTCCTTGCCCTGCTTTCGTCTACAAATCAAGCCCTGCTCTTCCAATTTCACAAGTAGTTGCGTGATATTGCCTTTGGTCACCACAAGCCTGTCTGCAAGCGACTTCTGCGTACTTTCGCCCTCCAAACCAATTTGAGCAATCACGTCAAACTGTGCCATCGAGAGATTCGCTTTTTTGAGATTTTGGTTGGTCAATTTAATATTACGGTTATAAAATCTGCTGAGCCTAAACCAAAGTAATACGCCTAACCGTTGCTCTTTTTTCACCAAGGGAATCCCCTCCTCACCATTAGTTTAGTTCTAAACTATAAAAAAAGCAACTATTTAATCCTGCTCTATGATTTTCTCCAAATATGTAATGACCGATTCCGCACGTTTGGCGTCCCAGACCCCGCACATAGCCCCATACCACATGCCATCTAGCGCCACACTGAGCAAATCCGCACGCACGACGCCAATCTCCGGAGTCATTTTCGCCAGTTCCCGATTATAGACGTCCCGCCAAACCGCCGTTGCCTCATCATTCGAAACGAGAACCTCCATCGAAGCCGCGTGTACCTTAATCAACTCAGAATCATTTAATTGACGCAAATTCCCCTTCAAAAAAGCATGGACGTGACGCAAAGCATCATTTTCCGGTAGTCTTTCGAATTCCTCTGCGATTGTTTGTTCATACTCCGCAACCGTGAAGTACGTCAAAGCCATCATTAAATCCTGTTTATTTTTAAAATGATAGAAGATGGCAGGTTTCGTGATTCCGACTTTTTCAGCGATTTTAGCCAAGCTTAGCTGATGTACGCCATCTTCCTGAATTACCTGTATTGCTGCATCAATTAGTTCCTGTCTCTTCATTTCAAACCCTGCTTTCCGTTGCGCTATTACGTTTAATGTAACGCAAACGCCACCGTTAATCAAGGCAAAAAAGAGATTAGCCACAAAACCAGCCAACCTCTTTTCCAAATTACGCTAAATCATCACCATTTGTCTCAATTACTTTTTTGTACCAGAAAAATGAATCCTTGCGTGATCGAGCAAGCGTCCCGTTTCCGTCATCATCTTGATCCACATAAATGAAACCGTAACGCTTCGACATTTCACTCGTAGATGCGCTGATCAAATCAATCGGACCCCAACTCGTGTAGCCAATCAAATCCACGCCATCCGCAATCGCTTCTGCCATTTGCTCGATATGTTGACGCAAATAATCAATGCGGTACGGATCATGAATCGCGCCATCCGCCTCAACCGTATCATACGCGCCCAAACCATTTTCCACGATGAAAAGCGGTACTCTATAGCGATCATATAACCCGTTCAGCGTCACACGCAAGCCCTTAGGATCAATTTGCCAGCCCCAATCCGAGCTCTCCAAGTATTCATTTTTCACGCCGCCCATAAAGTTTCCGCCCGTTTGATCTCGGTTTGGATCTGCCGAAACGGATAACGTCATGTAGTAACTAAACGACAAGTAGTCCACCGGATAATCTTTCAAAAGCTCCAGATCGCCGTCTTCCATTTTGATTGTGATGTCGTTTTCCGCGAAGTAGCGTTTGATGAAACCAGGATAGTAACCGCCAACTTGAACATCCGTGAAAAATAGATTCATCTGATTTTGGTGTTGAGCAAGCAAGATATCGTCCGGATTATTCGTCGCAGGATACGTTTCCATTCGCGCCAACATACAACCGATTTCGAAATCTGGATTGATCTCATGACCTAATTTGACAACCTTCGAACTCGCAACAAATTGATGGTGTGCCGCTTGATAAGACACTTCCAGCGGGTTCTCCACGCGATCCACGACCACGCCACCACCAGTATACGGGCTAATCGCGATGATATTAATCTCGTTGAAAGTCAGCCAATACTTCACTTTATCCTTGTAACGCGTCATCACCGTTTCCGCATAGCGCACATAATGATCGATAACCTCGCGACTCGCCCAACCATTATATTTCTGCGTCAAACCAAGCGGCGTCTCATAATGCGACAACGTCACGAGCGGCTCAATACCATACTTCACCAACTCATCAATCACATTATCGTAAAATTTCAAACCAGCCTCATTCGGCGTCAAATCATCACCATTCGGGAAAATCCGCGCCCAGTTCAACGACAAACGAAACGTCTTGAATCCCATTTCCGCAAACAACGCGATATCCTCTTTATAACGATGGTAAAAATCGACCCCATCACGCTTCGGAAAACGAGCCTTCGATTTCCCCGCCAAAATTTCCTCAATCTCAGCCGAAGTCACATCCAGCGCATGCCCATTACCACGCTCGTCTTTCGGAACAAATTTCACCATATCAGCCGTTGAAAGACCCTTCCCATCTAAATCAAAGCCGCCCTCAACCTGGTTCGCAGCCGTTGCGCCACCCCATAAAAATCCTTCTGGAAATTGCTTTTTGATCTCTGCCATTTGTATATTCGCCCCTCTCAATCTTGTTTACATTTTGAGTATACTTCATGTAATGCATTACAGAGCAAGAGAAAAATGGCGAGAATTTTAGCTTTAATTAACTATCGTTATCACAGTATTTATTGTCAATATTTCTAGGGCCTAAAATCCGGTATGTTTGCCAATAATATACTTCCTTCAAGAAAATTCGGTAAAGATTTACTTTCAAGGTGCCCAGAGAACATAGATATTAGATAGTTAAATATATTATCTTGCCCATGCATTTTTTTCCCTGGTGAGATGCGCTTACTTATGATATTTTCAAAAACCTCTAGCACATCATGACCATTACAGATAAACCTCGGTGGTATTTTCCTATCTTTGTATTTTTGATATTCCTTCTTGTAAATTTCAATTTCTTTACTGGAAATGGAGAATTTCCTCTGAATATAACCAAGGAGCATCTCCTCATCTGGTTCCAATCTATTCTTATCATAGCACTTGTTCATTTTAATATCGCTAAACGAATGCCTCCATTCAAATTCCGTCGTTTGGGAAATTAACCTACAAATACCTATACCGTAAGATAGCTCTAATAATTTGTGCCTTACTTCATCACTAGTATATCCTGATTTTTCCTCAGAGTAAAAAAGCGTTAATACTTTTCCAAGCGCATTAGACCCTATCAAGGCTGTCTCTAAGCTATTCCCGTTATAATAATAAATATTATCTATTTCTTCCGTTTTTCTTATGATATAATCATAATCTAAATCAACTACTCCGAAATGGGAATTATCGTTTTTCAGACTATTAACTTTTTTTATAGTCTCAATAACATATCTTTTATTGCTTCTATTGATATTTTTATCATTATAATTATGCCTTGTTACAAATACATACTTATCTGATTCTTTGCCTAGCATTATTCTCCAAAACCTTATATCACTATTACCTTCCAACACAATATATCTTTTGTTATTACTCATTTTTATTTCCGTAGCAAGCTCATCTGGGCTGTGACAAATTATACTCACCTTATTCAACCTCTCCCATATTAAGTACTTTGTCCCAATTATTATTAACAATTTGCACTGAATGTGTAGCGATTATAACTCTCAGGTTCTTATGCTTTATAATACTTTCTAAATCCTCAACATACTCTCTCTGCCATGATACCTGCAAAGAAATTTCAGGCTCATCAATTAAAATTAATTGATCTTCCTTTGTATTAAAAATTAATGAATACAACTGGATGAATTCATGTTGTTCACCCGAAGAAAGCTTAGAAATATCAATAATTTCTTCGTTTCTATTAGTGATATAAAACCCATTATAGTGATCAATATTTATTTTTTTACCACTAGTATTTAGCTTCTTATTATATTTTTCTAAAAAAAGCTCTATTTGATTAGCAAAAGGCTCCAAAGACTCCAGCTTCTCCAAAGTTGACTTGTAATACTCCTGTAGAACTAGAAGTGTTGTACCATCCATATCCTTAAAATCTTCTATAAGTAATTGCTCCACCTGATTGTTTGGCTCTATAACACTTGTATTTATCAATTTATTTCTCAAATTTTGTATCTTCTCAACTTGCTCTTGTATCTGAGCCTTATCTATTGACACTGAGCCAGCATTTAAAATATCCACTATTTTTTTAGGGAATACCTGGTCTATGTTTTGGGATATTTTGGCATAAATCGAGGTGTTGTTTGATATCAAATCTTTTATTTTTTTAGAATATACATTTATTGTTTTAGTAGGTTGTGGATTTCTCTCATAAGGATCTATATCTATTGGCTCATGCAATAACCTTTCTGTAGAAATAAAATCAATTTTTTCTTCCGCTAAAAATTTAGTAGCTTCTTTTGGTAATGTTGAGAAATCATTTGGCAGTATGTTGTGGTACTTTTTTATTAAATCATATATAGAATTCTTATCGTATATCTGATTAGTTTCTCTATCAATTATATAACCCGCACCATATCTGAATAAATTCGGTACATTATTCACAAAATAGCTTAAACCTACTGACTTTTGTTCTTTTAGTACTCCTATAAATTCGCCATTCAAGTAATATTCAATATCCTCCTTCATTTCTTCCCCCGAAAATTCCTCATCCTCCATGTTTGGATGGCTATACATTTTTTTAATAAGCTTCAATATGTCATTGCCTCGTCCCACTTCAATACTCTCGAATTCTAAATCATACAATCCAGCGTGACGTTGTGATATCAAAGAATGAATTATTTTAAAGAAAGTGGTTTTCCCACAACCATTGGGCCCAATTATAAGCTTTATCTGATTCTCTAAAGATATCTTATAATCAAACTCTCCAAATATTTTTTTCACATATATATAGTCAATCATTTTATGTGCTCCCCTTCATAAATATATATTTTCCCTCAATTGATACTGGTTTCTATTACTTACTTATTCACTATGCCATCTTTCAAACATATTTTTTGGCTTTAACGAATAATTTATGAAAAACATCCTTTATAAATTGAAATTAAACGGTTTGGTGGATACTCTTATGGTTTTTACAGCTTTCCTTAACTCCCCAAATGGTTGTATTTTATTTCAGTTTTACTTATTGAATTGCTCCTGCTAAAGCTGAAATTAATAGGATATGCTCTTTTAGCTTCACCTTCTGCAAGTTCTCTACTTTTTCTGAACCACCTAGGGCTAAAATTGGAACATAGCCAAAGCACTCATCATAGCTGGGAGTTCCTAGTTTTTTTACAGCTTCTTGGTATGGATTCCACATAAGATCTGCTATCCGAAATTCCTCGTCCGCAGTATCTTCAAAAAAGAATTCAAATGAGAAGAAAATAGTTTTCACTATACCATATCGATAATTAAGCAATCGTACATAGCCATCCGACCATATTATTAAGTCACCCATGCCAGTTGCGAACAGGACGATACCATCTGTATACCGTTCGCTTGTGCTCTCTAAGACATCTTTATATTCTGCTGGATTTACTGATTTAAAATAGCCTCCCATAAAAATACCAAATCCATACTTCGTCCAAAAGTTAATCATTTCTTCTGGTAGCTTAGCACGATACTCTTCCAAAATATCATCAGAAACTCTTTCAACCAATTTAAAATCTTCTAACACGCTCATGCCCTACCTCCTAATGTTTTAAGCTAACATTTAAATAAATGTCCTTCCATTGTTCTTTTGGTACTTGACTTATCATCTGGTTTATTTGCTCATCAACAATATCTATTCGATACCTCCACTGGCCTCCAATTGATGAATTAATACGTCTATCTCCAAGCCCTCCTATATTCAAAGGATTTCCACCGGCAATTTGGTCTGGATTATGCAATGCGGCTTGTGTATCCATCCATGACTTAGCTTGTTTCCTAGCCTCTGTAAGCGATATGCCGCTTTTTCTTAATTCATTAACTTTTTGAGTAAAGTTTTCTTCTCGGGCAGCCTTCTGGGCCACATTTCCTTCCAAAGCTCTACCTTTCGCCAAATACATCTCCCGATTCGCTAAGTACTCACTAACCGTCAACTCGTTCATTCCTTTTTCTTGGTCTGCTAGTTGTCTCGCAAATTCTGCGGGGTCATGATTTGGGTTACGACTGAATGTCACTTCAATTTTATTTAATTTCATGAACTTGGCTATTTTCGTGGCTTTACTCGCATTTTCCGCTTGTTTTATCTCGCCAACGCCTTCAAACAAGAACTTAAATTCATCCGTTCTCGTCGATGCTTTGATGGCTTTTGCCGCTTTTCCTAACTTCCCAAATGGAACAAAATTCAATGCCGTAAATGCTGCCGCCTCGTTTTGCTCAAAAGGACTGAGCTTCTCTTGAGTTATTGGATCGAGTCCGGTTTTCCAGCGGTAGATATCGAAAATAGGGGCGACCATATCAATCAAGAAAATAGCATTCTTCATCCCTGCCAAGACATGGGCTTGTTGCCATTTCGCATTGTCATAAGTCGCTTTCCCATCTAATTTTCCGTCTTTCGTGACAAATCCCGCTATATTTCCTTCTGGTATAACAGGTAGTGGGCCATTTTCTGCCGCCTTAATCAATCTAGCTGTTTCATTATCTTTTGCCAATTTCGCCATCGCTTCTTCTCGCGCCGTCCATTGTTTCTGCAATGCCGAACGCCACGCCATATTCAAGCCCATCATATTAAAAGTTCCAGTTTTGGCTTGAAAGGCTTTATCACTATCGATTTCCGCCAACCCACGAACAATATTCGCCGTCAAATCCATCGCTCGATCAAATGAAGTCGCCGTCTCCGCATCAAATCGATACAAAGCTTCTAACTTCTCCTGCAACTTCCGCTTCAAATCCACAAAGATTGGCGTGATTAGCGCCATGCCAACCACATTATTGCTCAACTTTTCGATATCTTGAATCTGCCCATCCAATTGCCGAATCTGATTCCGAATTTCATCCTCAATCACATCTGTCGTCGCTACATCGGCTTGAAATTTTTGTGGCAACGCTTGATTTTGTCGTATCAATTCCTCACACAAACAAATCATGCCCTGCGCCAATGGTCGATATGTCGCTGCAAAATACTGTTTCGCGCTGTCATACGTTTTCCCCTGCAACTCTCTGTCAAAAGCGAACTCATTCACCGCACGCATCAAACCTTCCATTGCCTCTATCATATCATGATACGACGCCACCATGCTCTCCGATTGCGCTTCGATTTCACCCAAGAAAACATTCAAACTCATGCCTGCTCACCGCCTAACTCTACTTTTCGACGAGCCACATAATAATCCGATTCCTTGTCCATCAGCGCACGTTTTTCACGTTCCAACCTGACCTGCTCCTCCTCCATGCCATCCACCACATGAAAATGTTGCCGCTGGTATTCATGTCGTTGCGTATCCAAAAATACCGCCATTTCTCGATCTCGATGCCATGTACTGCCAAGCTCATGAAACAGCTGATTGTTCCGATTATGTACAAAGTCCACTTCATCCAACAATTGCTTCTGCCTTCGAATCTCCCGTTCCTTCGCATACTGGTCATCTGCGACATTCCGCAACCGCTGATTCCAACTATCTATTTCTCTATCTTTATCACGCATCTGCCATCCCTCATTTCCCAATACGTGGAGCTGTCCCCGAAAAATCAAGTCCATTCCCAACTTCGCGATCCACTCGTTCAAACTCCTGCGCGACCGAACGAATATGCGCCACGTCCCGCCCAAAACTCTTACCCAATTGCATCATCAATTACTCGGCTTTATCCGAACACTGTTTCGCGTCGTGACTCACCTTCACACTCGTCCGATTCGCCAATTGCACCTGCTTCAAACCCGATTGCCGCATCGCATCTCCCGCATGTCCCATCGAAGTCGCCACCTGATTTGCCCGACCAAGATTACTTTTTATTTGGCTCATGTTAGCTCCCACCTCCGTATCTTTCTATTATATTCAATATTTTTCCGATTGTACAGCCACACCAAAAAGCACCCTATCTAAGACAGGATGCTCCTTTTCAAACCTTATTAAACTAAATCAGTACCATTACTCTCAATCACTTTTTTATACCAATGGAACGACTTCTTCTTAGAACGATCCAGTGTACCATTACCCTCATTATCGCGATCCACATAAATGAAACCGTAACGCTTCTTCATCTCGCCAGAACCAGCGCTAACAAGGTCGATACAACCCCATGGCGTATAGCCAATCAAATCGACACCGTCCTCGATCGCCTCACCCATTTCGCGCACGTGCTCACGCATGTAATTGATCCGGTAATCATCGTTAATCGATCCATCAGCCTCCACCGTATCCACTGCACCAAGACCATTTTCCACAACGAAAAGTGGTTTTTGATAGCGGTCGTAAATCGCGTTCATCGTGATACGCAGGCCAAGTGGATCGATTTGCCAACCCCATTCGCTCGCTTCCAAATTCGGATTACGCAATGTCGCAAAAACGTTGCCCTCAGTCTCCTTCATCACTTCAGGATCCGCACTTGTTAGGCGCGATGAATAATAACTAAACGCCACATAGTCGACCGTATGATTTTTCAGAACGTCCAAATCGCCGTCTTCGATCACCAAGTTAATGTTGTGTTCTTTGAAGAATCGCTTGCTATAGCTTGGATAGTAGCCGCGCGCCTGCACATCAATGAAGAAATAACCCTCACGATCCGCTTGCATTGCTTTCCAAACATCTTTCGGATCACATGAGAACGCATACGTCGAACCAGCCGCCAACATACAACCAACCTGGTTTTCCGGATCAATCTCATGCGCCAATTTCGTCGCCATCGCAGAAGCCACCAACTGGTGATGCGCCGCTTGATACTTCGCCTCTTCCGGATTCGCTTCCCCATTCACATCCATACCACCACCGAAAAACGGCAGATGCAAAATCATATTAATCTCGTTAAACGTCATCCAATGCTTCACTTTTCCTTTATAGCGATTAAAAATAACCTCACAGAAATTCATATAAAAATCGATACATTTGCGGTTCTTCCAGCCACCATAATTTTTGAAAAGTTCCACCGGTGTATCAAAATGGTTAATCGTCACGACAGGCTCAATGCCATATTTCGCACACTCATCAAAAACGCGATCATAAAACTCAAGGCCCGCCTCATTCGGCGTCGCATCATCGCCATTCGGGAAAATACGCGGCCAGCTAATCGACAAACGGAACGACTTGAATCCCATTTCCGCAAACAACGCAATATCCTCTTTATAACGGTGATAAAAATCGATCGACTCATGGCTCGGATAATAATCATATTTCGTTTCAAGCGCTTTCGTCGGATTCATAACCGCATCCCAACGGCCTCCTTCAACAGACGGCAAAACATCGACCGGCGACAAGCCCTTGCCATCCTCTAAATACGCGCCCTCACATTGATTGGCAGCAACCGCGCCGCCCCATAAAAATCCTTCTGGAAATGGTGATTTTGTCATAATAATTTTCTTCCTCTCTATATTAAATATTAGTTAATAATGACGCTGCTTCCTTATCTAAAATAACCGTAATCGATGGATGCAATTGTAAAATAGAAGACGGCACATCTTTCGTAACCTCACCGAAAAAGGCTTTTTTAACGATTTCCGCTTTATGCTTCCCATTCGCAAACATAATAATATTTTTCGCCTGCATCACCGCTTTTGGCCCCATCGTCACATAAAAATCAGGAACCTTCGATGCATCGCCACCGACTTCGCCAATCAAAATCTCTTTCATCTCAGGCGTCGTCGGAACCGCAACCGTCTCGTCATGAACGTCCGTCGTATCCGGCAAATTCCCACAAAAATGGCCATCCGCACCAATACCAAGCAGCATCACATCAAGCCCGCCGTCCGCTTTCAACCGCGCGTCATGCGTCTCATAATTCGTTTCGTCAAGCACATGAATCTGCTCAGCCGGAATCCCCGCTGGCGTGAAAAACGACTTCGCCAAATTACTAATCGTCACACCTGGATCACCAGTTCCTTTGAGCGGAATCTCATCAAAATTATAATAATGAACATTATCAAAATAAGATTTCCCCTTCACCTGCGGAACAAGCTGCTCATACATCCGAAGTGGCGTATTCCCAGCCGTGATCGACATATTAACGCGGCGATCCTGATACATATAACCCAATAAATGCTGTCCTGCAACCGTACTCATTTCTTCATACGAATCCGTGATAATAAATTTCAAAAAATCAGCTCCCAATCTTCCTCTATATTTTATAACCTAAAACAAGTGTAAACTGTGTAATGCATTGCAGGTCAAACGAAAAGCTGAACGCGCTCGTTAGGCTCGAAAGAAATTGTTAGAGGGCGCAGTGAAAACCTTCATTTGGTTTTTGCGGAGACCACGAAATTTCCGAGAGACTAGCGCGTGAAGCTAGATCACTGAAAAGCTGAAACGGCTCGTTCAGCTCCGAAAAAAACTGGAGCGGCCGCAGTAAAAATCTGCTTTTGATTTTTATGGAGGGCGTGAAGTTTTCGAGGAGTTAGCCGTTGAAGCTAGATCCGAAGGCGCAAAACCAGAAAACCATAAAAGCCCGGAAATCCCCTAATAGCAAAAACCCAAACCAACAACAATCCCGAGCACAAAAAATATGCCCCGTTCTTGCCATCAATCTAGGTTATGCCTGGTCGCACCAGTAACAATCCTTCATTTGATTGCCATCTTATTCATTTGTCCGATTCCGCTCCGTCACCCGGTGAATATGAAGCGTTAAATACACCCGTTCATCCTTCGTAAGCGTAGCGTGATGCGCCTTTTGCAAATACGCGTCAATTTTTCCCGTACACGCAAAGCTCTCCGGATATTTCACCTGCACCTGATCAAACAGAAAATCATCGCCAGAATCCACAATCTCATTCCGCAAAAGCCGCTGCGCAAAATACTGCAAATGCGTCACAAAACGCGTATAATTCAGAGACGACTCATCCAACACCACATTAAAATGGTACGTCACAATGTTCAGCACATCCTGCACAACCTGCGTCATATCAAGCGTTGTCTTCATCGCCTGACCATCCGTCCGCGCATTCACAATATGCAGCGCAATAAACCCAGCCTCATCCTCACCAAGCTGAATCCCGAGCCGCTCCTTAATAATCTCCAGCGCCTTCAGACCAATCTTAAACTCATCCTTGTAAAACTTCTTGATTTCCCACAACATCACATTGCGAATCAGCATCCCTTTTTCATGACGCGCAATCGCAAAACTAATATGATCCGTGAGCGTTAAATACACATTATCACTGATTTTCGCATCAAAATTTTCCTTCGCATAATTCACAATTTCATCCGCTATTTCCAAATGAATCGCTGGAATTTCGCCAAGTAAGTCCATCAATTTCTCAGACAACTCGTCCGTTTCTAAAACAAAAACCTTCTCAATCACCGCATCATCAATAATATCATCCATCTTCTTCTGGAATCCAACACCCTTGCCCATTATCACGAGCTCATGTCCCTGCTCATTCACCGCCAGAGCAACATTATTATTAATCGCTTTAATAATCTTCATAGAAGCCTCCTCGCTTTCATGGACGAAAAAAATACCAATATCACACGCAGCCACACGTACTCCAATACGTGCTCCCCCGTCGATGTTGGTAATGCCTGATCGAATCAGTAACAATCCTTTTCCTATGCCTAAGTATAGCACCATTTCGAAAGCGCTGTCAACGGAATTTTTCAAATTTATTCGAAGCTTTCCGTCTTACTGTATAAATACGCCAATTCCATCATCGACTTCCTTACAATCTCTTCCATAGCAACACATTTCACCGCTTCCTCTCTCGGAATAATTCGCCCAATTCGCAGCCATTTTTTCGAATTTTCCAAGAGTGCAAGAATCGGTTCCGGATCCTCCAAATAATCCGCCAACGTCACAAAATTATCCGGCTCATCCTCATACGACGTCCAAACCCGATATTCCCGCACATCAATTCCCAACTCCCGAATCCACTCCGGCAAAAACGCGACCCATTTCGCGTGATCCTCATAACTCGTCACCGAATCCGAACTCCGATACGCATGCCACTCTAAATAAATCCGAAAATTATTCTTGTTCAGCAAAATCGCAATCATACTCGCCGAATCCTGCCGCGACAACCCCTTATAATACGCCCAAAAATGCGACCGAACCTGCCATCCATTCGTCCAACTCTCCACTTTCGGCTTCCCAAAACCAACCGTTTCCCGCTGACACAACGCCGCAAAATCCTTCCAAACATCCCACTTAGCCTTATATTCCGCCTTCACACCCTCCACCAGCGTCGGCGTAAACTCCTTCATTTGCCGAAACTGAAAATAATCCCGATCAAAAAGCACAAAATCTTCCTCATAAAATCGCATTATGTCATACTCCTTTATCCAATCTTTGTATGCCATTATACCTCAAAAAGGCTTGCACGAAAACAAGCCTTTTATAAATTTCTTTCATAACATCTAGGTGAATAAGGGAGTTTTATACTACTGCCCTCTCCTGATTCAATAATTTTCCTGATCTTCCAAATAAAAAAGACTCTCCCCCACATTCAGAGAAAAGCCCTTTTCACATAATCTATTATTTTTTCGGTGCTGTGATAACTTCCACGCCACCCATATAATTTTGCAATACTTTTGGAACCGCGACAGAGCCATCAGCCAACTGATAATTCTCCAAAATCGCTGCAACCGTACGGCCAATCGCAAGTCCAGAACCATTTAGCGTATGCACAAATTCAGGCTTCGCACCTGGCTCGCGACGGAAACGAATATTCGCACGACGCGCTTGGAACGCCTCAAAATTACTACAAGAAGAAATCTCGCGGTAGCTGTCACCACTCGGAATCCACACTTCGATATCGTATTTTTTCGCAGCCGTGAACCCTAAATCAGCAGTACACATGCTCAGCACACGATACGGCAACTCCAACAGACGCAACACTTCCTCCGCATTATCCGTCAAAGCCTCGAGCGCCGCATAAGAATCCTCAGGTTTCACAAACTGCACCATTTCCACTTTGTTAAACTGATGTTGGCGAATCAAACCACGCGTATCGCGGCCCGCAGAACCCGCCTCAGAACGGAAACACGCACTGTAAGCCGTATACTTTTGCGGTAGGTCATCCACATTCATAATCTGATCACGATGATAATTCGTCACCGGAACCTCCGCCGTCGGAATCAAGAAATAGTCCTCCTTCTCAATCAAGAACGCATCCTCCTCAAACTTCGGCAACTGCCCAGTCCCCGTCATACTATCGCGATTCACCATGTACGGCGGCAACATTTCATCATACCCGTGCTCCGTCGCATGCAAATCCATCATAAAATTAATCAACGCCCGCTCCAGTCTAGCACCCAGTTTCTTATAAAAAACAAACCGGCTTCCCGCAACCTTCGCCGCATTCTCAAAATCCAAAATTCCTAAATCCGTACCCAAATCCCAATGCGCTTTTGGCTCAAAATCAAACGTCCGAACCTCGCCCCATTTGCGAACCTCCACGTTATCATCTTCCGTATCACCAATCGGCGTAGACTCATGCGGAATATTCGGAATCGCCATCAAAATATTGCGCAATTTCTCATCAATCTCGTTCAACTCAATATCAAACGTCTTAATCCGATCTCCAACCACACGCATTTCCTCAATTTTTGCGTCCGCATCTTGCTTATCACGCTTCAACTGCGCAATCTCCTGCGAAACCTCATTACGCTGACTCTTCAACGTCTCCACTTCAATAATCAACGTCCGGCGCCGCGTATCAAGCGCACCAAACTTCTCAAATTCCCCAAGCTCTTCCCCACGATGCGACAACTTCGCCTTCACACCATCAAAATCCTCACGTAATAATTTAACATCCAACATTTCTTTTCCTCCTCATAAAAATATAATCTTGATTTTACTTGGTTGTTAGATTTGAAATAGACCTTGACCAGCCTAGCGACAAATGATTAGATGCTAGGCAAAGCCGAGTACCAGCGCGGAGCGTACGACTTGTACGTGAGCACTGGAACGGAAGCTTTAACAACGCAGATGATCGTTTGTCGCTAGGCTTTTTTCGTTCAAAGAAAGCAGAATATGCTTTCTTTGAACGAAAAAAAGACCCCCAAATCTCTCCCCAAATAATACATGGAAAGGGACGGAAGTACCGCGTTGCCACCCTAATTGAGTCCGAGAAACATCTCAAACTCCAGCTCAATTGATATAACGGTTCCCACCGAAGCAGATTACTCACATTTCCTCTGCTCACTCCAAGACGGATTCATAAAAGCGTTCCTACTGATTCCCACCAACCATCAGCTCTCTAAAAAGCCCAACTTTTACTACTAGCTCTTGTCAACGTTTTAATTCATTATTTAAGAACATTCTACCCCATAACCTCAGAATTAGCAAGCCAAAACAGAAAACTTCCCACCATTCCAAATTTGTAATATTCACCTAAAAATTGCATTACATAATCATCAAAGAAACCCTGGAAACCCATGCTATAATAGGCTTAAAATCAAGTTTATGATGTGGTTGGCAGCCTAGCTAAGAAAGTAGGTGATGCCATGTTGTTCGTGGTTTCTTCCAGAAAGGAAAAAGCATGACTGTATTCGAATCATTAACGATAGCAAGTAAAAAACCACTCCTAGGCTTGAGAGCTGAGTGGCATTTGAAATATTCAGGCTGTCACCATCTTAAATGGTGTTTGTAATTGGAAGTTGTGTTTGCCACACAGCTTCCTTTTCTCACTCATTATAACAATTCCTCTCCTCCTTTGCAATCATCCTCCTCACCCCCGCATTTCAACCCAACAAAGTTTGTGAAATCACAAGTCTGCTTATTGGACAAACCGTAACTAGTTTGCTATAAATAGGGTGGACGTATATCCATTGAAATTCCATTTAGGAGTGATATTGTGATCCTGTTAATCGATAATTACGACTCGTTTACATACAACTTATATCAATATTTATTAGAGCTCGGCAAACAAGTACGTGTTGTGAAAAATGATCAAATAACCGTAGCCGAAGTTTGTGAAATAAATCCCGAATCGATCGTCATTTCACCTGGACCCGGTACACCCGATGACGCGGGAATCAGTCTAGCCGTCATCCGCGAATTTGCTGGTAAAATCCCTATTCTTGGCATCTGTTTGGGTCACCAAGCTATCGTTCAAGCATTTGGCGGTGAAATCATTCGCGCTCCTGAACCCGTTCACGGCAAAACATCGATAATTACAAATGACCAAGAAGGCGTGTTTACAAGCTTAAGCGCGCGTTTTTCTGTGACCAGATATCATTCCCTCGTAGCCGCAGAGTCCCATTTTCCAAACGAATTACTCATCACTGCAAAAACCGAGGATGACCTTATCATGGCCGTTCGTCACCGCAAATTTTTAATAGAAGGCGTTCAATTCCATCCCGAAGCCATTCTTTCCGAACACGGGCACGAAATCTTGGAGAACTTTGTAAAACTAACGGAACGGAGCTACGAAAATGAAAATGCAGTTCGATTTTAAAGGAAAAACACAACTATTCTCGTCTCCCGAAGCCATTATTCAAACGGACAATCTAGATGACGTGATGGAACGCATGAAACAAGTCGAGCAGGCTGTTGATCTCGGCTATTATGTCGCGGGTTATATTGGCTATGAAGCAGCTGCGGCCTTCAATAAAAATCTAATCACACACCAACCCGGCAAAATGCCACTTCTTTGGTTCGGCGTTTTTCGTGAAATGCGTGAGATTGAGCAAACCGCTACTCCACTCTCACAGCCACCAAAATTAGACTGGCAACCAACCACCGACTACAGCTCCTACGCAAAGGGTATCCACTCAATTCGAGAGCAAATCGCAGCCGGAAATACATATCAAACCAACTATACTATCCGGTTACAAAGCGATTTTACAGAGGAAGATGAGAATTTTTACGAACAGCTAAAAACGGCACAGCAAGCGGATTATTCAGCCTATTTATCAACTGGCCGGTTCCATATTTTATCCGCCTCGCCCGAACTTTTTTTCCATTGGAAAGACGGCGTCATCAAAACCAAGCCGATGAAAGGCACCGCAAAGCGCGGCATGACGCTAGAAGATGACTTTAAAGCACGCGACTGGCTAGCAGCTTCTGCAAAAAATCAAGCGGAAAACGTGATGATAGTAGATTTATTACGCAATGACCTCGGCCAAATCGCCAAACCAGGTTCCGTCAAAGTTCCCCAACTATTTGATGTCGAACGCTACCCCACCGTTTGGCAGATGACCTCGACAGTCGTCGCTGAAACATTGCCAGAAGTCCATTTGACAGCTATTTTCGAAGCGCTTTTCCCATGTGGATCCATCACCGGCGCACCTAAAGTGAAAACGATGCAGCTTATCGCCGAATCAGAAACCTCCCCGCGTAATGTATATTGCGGCGCGATCGGCTATGTAACACCAGATAAGGAAGCTATTTTTAACGTCCCGATCCGAACCGTTGTGGTCGACACAGAAGAAAAAACAGCTGAATACGGCGTTGGCGGTGGCATTGTCTGGGATTCACGTAGCGGCGCTGAGTACGAAGAAGTTCAAGCCAAAGCAGCCCTTCTCACCACCTACTTACCAGAATTTGAATTACTGGAAAGTCTACGCTTGGAAGATGGCACCTATTATCGCACCGATTTACATCTAAAACGCATCGAAAAAAGCGCCCATTATTTTGGTTTCACGTGGAACATTGATGCCGCAAATGAGGCCCTAGAAGCATTCGCGAAAGAGCACCCAAACGATATTTGGAAAGTTCGTCTGCTCTCAAATAACGCTGGCGACATTACAGTGGAAGGCACACTCATCATTTCGGATCCAATCACATGGACCGCCCATTTTGCCGACAAGTCCATCACCAGCACCGACCCATTTCTCTATCACAAAACGACCAATCGGACTATGTACGAAAAGCGGCGCCGAATTGACTACGACGAAACGCTACTATGGAATGAACGCGGCGAGATTACAGAATTCATCAACGGTAACCTCGTCGCAGAAATAGACGGGCAACTAGTCACACCAAAACAATCATCCGGCTTACTAGGAGGCACGATGCGCGAAACCCTCCTAGCCGAAAACACGATTACCGAGCGAATCTTGCACCGCAACGACCTGTTAAAAGCCACAAAAACCTGGCTAATCAACAGCGTCCGAGGCTGGGTCAACATCGATTTACATTAATGAAAGAAAGCTAGCCAAACATTCATCAATTTCTCATTTAACTCACAGCAAGTTTTCCTTCCCGACCGTTATTATATAAGTATAAGCTAACAACAACAAACGAACTTTCATTCTTTCCCCCTTTTTGGATGAAAGCTCGAAACTCCCTTTTTGACCACCGTGGTTCCTCCCTTTTCCACGGTGGTTTTTTTGCGCGTATTTTTATGTTTTTGAATATTAATGCTTTAATTCCTAACCTTGAAGGTCTCGCTAAACCTCAGCGAAGCGACAAGTAATTAGATCCTAGGCAAAAGCGCGTACCGACGCGGAATGTACTCAGGTACATGAGCATCGGAACACAGCTTTTAACAACGGAGATGATTGCTTGTCGCTTCGCTGAAAGACGAAACTCCCTTTTTGACCACCTGGTTCCTCCCTTTTCCACGGTGGTTTTTTTGCGTGTATTTTTATGTTGTGTTACTTTTCTTAATTCCTGACCTTGAAAGCCACGCAAAACCTCAGCGAAGTGACAAGTAATTAGATCCTAGGCAAAAGCGCGTACCGACGCGGAATGTACTCAGGTACATGAGCATCGGAACACAGCTTTTAACGACGGAGATGATTGCTTGTCGCTTCGCTGAATGTTGACATATCCAATCGGAATACATATAATTAATAAAAATAGTCAGAAAAAAGGAGGAACAACATGCATTTCACAAAAAAAGCATTTGCAACTGTATCATTAGTAAGCGTTCTATTTTTAGCGGCTTGCGGAGGAAACACAAGCAAAACAAATGAAAAAGCGGCGGAACAAATCAACTTTTTAGAGACAGGGGAATTGCTCACGCTTAATACGACTGCGGAGGAAGACTTTGTTAGTTTCACTGCGCAAAACCAAGTATTTGAAGGGCTCTACACGTTGGATAAAAAGGATAATTTCGTGCCTGGCGTTGCGGCAAGTATGCCCGTAATCAGCAAAGATCAGACGGAATATACGATAAAACTAAGAGATAACGCGAAATGGTCTGATGGTTCGCAAGTCACCGCGGACGATTTTGTATATGCGTGGCGACGCGCGGTTGACCCAAAAACAGCGCCGAGTTATGCAGCACTTTTTAAAGATTCAATTAAAAATGCCACGGAAATTCACGAGGGTAAATTGCCTGTATCAGAACTCGGCGTGACCGCACCAGACAAAGAAACCTTAAAAATCACACTCAAAAAACCAGTGCCTTACTTCATATCGCTACTATCATTCGAAACCTTTTTCCCGCAAAAACAAGCTTTTGTGGAGAAGCAGGGCGACAAATATGGAACAGATGCAACCCACACGTTGTATAATGGCCCATTCGTTATGAAAGACTGGGATGGAAACACCGCCAAAAAATGGACCTACGCGAAAAACAACGAATACTGGGACAAAAAACAAGTAGCTGTCGATGAAATCTCTGTACAGGTAGCAAAAGACATTAACGCTGGTGTAAATCTATACACGACAAAAGAAGCCGACCGTGCACCACTTTCTGGAGAATACGCGAAACAGTATAAAGATCGCTCCGATTTTCTAACCGAAAAAGATGCACTCGTCAGCTACTTACGCCTGAATCAAAAACGTGACGGCAAACCCACACCTCTTGCAAATAACTCTCTGCGTCACGCACTAAATTTGGCAGTAGATAAAGAAGCATTAACAAGCGAAATACTAGGCGACGGCTCATTTCCAGCGAACGGATTATTGCCAAAAGACTTTGTGCAGAATCCAGAAACAGGCGCTGATTTCCGAGCGGACAGCGGGGACCATCTCACTTTTAATAAAGTAGAAGCGAGCAAATATTTGGCTCAAGCAAAAAAAGAACTGGGAACAGATACCATCACGCTTGAACTTTTAGGCGATGACCAGGATACGACAAAAACGATTTTTACCTTCCTAAAAGATCAATTTGAAAAAAATCTGCCCGGTGTGACGATCAATATTAAGACGATGCCGGCCAAGAGCGCGACGGAGCTGACTCGCACTAGCAATTATGATCTTTCGCTTGCCGCATGGATGCCCGATTTTAAGGATCCGTGGACATATAGCAGTCTATTCCTATCTGATTACTACAACAACAGCATGAATTACAACAGTCCCAAGTACGACCAACTCGTTAAATCGACCGATACAACACTAGCTACAGAGCCAAATGCAAGATGGAACGCCTTTGTCGAATCCGAAAAAGTACTACTTGATGATGATGCTGCAATTCTGCCATTATATCAACACCAAACGGCCGTATTGCAGAATCCGAAAGTAACCGGCGTTCAAAAACACGCTTTCGGCTCACCATACAGCTACAAATTCATAGAAATGGCAAAAAACTAGGAAAACATTCATCAATTTCTCATTTAACTCACAGCAAGTTTTCCTTCCCGACCGTTAATATGTAAGTATAAGCTAACAACAACAAACGAACTTTCATTCTTTCCCCCTTTTTGGATGAAAGCTCGTAAAACTCCCTTTTTGACCACCGTGGTTCCTCCCTTTTCCACGGTGGTTTTTTGTTATGTATTTTTCACCAAACTTTGTCTAAATTCCTAATGCAGAATGTCACGCCACACCTCAGCGAAGCGACAAATGCTTAGATCCTAGGCAAAAGCGAGTACCGACGCGGAGCGGACAATTTGTACGTGAGCATCGGAACACAGCTTTTAACGACGGAGATGAGCGGTTGTCGCTTCGCTGAGAGATAAAACTCCCTTTTTGAGCACAAGGTTCCTCCCTTTTCCACGGTGGTTTTTTGTTATGTATTTTTCACCAAACTTTGTCTAAATTCCTAATGCAGAATGTCACGCCGCACCTCAGCGAAGCGACAAATGCTTAGATCCTAGGCAAAAGCGAGTACCGACGCGGAGCGGACAATTTGTACGTGAGCATCGGAACACAGCTTTTAACGACGGAGATGAGCGTTTGTCGCTTCGCTGAGAGATAAAACTCCCTTTTTGACCACAAGGTTCCTCCCTTTTCCACGGTGGTTTTTTGTTATGTATTTTTCACCAAACTTTGTCTAAATTCCTAATGCAGAATGTCACGCCGCACCTCAGCGAAGCGACAAATGCTTAAATCCTAGGCAAAAGCGAGTACCGACGCGGAATGTACTAAGGTACACGAGCATCGGAACACAGCTTTTAACGACGGAGATGAGCGGTTGTCGCTTCGCTGAGCGCAAAAAAGGATTGGAGATATTCCCCAACCCCTGCTTTTAAAAATTCACGACGCGGCCATATCCTGCAATGTATCTTTTCCAATAGCCGCTCGAAATATTATCGTATTTTACGCCATTATTTTGTGCGTTGATCATTTTTCCACTGCCGACATAGATACCGACATGCGCGATGCCGCTACCGTAATTGAAGAATACCAAATCGCCTTCTTTTAGCTGATTGGCCTTAATTTTAGTAGATGCATTGTATTGTTGCTTCGCCGTACGTGGAATCGCTTTGTTGATCGATTGTTTGAAAACATAGCTTGTGTAGCCTGAACAATCGAATGAAGTTGGACCAGTTGCGCCCCATTTATACTTTTTGCCTAAATGTTTTTTTGCTTCGACATTCAGTGCCGTAAATGACTGTGCCTTATATGGCGCTAAGCATTTCCCCGATACATAGCCCACTTTGCCTTTGTATGTAATGCGGTACCAGTTATTTTTAGTTTTGGCGTTGAATGTAACAGTTGTTCCTGCTTTGTAATATCCAATAATTGCATACTTCACGCTATCCCCAGTTCGAATATTGCTCTCTACAGTTGTCGTCATTTTGTAAGTTTTTGCCGCTTCCCCAGACTTCGGTAATATCAAGACACTTACTGCCAGAATGATTACAAGTAACATAGCCATACATTTGTTCCTAGATTTCAACGTCAAAACATGCACTCCCTTTTCCCCATTTGCAACCCATCATACCAGATGCACATTACAAGGAGGCTACAAACCCGCGTCAATCCCTTTAAATCCAAAAGTTATTTTTCATCAAATTCTAATCTAACTCACAGCAAATTTTTTTCTCGGTGCTTTATTATATATTTATAAGCTAACAACAAGCAAATAAATTTTCATACTTTCCCTTAAGAATGAAAATCCCAAACTCCCTTTTTGACCACCGCGGTTACTCCCTTTTCCGCGGTGGTTTTTTGTTGTATATTTTTCTAGAAACTTTGTCTTCATTATAATTCTGAAGGACACGCCACACCTCAGCGAAGCGACAAATGCTTAGATCCTAGGCAAAAGCGCGTACCGACGCGGAGCGTACTAAGGTACATTGACTGAAAACAGGGAGGGAGTCTTATCCCCGACCATGTGAGAAGTTATGCGAAACGCAGTGTAGAAGAGCATCGGAACACAGCTTTTAACGACGGAGGTGAGCGTTTGTCGCTCCGCTGAAAGACCAAACTCCCTTTTTGACCACAGTGGTTACTCCCTTTTCCGCGGTGGTTTTTTGTTGTGTGTTTTTCTGGAAATTTTGTCTTAATTATAACTCTGAAGGACAAGCTACTTATTGCAACAACTCACAAACCAAATCGAGAAACTATGATTGCTGTGAATTCAACATTTTCCATAGCGATTTTTTTGCGTTTGAAAAATTTTTTAACAATTACCTTGAAAACGTTTACAATACGTGCTATATTAAACTTAATAAATTTTGTATTTACATATCATATTCTGTAAGGATTGTTACCGTTTATTCGGGCATAACCTAAATGGATTTGAAGTCGCGTCTTTTTGATGCCGCTTGAATCTGTTTGGGTTTCTTTTTTTGACCAGTTTTCAACAGTTTCCCTCAACTGTCGAGATAAAATTTTAACAAAAAAGGAGCAAAATGATGAAAAAGCAGATGTTAAAGATTTTGATGTTGGTTTGTGGTTTAATGCTAGTCGTTGGTTGCAGTAACACGAGCGCTGACTCTAAGGACAAGGATACCACGGCAAAAGATGGAACGGTTACTTTTTACGTAGTGAGACACGGGAAAACGATGCTTAACACGACAGATCGCGTGCAAGGTTGGTCTGACGCTGTACTTACGCCTGCTGGTGAAGAAGTTGTCACGGATGCCGGTAAAGGTTTGAAAGATGTTAAATTTGGCTCAGCGTATAGCAGTGATAGCGGACGAGCGATTCAGACGGCTGATATTATTTTGAAAGAAAATAAGAAATCCGATGGTGTGGAGTTGAAGACAGATCCGCGCTTCCGTGAGTTTAATTTTGGGACATATGAAGGCGATTTAAATCACAATATGTGGACTGACATCGCAAAAAGCCAGGGAAAAACGCTAGAACAGTGGCAAAGCGAAGGCATTTCACCGAAAGATTTTGCGAATAGTGTCGCGGCGCTGGATAAAGAGCGCGTGAAAGACAATGCCAACTGGCCAGCCGAAGACTACGCAACAATCACCGCGCGCCTACAAGAAGGCATTAACGAAGTCGCGAAAAAAGAAAGCAAAAAAGGCGACCACAATGTACTCCTCGTATCCCATGGCTTGAGCATCGGCGCCCTACTTGACAGCATTTCACCGGGCTATAAACTACCAGATGGTGGCTTAAAAAATGCCAGCGTCACAAAAATCGAGTACAAAGACGGCAAATTCACGATTGGCGACGTTAACGACTTAAGCTACGTTGAAAATGGCGCAAAAGAAAAATAACACCAATAAACTTGGCGCACGTCATCCAAATACGCGCACCAAGTTTATTTTTTAATTAAATTCTAATCTAGATCACAGCTAAATCTCCCCGACGACCGTTATTATATAGTTATAAGCTAACAAATTAAATTTTTATTCTTTCCCCTGAGAATAAAATCCCAAACTCCCTTTTTGACCACCGCGGTTCCTCCCTTTTCCGCGGTGGTTTTTTTGTTATATATTTTTCTAGAAACTTTGTCTTCATTATAATTCTGAAGGTCACGCCACACCTCAGCGAAGCGACAAATGCTTAGATCCTAGGCAAAAGCGCGTACCGACGCGGAATGTACTAAGGTACGTGAGCATCGGAACACAGCTTTTAACGACGGAGGTGAGCGTTTGTCGCTTCGCTGAAAGACCAAACTCCCTTTTTGACCACAGTGGTTACTCCCTTTTCCGTGGTGGTTTTTTGTTGTATATTTTTCTAGAAATTTTGTCTGAATTATAATTCTGAAGGTCACGCCACACCTCAGCGAAGCACCAATCGATCAGACCCACTCTGAACAATCTCTGCAAAATCCAAAATACCTTTCACACGGTTCTCATACGTTGCGTCTAATTTGATGACTTTTTCATAGCCTTTTTGTGCAATGCGCGCCCTCAACTCGTCATTTCGAGTGTAAAATGCCACTTTTTCTGCTAATTCTTCTGTGCTACCGAAGAAATCTGCTTCCACTCCGGGTTTAAAAATTTCGACATGTTCCTCGGTTCGTGTTCCCAGAAAAAAGCCCCGACATGCTGGAATTTCAAACGTCCGCGCTGTGTGTTGCTCTGCGGATAATTGCGTCAAAAACCCCACCGAAACCTTTGCACCTTGAAAAACTTTCGCCATTTCCTCGCAAAAAATGGGCCGACCTTCACAATACTTATTTAATTCGTAGTTTTTTGGAATCTTGTCCCACTTTGTTCCCCATACTTTTAAATCATAATTCTCTTTTGCAAGGCTATTTAATGCGTCTGCCCTCGGTGGCTCCATCCTGCCAACGAACGCTACATCAGTTTGGAATCCACGTTTTTCGGCTGCGCTCAACTGTACTGGGTGATGAATATCTGGGTCATATGCATACTTCATAAAGTGCACATTGCGACATCCATACTGCTTATATTTCTCGACTTCGGTTGTCTTCGCAGTCACCACCATATCATACGAAAGAATCGCCTTATCCAAAATCAGCGACGTGTGATAACGATCATCAAAAAGAAAATCTGGATGGAAATGTATCGTTGTAATCCCTCTTAACTTAGCGTACTGAATGATTGCTTCAGTCACCCAGAGCCCCTTCACAACAAATAAAATATCTGGTCGATAGGAGTCAATTGTCCGCTCAATGGTTTTATTGAATTTTTGAAATTTAACTTTCAGCGGAACCTTGCGAACCTTCATGTATAACCGTTCTGGTATGGAATAATTGTAAAAATAGCCGTCCGTTTCAATAATTCGAACGTCGCATCCTAGCTTAGAAAAGCCATTGAAAAGCGATTTACTATTAGAACCTCGCCAACCCGCTCCAACGGCTAAAACTTTGAGCTGTTTCTTCATATCGCCACTCCTGTTCTAATTTTCAAGTTATTTGTATGTCGCGTTTCTGCTCTATTAAATTGATGAGCGTAGCAGCTAAACCGAGTCCGAGCCACACAATTCGCATTTCGAAAATACTGCTACTGCCAATCGATATCGCTGCAAACGCGACTAAAATACAGATTGGGATTGCTGCTAGTAACTGCTGGTTTTGCGCATATACTCTCATAGTGTGGACAATGAACCATATAGCAAACAAAATGAATGGAAAAAAGCCAAGAATACCCACATCGGATAGGTTCGAAAGCCATAGGTTATGCGCGCTCATCGTTCGCTGCATCGTATCCGGTATATTCGATGTCCCGTATAATGCCGTAAAAACGAATTTTGGCGTGACACCTATGCCGACGCCTAGAAAATGATGCTCTTTGCACAGCTGGAAAATGGTCTCGTACATAAATGCTCTTTGGTTGGTGGAATCTGTTTTTCCCGTGAAATAGGCCGTTAATTGCGCTCCATGTTGAACGAGTAAGAAACATAATCCTATTAGCGTGCTCATGATCAATCCGAAAAAGAACATGATTTTATGATGAAATATTTTGTACAGCATTAGTAAAACGACGACTGCAAAAGCGATCAGCCCAGATCTGGACTCGGTTTCTAAGATGATGAAGGTTAGAATTCCAAGTGCTGCGATGCCGATAAGGCTTTTGAAAATTGTTTTTTTGTGGAAAAGGCAGAGTAGTAAAACTGGGATATAGAATGCGAGGTAGGAGCTGTAATCGTTCGTGTTGACGAGTAGCCCTGTAGGTCGCGTGTCTCCGTAAGATAAAATGTTGCCCGCAGAGTATTTCAGATGATCTCCCGTTAGGCTTTCCCATAGACCAATCGCTATCGTCACGATATAGATGAGTACGATCCACGTTAGAATTTGCTTTAATTTTGCAAAGTTATCGATGTAATAAATAAACGCAAATAGTAGATAAAATGACTCTATTTGGTAATATATCGCCATGATGCTGAGCGATGGAGATTGCGTCCATAATAAGCTAAAAATAGAATACAAAATCCAGATTATGAACAGGATTAACGGTATTTTGACGCGATCTAATTTCTTGAAATCCTTTTTTTCGAATAAAAATAAAAGCATGTGTAGGATAATTAAAATTCGGAAAAGAAAGAAGCTCGGAAATGCTGGCAGGGCAAGATATGGTCCTAAAAACCCGCTTATCACAACGCCTATAAAAAGATAATAATTCAATTTTTGAAGCGGTATATCCTTCATCATGTAGCAAGTAATCGCGATAACAAGCATCGCCAAAATAGCTGGTACAAAAGGAACCACTACACTCAACAGCATGAAGAAAATAATCACATTTCGTTTTTTACCATCCCAAGTTTCATTCCATCTATTCATGGTAATGTCCTCTCAAATCTGTAGATACAATCGGGTCGTTGTTTGCTACATTTATTTAATGAAGTTTTTTATATCTAGATTCGTTGGTGGATCTGGTTTCTCCCACCAAGCTTCTTTTACGAGATTTTCAATGGTATTTTCCGCAAATCTTTTTCTGAGAATTTTAGCAGGGACGCCGCCAACAATCGCGTACGGCGGCACATCTTTCGTTACCACAGCGCCGGCAGCCAATATAGCACCGTCACCGATGTTCACACCTTGCATTACGAGAACTCCCCCGCCTATCCAAACATCGTTCCCAATGACCGGCGGATTTTGAAAATTGTCCCAATCTCTGCTGTCGTAAGTGAATGGTGAGGTGGACAGTTTGTCGATTGGATGTTCATCTAAACCAATTTGGCAGTAAGCGGCAATCGAGCAGTACTTTCCTATAATTCCGGAAGCAATAATCGCCCCTTTATTGACATAGGAATAGTCGCCAATACTCACGTTGCTGCCGATGATAACATCTTTATTGATCCAGCACTCCTTTCCTAATGTAACATTCGCGCCAATTTGACTCGACTGAATTCTGTTTTTTGGAAATCGTTTTCTACATTTAATCAGATTCATATAACCTCTTAGCCCCAATGGCATATACTGTTTCATATTCATATTGTAGATCCCCCATCATTTTTAGAAGCAATCAATGTCCTTAAGCTTATTAATAGTATAAAGGAGCTATGTTTTATTTTCAATACAAAACGAGTTGTTTTTAAATGCAAATACTCCTTTTGAGCTCTTTTTTTGTAAACGTATTTTATTATACATCATGGATAAATGCGCTTAATCCTATTATTGCCGTTTTAACCCCGCTCAGAAGCAACTCGAATTGAGTCGTTCCGTGAATGAAATGTCTATACTGTGAACGGAATTTAATATTTTTTACACAATGAAAAAACTGAGCTCGATTTTGCGTTGAGCTCAGTCTATTTTCTATTTAATTAAACCAACCACTGATTCCATCTACAACATAATTCCAAATGCCTGCGAAAAAGTCACCGATACTACCGAGCATCAACATAAACCAGTTTGCTTTATCGACATCGTCTTTTGTGACAACATTGATTGTATCGGTTTTCTTGCCGTCTACGTAACCCAGCGTATCACCGTCTTTCAGCTGAACTGCCATTGTCCCGACTTTCGTGTCTTTCTTCACCGGTGCATCGATTGTTTTTTCATCTAATGCCACTTTTTCATCTAGTTTTGGCTCGGTTGTCGTTTTTGGAACAACGATTTTCACAGCGTCTTTCGTCATTAGGGCAACGCTATCTTCCTTGCCTTTATTAACGGCGAGCGTCTCTTTCACCGCTGTATCTGCTTTGCGAACTTCCATTACTTTAAAATTGTTAAAAGCGAAATCGAGCATTTTATTCGTTTCGTCAAAACGGGTTTTGTCATGTGCGCTAGTTCCGCCATTCGCATGCATCACTACTGTAATCACGCGCATACCGTCTTGAACCGCAGTCGCCGTGAGACATTGTCCTGCATAATCAGTCGTTCCTGTCTTCAAGCCGTCCACGCCTTCACGCGCATAAATCAAGCCCGGCAGTAACCAATTCCAGTTCGTCATATCAATCTGGTCGCTGGTACCTTCGCGGAATTTCTTCTTAGCAATACTTGATGTTTTCAGTACATCGGGATAGTCTTGAATGATGTGCTGTGCCAGTTTTGCCATGCCACGAGCCGTCATTTGGTTCTCATCTTTCGCGCCTCCAACTTGAAACTTGCCTTTTAAATCGGAGTTATTCAGGCCTGTTGCATTGACAAATTTGTGCGCGCCAAGTTTCAAATCATCGGCCTTCTTGTTCATCATGTCGACGAATTTGGCCTCTGAACCAGCGATTTTTTCAGCAACCGCAATGGCTGCACCGTTCGCAGAATAAATCGCGATGGCTTGATAAAGTTCCTCAACAGAGTATTCCTCGCCACGTCTGAGCGGTACATTGGAAAGCGAGCGATCTTGCGAAATTTCATACGCATAATCCGAAATCGTGACTTTATCGTCCCATTTCAGCTTGCCTTTCGCTACAGCTTCCGAGATTAAGTATTCATTCATCATTTTGGTCATTGACGCAATGCCCATGAGTTGATCCGCATTTTTGCCGTATAAAATTTTTCCTGTGCCTTCTTCAATTGTAATTGCCGCGTTTGCATTGACAGTTGGTGGTGCTACTGCCGCATCCGCCGTCACCGGTCCATGTACTAAACTGCTCATTGCCAAAGTTGCCGCTAAAAAGACAACACCTATTTTTGAAAAAATTCTCACCTTACCGCTCCTTCATACACTATCTTTTTTTATTATTAAACAGTCAAGATCAAGCTCCCTTAGCCTCTTGAAAGGTACTTTAAAATTAGAGATACCTCACCATTCTACCATGAATTAAATGGCTAGTATAGGAACTTTAGTCATGAAATTACTTAATTATCGGCAGCAAAATATGGGATGGATGCTCTACATCGTGAAAAATAGTTTGATTGGCAACAACGCTCTCCGTCGTGTCGATAAAGCTGGCACCTGTATTTGGATTCGCGTCGAACCTTGGGAAGTTACTAGATGATATCTCAACACGAATGGCATGATTTTTCAGGAATACATTACTTGTAGACCATAAATTAATCGTATATTTATGCAATCCGTTCTGCACTTTATCTCCGTGTTGTTTAGAAGCGCGAATGATGCCTTCTGTGAGATTATAAGCGGTTCCGTCTGGCAGAACATCTATTAATTTAGCCGTGAAATCTGTGTTTATAGCATCTGTTTTCGCCCATAAAACAACTTCGACTGGTCCTGTTACTTCGATTTCCTCGGTAAACGGGCCTGTTGTGTAACACAATATATCTTCGCGCTCCTCTAAATGGCGTTGATCACGCGGACCATCGGCTTGAATAGCTTTATGAAGCGTTCCACCGCCGTGAGATGGCACCGGATTTTCCGGATCATATGCAAAAACATCACTCGTTTCAGCAGTTTGTGGCCGTTTGAAATCCGCTGTTCCATCACCATGAAGCGTATTCGCCTTGCCTTCGCTGTGGAAATATAATGGCGTGAAATTCGTGTTCTCCAACGGCCAATTTTTAGCTCCCTGCCACTTATTAATTCCCATCGTGAAAATTTGAATCGGCGCTGTGTGCGGTAATGGTTCCCCTTTTAGCCAGTGGTTAAACCATTCTAGGTGGCGCGTATGCATACTTGCCTCACCCCAAGAACCAGCTGCAGTTCCAAAATCACGGTCACCAATCATCGAGATGAAATTGCCATGCGTCCAAGGTCCAATCACGAGTTTGTCTCCAAGGCCTTGACGATGACCCCCAAGGAAGTTCGCGATTGTCTTATCCAGGAAACAGTCATACCACCCCCCGATGTGCAGACCCGGCGTTTTCACTTTATCGTAGTTATCTTTCACACTCGTATTTTTCCAGTGCGGATGATCTAGCGGATAATCAAGAATTTCTGTGAAATATGGCATCGCACCAGTACTTTTAATCGGCGGCCAAGCATTAATTGGTTTGAATTTATACCATTCTTCCAAATTATCGAGATCCTTCTCTAACTGCTCAAACGCAGCTTCCCGTTCTTTAGGATCCGTAATATGACGCGTAATTAAATCCGGCAAAATCGATTCAATACTCCAAGAAGCCCAAGCGCCTAGCTCAAGTGCACCATCATGATCGTTAAACACATCCGTCATATTGTTTTGCGACATCGTTGGGACAATCACTTTCAAACTTGGCGGCTCAGCCATCGCAGCCAATAATTGCGTGTAGCCATAATACGATAACCCAAACATGCCGACCTTCCCATTTGCTTGTGGTAGTTTCGCCGCCCACTCCACCGTATCGTAGCCATCATTTGCCTCATTTATGTACGGAACAAATTCTCCTTCTGAGCTGAAACGTCCACGCACATCTTGAACAACAACAATATATCCATTCTCCGCCAACACATCTGGGCGTAAGAAATGTAATCCAAAAATCTTGCTATACGGGAGTCTTGTTAGTAAAACTGGAAATTCTCCGTCCGCATCCGGGCGATAAACATCTGCATACAACGTCACACCATCTCGCATTTTTGCCGGAACATCTTTTTCAATCTTAATTTTGCAATGTTTCACGTGAAACAACCTCCTTCTATATACTTATTATTGTTTCGTATTCTGGCGCTAGAGTCAAGAAAAGCGCGCAAAAAAAACCAGAGTCCTCCTAATTTAGCATCAGAAATACTCTAGTCTGTCGTTATTTAAGCGAAAATGGCCGCGCTTGCTGTCATAATCATAATGGTCACCAATTTGTAGCTTTCATTAATCAGAATTAGCTTAAATGGCTTCATCTCAAACATGTAATTCTTGATTGCCGATAAGATTGCGATACCAGCGACGAGTAAGCCTCCCAGATAAATATCTAAATCTAGATGAATCAAAACAAAACTCACAAGCAAAGCCACCGCCATTTCAACAACAAGCGTCACAATCATCGGGGTTACCGGTGATGCTTTCTGAACAGCTTCCTCCGTTATTCCTACTGCCTTCATCCACGCCTTTCCAAAAAGCACCGAATACCATAGCGCCCCGACTGCAAAAGCAACTAATCCTGCTAATAATGCAATAATGATGTTCATACATAATCCCCCTTCTTCATGCAAAAACTATATTAGCACGTTTTCGGCGGTTTTAAAACCTTATTATTAATATTTATTCCAGTTCATGGCGAATCAAATCCAGTGGGACTGGCCCAGCAATGCCGATAAATACAAAATCTGTCGAGCCAGTATTCTTCATGCCATGCTTTTCCCCTGGTCTCGCTACACAAACCATCCCTTTTGAGATTTCGACGGACTCGCCGCATTCTGGATAATACGTACCAGAGTCCCCTTCTATACAAATCCAGATATCATCCGCCCGCTTATGAGAATGGAAGTAAAGTTCCTGACCTGGCTTCAAACACCACACAGCACCAACAGTTTGTCCTGTTTCATAAAAAATATTCTTCTTGGCTTGGCTATCATCGAAAGACTTGATTTCATTTACATCAAAAATACGTTCCTTATAATCTTGTACTTTTTTCGCAAACATCATGTAAAGCAACTCCTCTCGAATTTGTGATTATATTCACAAATTATATTTTACACTGGAGGAGACGATAAAGCTTTGTTTCTTTAGACTAATTTTTTAGCACCTTTTTATTTAAATGGGATAAAAAAACTTGATATTTCTATCCGCCGTGTTGTTTAGTTCAACTAGATAGTTTCAGGATTTCGTCTATAATGGCTGACTAACCTTTATGTCCACCAACCATGGATGCTCGCCTTATTCCAGTGGCACCAATTACTAGACTGCTTGCATGCATCAAAGATTGGAAACCATACCTGTCACGAATTTTGTCTATGGTTCGCTCTAGCTGCTCTTGATTGACAGTCTGGACAGCACTTTCAAACAGGTTTAACTGCGTTCCTTCTTTATAACGAATTTTGCCAAGCTGAATGGATAGACTGCGAATTGGCTCATTAGCGACATGTTTTCGGAATATATGGAGTGCGTAGGTCGTTATTTTCTTACTGCTGTCGGTCGGGTGAATTTTCAATTGGCTGCCGAAGCCTTTTAGTGTACTGTAGCGACTATAGCCTATCGACACGTGGACAACAGATGTTTCTGCATGCTCCCGTCGCAATCGCATCGCTATATCTTCCACCATTTCGCGGATGACAATCTCAACTTCCTTGTGATTCGCATAATCTCGTTCTAATATCTGGCTCTTGCCATAACTCTTCGACAAGGGAACGTACTTCTCTGCCAAATCTGTGTAATCAATACCGTTAGCATGATAAAAAAGTTCCTCTCCAACGATTCCCATCGCGTGGCGCAAATAATTAGGTTCTGCATGTGCTAAATCATAGATGGTATAGATGCCTATGCGATTCAATTGGACTTCTGTTCTGCGTCCGATTCCCCACATTTTTGTCATCGGCTTTACTTGCCACAATTTGTTCGGGACATCGGCATAGCGCCATTCTGCAATCCCATTGGGGTGGTGTTTTGCCTCGACATCTAAGGCTACTTTCGCAAGTAATGGATTCTCTCCAATTCCAATGGTGACATATAGTCGTAACTCATCTAAAATGTCTTGCTGTATCCGTTTTGCGATTGTCATGGTGTCCCCAAATAGACTATGTGAATGGGATACATCCAAAATAGCCTCATCAATGGAGTAAATTAGCAAATGTTCTGGTCCTACATATCGTTTGAATATCGCGATAATCATTTCATTGACTTGAAGATATAATTTCATCCGCGGTTCTGCGACGACAATTCGCGCATCTTCTGGTATTTCGTAACGTCTTGATCCTGTTTTAATATTGAATGTATCCTTCATTTTCTGTGTGGCTGCGAGCACTAAACCGCCTTGGCTTTCTTGATTACTCATCACGACTAAATAGGCCTCTAAAGGGTTTAGACGTCTTTTCACACATTCAACAGATGCGAAAAAAGCTTTTTACATCGATGCATAGAATATCTCGTTTTGGCGTGCTTTCGTAGTCAATTAGCTGTACCATTTCTCAATCCGCCTCTCTTCTACGTGACGAATGTTGGGTAGCTCAATCGCATGGATGCCCGTACTTGTGCGAATATAAATGCTGTCTCCTTCGATGCCGATTAATTGCCCGATAATATCTGGTTGTGCCTCAGCGCCAATCGGCTGATATTCTTGAATCGCAAGCATCACATGGTTAGAGGTCGCGTGACTTAATACGGATTGGATACTCGCCTCATCCATCGCTACTTTCCACTGCGGCGTTCTATTGGATTGCTCCATATGAGCAGTATGTTCACTCAGTATGAACCCGCCCCACTTCTTTAGTCCTCGATCTTTGTAGGCCATCCTAAATCGCCTCCTGTTTATTGGCTGGATGAAAAATTCGATGCTATTTTCTCCACCACTCTAATTAACAGTATACAAACATATGTTCGTTTCCGCAAGTCACTAAAGAACTATTTAAAATCAAGAACGAATAGGCTACTGGATTTCCAATTTAAAGCATTACACGCAAAAATACACATCCAAAACCATTCTCGGGTCAGGATGTGCACTGTTTCTTTATTTTAGTTTCAACTTCGCCAACGCTTCTGCCATCGGGTTATTGAACGGTTCTTCTTCTTTCTTGTTTTGCTTTTTCATGTAGTTTGCAACTTCGCTTTTCGAGACGTTTTTATTTTTCTCATTGCCTCGGCGGGCGTTGAATGCGGATAGTTTTTCACGATGACCACAAGAACAAGTGAAGATTTGTTTGTCGCCTTCACCGCGCAGTTCCATGCGTTTATGGCAGTTTGGACAGCGGGCGTTTGTTGTTCTCGCAACGGATTCACGATGGCCACATTCGCGATCTTGACACACGAGCATGGTGCCTTTTTTACCTTTGACTTTAAGCATCAGTTTGCCGCAATCTGGGCACTTGGTCGATGTAATATTATCGTGTTTGAATTTCTTATCGTTTTGCTTGATTTCCGTCACGGCTTTTTTGGCGTAGTCGCGCATTTCGTTCGTAAATGTTGTTTTATCTAGTTGGGCTTTTGCGATTTTCGATAGTTTTTGCTCCCAGATTGCGGTTAGTTCTGGGGATTTCAAATCAGCTGGCACAAGATCTAGCAACTGGCGGCCTTTTGACGTAATCATGATGTCTTTGCCTTGCTTCTCTAGGGAAAAACTGTTGAAAAGTTTCTCGATAATGTCGGCGCGTGTTGCAACGGTGCCAAGCCCACCTGTCTCGCCGAGCGTTTTCGCCAGATCTTTTTTACCACTGGATAGGCTTGGGTTTTCCATCGCGGAAAGTAATGTTGCTTCATTATATCGAGCTGGTGGCTTCGTTTTGCCTGTCGTTAGCTGGATGTCGCGAACCTTCAACTGCTCGCCTTTTTTCAATTTTGTTACCGTATCTGTGTCGTTGTCTTCATTATAGACGGCTTTCCAACCGAGTGATTTCACGACTTTGCCTTTTAAGCCGAAAGTTTCGTTGCCGATTTTGGCTTGCACGGCGGTTTCTTCATACACGAACGGTGCGGAAAGGACGGCTAAAAAGCGCTTCACAACGAGATCATAAATCTTGCGTTCCCGGTCGTTTAGGTCGGACAAACTTGGCGTTTCTTCCGTCGGGATAATCGCGTGGTGATCGCTTACTTTGCTATTATCGACGAATGACTTGTTCGCCTTGATTGGCTTCGATGCAACGGCGCGTGCCGGTTTCGCGTACGGACCAATGCCACACGCTTCGACGCGTTCTTTCAACGTTGGCACGATATCATCGGAAATAAAGCGTGAATCGGTACGCGGATACGTCAGAATTTTATGGCGTTCATATAGGACTTGCATGATATTGAGCGTTTCTTTAGCGGAAAAATCGAAGCGTTTATTGGCGTCACGTTGCAGTTCCGTCAAATCGTACAGACCCGGCGCGTGCGTTTTCTTCTCTTTCACAGCCACATCGGTAATCACGGCTTCCTTCCCATTCAGGCTCCGCGCGATTTTCTCAGCCTCGGCCTCATCAAAAGTCTGGCCTTTACTCCAAGCAAAGCTACCTTGTTCCGTCACCGCGGTCAATTGGTAAAATTCCTTGGGCTTAAATTGGCGAATTTCTTCTTCGCGCCCAGCAATCATCGCAAGTGTCGGCGTTTGCACGCGTCCACAAGAAAGTTGCGCGTTATATTTTGTCGTCAGGGCACGCGTGGCATTGATTCCAACCACCCAGTCAGCTTCAGAACGCGCCTCAGCGGAACGATACAGGTTTTCGTAAGCTTTGCCCGGTTGTAATTTACTGAAACCTTCACGAATCGCCTTGTCGGTTACAGACGAAATCCAGAGACGCTTGATTGGCTTCTTCACTTTGGCGTATTCGATAATCCAACGCGCCACGAGCTCGCCTTCACGCCCTGCATCCGTCGCGATGACGATGGAATCCACGTCTTTACGCGTCATCAGACTTTTCACCGTTTCATATTGTTTACGCGTTTGTTTGATTGGTACGAGTTTCATTTTTTGCGGGAGCATCGGTAAATCTTCCATGTTCCACGATTTATATTTGGCGTCGTAATTCTCTGGATCGGCGAGCGTGATTAAGTGGCCCAGCGCCCAAGTTACGATATATTTCGAGCCTTCCAGGTAGCCGTTCTTGCCTTGTTTGCAGCCAAGAACGCGCGCAATATCTTTCCCAACAGAAGGCTTCTCTGCTAAAACTACTGTTTTTGTCATTTTAAAATTCCTTTCTGGATTATGAGATATGTTTATTCTATCATAAATGAGCTTAACATACTCCAAACGCCAATCAAAACCCGGATAGAAGCCATGTTACAGCTCCGATCCGGGTTACCTTTTTACTTATTCTTTCTTGTCTTCGTCTTTATCTTTTTTCGAGCGTTTTCCTAACCAGAATGCTAGGAGTACGAGTAGAATCAGTGCTAGCGCGCCGCCTGCTACGTACCACCAGGTGTAGTCTTTCTCAAGTTCTACCGCGGTGTCGTTCAGTTTCTTCGCGTCGTCGCCCTTAATGGTGAATTCTTCATCCCATTTCCATGTTTTATCTCCGGATGTTGCTACCATTTTCAAACGGTATTTCCCGGCTTTTAGTGGCTGGTTTTCCCAATCGATTGCATAGTTAAAATTGGAATTTGGCGCCATTCTTAAATTATCGCGTTTTGCTTGGTGCAACACTTGATCGTCCCCTGATTTGTAAACTTTCGCGTCAATCATTAGCGGTTTGATCATCGTCGCTTCTGGATTTTGCAGGTTCGCCGTCACCACGTTGCGATAATTGATTTGTTGCGGTTTAATCGCATGCAATTTCATGTCAGGCTCTACAACCGTATCGTTTTCCGATAGTTGCACGCCGACCACATACGCATAGCGATTCTTGATTTGTACCCCTTTGCCATCTTCTTTTTTCGCGTCAGGGTCTTCTTTTTCAATGAATTGTAAGCCGCCTAAAATAATGCCGTCAAAGGACGCGGCGGGCATCGTTACCGTTACCTTGATTGTCTTACTGCTGTTCGCGGGAAGCACGGCCTCATCGTCGGTTTTCGCAATTTCGGAAAATGGTGTTTTAAGCGATTTATCCAGTTTCGGATCGGTTTGGCTGTAGTCCACAATCCCATTATCGTTGGTAACCGCCGTGTTTGCGTTGGTTTCAATCGTGATTTCCTTATCTGTATCGTTTTTAAGTACAACCTCTAAATCCTGTTTTTGGCCTGGTTTCATGCGTAAGTCGAAGTACGTTTTGGATTTATCGATTTGGTTATCTGGAATAACCGCCGTTACCGAGAAATTCGCGGCCGCCTCAGGGCTTAACGGATGAAATAACACCCCTATCAACATAATGGGCAACACTAAAAGTAACATGAACTTCTTCACAAAATCCCAACTCCTTTCAATTCTCTCTTTTAAAAAATAGTTTGTATACCTCCATTACCAGTACCCGTTGATTCGGTTTTAAAAACTAAAAAATTTTTCCTGTTTCCGTAAAAAAAGGATTGTTTTGGTGAACGTTTTGTGATTATCGTCTTTTTCACCCTTTTTAGCAACAAAAAAAGATAGCATCCCAATTTGAGCTCACTTATGCTTGTAACAGTACAGTATAGAAAGGGTGGAAATAGTGAAAAAAATACAAATCTATTCTTGGATGACATGCTTAATTATTGCCATTTTTGTGATTTTACCATTATCAACAAAAGCGGCGGAAAACGGCTTTATTCCAACTGTAAACATTGTTACAACGACTGGAAATGTGGTCGGTCTACCGTCAGAAGTGGATCAGGCAGACAGTGCTTATAAGTTAACGAAAGCAAAAGTACGATGGGACGCTGTTGATCCAGCAATTTTTAACGGGGTTGGGGAACATGTAATACATGGAACAACCGAAAATGGGCAGCGTGCCGTGAAAGGTGTGATTCATGTTTTTGCGAATACGAAGCCGGTGAATGTGGCTGCGATTGGCGATAGTATCACATATGGTATGAATGTGGAGAATTGGGCTTATAATGCTTATCCGAAACAGCTGAACAATCGGCTTGGAACGAATTACAATGTCACAAATTATGGGAATAGCGGGAAAACGTTGCTGGAGAGCGGAAATGATCCGTATATTCGCACGACTCAGTATACGCAAAGCCTTGCTTCTAATCCAAATGTCGTGATTATTCAACTCGGAACAAATGATTCGAAACCTGCGAATTTTGCGAAAATCGATTCGTTTGTTAGCGATTACGTGAAGTTAATTAACAAATATCAGACGCTGGCGACGAAACCTGTTGTCTATGTAGCGCTACCACCAGTCGTGTTTAACACGGCGTACACGATTAACCAAGCAAATATGGATAAAATTTTGCCAAAAATCGTGGAAGCTGCTGAAAAAGCGAATGTAGACGTTTCGATTATCGATAATCAGACGGCGACGGTTGGCGCGAAGGAGTTTGTGCCTGATAATGTGCATCCGAATGGAAAAGGCGCCGCGATTTTGGCAAACAATGTGTACCATACGATAACAGGAGAGCAACCTGAATTGTCTGAAAAAGTAGCGGCGAATGCCTATAATACGAGCTATGGCGCGATTAATGCGATTCCTACTACAGCAGACAAAACGCTATTTTTATCCAACATTTCGACGCAAAACTGGGTTTCTTATAAAAATGTGAATTTTGATAAGTCTCTTGGTAACTTGCAAATGTCGGCAGCGGTTCCCTATAATGCCACAACGGTTGAAGTGAGGCTGGATAGTCCAACTGGTACAACAATTGGGACGAAAGCACTGAAGCAAACTGGAAACGTGAATACATGGGCATTAAACACAATTCCGACAACGGATGTGACAGGTACGCATGATGTCTATTTTGTTTTTAGCCGACCTTCTACAGCAGCGAGTGTTGAGGTGGCGCGTTTAGGAAGTATCGATTTTTCCTATGATGCCACGAAGCCTACCGAAATTATGTCCGCACAAGACCTTGAAGCAGCTTTGGCAAGTGGACTGACGAATCTGAAATTGATGAACAACATTACGTTTACGAAGAATTTACAGCTTTCTGACGACACAAAATTAAACCTAAATGGCTTCACGATGGACACCGCCAATTATTATTTAAGCAAAAATGACACGGTTGGAAAACGCATTCAATTTGACATTTTTGGTGGTAATGTCGCTGGTAAGAACGCCTACGGGAGCATTTACAGCGCCACTTCTGAGAATAGCAACTACGGCATGAATATTAACGCGAAGGACATCACGTTTAACGGGACTCTCTTTATTCGCAATAACGTGCTAAACGCGACAGTGACTTTTGATGGTCATAATGTAATTAAATCAACAACTGGGAGCAATGTCTACGTTCGCAACATGACGATCAAGGCGGGCGCATATTACTACGGTTCCACGGAGGGCGGCGGTTCATCCAATGAAAGTGGCTCGACGGTTATCACGATGGGCGCCGGCAATACCGATAAGAATTTCATCGTAGAACCTCAGGCAAAAGTCGAGCTGTACCCCGGCAGCAAAGGTACGGGTTACGGACAAAATGCGATTTACGGTTTCTCAAAAATCAATATTGCAGACGGCGCTAGTTTCACGGCAAGCGGTGCTAGACCAATGATTCGTACGGAATATACGGCAAAAAATGCACGTGTAGAAGTTGCGCCAAATGCGGTATTTGATGTTCGCACAACAGAAGCAGCAGAAGGGTTTTCATTCAGCTATGGCATCGATTACGTTTTCGATCACGCCATCTATCTGAACTTGGAGAGTCCAACTAAAACGAGCTTCATGTACGCCCACCGCAATAGTTCTATAAGCATTTACGGTGGCAAAATCAGCGTCTGGACTGCAGCAAATAGCACACAAAATTGGGATTCCGTCGATGTTTTCCAACTGAATAATATTCTTAGCGGCAAAAATATGGGCACCCTAACGACAAGCTCGGCCGAACTGAAAAACACATTCGGTAGTCTTGCGAATTATGTAAGACTCACGAATCAAAATTAAACGAAAAATAGCAGTATCTGGACCCGATAATCATCCAGATACTGCTGTTTTTATGCTTGTTTCTGCAAAACTTCCAAAAATTCCGCGCCATATTTCTCAAGCTTGTTCATACCAACACCTTTGATTTCCAAAAATGCCTCTTCGTCTTTCGGCAAGTATTCACACATTTGCCGTAGCGTTTCGTCGGAGAAAATAATATACGGTGGAACTTTGTGTTTCGATGCCAGTTCCCGGCGCACTTCTCGCAATTCCCCGAACAATCCTTCGTCCACATCAATCGATACTTTCGTAACTTTACGCGCCGTTTTCCGCGTCACTTTCTCTTTACCGAGTAGCACGTTAACCGCCTCGTTCGTCAGTTTCAATGATGGAAATTGGCTATCCGTATACGCTAAATACTTCTCCGCCGCCAAATAATCAATCAATTGCAGCACATCTTTTTGCGAGCGGTCCTTCATCAAACCATGCGTCGATAACTCCTCCAAACGCCACTGCTGGATTTTCTGATCCTTCGAGCCCGTCAACACTTTGGCAACCATCACTTTTCCGAACCGTTCTTGCATTCTTTTTATACATGAAAAGACTTGCTGTGCCTCAATCGTGATGTCCTGCGCCTCTCGCGTATCCAAGCAATTCCCGCAACGTCCGCAGTTCTCGCCTTCCTCACCAAAATATTGCACAATATATTTCTGCAAACAAATCTCCGTGTAACCGTAACCCGCCATTTGACGCAGTTTCGAATACTCATTTTGCTTGCGTTCCTCGTCCATTTCCGACTGATCAATCAAAAAATGCTGAATATGCGTGTCTTGCGGGCCGAATAGCAAAATACAATCACTCGCAACGCCGTCACGCCCAGCACGTCCCGCTTCCTGATAATACGCCTCCACATTTCGCGGTAAATTATAATGAATCACGTAACGCACATTCGACTTGTTAATCCCCATACCAAACGCATTCGTCGCCACCATCACGCGCACATCATCGTACAGAAACTTCTCCTGCCAACCGTTACGCTCCTTGTCCGACATGCCACCATGATATTTCCCCGTCGGAATACCCTTCTTACTCAGCATCTCGTACAGCCGCTCCACCTCTTTACGCGTCGCCGCATACACGATTCCCGACTGTTCACTATTCGTTTTCACATAGTCCAACAAATACTTATCACGATCCTGCCCCTTCACGACCTGAAAAGCCAAGTTCTCCCGCGCAAATCCCGTCTGAACAATGCTATCCGGGCCAATGTCCAGCAGCTTCATGATGTCATCCGAAACCGTTGGCGTAGCCGTCGCCGTCAGCGCAATAATTAGCGGTCGCGGATGAATCCGATTCAGCGTATCACACAGCGTCAAATAACTCGGCCTAAAATCATGTCCCCAATGCGAAATACAATGCGCCTCATCAATCGCAAAAAGCGCAATATCCGTCGTGTCCACCAACCGCTGAAAGCTCGCCGTCTCCAAACGCTCAGGCGCGATATAAAGCAGTTTTACCGCCCCATTTTCCGCATCCCACAATCGGTTATCAATCTCATTTCCAGTCAATGAACTATTCACAAACGTCGCCGGAATCCCCTGCTCATTCAGCGCATCCACCTGATCCTTCATCAACGAAATCAGCGGCGAAACAACAATCGTCAAGCCGTCCAAAACTAGCGCTGGAATCTGGTAACAAAGCGATTTCCCGCCCCCAGTTGGCATAATCGCCAGCGTATCCTTGCGCGCATACAAGTTCCGCAATACATCCTCTTGCCCATCACGAAACGACGAATAACCAAAGCTCTCCTGCAAAACCTGCTGCGACCTACTCCAATATTGTTCTATCATTTTGACCTAGCACCTACCTTTATCTCCCGTTCAAAACTTTTCTATCTATCCAGTATACCGTTTTTCACCAAACAAAAGAAGGGCTTTCGCGAAATCCGTTTTTTCAAGGATACTTCCCCACCGAAAATGGAGCTTTCTACATAATACAGATAAAAACATCTCCATTTTCTCATTAAAACAACATAATTCCGCCACAATTTCATTCAGAAAAGAAGAAATCCTGTATTTTTTATAACCTTTTCCCATGATAAGCTCTTATTTGTAGCCGAAAAATAATCATTTTCACCCCTACATTAAAATATTATGAGGAGGGTAGTTATAGTCCGAGCATAAAAATACGAACAAAAAAAGGAGAAACAAAAAATGAAAAAAAATATGAAGAAAATAGCCATTGCACTAGTAGCAACAAACGTACTAGCAAGCACAGTAATTACGGCATTACCACCAGTACAAACACACGCAGCAGAGAACAAATTAGCAACAACATTGAAAGCGACACAAGGACAAGAGTTAATAAACGTGCCTTTCGTGGGAGATAAAAAACTAACTGGACACATTCCAAGTGCAGCCGGTAAGCAGATTACTATAGAGGTCTCTTTCCCAAGTGGCTCATCTTCCCAAGTGAAAGATACTCTCACAGCAACAGTCGATGCTAACAATAACTATTCAATTGATTTATCAGATAAAACTTATCTTCTAGCAGAAAGCTTTGGCTTTACACTTCGAAATGACAGAAATGAAATCCTCGCAGCCCGCTCTGTTCAAACTAACGCAACCACATATAAAGATGGATACATTAATCTTTTGACAACTGGAAATAACAAAATAGTGAGTGGTCGGTTCAAAAACTATCCTAACCAGCGGATAGAGGGTCAGACCATGGATAGAGGTAATTATGGGAATGGTGGATATTATATGGAACCTACTACGACAGATGCTAATGGTTATTTCTCCACTACTATTCCAGGTGCAGTAGCAGACCATACTACAATTGCCATATATCAAACGAAACCTAATACAGATAGTGTAAATGCAAACAGATTACTAACAGCACCTCTTAATTTCACAACTATGACAGAAGACACTATCGTTCAAACAACGGTAGACCCATTAACAGTAAATTCCACAACTGTCACAGGAAAAGGGGAACCAAATGCAGCAATTGGCATCAGAAATGGCAATACCAGCATTGCAACTGGTACAGTAGATAGTAACGGGAACTACTCCCTTACCATCGCTAAACAAGCTGGTAATTCTACTATTACAGCAACTGCAACGAAAGCATCAACGAAACAAACATCCAGTGCTGAAACAACTGTTCCAAATGATGCTTTGGCACTTGCCAAAGCTGCTGTCAACAACCTATTCTCAGATGTAATGCATACTGGTTTAAAAGACACAACAACACAAGCCGTGGTTGATGCAACAAGCGCACAAGTCAACGCTCTGCCAGCAAGTGCCGACAAAACAGCATTACAAGCAGATGTGGCAAAAGCACAAAACATACTAAATAAACGCGAAGAAGTAAAAGCATCTATTGTTACTTTCTATCTATCTCATGATAACAAGCCTGTGTTAATTCTAAATAAACAGAAGGCAGCAAACTTCCACTATTTCATGATTGAAGATAGTGCTACCACATCTTTCAAACGATCTTATGCTTATATTGATAACGGAATAGACACTGTTGGATATTACACTACAATCATGGATAAAAATGGTCTTTTAACTGTGTCAGGTACTTCAGCAGTCTCATTATCGAATCGATTTTTCATGCAAACATTTACTGCTGATTCTGCATCTCTAGCAACAGGAACTTTTTACCCTACCGCATATACCCAGATAGTGAGCGAAGCTAAAACAGCAGTTAACGAACTCTTTATTTCGAACAACACTGCAAATCATATCAAAGACACTACTAACCAAGCAGCTATTGATGCAGCACAAGCAAAAGTTAACCTTGTAACCGAAGCAACACAAAAAGCTGAATTACAAGTAAGCGTAGATAAAGCACAAAATGAACTTAATGCTGGGGCAGCGACTATAAGTGTCAATGAGCTTTTCATCAGTAATAACCCTGCTAACCACATCAAAGACACCACTAACCAAGCAGCTATCGATGCAGCGCAAGCAAAAGTCAACCTGGTAACAGATACAACAAAGAAAGCAGAATTACAAACAAGCGTAGATAAAGCACAAAATGAACTTAATGCACGCAATACCGAAGCAGCTAACCAAGCAGCTGCAACAGCGAGCGCCAATGCTTTATTCATCGATAACGACCCAACAAAAAACATCAAAGATACAACTACACAAGCAGATATTAATGCAGCACAAGCTTTAGCAGATAAAGTAACAGATACAACGAAGAAAGCAGATATCAACAAAGAAATTACCTTAGCACAAAATATTTTAAATGCAAAAACCAACTTCCATGGCCTGAGCACAAACGCTAATGCAACAGTATGGTTTGCAAAACTTGATGAAAGCAAAAAATCAGCGTATCAATATAATATGTTTGTCAATGGCGAATATATATCTTCTTGGTATAAAAATGGAGTCTCAACATATTCTCAAAACTATACAGATGGCGTGGATCGGATTGTTAGTGCGGGTTATGCATTCAAAGAGGGCGATGTCCTGACAGCTTCAGTAGAAATAGATGGTAAACAATATGAAGTTGGGAAACTAACCATATCATTATTTAATAACGCAAAAGCAGCGGTCAATGCCTTGTTCATCGATAATGACCCAGCGAAAAACATCAAAGATACAACTACACAAGCGATGATTGACGCTGCAAGTGCACAAGTCAATGCTCTACCAGCAAGCGCAGACAAAACAGCAATGCAAGGCAACGTAACCAAAGCTCAAAATGAACTTAATCAACGCAACGCCGAAGTAGCAGCAAAAACCGCTGTGGACGCTTTATTCATCGATAACAACACTGCTAACCATATTAAGACAACAACAGACCAAGCGGCCATCGATGCAGCACAAGCCAAAGTTAATCTTGTGACAAATACCACGAAAAAAGCGGAATTACAAACAAGCGTTACAAAAGCTCAAAACGAACTTAATCAACGCAACGCCGAAGCAGCAGCAAAAACCGCTGTGGACGCTTTATTCATCGATAACAACACTGCTAACCATATTAAGACAACAACAGACCAAGCGGCCATCGATGCAGCACAAGCCAAAGTTAACCTAGTAACAGATACAACGAAAAAAGCGGAATTACAAACAAGCGTTACAAAAGCTCAAAACGAACTTAATCAACGCAACGCCGAAGCAGCAGCAAAAACCGCTGTGAACGCTTTATTCATCGATAACAACACCGCTAACCACATCAAAGACGCAACCAACCAAGCGGCCATCGATGCGGCACAAGCCAAAGTTAACCTAGTAACAGATACAACGAAAAAAGCGGAATTACAAACAAGCGTTACAAAAGCTCAAAACGAACTGAACGCACGCAATACAGAAATTGCGAATCAAACAGCAGCTACAACAAGTGTTAAAGACCTATTCATCGATAACAACCCTGCTAACCACATCAAAGATACAACCAACCAAGCAGCCATCGATGCGGCACAAGCCAAAGTTAACCTAGTAACAGATACAACGAAAAAAGCAGAACTACAAGGCCAAGTGGACAAAGCCAAAGCCGAGTTAGCTGCTAAAGTTGCTTTAACAGCTGCAACAACTGCCGTTAATAACCTGTTCAGCAACGCACCAACGAATACAACTTTAAAAGACAGTACTACACAAGCCATGATTGATGCTGCAAGTGCATTAGTTAACGCTTTACCAGCAAGTACAGCTAAAACAGCACTACAAGCCGACGTGGCGAAAGCTAACACATTGTTCAACCACATCGATCAAACAACCATTAATGACGTTACAGTTGATTCTACAAGCGTCTCTGGAACAGGCGAAGCAAATGCAGCCATCGTCATCAAAAATGGTAGCACAACCATCGCATCTGGTCGTGTAGCTAGCGATGGCACTTATTTGTTCAACATTGCCAAACAAGCAGGTGGCTCTACGATTACTGCAACGGTAACAAAAGCATCAAATGGCAAAACATCAAGCGCTAGTACTACGATTGCAGATGATAGTTTAGAAGTTGCAACTGCAAGCGTTAATGCTTTGTTTGCTAATGCCCCAACGAACACTATTTTAAAAGATACAACAACACAAGCTATGATTGATGCTGCAAGCGCAAAAGTTGATGCCTTGTCACGTAACATCCCAGAAAAAGCTGATTTACTAGCAGACATTCGTACAGCAGATCAATTGTTCAATCAAATCACAGCAACAACTATCGAAGCACTAACTATTGATAGCGTGACTGTCTCTGGAGAAGGTGAGCCAAATGCAGCTATCATCATCAAAAATGGTAGCACAACCATCGCATCTGGCCGTGTAGCTAGCGACGGCTCTTACCTGTTCTTCATTCCAAAACAAGCAGGCGGTTCTACAATTACTGCAACGGTAACGAAAGCATCGAACGGTAAAATTTCGAGCGCTAGTACAACTATTGTAGATGATACCATTGCGCAAACAACGATCAGCGCACTAACTGTAGATTCTACAAGCGTCTCTGGAACAGGCGAAGCTAACGGAGCTGTTGTCATCAAAAATGGTAGCACAACCATCGCATCTGGTCGTGTAGCAAGTGATGGCACTTATTCCTTCAACATCGCTAAACAAGCAGGTGGTTCTACGATTATCGCAACGGTAACAAAAGCATCGAACAGTAAAACATCGAGCGCTAGTACAACTATTGTAGATGATACCATTGCGCAAACAACGATTAGCGCACTAACTGCTGATTCCACGAGCGTATCTGGAACAGGTGAAGCTAACGGAAATATCGTCATCAAAAACGGCAGCACAACCATCGCAACTGGCCGTGTAGCTAGCGATGGCACTTATTTGTTCAACATTACCAAACAAGCAGGTGGTTCTACGATTACCGCAACGGTAACCAAAGCATCCAATGGTAAAACATCGAGCGCCAGCACGAGACTCCCAAACGTTATAGACTATAGCCTAACAGCGAACACTTACGCAATAGGGAGCGACGAACTAACAGGAACATACGGCAAGAATATATCCAAAGTTCGCTTATGGGTCAACGGTAGAGTCAAAGACCAAGCGACACTCAACGCAGACGGCACATATAGCTTTGCTAACGTACCAAGCCTTGTCAAATTGTCCACCGATCAAGTCGAAGTTGTAGCTGTTAATGGCGCCTATGTCGAAGTCGCACGTAAGACTGTTACAACTACAGGGAGCTCTATCTTAGACACAAGCTTAACACCTAACTCGTATGCGAAGGATAGCGCAACACTCACAGGCACATACGGCAAGGATATCGCCTACGTTCGCCTATGGGTCAATGGTAAACCTGTTCGCCAAGCCGAAACAAGCGGCAGAAACTTTACCTTCACAAACGCTGCTAGCTTCATCAAAAATAGTACCGACCTTGTTGAAGTAGTCGCTGTCGATGCACAATACCAAGAATTAAACCGCAAAACCGTGACGAAGACAGGTTTTGACACACTAGACAATAGCCTGACAGCACCAGAGGATTTCACTTTGGACAAAGACACGGCGATTAATGGAACAATGGGAACGAATGTTGCGTTTGTTCGCCTCAATGTCAATGGTGAAAATGTCAAACAAGCAGCAATGACAGCAGGCACTTACACGATTGCAGGCGCTAATAACTACATCAAGAAAACAAGCGATGTGGTGAAAATCATCGCAGTAAACGCACAGTACCAACAAGTAAACAGTAAAACAATGACTGTCAAAGCTGATGACACTGTCTATGATTATGCTTTAACTCCGAATGCTTACACATTTGGTGATGCAACAATTACAGGAACATACGGCGCAGATGTCAAATCCGTCCGCCTTTCTGTAAACGGTGATACAATTAAAACAGCGTCAATGAGCAATGGAACCTTCACCTTGACGGGGCTCTCACGTATTACAAGTGCCACAGACTTAGTCGAAATCGTAGCAGTGAATTCAAGCTATGTCGAAGTCGCACGTGTAGCTGTTCAACCAAGATAATTGCACTATAAATAACAACTACAAAAAACATCATACAAATTTCAGCAAAATAGCACGCAACCCTAAAAACAGGTTGCGTGCTATTTTTCGTCTAATAACTAATCGCGCGTTTCTTCAAAGCATTCCACGTACTATTAAACGAAGCCTTCGAAATGCGGACATTCTTTTTCACCGTCCAAGGATCGTTGTAGTAATAATAACTGCCATCATAGCCCGTCAGCGTCACCGCGTGCACACTAAAACCATGCATCCGCGTCCAAGCAACGACCGGCCGTCCCGATTTCAACTTCTTTTCCAACGTCACATTTGCAGCGCCGGTCATATTCACAGCCGAGCCCGCATATTTCTTCGTTAATTTCATCAAAGCAGGCGGATAAATCGTGTATCCCGAGCGATTAAATGGATTCCCGACATAACCCAAATTCGGATTACTCGCATGTTTCGGCATCTCGCGCGCCAACCTCGTCTTCTCCACATTCGCGCCCTTGTATTTCAACATCATCGTCACCGCGACAATCTCACAACCCGTCGGCAACTGCGGTCGCTGCGCAATCAACGGCACATTCAGCAACACTTTCGCAACCGGTTTTGGCGGCACAGCAGGCTTCACAACCCGCGGCGTCAAATAATTCCCCGACACATACGCCTTTTTTCCTTTAAAAATAATATGGTGCCATTTCCCAGTTTTCGCTAAACTACTTACCTTAGCGCCTTTTGATAGCCAACCGACCGCCTTATAATTCGTTCCAGCCCCAGCACGCACCGTCAAATTCGCCGTCGTATAGTAAATCGTGGCAGCCGAAACCGCCGATACACTAACAATACTCAACAAAATAACCAAAACCATTCCCACAAGCCACTTTCGATAATTCCCCACTTTACAATCCCCCTAATCATTTCCACAAAAAAAGACCAACATTCCCCTGCTAGTCTCTCACGTTGCGCTAGTTCTATATACCACCGCACGCACAACGTAAACAAAAAAGCGTACTAGATTTGATGAGATTTACGAGTCTCTTCAAGCCTAGTACGCTTTATTTTTGTTTAGGAAATACTGTAGTTTGGCGCTTCTTTTGTAATTTGGATATCGTGTGGATGCGACTCGCGCAAGCCCGCACCAGTCATCCGAATGAATTGCGACTCTTCACGTAAGTGGCGCAAATCGGCCGAACCGCAATAACCCATACCAGAACGAATACCGCCAATCAGTTGGAACAGCACGTCCGCAAGAGAGCCCTTGTAAGGCACGCGACCTTCAATACCCTCCGGAACTAGCTTCTTCGCATCCGCTTGGAAATAACGGTCCTTAGAGCCCTTCTCCATCGCAGCAAGACTACCCATGCCACGATACGTTTTAAAACGACGACCTTGGAAAATTTCTGTTTCGCCTGGGCTTTCGTCGGTTCCAGCAAACATACTGCCAATCATAACCGCATGTCCACCAGACGCCAGAGCCTTCACGATATCGCCAGAATACTTAATTCCGCCATCCGCAATGATCGTTTTGCCATATTCACGCGCAACTGTTGCACAATCATAAATCGCCGTAATCTGAGGCACACCAACACCTGCAACCACACGCGTCGTACAAATCGAACCAGGTCCGATACCCACTTTCACGATATCCACCCCAACATCAAAAAGTTCACGCGTTGCTTCGGCCGTAGCCACATTTCCCGCAACAATATTCACGTCTGGGAACGCTGCACGAATCTCAGCAATTTTATTCAAAACGCCTTGCGAGTGACCGTGTGCCGTATCAATAATGATTGCATCCGCACCAGCTTTGACAAGTTTCTCCGCACGGCTCAGCGTATCATGCGTCACGCCAACTGCTGCTGCAACGAGCAAACGACCATGAGAATCCTTCGCCGAATTCGGGAACTCAATCACTTTTTCAATATCTTTTATCGTAATAAGACCTTTCAAAACACCATTATCATCCACGAGTGGAAGTTTCTCAATACGGTGCTTCTGTAGGATGTTCTCAGCTTGCTTCAACGTCGTGCCAACTGGTGCTGTAACTAGGTTTTCCTTCGTCATCACATCAGAAATCACGATCGAATAGTCTGTAATGAAACGCAAATCACGGTTGGTCAAAATCCCAACAAGAATGCGATCTTCTTCATTATTAACAATCGGTACACCCGAAATGCGATATTTCGCCATCAAATGCTCCGCGTCAAATACTTTATGATCTGGCGTCAAGTAGAATGGGTCAATAATAACGCCACTCTCCGAACGTTTCACCTTCTCAATTTCCCCAGCTTGCTCGTCGGCTGTCATGTTCTTATGAATAACCCCGATGCCACCCTGACGCGCAATCGCAATCGCCATTTTGGCCTCCGTAATCGTATCCATACCCGCACTGAAAACCGGTACATTGAGCTTAAGTGTCGGCGTCATTTCGACTTTCAAATCCACTTCATTCGGCAGTACATCCGATTTCGCCGGTACCAATAATACATCATCAAAAGTAAGACCTTCTTTTGCAAACTTAGTCTCCCACATGGGTCGCAACACTCCTTCAAATTTGGTTGACGTCACCGCTCCAAAATTACAAGCCATTCTTTATAGTAGAAAAAATCGCTCGCAACTCCGCTTCGTTTCCGCCGATAGATTTTGCTAATTAGATAAATGCTACAAGAAATAGCGTCATATGTCAAGAGGCTTGCAATTATCAGTTTTTTCTGAACTAGTTTGACTTTTAGACCATCATCTAACTATTTTGATATGAAAGGAGTTACAGCCGTTTTTCACGTTCTTCAAACATGGGTATATAGTCTCTATGTTTCACGTGAAACAATTGCTTTTCGCTTCTGCGCCGCATACGAATAATTTCCACCATACGAAAAAATTTGTCCCTGCTCCAACCAAACCGTCCGATCGAAAATCTGATCCATGAAAAAGCGATCATGCGAAATTGCGATTATCGTCCCGTCAAAATTCCGCAACGCCTCCTCAAGCACTTCCCGTGACGCGATGTCCAAATGGTTCGTCGGTTCATCTAGAAGTAGGGTATTCACCGGCTGATTCATAAACTGCGCCAAACTGAGCCGCATCCGCTCGCCACCACTTAAGTTTGCCACTTTTCGAAACACCATTTCGCCGTAAAATAGGAAAGTCGCTAACATATGTCGCGCGTCACCTTCAACAACCGCGACCTTATCACGAAACGCTTCGATGACCGTCTGATTTTCATCACCGACATCCATGTGCTGCGATAAATAAGCAATATCAACGCTCGGCCCAACATGCACCGTCCCAATATCAGGCTGCAACTCACCAAGAATCAGCTTCAAAAGCGTCGACTTTCCAGCACCATTCTCGCCAACAATCGCAATCCGCTCCTTCTGCCGCACATGCCAATCTAGGCTCTCAAACAAAATCCGCGTCCCGAACTCCAAACCAACCTGATCAAAAATCACCACATCTTCCCCACTGCGCTTCGATTCCTCGAACTCAAGCCGCATATTCTTCTGCTCCAAAGCCGGTTTCTTCAAGACCTCGATCCGACCCAGCGCCTTCTCCATACTTTTCGCTCTGCGGAACAATGCACCGTTCGGCGGATTAGCCTCCATCGCCCACTGCCGCAAGCGTTTGATAGCCTGCTTCATCTTCTTGATTTTCTTCTGCTGGTCCTTATAATCCTTGAATTCCTTGAGCAGCCTCTCCTCGCGCTCCACCAAATACCCCGAGAAATTCGTGTGATACGTGATCAATTCCTTATTTTCGAGTTCCACAATCTTGTGCACAACCTCATCCAAGAAATACCGATCATGCGAAACAACCAGCACAGTCCCCCGATATACCCTCAAAAACTGCGTCAACCAATCCACCGCCCGCAAATCCAGATGGTTCGTCGGCTCATCCAGAAGTAGCAAATCCGGTTCCTCGAGCAACATCTTGGCAAGCGACACCTTCGTCCGTTCCCCGCCACTCAACTGTTTCCAAACCTTATCTGCCAAGTGAGGAATCCCCAGCCCATGCAAAATTTTATCCATATTCGTATCCAAATTATAGCCACCAAGCTCGATAAAACGCGCCTGCTTATCCCCATAATTTTGCAACAACTTCTCGCTCGTATCGTGCACCATTCGGCTTTCCATCGCTTCCAGTTCCGCCTGCAAAGCCAATACATGCCCAAACGCCGTCCTCAGAAAATCACGCACAACCATCGTCCCCGTCACATTCGGTATTTGATCCAACAAGCCTACCGTCGCACCCTTCTGCACCGAAACAATCCCCTCGTCAGGCATCTCCATCCGCGCAATAATCTTCAAAATCGTACTTTTCCCCTCACCATTTCTCCCGATGAGCCCAATCCGTTCCCCCTGCTCGACCTGCAAACTAATCTTTTCTAAAATCAAATCCCCAGTAAAGCGTTTTGTTACGTTATTTAAAGCTACTATTGTCATAATTCCTACTCCTCCTCATCCGAGAAGCATGGTTATCTTAATCTGATTCGACTTTGTTAGAATCTCAATATGCAGTTTCAATGTTTCACGTGAAACAACCACCCATTAAAATTGCACAACAAAAAACTCAAGCAAATCCCTAAGAGTCTGACACATCGGTCAAATTCAGCATTCGAACAAAGAAGTACTCCATTTCGAATTTGGGATTAGTCCTGAGTTTTTATATCAGTCCAGCTTCAATGGCTAACTCCTCGAAAACTTCACATCTTTCGCAAAAACCAAAACCGGGTTTTCACTACAGATGCTCCAGTTTTTTTCGGAGCTAAACGAGCCATTTCAGCTTTGTGTACAGGAATCCATGCTTCTCTTATTTTTTCCGATATTCAGTTACGCAAATTGGACAGACTTGTGTCCCGTAACTGAAAAAATGGAAAAAACGGCACGGATGATACTACATAAATTGGCTACTAACTTCAAACGTGCTATCGAGAATTTCATGGATTCCTCACCTCTTTCCGTTCCTAAAATATGCTTTTAGAATACTAGGTTTGGCGCAGATTGTCAAACCCTATTTATTACGCCTTCCCTTTTTTCCTATACAGCATCATCACAGACGTCAAAATTGCTAGCAAACCAACGAGGATTAGCCAGTTATTCGATGGCTCGTCACCCGTTTCTGGGAGTTCGCCAACTTTTTCTGGACTTTTCGAAGCAGTCGCAGCTTCTACCACTTTCACGTCTTGTCCATTATCCACGGTTGGTGTTGTTTCTGGTACTGGCGCTGGCGCAACTTTTGCGTAAGTGTAAACGACCTCTTGTGCCATTTCTGAAAACGTGCCGCTAGTCTTTCCGTTTACCTCTTGCAACGTATAATCGGGAATATCTTTTTGCGCGAAATCATAACTCTCGCCGAATTTCCCGGTAAGTTGCGCATTATCCGCAAGTTTTTCACCATTCGCATCCTGATAAATCGCTGTCACTGGCTGAGGAACGGCTGCAATCCGGCTCACGAGGTTGGCAACAGCTTCATTGACCTCCGCTTCCGTATATTTCTTCCCGCCGATCAGATTTGTTAATTCGGTTTTTGCCGTTTTCAGAGCCTCTACATTCGCCGTATTATTCGCCACTTTAGACAGGATCAAATCCGCTTCGTCAATCGCCGTAAACGCTGGTGTGAGGTCAATACTCGTCAGTAATTTCTCCAAAATAGGATCATAACTCGGACTAATCGCCGTTTCAAAATTCGCACCTAGAATCGCGACATTCACCTCATACAGATTGCTCGCCTTGTTAATAAGATTCTCAAGCTCGGCAACTTTGGCGCTGGCGATACCTTTACTGTACTGAATACGCTGCAAATGATGCTTCGCCAACTCTTTCGCGCTTTCTACAGAATAACCGTTAACCTCCAAAATCGCCGTTTTCGTCCACAGCAGATTCGACGGTGAAACGCTACTTATATCAGGCTCATTATACGTTTTCCCATCACGATCGAAGGCGTACAAGAACATTCCCGACAAATCGTTCTCCCGCACATATTTCGCCAGCTGATACATATTCGACTCCTCATACGGAAGTTTCGTGTCATACCAACGATTCCGATCCTGCTCCTCCGGGAAAGTGAGACCCGGCAAGAATTTATCCTTCGCAATATACGGCGCATAAGCATTCGACGACATGGCCGTTCTGTCCGTGCCACTGCCATACTGCTGATACGCCAACACATCAAAACTCTCGCTCACATTCTGGAACGGGGCCATCGTTTCAGCATTGGTATCGTACAAAAAGAGCGTCCCATTATTCGCTTTCGGACCAATATATTTCGATAACGCCTTGATAACACCATCAGAAATTTTCACGTCAGCCGGACTTGGATGCGTTTCCATATCAATATCCAGCCCATCCAAGCCCCACGGAATCATCAATTCATCCAGCAAAGCTTTCGCATAATCGTCAAATTCTTTTTCAGTCGGAAAACTACCCACATGCGGAACCGTCAACAATTTCGAGTAGTCAAAACCGCGAATCAACTTCACCCCACGCGCATGCAACTCCGGCCCATATTCCGTTTTTAGCTTATCAAAAAATGGTTTTGCAAGCGCCTCCTGACCCGGCGGCACATAACTGAAAACGTTCACAATATTAATCCCATAAGGAATATCGCTCATGCTAATCCAGTTCTCATCCGGCAAACTCGTATTAACCCCCTTCATCTCCACATCCCGCCAAGCCCGATAATAAACCAAAAAATTCTTGTTCGTGACCTGCTCCTCGGCCTGCACAGTTCGAGACGGCAACGAAAACATCGGAATCAAGCTAACACACAGCACAAAAACAATCGAAAAAATCAAGCTCTTCTTACTCATGAAAAAACCCCTTTTCAGTTTTGTCTTCTAATCTCCCAAGGCATACTAAATAAAACTAAAATTTCAAAAAAGCGCTTTCAAAACAATTTTAGCATATATAAAGTAGGATTATATAGACAAACTAAAGGTATTAGTGTACAAATCATGGTTTTTCACATGTAGAATTTTACTGATAAATAGAGCACGATTTGTCATTTTTGATTGCGATTAAGGTTTGGTAACCGCCTATAAATTGGTGTACATCTGCAATATCAAGCGCTATATAGCTAACCAATTCCAACTTACTATTAAACTCCGCGATGCCCTTACCATCAAATCCAAAACAGCTATTGTCATAATAATACGACCAATCATAATACGTAGGAACCTTGTAGCGCTCGCCCTGATTCGTTGCCAGATTATACTTCAAACAACAATTGCCATACTCGTCGCCATAATAAAAAATAAGCAAATTCTCTTTCCCGTCAAAGCAAAGCGAATTCCCGTCCACCATCGAATGCCAGAATTGATCGGCTAGCACTCTTTCCATTTTATTACGAATCCCACTTTAGCAACACATAACAGCTGAATCCATTTGACGCCTTATCCGAATCCTCATGAAATACCCCTTCTTCGGTGTACAACAAATAAGCATCGCCATTGACCACCAAAAAATCTGCTAGCCCATAACCCACAGTCGCGTGATTCGTGCCATTTTTACTCAGCTTCAAAATATAATCATCGTCATCCAGCCAATCACCGACAATGAGAAATACCTCTCCAGCCTCCGTTAAAATAGCATTCCATACTGTAAAAGCTCGCGGATCATAAGGGTACGGAAACTCCAAACGTTGCTTACCATATAAGATTTCCAGCGTGCCATTCGTGATAGTATAAGAAGCTGGACCACCGCCATGTTCGGAATACAGATAGAATTCATTCTCTAGTAACACTTTATTAGTGATTTTCATTGTGCCTTTCCCTCCTTAGAAGCTCTCCTTGAATCAAATTGAAAAATCTCCTCCAAATTAAGATTATCATACCCTCTTACAATGGCTTTATTAACAACTAGCGTCTTCTCCTTAGAACCAAACCTCTCCTGCCAGTACAGCGCCATTGGCTGATTTTCCGGAAATTTATTAATACGCTCTAAAAATTTTTCATACATCTCTAAATTATCAGGAATCGCAGTTTTCTTATTCCTTGTCATACAATCCAACCGCGCCAAATTTTCTGCTTTTATTCCGCCCTTTATTGTTTTTATAACACCGATAGCACTTGGTTTTCTGCCATCACTGAGCGCTACAAAATAGGATGTACCTCTTCTCGGCTTGAATAATTTTTTGGCAGAATCACCTTTTTGAGGAAGAAACAGAATATCACCTTGATTTCCGTAGCTATGGAGTTCGAGTGAATATATGCTAACCAAAATTTTATCGTATCGAATCATTATGTACCTCCTGAATTTATACTGTGCGTTAACTCAAATTCTCAAATTTAGAACCAGCTATCTCAATCTCATCAGCCTCAATCAGCAATAGGCCTTCCATGAACTCTAATGTGAAATTAAATTTAGCGTCAAATCCATCGTAAAAGCGGTCTCTAGCTTTGATTAACAAGCTTTGATGCTCCGAATCACCATAAACTATGGACAACAATTCCCGCTTTTCGCCATACTCATAATTACTCGTAGCATAACGACTGTCCTCATATCCATTTACAAAATAAAACGCACTGGCTTTCCTAAAAATAACATTCACCTTCACACCATTATCAGGATATACGAGATTCAGTTCGATTCTATTTAGCAGAATATCGATGCTATGGCTTTCAATCAAAGCTTCTTCTATACCGTTCAATGCTTTAAGCAGCTGCATGTTACACCTCCGAATACTCTCATTTTTCTGTTTGCTTTTTCCACTCTGCATACTTACTAAGATTACCCATAATCAAACCCAAGTAAGTATCTTAGGCACCACATATACCACAGTTGCAATAAAAAACAGACACACAACGAGCAACGAAGCCATTTTCCTTCGTGTTTTATAAATTTTCGTCTTGTAAATAACAAGCATAACAACTACTATTACAAAATTGACTATTAACGCCATCAAACTCGCTTCTTGATACAATTTTGCCACTCCCTTCATCTACAAAAATATCACTACACTCACAGTAATCAGCAACCAAAACGTGAATAATACGCCCCAAAAACTTTTCCATTTCTCGTTTTTAAAATTCACTAACATGAGACATGCACTTACAATAAATACGTAGAGAAAATCGTTTATAAGCTCAATCATGATTCACCTCTCCTTTGGCGCACAGTCACCTTCATCCACCAAACACCGCCTTACCACTCTCCCATGCATTTTTTAATAGCACAGGCCCTAGACCTAGAAAAAACACCACGCCTATCATTTTTTTAATAATGGAAGTTTTGCTATCAAGTACAATAATCCCACCAACCAAATATAAAATAAATCCCCACATGCTTCATGACTCCTTTGCGTCACTCATAATAAATAAAAGTATCCACCACATACTTGGCATAAGCCCCAACAATCAACAAAAATACACAAATCGAGCTGAGGGTTAGCCACTTAGTATGTCCGTAGGCTTTCATTGCAAAATAAAGTACCACAGTGACCAAAAACAGAAGTAAAAACACCGCAAAATAAACAAAACGATATATATTTGAAAACTCCATTTCCCACCTGCCTCGACGTTATATTGTTACATAAAAACCTAGACCAACGATTAGTAGCCATACACCCAACATGATATACGAAACTCCTCTATCAAGAGCACCCCATTTAAATTTCTTAATACCTATTAAAACTAGTATCATAATCATCAATAACAAATGTATGGCTATATTAAACAATGAATCCAAAGCTATCTACCACCGCCTGCCTATTCTATAAAACAAGCCCTCCTCAAAAATCGAGAAGAGCCTGCTCCCATCTTACCTCGTTTGCTTCCGCAGTTTCTGCATCATATCTTGCTCAACGCTACCGCCAAATCGAACCGCAATAATGTCTTCTTTTTTAATCCAGCAAGTGCCATCCAGACGTCCTTCATCGGTGACCAGGCTGACTTCCAAGCCTTCATAGTCATTTTCCGCGATAATCCCTGCGACTTGAGCCTCGTCTCCCAGGATTTCGATACCCGCGATTTCCTCATTTTGATACACATGATCCACCGCAATTTCGAATAGCGAATGCTTTTTGTTTGGCACTTTATTAAAGAACGCCGGACTTTTCGGTTGGCCTAGCTGCTTCGCGAGTAATTCTGCGGTTTTCAGAAAAGCCGTGTCGATTTCGATGCGATACACCATTTCCAGCGGCAGCACGACAAACCCTTCCTCATAACCATCCGCGCGCCTTGCACGGAACATGACGTCGCTTGCAGTGAGCGCTTCGATGTACCCCGCCTCGAAATAATCGGCCTCGCGAACCCTATAGATAGCCACGAGTTTCTGCTCCTGTTGGCATTTTAGTAAACGTTCATACATGAATTTTGTAGACATTTTTGTTCCTCCTTGTTATTTTTAAATTGCTAGAAAAGGACGTAAAACCTATAAATAAACAAGATTACATACGCCGGAAAACACACAAATACAGTGACCAAAGTTAAGATAAACTGGATCTTCAAGCCTTTTTTCCCAAATCTAAAACTCACTATAAACGCGACGGCTAGGATCGCGCACAGTATTAGCAGTAATATCCTTAATGTATCCAGCACGTTCCCCTCCGTGACTAAGCCATTTGTCGATTTTCAGAAAAAGAAAAGTGCAAAGAACACAAACAATAGTTCCACTGAAATCAGCGTGTATAGTAATGATTTAAATTTACCGCCCCTGTAAGCAATAAGCGCACATCCCAGCAGTAACAGCATCAGAATCGATATTGCACCGTTTAAATACGACATAATCCGTCTCCTTTGGTAGTTTAGAAGCTGTAGTAGCTTTTATGAAACGATTCCACGGTATGCATACACAGAATAATATATATATACGTCATATTAAATTAATATGCGGTTTGCTCCTACAGGTATTCCAGTTTCGCCTTAGCTCATTGCTCTCACGCAGATTGCAGGCTTTGAAGATTTAAACAAATAATTCACTAATCGAGTACCAGATATAAACACCATATGCTGCCAATACTACACCAAATACTACAATGGTATATAATGTTTTAACTTTTTTTGGTTTATATTTTAGGAATAATAGGAAATATATTAAAATAAGCACGTTTATTAATAATAAAAAGAGTAACATATCAAACATCTTCAACCTCCATTTAACTTAATATAAAAAGTAAGATGCTATAAGAGTAGACACAAACATCACTACACATATTATTTGAAGCACATTTTCTAACACTTTATTCAATTTCAGTTTTCCGATTAGGCTAAAAAGACAGAGAATATTGGCCAGTAATATAAAGCCTATGGTAACTTCTAGTATTGATTTAGTGATGGAATTCTTTGAAATATAATACAGTACTGTGATTATAATTAGCGCTAAGCATAAACCTACTCTCCAAAATTTCCAAGTGGCATGAATATTTCTTTTTTCTGTGTGCGACACCATTATACCTCCCCTTCTAATAAATTTATGGTAGGGAAGCATAAAACTTCCCTACCTATCACTCTTTAATCAAAATATATTATCGAATCTTTTTCATAATTTTTTTATAATGTCTCTTCGCTAATTTCCTGTAACTCTTACCTGCTCTCCAATCTAATTTAGTCTTCAAATGTTGTTTGGGATTTTTTCTAAGAGATTTGTAGTGGGAGCTTACTGTATACCTTAAAGTTTTAAGGTTATTTACTACTCTCTTATTGAACTTCATATTTTTATTTTTAGGTCTCTTCTTAAAAACTTTAGCAAATGTCCCTAGCTTTCCTGCCAAACCAAAGACCCTTGCTCCTGTCGTCCACATTAAAGCGTCTCGTCCCCCTACATAAGCCGCCTTTCCTGCCCCCCTCCAAGTTGATTTCTTTCCTTGAATTTTATTCATTATATAATACTTAGCTGCCCCACCAGCAGCACCGCCAAGTGTCGCTGCTGCCCACCATGGCATATTACCATCTGGGTCAATATGCATAACTGGATTGTTATTTGTATAATTATAACCATTCATTGTCTGAGGATCGTCTTCATCTCCAGGATCAGGATCGACACTAATAAAGATACCTTGTTCTGGTTCATAGTAGCGAGCCATCAAATAGTACATACTGATTTCTTCATCATACCTATACCCAGCATAACCAAATGGATTTTGTTTGGCCTCATTAGTGCTTTCCATGAGTTCTAATACATTCCCCCATGCATCATAGCTGTATTCTGCGACTATATCTCCCGCCTCGTTGGTAAGCGCAATGACATCTCCATGCGCATTATAATGATAAAAAATAGTTTTTGCGCCAACTTTCATCGCCATTCTAACATTATTATCTGAGTACACATATTGACGTTGAATTATTCCTGTGCTGTCGGTTTCATATAACACATCAATGCTATCACCATTATAGTAATATCTCGTCGTTTGTCCATTCACTGCTTTTTCAATACGGCGGTTATCGTCATCGTATTTGTAGGTTGCGAATGGTGTTGACTCTCCTTTTTTCGTGATGGCTGTGAGTTGGTCTGCGGTATCCCATGTATAGGTGTATTTACCATCGCTTAAACGGTTACCATTGGTATCGTAGCTTAGCTTATCGCCATTCCATGTTGTTAGTTGGTTACCATCATTATAACTTGCATCGATGGCTTTTGTCTTGCTCGAATCGGTCACTTTTGTGCGGTTACCAAAACCATCATAGGTGTAAGCTTTAACGGTGCCATCTGGAAGTGTTTCTTTGGTTAGTTGGTTAATAGCATCATATTCGTAACTTGTTTTTCCAGCTTTCTTATTATCGATTGTGGTTCGATTACTTGCCGCGTCATATGCGTAGCTTTCTTCAAATAAGCTATCACCAAGTTTGTTTCCTATTTGAATTTCGCGTACTTTTTGTGTGGCGTCATAGTTGAAGTTCGTTCCTACGCCATTTCCGTTGATGTACTGGCTGACATTTCCAAATTCATCGTAATCGATGTAATAATTACGAGAACCATCGTTAAATTTGGTGTTTTGATCTAGGGCGTTATAATCATAGGTTGCTTTGTAATTGTGCGCCCCATGTGATACAACCACTTCATTGATTTTATCCGTTTTCCCTTTGTTATCTTTGCTTGGTTTATCTTTGTATGTCCAGGAAACACTGCCGCCGCGTTCTGTTTGTTTTGTGATACGGTCGGCGTCATCGTAGGCTTTATCTCGTACCATGCCAGACAATGCATCGGTCACTTTTGTTTCATTGCCATTCGGGTCAAATTGGAAACTGAAAGCGGTTTGACCGTTCCATTTCACGCCTGTTGCACGGTCTGCGGAATCATAGATGCTTTCGATGGTGTCGCCGTTTGGTTTCGTGACTTTTGTTTGATTCGCATTGGCATCGTATTCGTAACTGATTTTGCGACCTAGGGCATCTGTGAATTGCGTGACTTTGTTGTCGCTATCGTAGGTGTAACTATTTTGTTGTTCTTTGCCATCTGCCGTTACGAATTTCTCAGTGGTATTGCTGTTGTCATCGTATTTATATGCCACAGCTGTACCGTTCGCCAGTGTTGTTTTCGTCAATTGATTATCGACATTATATTCGAGTTTCTTCGTGTTGCCTTTTTCATCGGTTTCGGTGAGCTTGTTGCCATACACATCATATGTGAAGGCGGATTTACGGTGTTCTTCGTCATAGGACGCGACCACATAGTTCCCCGCGCTATCATACGTGTTCTCCGTCAACACTTCTCCGTCAATCACACGCATATTATCAAACCATGCTTTACCTGTGTGCTTCCCGCGGAATAGCGTCCAGATTTTCAGTCGCGTAATCGGTTTGTCCACGTTCACTGTCACCGCACTACGATTCCACTCATTCGTTCCAGTCGGGAATGGCGCATAGAAGGATTTCGTGACACCATCACTCAATACCGCCTCAGCCAGAATCGCGTAATCGTTCGACAGTTTCTCGCCGCCTTCCGTATTCACTACGTTTTCCGATTTCGACATCGCGGTTACCGTCACGTTTTTCGCCGTCGTTTGGTTCAGCACGATTTCTTGCCCATACTTGCTGTCCACGTCCGTCACTGCTGTGCGCACAATTCGCGCCGAAGAGCCATCCGCAAAGCCTTCCGTGTCGTCAATCGCCAACTTATCCGCGCCTGCCGTCGAACCTCTCCACCAGCCAGTCGCCATCAATTCCGTACCATTTTCAAAACTACTGTTCAACACAGGGTTAAAGTTCGCCGATGCCTCGCCTTTTTCGAGTTGTAAATTATCAAACCACGCCGTTCCTGTCCCGCCAGTGTCTTTATTTTGCTCCACTTCTAGGAAAATGTAGGCTTTCGCGGTCGTTTTCGTGGTTTTAATCGTTAACTGGCGTTTCGTCCACGGACGGTTCGCTTTAATATCGCTGTAACGGTTATTCTGCCACGCTTCGCCATCCGTCACGCGTTTACCCGTCGCGTCATGTAGCTCCACGTTAAAGAACACATTCGTATCCTTCATGTCGCTCGTTTTGATCAGCGCGCTCAGCGTATACGTCGAGTCTGGCTCCAGTTCCACAATCTGCTTTCCAGCCGTAAATCCGCGTCCTGTTGATTTCCCAGTGATTTTCAAGGAAGCCGCGCCACTCACGCCGCCCGGTGCCGATGTTGTTTTGTCGATCGCTACCGTTCCCGTCGCCGTTTGGTACACTTGCGAGAACCACTCCGTCACGACTAAATCCTTCTCAAAACTTGGATTCGCTAAAATATTATTCGCCGTGCTTAGTTCTGCGGTTCCTTTAATCACGTTTCCGTATTTATCATACTGCGAAACCGTCGAGGTCGCGCCGCCTGATTGGTTCGTTTCCGACACCGCATCCGCATCATCGTAGGCTACCGTCGTTGTTTTATTCTCGGTATCCGTCATCGATGTCACGTCATTATTCTCATTATACGTGTAATTCTCCGTCCCATAAGGATCGGTTACCGACGTCACATTCCCGTCCGCGTCATACGTATACGTCTCTTCTTGCCCTTTTGGACTCACTTCTTTGATCAGGTTATTTGCCTCATAGCTCGTCGTCGTGCTCAACTTCAAGCCATCCGCGTCCACAACCACTTTCTCGGGATTTCCCGCCTGATTGTAGGTATAAACCGTCTTCTTACCTTTCGCGTTCACGAGCGTCGCCTCACGCTTCTCAGGCGCATAGCTCTTAACGCACTGTATGGAAATAGCCCTCCTCTGAATTCAAGAAGGGCTATTTCCTATATCTAATTTATTGAGGTACTTCAAAACTAAAAGGATATGGTGCCACCTCAGAATACTTTCCTGTTCACGGTAGCAAAGCCTCTATTCAATAATTTCTGCTTCGTATTCCAACCATTTATCCCACGAAGAATATGATGTTTCAAATTCTTGGTTTTGGAATACCTCACCTGTAATGCAATTAAGAAATACTGGCTCTCCGTCACTTTCCATGGCCACTTGCAAAACGTTATCATCCACTTTTTCTACATAAAGTTCTGCATTATCAGGCCTATCTAAGCTAAGCATCGCAACAGTCGGACCAGCTGGGCTATCAATTTCCCCACCATTATGCTCCAGCAAAAACTCCCTGTACTCAGCGGGTAGTTCAATACCATTAGCACTTTCAAAACTCTTCAACTCGTCTAACACTAAGGGTTCATTCCAGTCTGCTCTCAAATCCATTTTTCTCTCCCTCAAAGTAGTAGTATTCAAATCTTTATTTAAACTACCACCTAAATAGGAGTGTCCCAATATCATCTTCTCTAACCACGAATATATGTTTTCATATTCCGCAACTACATCCATTTTATTGTGATGATAACTGACATTCTTATCTTTAATCTCAACAACTCTTTCCTTGTCAGTGAGCAGGTATAGTGTATCGTACTTCACAGATTTTCCAATTACGAAAAATCTGTCCGGCATCCATGATAATGATGTAATTTCCTCTATACCAACTGGTTGCAGTTCCTTCTCCTCTAACGTCATCCCTTTATATTTTCTCTTGTGTCCAGGGATAACAATGTCATTGAACAATATAGCCCCATTAGAAAACTCTAAGAGTAATTTCTTAAATGGTTCTGGCAACTCATCCTTAGTATATAAATACCATTCCCTTAAATTTTTTTGATATGCTTCCAATTCCTCTAAACTGAGTGGTGGTGAGAGATATGTTTCATATTCCGAATCAGAAATTGGTCCGTATAGTACACCTTGCCAAGGTGTTTCAAGTTTTGAAGCTCCATATAATTCTTCTAGTAGATTTTTTAGATGGTTAAACATAATTTATGCACCTCAAGTAATAAATTTCATAGCATGCATATGTACAGTATGTCCTCCTCATTCAAGGAGAACATACTTATTCTGGTTCTAATGATTACCCACAAAGGCACTGCGAGCTATACTCTTACGCTGTTTGATGGCTCCCACACCGCATGCTACTATCTAGTCTTTAGTTCTCCTAAATGTTAACAAAATATAAGTAGGGATAACCCTATGAGTCATATCTATAATCTATCACAATTGATGGCTAAAAACGCTTCGTTACCACCCACTCCCCATACTAAACAACTGGCACCATTAGAAATTGTATAAGCTTTCTCTTCGCTATTATACAGACCTTCCTTGTATAAAAATATTCTATTAACCCCACCATCTTCACTTCCCATTTCAGCAAACTCATACAAGTCTCTTAACTCTTTTTTCTTAACACTATTAAAAGTATATACAGAATTATCTTGGTTGTACTGATGTTCACTCTCAATATCTCGAGAAAAAGACTCCTCAAGATAGTCTGGGTTATTTTGAAAAACAAAACTCTGACTATTTTCACCATACATAGAAAATAGTAATTGGTACCTATCATATTCAGATGAGAAGGTAATTTTGTATAATTCGCTTACACCCCGTAATGCATAAATTTTTTCAAAATCTCCAATTTCTATTTTCTTTTTAAACATCTTAGTCTCTACAAGGTCGTTACTTTCTAATGTTTCTTCATCTAACCAATTTTTCCAAAATGTGTTTACATTCCCGTTATCTATACAGGCTGTATTATTTGTGACTATAGCCTCCGCTAGAGTTTGGAAGAAAACGGAATCACTTGGCATACTATTGGCTGCAATATCTGGGTGTTCCCACTCTAATGTTGAATAGACTAACGGAATTTGTTTAGTTTCGCTTATTTCAAATAACTCTTTGGAGCTAAGCCAGAGGCTATCAGGATTTTGATTAAACACTAACCTCACCAGACTAACGCCTGCCATATTTTCTGTAGCAACATCAATAGCCTCAACAGCTTTCTTACTAATATCTACTTTAATGGGCTCGCCTTTTGCGTAGACAGTTACCGTCCCTTTTTCCTCTCGACTCATCAAATCTAACAAATGATCATCTGAAACATCTCCAGACAAAGAAAGTAATTCATCATATCCCATTATCAAACCTTCTTCATCAATTCCATTTCCGTATGCATATATGTTACTAACAGCATATGAAGAGTAGCCAACTATTTCAAAAAACAAAGCCCATTCAGTTTCCTCTTGATAGAGAGAAACCTTGCAGCAGGCTAGTGGATGATTAGCATTATCCAGCATCGGAAAATCATCATCCTTAGCATATGCATCCCATTTTTCTAAAAGTTTTTTCTTATCCATATAACATCACCTACCTGCGTAATTTAAATTTTTTATATCTGTTTACTTGTGCACCTTGTTTTGATGAGCATTTTGTGCAATGTGGATAAAATCTCTGTTTTCTTCCCCCTGCTAGTGCATTAGGTGGCTGATGATCGGCTATAAATCTACCAGATTTAGTCCCAGATTTCATAGCACCACAACTATGGCAGCCACTTTTACGAGCTATAGACTCAAGTTGCGCTCTTGGTCCTTTATTTAATCTAGAGCTCTTACTCTTGGCTGGTATAGAACCATTTGCATGACGTCCTGGAGTCATATAATTTTTTCTCACTTTAAAAGCCGGCTTAAGTTTTCCAATATATTTCACACCGCTACTTGCTTTTCTTAGTAATTTGAACTTTCCACCACCCATAGCTCCCTTGGCTGCGGCCCAACCTGCTTTTTTCCAACTCTTATATTTTTTATATGACTTATATCCATCATATATCGCAAATCCAGCATTGATTGTAAGCCATATCCAGTGACCATCTGGATCAATATGCATAACAGGATTATTTTGGGCATAGTTATAGCTATTCATGGTTAACGGGTCATCTTCATCACCTGGATCTGGATCCACACTGATAAAGACACCTTGTTCTGGTTCATAATAACGAGCCATCAAGTAGTACATACCGATTTCTTTGTCGTACGTATATCCAGCATAGCCGAACGGGTTTTGTTTGGCTTCATTGGTTGTTTCGGTTGCTTGTAGGACATTGCCCCATGTATCGTAGCTGTATTCTGCCACCAAGTCGCCTGCTTCATTCGTCAGGGCAACCACATCGCCATGCGCGTTGTAGTGATAGAAGACTGTTTTTGTACCAACTTTCATTGCCATGCGAACGTTACTATCAGAATAGACATATTGGCGTTGCACCGTTCCTGCACCGTCTGTTTCATACAGCACATCAATACTATCGCCATCGTAGTAATACTTGGTTGTTTGTCCATTGACTGTTTTTTCAATACGACGGTTATCGTCATCGTATTTATACGTGGCGAATGGTGCTGTTTCGCCTTTTTTCGTAATGGCTGTTAGCTGGTCTGCGGTGTCCCATGTATACGTGTATTTCCCATCACTTAGGCGATTTCCATTTGTATCGTAAGTTAGTTTGTCGCCATTCCACATGGTTAGTTGGTTACCATCATTATAACTTGCATCGATAGCTTTTGTCTTGCCTGAATCTGTCACTTTTGTGCGATTGCCAAAACCATCGTAGGTGTAGGCTTTGACGGTACCATCTGGTAGTGTTTCTTTGGTCAGCTGGTTGATCGCGTCATATTCGTAACTGGTTTTACCCGCTTTCTTATTGTCAATCGTGGTTCGGTTACTTGCTGCATCATAGGTGTAACTTTCTTCAAAAAGACTATCGCCCAGCTTGTTTCCGATTTGAATTTCGCTTACTTTTTGCGTCGCATCATAGTTGAAGTTCGTTCCAACACCGTTCCCATTGATATATTGGCTGACGTTTCCAAATTCATCGTAATCGAGATAATAGTTACGAGAACCATCGTTAAATTTGGTATTTTGGTCCAAAGCATTGTAATCATACGTTGCTTTATAATTATGCGCACCATGAGAAACGATGACTTCATTGATTTTGTCGGTTTTTCCTTTATTGTCTTTGCTTGGTTTGTCTTTATATGTCCAGGAAACACTACCCCCACGCTCGGTTTGTTTGGTGATGCGATCGGCGTCGTCATATGCTTTATCGCGTACCGTACCAGATAGGGCGTCGGTCACTTTTGTTTCATTGCCATTCGGGTCAAATTGGAAACTGAAAGCGGTTTGACCATTCCATTTCACGCCTGTTGCACGATCGGCCGAGTCGTAGATGCTTTCGATGGTGTCGCCGTTTGGTTTCGTGACTTTAGTTTCATTCCCATTGGCGTCGTATTCGTAGCTGATTTTGCGACCTAAGGCATCTGTAAATTGCGTGACTTTGTTGTCGCTATCGTACGCGTAACTATTTTGTTGTTCTTTGCCATCTGCCGTTACGAATTTCTCTGTGGTATTGCTGTTGTCATCATACTTGTAGGCAACCGCTGTCCCATTCGCCAGCGTTGTTTTCGTCAATTGATTATCGACGTTATACTCGAGTTTCTTCGTGTTGCCTTTTTCATCGGTTTCAGTAAGTTTATTGCCATATACATCATACGTGAAGCTCGTTTTGCGATTTTCCTCGTCATAGGAAGCCACAACGTAATTGCCACTCGCGTCATACGTGTTTTCCGTCATCACTTCGCCGTCTAAAATACGTACGTCGTCAAACCAAGCTTTTCCTGTCGCACTGTTTTGGAACATCGTGGACAACATCACCGTTTGAATCGGTTTCTTCGCTTTCACCACCACCGCGCTTCGATTCCAATCGTTGGTGCCTAGCGGGAATTTCGCACGGACATATTCGTTGGTGCCATCGGTGTACCTTACATCGGCCCATAGCGCGTAGTCATCGCTTAACTTGCTGGTACCACTTGCTTTGGCGTTCTCCGATTTCGACATACCGGTAATCGTCACGGCTTTGGCTGTCGTCTGGTTCAATGCCACGGTTTGTCTCAAAAAGGCATTGGCTTCTGCGCTCGTTTTGCGTTCATGAAGCACCGAACTATTGCCACTGAATCCTTCTTCGTCCGTGATACGCATCGCGGTTAAGGCGCTATTTCCTGCGCGTACCCAGCCATCCGCCGTCAGCTCTGTACTCTTCTCGACGCTGTTATTTACTAGTGGATTGTAGGTTGACGCAATACTGCCTTTTTCCAGTTGCACATTGTCATACCAAACGGTGCCTTTTCCTTTGCTGCCAACCGTTTGCTCACTATCCAAGTACACCAAAACTTTGTTAGTTTCTTTTGTGGTCGTAAAAGTCAGTTGACGCTTCACCCAGCCCCTATTTCCTTGAATCGAAGCCGCTCGATTGGAATTCCATACCGCACCATCTGTCACGTCTTTACTGGCCGCTGTTTGGGAGCGTGTAATCAGAATCGCGTCCGCATTTGCCATATTTGCAGTCTTGATATAGGCACTCAGCGTGTACGTCGTTTCTGGCTCGACATCCACATATTGCGTCGCTGCGGTGTAGCCTTTTTCCGTATTGGCACCTTCACTCGTAATCTTAACCGCGCCGCTTCCGCCTAGAGCTCCCGGTGCTTTTTCGGCACTATCAAAACTCAAGCCGCCCGTCGCATTGCTCTGAATCATTTTCCAATTCGTAAGCGCGGTGCCACTTTCAAAACCACTGTTCAGTAGTAAATTCCCAGCGACGGACAAATCGCCACTTCCACTTATTGGATTCCCGTATGCATCGTATTGCGTCACCGAAGACATATTTGCTTCCGTTTGGGTTGTCTCGGATACCGCATCCGCACCACTGTAAGCTGTGGTTGTTTCGCGATTCTCCGTGTCTGTTGCAGAAATCACGTCATTATTCTCATTATACGTATAATTCTCCGTCCCATAAGGATCGGTCACCGACGTCACATTCCCGTCCGCGTCATACGTATACGTCTCTTCTTGCCCTTTTGGACTTACTTCTTTGATCAGGTTATTTGCCTCATAGCTCGTCGTCGTGCTCAACTTCAAGCCATCCGCGTCCACAACCACTTTCTCGGGATTTCCCGCCTGATTGTAGGTATAAACCGTCTTCTTGCCTTTCGCGTTCACCAGCGTCGCCTCACGCTTCTCAGGCGCATAGCTCAGCGTCGTCGCTTTACCCACTGGATCCGTCACCTTCACCAGTTTCTTATCTGTGTATGCGTACGTTGTCTGATACGGCGTCGCTTCCGTGTGCTTCGGATCATAAATCGCCGTCAACAAGCCATCCGTGTAGCCATAACGATACGCCTTCCCGCGCGGTGTCGTCGATGCCGTCAACTGCTTCTGCGCATCATACGTAAACGTCACATCACGGTTTTCCGGTCCTGTCACCTTCGAAATCTGCGCACCGTTGTAAGTCACGCTCACCTTCCGACCAGACGCATCCGTGATCCCCGTCAACTTCCCACTCGCGTAGGTATACGTCAACACGTTCCCATTCGGATCCTTCTCCGTCAAAAGTTGTCCCGCCGCGTTAAACGCCACTTCAGATTTATCCTGCTCCACCATCAAAAAGCCCGTCGCAGTTTTCGTCAGTTCGCTATAAACACCCGCAGGCGCCTCATACGTCGTGCCCGTTTTCATAAACAATTGCGTTTTATTATCGGATTCATACAACATGACATCGCCATTTGCCTGTTCTGCGACGCGCGTTTCCAGCGTACTCGTCCAGCCTTTTCCGAACAATCCGACTTGGTCATTCTGGCTATTAAACGTTCGGCTAATATTAATGCTCGGTCCGCGTCCTTCAAGCTCGAAATCTGTCTCGCTAAACAAGAAATTTCCATTTGTCGCATTGACTTCGCCGCCAATAACAGGAATCGATGTCCAATAATCCACCATGCCTTGCTGCGAACCAACAAGTGGAATCGTCGGCTTATAAATTCCAGAAATGGCGCTGATCGCTTGTTTTCCAGTTTTTGTGTAGGCCTTCACTCGGAAAGCGTAGGTTTTCAAATGACCTAATGTCCCGCCAGAATTGGTATACACAGGTGACGGATCTTGCGCTAATTCCGCACCCTTTCCATCCGTATGCAATGCCCAACCGCCAGCTGCAATCTCTGCATTTGTCGGCCATAGCCCTTTATTCTGCGTCGTCCAACTCGTCTTATTTCCAACATCAAATTCGACATCCTTTTTCCCGTCGAACATCGTCACGATATACCCTTCCGCATTCGCAACAGGTGCCCAGTTTACCTGTACATAGCCTGTATTCGTACCCGCCAAGTTGGCATAAGCCTTACCTGTCGGTGCTGCCGGCGTCTCGATTGGCATATACACATCCGTAACATCTGATGTCGGGCTATCCCCACCTGGGAATGTCGCTAAAACACGTACGATATAGCTCTGTCGATTCCGGTAATCCGCGGTACTACCTGCTTGATAGCCATTGTCGTAGAGCTCTCGTGGATCATTCGCGAACTCCGAACCTTTTCCATCCGTATGGAACTCAAAGTCACCTTCCTCCATTTCCGCCTGTGTCGGGAATATTTTCTTCCCTTTCGATGTCCAAGTGGTCACATTCCCAACTGGGATATGCTCATAATTGTAACCATTCCAAATCAATAGTCGGTATCCCGTCGCGCCCGGCACCGCATTCCACGTCAAGTCCATGTACCCCGTGCCAGTACCCGGTCCATTCGAATACGTTTTCGCAACCGCTTTTTCCGGTTTTGCATACGTATACGTCACTTCCAAATACGGCACATTCGTACCCGTTTCCGTCGCTGTGAACTTTTTCCAGAAACCTTGCGTGTTCGTCGTGTGCATCATGAAGCCGTAGTTCACCCGCGTGCCCTGCGCCCATGCCTGCACCGTATCTTTCACGTTAAAACTGGCCCACTGATCACGTCCAACATTCGTCTCCGCAATATTCGTCGCTGTCGGTTTCGTATTCCACGTCACCGCACCCGGCGTCCAGGCACTCTTCACCTCATCCAATTTCACCAAGTTCGGCGATGCTGGATAGTAATGCCATTTTGCATACGCCTTAAACGTCGCCGATTCAATCGAAGCCTTCGCGAGCGACGACACATCTGGCTTAATATACGCGTAATTAATCCCCGTCGTGCCATCATATTGACCAACCGACAACGTATACTCGCCCTGACCCGCGTCCCACAACTTGCTTCCCGAATAATTCGCCGTCGGGTAAGCACTCGCAATATGCGCATCCGTCACCTTTTTCAACTGCACACTCGGATCAATATACACCGGATACACCCGGTCCGGCGCCTTCAACCAGTCCGCATCCGCCACCACTTGCAACGAATAAACCGTACTCGTCAACGCCTCCAGCTTGAATTCCACCGCATCCGAACTCACCGCGATGCCCGATTTATCATCGATTTTCGAGTCCGACATCACCGGCTTCGGCAATTCAAAAACCACCGCGCCCTTGCGATTCGTAAAGCTGATCGAGCCGTCCTCCAATTGTTCCACTTTCAATTTCGTGTCCAATCGGAAATTATACGTATTAAATCCATTATATTCACTAACCACGATGTCTTCCTTCACAGACGTGTTAAAATGCAAATTCCGCAAATCCGTGTTCGGTAACACCTCTTTAAATCGCGCTTCATTGCCGTCGACGCTCGCTTCCACGTCCGTCACAGCCGTTTTTTCCTTCTCACCTTCCGCAGATTCAAAACCAAACGTAATCGCTTCGTTTCCCTCTCCAAAAGTACTATATTTCCCTTTTTCCATCCTCGGTAGGAATTGCGCTTGGATTTCCGTCCGTTCCGCCTCAATAACGTCCTCATCCGTCGTCACCAAGTCGTTCGAAACCCGCTCCCACTCGCCATCTTCCTTCACATTCACCGGCTCCGTAAAAATCTGTTTCGTGAAAGAACCGTTCTGATTATCATACACAATCTCATTCTCCGTGCGTTCCTCGACCAATTCCACCGGCTTCGCTTCCGCCGTCGTTTTCGGTGTTGGTGCCACATCTCCCTTTGTTTCCTCCGCGCGTGGCTCAAATGCTGGCAATGTTGAAATAACCAATGCAAAAACCAACCACACTAACAATCCCTTTTTAAGCAAAATCTTCATGTAAAAACTCCTCCGCTTTTTGTATTTTTTCTTACCATCTCATTTTGGTGAACGCTTTCACCAAACTCCAAGATATCATATCGATTATTGGAAAACAATGCTTTTTATCGTTTTTTTCTAAAAAATTATTCTTTTCTAGTATTTCTAACTATAAATTTACTCAATTCAGCTATACTCCCCATAAAGCCCTCCAAGACGGCATCCCCACCTTTCCTGATCTCTTACCCATTATACGAACAAATGTTTGTTTTGTAAATACCAAAAGTCTCCCAAATTGAAATTGATACTTTTGATACCGATGTAAATTCTATCACAAAAAATAATCGAAAAACCGTTTTAGTCCTAAACGCTTGTTTTTTGGTCCTGAACGCCGATACCCACCCTAAATATTGGATATTATCCCCTCATATGAAACAAGGCGTTTCCCACATGAAACATATTCCAACTCACTGAAACATCAACCCAATTCACCAAATCATATTTACATCCGACCCGAAACCGTTTACATTTAATCTATACAGAAAGCTCGCAAAACTGCTTTCTAATCAAGCTCGATAATTTTTCGGAGGTGCATTATGCAACACAAAACGTTAAAACCATTCCCAAAGGATTTTCTTTGGGGCTCGGCGTCTGCGGCTTATCAGGTCGAAGGTGCTTGGGACACAGAGGGTAAAGGCCCGTCTGTCTGGGATGAATTTGTCCGCATTCCTGGCAAAACTTTTAAAGGAACGAACGGCGATGTGGCAGTCGATCACTATCACCGTTTTAAAGAGGACGTTGCGCTGATGGCTGAACAAGGTCTGAAGGCTTACCGGTTCTCCATCGCGTGGAGTCGTATCTTCCCGAAAGGCCACGGCGAAGCAAACGAAGCTGGTCTCGCGTTTTACGACGCACTCGTTGATGAGCTCGTAGCAAACAACATTACGCCGGTTATCACGCTTTACCATTGGGATATTCCGCAAGCCATTCAAGATGAGTACGGCGGCTGGGAATCGCGTCGCATCATCCAAGATTTCACCGATTACGCTGAGGTTTGCTTCAAGCGCTACGGCGATCGCGTCAAATACTGGGTGACGCTGAACGAACAGAACGTCTTCATCTCGCACGGCTACAAATTGGCGCTACACCCGCCCGGCCTGACCGACGACAAACGGATGTTCCAAGCGAATCACATTGCCAACCTCTCCAACGCATCAGCCATCGCAAAATTCCGCGAACTAGGCATGGACGGCAAAATCGGCCCAAGTTTTGCCTACGGACCGAATTACGCGATTGACGGCAAACCGGAGAACGCGTTAGCGGCTGATAACAGCGAGGAATTCAACGCGCACCTTTGGATGGACGTCTACACATGGGGCGAATATCCGATCGCGGTTTGGAATTGGCTCGAGGAAAACGGTTTTGCACCGGAAGTTGAACCTGGCGACACCGAACTTCTCAAAAAAGGAAAACCGGATTTCATGGGCGTCAATTATTACCGCACAATGACGAACGCGGCGAACCCGCTGGATGGTGTTGGCGTTGGTAAAATGAATACGACCGGTGAAAAAGGCTCTACACAAGAGAGCGGACTTCCTGGCGTTTACCGTCATGTTAATAATCCATACCTTGAAAAAACCAACTGGGATTGGGATATCGATCCGACCGGTCTTCGCGTTGGCCTTCGCCGTATCGCGAGTCGTTACCGTTTACCGATACTTATTACTGAGAACGGGCTCGGCGAATATGATACATTAGAAGAAGGAAACGAAATCCATGACGAGTACCGCATCGACTACATTCGCGCCCATTCCATTGCGATTCAAGAAGCAATTACCGATGGCGTGGAAATGCTTGGCTACTGCACATGGTCGTTCACAGATCTACTCAGCTGGCTCAACGGCTATCAAAAACGTTACGGCTTCGTCTATGTAGACCGTGATGAAAATGATGAAAAAGAGTTAGCACGATACAAAAAAGACAGTTTCTATTGGTATAAAAAGACGATTGAAGAAAATGGGGCAAATTTGATTAAAGAGTAAAATTGGGAGTCAGGTTTGCGAGGCGTACCCCAAATGCGTTTCGCAAACTTGGTTACACTAATCAAAGAGAGCGTTCACAAACGTTTTTTCAAAAATGGGAGGTTCATTTTATGAGTTTAATGACAAAGTTCGAACACGGAATGGAGAAAGCGCTAGTACCAGTTGCCAACAAATTGAATTCACAGCGGCATATTGCTGCGATTCGTGATGCATTTATTTTAGTTTTTCCTTTAATCATGGCAGGGTCAATTATCCTTTTAATCAACTTCGCAGTGCTTAGTCCAGATGGTTTCATCGCTAAAATCCTATTCTTAGGTAAGATTTTCCCGAATCTCGCGGAGGCTCAAGCGATTTTTGCGCCGGTACTGCAAGGTTCCACCAATATTATGGCCATACTTATCACCTTTTTAGTAGCACGGAATCTCGCAATATTTTTCCAACAGGATGATCTTTTATGTGGTTTGACAGCGATCGGTGCGTTTTTCATCATCTACACGCCGTATCTTGTTGTCGAAAACCAAGCATACATGACTACAAAATTCCTAGGAGCGCAGGGCCTATTCGTAGCGCTAATCGTTGGTATCATCACTGGGGAAGTGTTCAGCCGTCTTGCACGTGCGCCGAGACTTACCATCAAAATGCCAGCCCAAGTGCCACCAGCCGTTTCGCGTTCTTTCAAAGTTTTGATTCCAGTTATTCTCGTGATGATCTTGTTCTCTGTTTTGAACTACTTGATCACATTAATCGCTCCAGAAGGCTTGCATGACCTCGTTTATACGGTTATTCAATCGCCACTTAAAGACATGGGTACGAATATTTATTCTGTCCTATTACTTGGATTTATTTCCAACTTACTATGGGTTCTCGGGATTCACGGTCCGAACACGATTGCTGCGATCCGCGATACCATTTTCACAGAGCCTAACTTGGCAAACTTGAACTATGTAGCACAGCACGGTTCCGCATGGGGCGCGCCTTACCCAACAACTTGGGCAGGTCTAAATGACGCTTTTGCGAACTATGGTGGTTCCGGAATGACGCTCGGTCTTTTGATTGCGATTTTCTTCGCTTCTAAACGTGCCGATCACCGTGATATCGCGAAACTATCGATTGCGCCAGGCTTGTTCAACATTAACGAACCAGTTATTTTCGGTCTTCCAATCGTGCTGAATCCGATCATGGTTATTCCGTTCATCTTTGTTCCAGCGATCAACACGCTAATCGGTTACTTCTTCATTCACTTTAAAATTATTCCGCCAGTCGCGTATCAAGTACCTTGGACAACACCAGGCCCACTGATTCCGTTCCTAGGCACCGGAGGAAATTGGCTGGCACTGCTCGTCGGACTGCTCTGTTTGGCCGTCGCGACCATCTGTTACCTACCATTCGTACTCGTATCCAACAAAGTCGCGGCAAGTGACGCGCAAATGGACGCGAACGCAATGGAATCCGCAACAGCAACTGAAAAATAGGAGTTGAAAAATTTGAAAACCATTGCAGCTTTTGATATCGGCGGAACAACCTTGAAAATGGGACTTGTTTCGAGTGAAGGCGATATTCTCCAACACGAAAAAATGACAATCCCTGATTTTGACGGTGAACTGATATTAGCAGGGATTTCAGAGTATACGAAAAAACACGATGTGGCGGGCGTTGCAATCAGCGCGCCCGGCTACATCAATCCAAAAACTGGTTTTATCACGATGGGTGGCGCAATCCGTGCCTTCGATAATTTTCCCATTCGCGAATACTTAGAAGAAAAAACCGGCCTTCCAGTCACCGTTGAAAATGACGCCAATTGCGTAGCCCTTTGCGAAAAATGGCTTGGTGGCGCGCAAGACTTGGACAATTTTCTCTGCATGACAATCGGAACAGGCATCGGTGGCGGCATTTTCATCGACAGCAAACTGTACAGCGGTTCCCGGTTTCGTGCCGGCGAGTTCGGTTACCTATTCAGCGACCGACCTGGCAGCTACGAACCCGGTAACTATACAATGAACCAAACCACTACGCTACTCGTTTTGCGTCGCCAATACGCCGCACATACAGGCAAAAACCTAAACGAAGTCACTGGTGAAGAAATTTTCGCAGCGTACGACAATCACGACCCAATCGCTGGGAAACTGATTCACGACTTCTACAACGGCCTTTGCACCGGCCTATACAACCTGATTTACTGCTTCGATCCGAGCCACATCTTCATCGGCGGCGGCATCACCGACCGGCCAACGTTCCTAGACGAGCTTAAACATCACATGGCCTTCTTCGATCTACGTGACACCGAACTCGAACTCGTCTCACACAAAAACCAAGCCGGTCTACTCGGCGCAGTATATCATCATTTGTTGTTAACAGAAATCTAAAAATAAGGCGGAAAACTCCAGATTAGGAATTTTCCGCCTTATTTATATTTGGTGCCGATTATACGTCTTCTTCGCCATTGCCTCCAGCAAAAACAACACTGGAATCTGCGTCGTAATATTCGTCTCATGAATCATTTCCTGCGTCACAAAGTAAGGAATATTCACATCCGACAAACCCGCCAACGTATTTTTGCTAGAATTCGTAATGCTGATAATCTTGCTCCCGTACTGCTTCATGTTCTGCGCCTGCAAAATAACCTGCGGCGTCTCACCCGAAACCGACAAAATCACCATCACCGCATTATCAAACTGCTGCGCCGCGTTCGGGTAAAACGGGTCCTTAATGTAAAACGTCCGCTTCTGCAAATTCGAGAAAAACCGCGAGCCATATTCCGCGAGAATTCCCGACGTCCCGATCCCCACAAACACAACCAACTGCGCATCATCAATAATGTCGACAGCCTTATCCAAACTCACATCATAATCCCGACGCAACGTTCGCTCAAAAAACTCCTCCAAAACTTCAATCGTATCCGCCGTTTTTGTCCTCGTTTTCTCCTTCGATGCCTGTTTCAACTGCACCTTAAACTCCGAAAAACCATCATAGCCAAGCTTCCTCGTAAAACGGACAATCGAAGCAGCCGAGACATGCGTTTCATCCGCCAATTCACGCACCCGCATGTACATCACTTTTTCAGAATTATCCATTATGTATCTGTATAAATGCATCTCCGTCTCAGTAAACTTACTCACAATTTCATAAGGAAACATCCATTACCACCCTTTCAACTAAAGGTTTCACGACTTCATTATGTCATATTCCAAAATGAAAAGCTAGCCGTTATTTCCCGGGAAATAATCAAACATTCCTATAATATTCCCCGCAACTCCATCGCGTTCACTAATTTCCCATAATAATTATTCTCTTCCAACGTGAACTGACGCATCCCCAGCACCTCATTCACAACCTCAATCCCAGCATCGCGCAACTTAAATCCCTCCACACGAAGCCCGTCCGACTCCCCTTTAAAAAATGCCCGAAATTCCTGCAAATTCGCCGTCACCATTCCACCGACCTCTTCCTCCTGCAACCTGAAATCCGCCAAATTCCCAGCAAATCGATACAAAAACACATGGCAAAACTCCCGATCCACAAATCCCGGTGAAACATAGCTCGTATCAATCACACCAAGCGATACCAACGCATCAAAAGCCACATCAACACCAAGCTCCTCCTTCACCTCACGAATCCCATCTAAAACCGTCTCATCCTCCGTCAAATGCCCCGCCGCCGTAATATCATACAGCCCCGCAAAATCCTTTTTCCGCTCACTCCGATACTGAATAAAAATCCGCGTCAAATCCTCCGACACAAACCAACAATGAAACGTCTCATGCCACAAACCTTTGTGATGCACGTCATCTCGGCTCGCCGTCCCAATTTGCTGATGCTCCAGATTAAATATTTTCAACTTTTCTACCATCATAATCACCCTTTCATGTTTGATATGGTATGGATTAACCGTTCGCTTTACTCACGCTTACATTGGGGTTGTAACTCATTTTATTTCGAACAACCCAACAATAAAAGATGCTGCTCCTATTCAAGAAACAGCATCAACATCATTTATAAATTCGGTATATTTTTCTTTCTCTTCAAGTAGAAACGTAACGCCAACAGCGCTGCCCCAACAATAACCATAGGATACGGATCCATTTCATAATTCCAGTTCGCCGGAACAACCACCTGCACGACTGTCATAATCGTCATCCACACAAGAATAACCACCATCGCGATCACGAGATACTTCCACGTTCCGCCCTTCTCACCTTGACGCATGGCACCCGCGTATTTACGCAATACCATCATCGCACCACCACCGACAAGGAACGTCACGAATAGCACGGCCAAGCCAAGTGTCTGCCCTTGAAAAATCGCGCTCACACCACTGATCAGCATCATCGCACCAAGTACGAGCAAGCCGCCATCCAGCGCAATCCACCATTTCCCAGCCGTTTCACCAACTGGCGCTGCTTTTACAGTCAAAGCTTTCACATATTCCGTAGGTGTCACGTCGAATAATTTCCGAGCCGTCACACCTTGTTTCTGATTCTCAAGCACTTTCTCCACCATTTCATAGATCAAATTCGCCTGTTGCTCCTCACCATATTGCCCCGTTTCGCGAAGATGCTTCTCCACTTCCTGAACATATTGCAAGTTACGCTTCGTCAAATTCGCCTTCATCTCGCCAATCTCAGGCTTCACTGTTTCTGCTTCTGTTGTCACCGATAAAATCCTCCCTCAAACATACTACCTCTATTATAACCCAATATACATCCCAGTAGAAATATATTTATGAAAAATTACAAACGTTTCCCGTAAACAAACCGAATCCCCACAAACACAGAACCAACCACACTCACACCAAAAATCACCAAGAACCCGACAAAACCAGCCGTTCCAGTCAATTTCACGAAGTCCTGAACCATATTCGCCACGAACATCCCAATCAAAATTGCTGCAATCCCAATTCCCCATGCCCGCATTTTGAGGAAAACAAATAATCTCCCATTCGTTTCAAGCGACTCACGTTCCGCAACAACACCCGCGAAAACCAGCGCTCCAACCAATAATCCCACTTGCAAAATAAGCGGTCCATAAGCCGGCCGAATGAATCCCAGCGGCTCCAAAATCCGACAATAATCACTCCAATACGCCAAATTTCCCGACATATCTTTGTGCATAAAATTTTCAATATGAGCCACAAACGCCAAAATCGTACTCGGCAATAACACCAAGCCAGCCGTCACCAAAATACCACCCAGCGGCGAACCAATCACATAACCCACAACAATCGGCAACAAAAACAACAACAAATACGCCAGCCAACTTCCCAGCACATCCATGATTAATTTTTGCTGGTGAAAATCAACGAACTCTGCCGGTACCTGAGACGTAAAATACCACACACCAAGCCCCAAACTCACAAAATAACTCACCGTAATGACCGCAAAACCAAGCAGCACCTTCACGCCTAGAATCGCCCTCTTAGAATAAGGCATCACCGCTGTGAAATGATTCCCACGAGTATACCGCTCCAAAATCACCGAACACATGCCAAGAATCACCGCCAAAACAAGCGTCAACGTAAACGGCACACTCACCGTAAAATTAAAGAAAAAATATGTATACTGATCCACTTTATCCGATAACTTCGTCTCATACGCCAAATAACGCACCGTCAAATCGTCCCGAATCTCCTGTTTCGTCATCGCAAAATCCGGATCAAGCTCCTGTTCCAACTGAAAATCCTCCGACTTATAATGCGCCTGGCTCTTATTCCAAGCCTCCGTTTCATTCACCAATCCCACAAAAAACGCCAACAAAAACACCAGAAAAACAAGCGGAACGACCCACCTGATTCCCCGCCACTCCTTGTACCACAATCCCTTTTGCCACATAAAATCACCCCTATCTCCGCATCCACGTATTTCTATAAAGCACCATGTAGCAAATCACCAAGCACCCAATAAACGACCCGATACATATAATGAGAAAACCCGTCAACGAAGGCCCATCCGCCGATCCGCCACCCATCCAAAAATTCGTGACTAAAATAGCTCCACCAAACGAAATCAAAATCGCGCTCGGAATACGCAAATACGAGAACGCCAAAACCTTCCCATTATTCTCAATCGAATACCGCTTATAGAAAAACACCGACCCAACTACAAACAAAACAAGCAAAATCAGCTGCAAAATAAAAGGCCCATACTCAAACTCACTATTCCCAAAAACAAGAAATACATTCGCATACGACGTCCAATTCGTCAATTTTTCTGCATCAACATCAGGGTACAACAGCTGCATCAAAACCGACCAAACCACATAAAGATAGCGCGGCATCATGGTAATCACAAGCATCGCAATAACCGTCGCCAGCAACTCGCCCATTACCGTTCCCACAAAAACAGCCACCACAAAAAGCAACAAAAACGTCCCCAAATTCCCGATTAATCCTAGATACACCTTTTGCATATCCAAGTCAATATATTCAGTCGGAATTACCTGAAACATATGCCACAGTCCCAGCCATAAGCTGATGCCATATCCCACCGTAATCGCCAAACCACCAAGCAGCAGCTTCGTTCCAATCATACTTCCACGCTTAAACGGCGCCGCCAACGAAAAATGATCCTTTCGCGTATACCGTTCCCAGCCAACCATCGCCAGCCCCAGAATAACCACCAAAATACTCAACGCAAAATAGGACTGAGACATCGTATACTGCGTCGAAAATTTATCACCCGGAAATCCCGTCGTAAAATAGTTCAACGTCAAACTCGATTTGACCTGTTCCGGAGTCATTTTTGCATCACTCGGCGATTGTTCTTGCTCTTTTTGAAACCCATCCGATTGGAAATAGTCATATTGCGACTGCCAACTCTCCGTATCCGAGTAAAGCCCACCGGTTTGCGCATAAAGAAACAACAGCATTAATACAACCACAATCCACCGCACACCGCGCCATTCCTTCAACCACAAATGCTTATTAAACAATGCTCCTCACCCCTCAAATCTCGTAGTAGTCGACCTTATCATCCGCCAATCGAATTGTAAAAACGTCCTCAATCGTAATCGCCATTTCCTGATACAAAATCGGCTCTTCCATCCTAACCTTGCTCACGAAATCATCCGTATTTTCCGTCACCAACAACGTGTAAATCCGCCCATTCCGCTGCAAAAGCTCTGATTCCTCTTTCACAAACACAGGCACATGCTTCGACTTAAACGCCACCTGGATCTTCAACGCCGTGTCACGCAACGACTCCAAATAATAATCCAATTCCAGCGTCGTTCCCTTCAAAACCAACACCCGATCCGCCACCATTTCCAGCTCATCCAAGCGATGCGAGGCAATCAACACACTCGTTTTCCGATCCGCAACCGTCTCCAAAATAAACTGCAACAACTGCTTCTTCACAATCACGTCCAGCCCATCCATCGGCTCATCCAGCAACAAATAACGAACATCCAAAGAAAACGCCAAAATCATGAAAAATAACGCCTTGCGTCCCTTCGAAAACGACATCACCTTCGCTTTTTTCGGCAATTCAAAACGCTCCATCAACGAATCAAAAAATTCCTCATCAAATGTAGCGTAAACATTCTTATAAATTTTCACAACAGCCTTCACACTATACGAATTAAAATAGTTCATGTTATCTTCCAAAAAGAAAATATTCTTCTTCAACGCCGGATGTTTGCGTAAATCTTGCCCATCAATCGCCACATGACCCGCATCCGCCAAATACATCCCCGCGATAATCGAGAACAGCGTCGTTTTCCCAACTCCATTCCGTCCAATCAGCGCCGTAATCTCACCCGACTTCAGCTCAAAAGAAATGTCCTCCAATACCAAATTGCCCTCAATCCGCTTCGTGACACTATCGATAATCATCTACTCCACCCCTCCCAAGCTCGTATAATATTCGCTCACCAAACCTTGCAGCTCCTGCTCCTCGATTCGTAAATAATTCGCTTCCAAAACTAATTCCTCTAAATTTTGTCTAAATAACGCAAGCGCCTCTTCATTCGGACTATTATCACTAGCATACGCTACATACGAGCCTTTTCCAAGCTTGGTCTCAATAATCCCCAGCCGCTCTAACTCCTTGTATGCCTTACCAACCGTATTAGGATTCACTAAAATATGCGTCGACATTTCACGAACACTCATCAATTTTTCGCCTGGCTGTAGGACTCCACTGATGCAATAGCCCTTGATTAAGGCTACAATCTGCTCATAAATCGGAACATGACTTTGAGAATCTAACGTATACATCCCCATCACTCTCCTCATGTGTCCTATTATAACTAGTACACTTCTAAAAGTAAAGATTTATATTACAAATGTTTCAAATATATTTCTTGTACGTTTCATCACGAAATATTGGTAATCTAAAACCATTTTCTATACTATTGACCATAATTATTGTAAGATAAAGCTATTGAACAAAATGGACTACAAGAAGGTGAAATCGTGTTATATAAAAATGACAATTTGTTTCCAATACTAGAACAACACGCCGATTTGAAAAAAAGGCTCTTTAATGGAAACTTTGGACTTGAAAAAGAAAATGTGCGAGTAGATGAAAACGGAAATTTATCACTTACACCACACCCCGCCATTTTTGGCCTAAAAGAAGAAAATCCCTACATCAAAACCGATTTTTCGGAAAGTCAAATCGAAATGATCACACCCGTCAGCGGCTCGGTTGACGAAGTATATACATCCATGGAAAACCTGCAAAATATCGTATCAGACCGGGTTCGTGACGAATATTTATGGCCAAGCAGCAACCCGCCAATCCTTCCAGCAGAACAAGATATCCCAATAGCTGTTTATCAAGATCCGAATTCAGCGAGCAGACTCTACCGTGAGCACCTAGCCCGCGAATATGGCAAGAAAATTCAACTTTTCTCCGGTATTCACTATAATTTCTCGTTCTCAGATGACTTTTTAGAACGACTACACACAAGCATGGGCGGCGAAAAATCACTACAAGACTTCAAAAACCAAATTTACCTCAAAGTCGCCAAATACTTCATGCAAAATCGCTGGTTCCTACTTTACCTAACAGGAGCAAGCCCAGTCTATCTACCAAATTTTCTGAATAAAACTCCCGACAACGAAGTTTCACGTGAAACATCCGACCTTGCGCTTAACAATGGTATCTCTCTGCGCAATAGTCACGCCGGGTATAAAAATAAATGTTCCCTTCACGTTGACTACGATAGCTTCGATGGCTATATTTCAAGCATCGAATCGTGGATTAATCAAGGGAAAATCGACAGTATGCGCGAACTCTACAACCCAATTCGGATGAAAAACGCCCATACCGATCAATCACTCGCAGGCCTTGCCCAAGCTGGCGTCGAATACATTGAAATCCGCTCATTGGATCTAAACCCATTCGACCCAAACGGTATCACGAAGGAGACGCTACATTTTATCCAGCTACTCCTAGTCACAGGCCTATTAACCGAGAGCACCGCTTTTGACCAAATACAACAAGAACAATCCGACCAAAACGAAGAGCGAATCGCGAGCAACGGCTTAACCAAGCCAGATATATACGTTAACGGCGCAGAAGTCCCATTCGATCAAGCAGTTGAAAAACTCCTAACAGAAATGGAAAACGTCGCAAAACTAACCGATACAACCGATTTCGAAAGCATCATCGAGACACAACGCGACATAAGCCAACACCCAGAAAAAACAATCGCGTCACAAATCACAGCAACACCCGAATCATTCGTATCCTTCAACCTTGAAAAAGCGAAAACCTACCTAGAACAAAGCATGCAGAACGCTTACAAGCTCATCGGTTACGAAGATATGGAACTCTCCACGCAAATCGTTTTGAAATCCGCGGTAACAAAAGGTTTATCCATTGAACTCCTAGACCGCGAAGAAAATTTCATTCGTCTCGAAAAAGGAAATCAAGTCGAATACATCAAACAAGCAACGAAAACCGCGCGCGACAGCTACATCAGTGCTCTTATCATGGAAAACAAAGTCGTCACGAAACAAATTCTAGCAGAAAACGACATCGAAGTACCACACGGTCAGCATTTTTCAGATATTGAAACTGCACGCGAGAGCTTCGAACTATTCGCCGACAAACCGATCGTTATCAAGCCGAAATCAACCAATTTTGGCATCGGAATCAGCATTTTCAAAGACGGATTTAGCCAAGAAAACTACGAAGAAGCTCTAAAAATCGCTTTTGGCTACGATTCTTCCGTTATCATCGAGACCTACATCCCTGGCGACGAATACCGTTTCCTAGTTATCGACGGTAAAATCGCGGGTATCCTAAAACGCGTACCAGCCAATATCACTGGTGACGGGACACGTACGATTTCAGAACTCATCGACGAAAAAAACCTAGATCCATTACGAGGCACCGATCATCTCAAGCCTTTAGAAATAATCCAAAAAGGCCCAGAAGAAACGCTCATGCTCTCCATGCAAGGATTCAGCATGTCCGACATTCCTGAGGATGGCCAAATCGTATATCTCCGCGAAAACTCAAATATAAGTACTGGCGGTGATAGCATCGACGTAACAGACCTGATTCACCCCTACTACCAAGAGCTAGCGATTAAATGCGCCAAAGCCGTTGACGCGAATCTATGCGGTGTCGATATCATTGTTTCACGTGAAACAATCGCAAACGGCCCCTATGCTGTGATTGAACTCAACTTCAACCCAGCCATCCAGATTCACTCCTTCCCATACCAAGGAGAAAACCGCCGAATCGGCGATATCATTCTAGACTTTCTTTTTAAAGATAAACTATAATATGCGAACACCTCATGTCAACTAGATATGAGGTGTTTTTTCTTGGCGCAGTTGATTCTTATACAAATTATATTTCACAAACAATAATTCTGCGACAACGTATAAACTAGCAGTCGCCTCAAAAGAATGAGTACTTTGATTATCAAAATGAATCTCCGTTGTTGAGATATAGATATTTTCTACACTTAACCTCGCAAGCGTACTGTTCTTCATTTTCGAAATCGAAATCACCGGCACACCCATCAGCTTCAGCTCCATCGCGGTTGAAACAATCGATTTCGACTCACCATTAAGCGATATTAAGATGACCAAATCGTCCGGTTTCACAATCTTAAAAAACTCCTTATTTATCGTAATAGAATCCACATCATACAGACAGTCCCCACCGTGCAAAAACAGCCGTTTCAAGTGCTTTGCCACCGCCATCTGGAAATCCCCTGATCCAAAAACAAAAACACGATTTGCCCCGTAAATTAGTCGACAAATCGGCTGAAAATCCTTCTTCGTTACCTCATGAATCACATCCACATAACCGTCGCTAATAACCTCCGTTACCTCGTCCGCCATGTTCACACTATACTCCAAATCCCATTTCAAGTGTACCTTCAACTCACTATACCCTTCCAAAGAAATCTTTTTAGCAAAACGAAGAATCGTCGTTCGAGAAACATTGCACAGTTTTGCCATTTCATTGATGCTCATACTACTGCAATCTTTTTTGTGTGCCTGAATATACTTCCAAATATGCAGGTCATTTTGGTTCAGCAGCTCATAATTTTTATTGACTAGTTCCTCTAATTTCATTGCGTTCATTCCTCACTCCATAGTCGTGTTAGCGTTTTCATGTATATTGTATCATTAAAAACTTCCGTGCGCGACCAGGTTGTGAAATGTCACAGCTTTTGTGAAAGATTCCTGTTCTTGTAATTAGGAGATAAAACGCCAAAAGGGATTGTAATGCGCCCAACTAGTGGCTAGAATAAAGCACAAGGACGTCTTAAAAAATAAAAAGGAGGTTTTCAAAAGATATGATGAAAAAGATTCAACGTTTTGGAGGCGCAATGCTAGCCCCAGCCCTTCTGTTTTCTTTTGCAGGTATTGTGGTTGGTTTCTCAATCTTATTTATGAATCCTGATATTATGGGAGGGCTTGCGAATCCAAATGGTCTCTGGTTTAAAATTTGGAATGTCATCGCCGAGGGAGCTTGGGCGGTATTCAGACAAATTCCACTACTATTCGTTATCGGTTTACCCATCGGTCTCGCAAAATCGCAAAGTGGTCGCGCTTGTTTAGAGGCACTGGTTACTTATGTCACTTTTAACTATTTTCTATCTGCCATCCTAACAACATGGAGTTCTTTCTTTGGTGTAGATATGACGCAAGAAGTCGGTGGTACGAGCGGTCTTGCTAACATTGCCGGCATTAAAACACTAGACACAGGTATGGTTGGTGCACTCATTATTTCCGGAATCGTCGTTTTCCTGCACAATCGTTATTTCGATACCGAATTACCCGAAGTATTGGGCGTTTTCCGCGGTACATCGTTTATCGTTATTTTAGGATTCCTAGTTATGTTACCGGTTGCATTCCTGTTCGCCTTCATCTGGCCACATTTCCAATCAGTAATGCTCGACATGCAAAAATTCTTCATCTCATCCGGCGTATTCGGCGTTTGGATTTACTCCTTCTTGGAAAAAATCCTGATCCCGACCGGGTTACATCACTTCATTTATTCTCCGTTTGCCTACGATAATGCCGTCGTTCCAGGTGGTATGGCTGCTTACTGGGCAACGCATTTAGGAGAATTCCAAACAACCGAACAAACATTGAAAGAAATGTATCCCGCCGGCGGTTTCGCGCTATCTGGCATGTCGAAAGTATTCGGTTCCATCGGGATTACACTCGCTTTCTACAAAACAGCAAAACCTGAAAAACGCAAAGCAGTGCTCGGTTTAATGATTCCGGTCGCAGCCACAGCCGTTTTCGCAGGAATCACTGAACCACTCGAGTTCACATTCCTATTTTTTGCACCGATTCTGTTCGTTATTCACGCCCTACTCGCTGCAACAATTTCTACCACTGCCTATGCATTTGGCGTTGTTGGTGATTTCGGCGGCGGTCTCATTAACTGGTTTGCGATCAATTGGTTGCCACTTTGGAAGTACCATTGGCCGACCTATCTGACGCAAATCGCCATTGGAATTGTATTCGTCTTCATCTGGTATTTCATTTTCAGCTTCCTTATCAAAAAAATGGATCTGAAAACGCCTGGTAGAGAAGACGATAGCGATGAAATGAAGCTCTACAGTAAATCTGATTACAAAGAGAAAAAATCCGGAAAAGGCAATGCTAATGCGGATAAAGCAGCAAGTTTCCTAACGTATCTCGGTGGAAAAGAAAACATTGTCGACGTTACGAACTGCGCAACAAGATTGAGGCTCACCGTAACTGACCCCGATCTCGTCGCCTCCGATGCCGTTTTCAGACAAGTCGGCGCCCAAGGACTCGTGAAAAACGGTGGCGCAATCCAAATTATCGTCGGCCTATCCGTCCCATCCTTACGTGATGAATTCGAAAAACTATTATAAGAAGAGGAGTTTTTAAAAATGAAAAAAAGTTCTGTATTAATCGCTGGTGGAGGAAGTACTTATACTGCTGGAATCGTAGTTATGCTACTAGAATCAGTCAAGGAATTCCCAGTACGAAAAATCAAATTATACGATAATGATGAAGAACGTCAGCGAAAGGTAGCCGAAGCGTGTGCCATTATTGTGAACGAATACGATCCAGAAATCGAGTTTTCCTACTCAACAGACCCAGAAGAATCCTTCACAGACGTGGATTTTGTCATGGCACAATTACGCGTCGGAAAATACGCCATGCGGGAACAAGATGAGAAAATTCCATTCAAACACGGCGTTGTAGGACAAGAAACCTGCGGACCAGGCGGAATCGCATACGGCTTACGCTCGATCGGACCAATTATCGATTTAGTAGACTACATGGAGAAATACTCCCCCGACGCATGGCTTTTAAACTACTCAAATCCCGCCGCCATTGTCGCAGAAGGAACGCGCCGCCTAAGACCGAATTCTAAAATCATCAACATTTGCGATATGCCGATTTGTTTAGAAGATATCATGGCCCGCGCAATCGGCCTACAAAACCGCAAAGCCATGGAAGTTCGCTATTTCGGTTTGAATCATTTTGGCTGGTGGACGAGCATCAAAGACCACGACGGCAATGACTTAATGGAAAAAATCAAGGCGCACGTTAGCAAACAAGGTTACACAGAAAACACGCCTGCTGGTCAACACAAAGAAGCAAGCTGGCTAGATGCAATGCGCGCCGGGAAAGAACTACTCGAAATCGAGCCTCAGTTCCTCTCCAATACGTACTTAAAATACTACTTAATGGCCGACGAAACGGTTGCTCATGCCAATAAAGAATACACGAGAGCAAACGAAATCATCGACGGACGCGAAAAAGAAGTTTTTGCAGAGTGCGCTCGTATTGTTGAAGCAAAAACCGCAAAAGGTACAACTCTTCATTCCAACGAGCACGCATCATTCATCGTTGACTTGGCTAAAGCACTCACGTTCAACACGAAAGAAAGAATGCTACTCATCACAGAAAACAATGGCGCCATCAGCAATTTCAGCGACGACGCAATGGTTGAAGTACCATGCATCGTTGGAAAAGACGGATACGAACCACTAACAATGGGCAAAATCCCAACTTTCCAAAAAGGCATGATGGAACAACAAATCGCCTCTGAAAAACTGGCAATCGAGGGCTGGATAGAAGGCTCTTATCAAAAAGTTTGGCAATCCCTAACGATGAGCAAAACCGTTCCAAGCGCGAAGGTAGCCAAAGATATTTTAGACGATTTTATCGAAGTGAACAAAGAATTTTGGCCTGAATTAAAATAAAAAGAAGCATCCGTATCGGCGTGTTTTGCCTCGTCAAGATACGCCGACACCTGGATGTGAAAGGAAGTGCCACAATGAAAACCATCGTTCTATCCAAATTCCAAACCGTGCGAAGCCAAATAACCTCAGCAAAAATTTTGCACATCGCTGAAATCTTATTTATCGTCTTTCCGTTGCTGTTCCTCGGTTTACTAGGACTCGTATCTTGGCATAGTAACGCCGACATCATGGAACCAGTACGCCTAAATCCCGTTTACGCACTATACTTCATCCTATTTTTAAGCTTCTTTTTCTGCGCTTTTATCGTCAAAAATATGAAGAAATCACTGGCTAATAAGCAGAGCCAAGATCTCCTAAAAATCGCCACTCTAGCCCTGATATTAACACAATTATTCGCGATGAATCTGATTTGCGGCTGGCTATTACTCTGGTTTGCGAAAAAAGAATATGGTATGGATGTTTTCCGAATTAGCTGGAAAGGCCTGAAACAAGCACCGCAAAAATGGCTGCTCCTTGTTAGCGGCTACACCTTGTTTATCTCCTTGTTCGTCTGTATCATCAGATTTAGCTTATAAATTACATAGAAAGAAGGAATTATGATGTTTTCATTCAAAAAAAAGACGCCAAAAACGACTGTCCTGCTATCTCCTGCAACTGGTAAATGTATCCCCTTAGAAGACGTTCCAGACGAAGTTTTCTCCACAAAAATGATGGGGGATGGCGTCGCGTTTGACTTGGCAGAAAGTACGATTTTTGCGCCAGCTGATGGGAAAATAACGTTCATCGCCGAAACAAAGCATGCAATCGGTATGACATTGACTTCGGGTATCGAGATTTTAATCCATGTTGGGCTTGATACGGTGATGCTTGGCGGAGAAGGCTTCGATGTGTTGGTGGAAGTTGGTCAAAAAGTGAAGGCTGGCGCAGAATTATTGGAGATTGATTTGGCCTTAATGGCGAAACATCATTTGCAGCTGACCACACCTTTGATTGTGATGGCAAACGACGCTATAACGCTCACACCAATGGCTCTCGAGAAAAAAGTAATCGGCGGAGAAACTGCTGTTTTAACTTTATAACTTAATAGGAATGGAGATTTTCTCTGTGAATCAAGAACGAGAACGAAGACTTTTTAGTTGGCTTTACGTATGTATGTATATGGCTTTTTCCTTTGGTTTAACGCAATTTACGCCGTTTTTATCAAAGATTGGCTATGATGAGATGGAACGGGGTATTTTGTTATCTTCTTACGCCTTAATTACGATTTTTTTGCAGATGTTTATCGGATTTTTTGCGGATAAATACCAGACAATTAAGCGGTTTATTGTCGTTTTGATGATCATCTATTTACTCACCACATGCCTGTTCTACCTGACCGAATCGAAACTGTTTTTCCTGCATCTACTCCTACTCGCCATTAGTGGTGGCCTCATTAATACGTGTACCGGACTGAGCGACACATGGATTTTAAAAAGTAGTCCTTATCTGCGAAATAACTTCCCATTTATAAAAGCATTCGGCTCCATCGGCTGGGCTGGCGGTAGTATTTTATTATCATTTTTAATCGCAAAAGCTGGTTATACGGGCTTGAGTTTCGGGATTTTTTTATTATCGCTGTTTAGTTTAGTACTTATTTTTTTCCTGACTGATGTTGGAAAATCGACGAAGCACAGCGCAAAAGTGACGTTGGCAGATTTTAAGGAAGTCATTTTTAATAAGGATTATCGTTTGTTAGTTTTTATTTTATTCCTACTTTACAGCGTGATTATTGCGAATAACATTACCGTTGTCGATAAAATGTTGCAGCTAGGCGCGTCGGACTTGCAGATTGGTTACAAATGGTCGATTCAATCCTTACTTGAAATACCATCCTACTTATTCGGAGCCGCCTTTTTGCGCAAATATAGCAACTTCGCTTTGCTAATGATTTGTGCCGTGACACTAACGACGCAATTTATCGGTTTTTCACTCACGGAGAACGTGTGGGTTATTATTTTGCTGAGCGGATTACAATTCCTCACAACGCCGATTATCATGATTGCATCGAAACAACTGATTTTCCATATGACCACAGAACGAATGCAATCCACGAGCCAACTATTCGCGCTAAGCATTTTCACAGGCCTATCTTCACTCCTCATCCCAATTGTAGCCGGCTCACTCATAAAATACTTCAATGTAAATCTGACACTATTACTACTAGCCACGTTGCCCATCATCGCATTCGGATGCATCATTTTCTTGAAAAAACGAGTCATCATACACGCATAAAAAAACCGCCTCACCATCCCTGGCAAAACGATTTTTTAACTATACAACATGATAAATACCGCCAAACCTCAGCGAGCCGACAAATACTTAGATCCTAGGCAAAGCGCGTTTAAATGAGCGTTTGTCGGTCCGTTGAGAGATTAGACGTTGAATAGGAAATGCACGACATCCCCATCTTTCATCACATACTCCTTACCTTCTGAACGCAGTCTCCCAGCCACTTTTGCGGCTTGTTCTGAACCGTGTTCTAGCAAATCATCATATGAAACCACTTCAGCACGAATGAATCCACGCTCGAAATCCGTATGAATGACGCCGGCACATGCTGGAGCCTTCATGCCATTGCGGAATGTCCAAGCGCGAACTTCTTGAACACCTGCCGTAAAGTAAGTAGACAAGCCAAGTAACGTGTACGCCGCACGAATCAATTGATCCAAGCCAGACTCCTCAATACCAAGCGCCTCAAGGAATTCAGCTTTATCTTCCTCGTCAAGCTCCGCGATCTCTTCCTCCGCACGCGCACAAATAACAATAACCTCAGAACCTTCGCCAGCAGCCAATTCACGCACTTGTTGCACGTATTTATTGTTATCTGGATCGCCAACTTCGTCCTCAGCAACATTCGCCACGTACAATACCGGTTTACGAGTCAACAAGAACAATCCGCGAACAATTTTGTCCTCATCCTCATTAAATTCAATAGAACGAGCCGGTTTATCATTCTCCAAAGCCTCTTTCAGCTTCACAAGAACATTATATTCCGCAATCGCATCTTTATCTTTTTGCTTCGTCGCCAGCTTCTCAACACGGCTAATGCGCTTATCAACCGTCTCTAAATCTGCCAAAATAAGCTCCAAATTAATGACCGCGATATCATCAAGCGGGTCAATGCGGCCTTCCACATGCGTGATGTTTTCATCTTCAAAACAACGCGTTACGTGACAAATCGCGTCCACTTGGCGAATATGAGACAAGAACTGATTTCCAAGCCCCTCACCCTTACTCGCGCCCTTCACGATTCCCGCAATATCCGTAAATTCGAATGTCGTCGGTACCGTTTTCTTCGGTTTCACAAGCTCCGTCAATTTGTTCAGACGCGCATCAGGAACCTCAACAATTCCCATATTCGGTTCAATCGTCGCGAAAGGATAGTTTGCCGCTTCCACTTTTGATTTCGTAATCGCGTTAAAAAGTGTTGATTTTCCAACGTTTGGAAGACCAACAATACCTGCTGTTAATGCCATTTAAATGAACTCCTTTGATCGAAAAGCACAATCGCTTCCCTCATTTTATATTCCACTCATGTATCTATTATAAAGGTTTTCCCAATAAAAAGACACAAGAATTTACCACACGCCGCCTAAACCGTATTTCCGATATCATTCAGCTTGTTAATCTCCGCGTTCATACTCCCCAACATATCAATCGACAGCTCGTCCATCACCTGCACCAAGCGCTTTACGACCACCTTATAATGATCCAACTCCTTGCGAAAACCCTTCGAATCCCCAATCAAAAGCTCATGCTCCATCGTGCTCAAATATTTATTACTATAATTAAACGTCGACACAATCAACTTCACCTTCTCCAAATCATCCGGAAAATAAATACTCATCAACTCAATCTCATGAATATACTTTTCCGTCTCATTCCGATTCTCAATCAACCGCGCCCGTATTTTTTCACTCTCTAAAATCTGCCCAATATCCTTGATAAAACTCATAATTTCCTCATTTTTATAAATCGCCGTGTTCAGCAATCCATACGTCTTCTCTATCTTTTGAAAAAGCAATTCCTTGTATAAAAATTCAGCTTGAATCTGCCGCTCTTTCCGCGCATTCAGATCAATCTCATCCCGCAACGCCTTATTCTGTTGCTTCGTCTCACTAAAAGCCAGCATCACAGCACCAATAATTCCAAAGAACGAACCGATAAAATTATACATCCCGTCAATCGTCAACTCATTATCAATACTCCGCGTCAAAACAGGCACGATAATAAACAGCAAACCAATAATAATAATCCCCAACATCAACCAATGGTCTTTGATAAATCGCATATATGCCTCATCTCCCTTTGCGTTCCCTATCTTATTCCCCGTAAAAGGCGAGTTCTAACTTGAAAAATCATCTAAAAACTAATAACCTCTGACCTCTTCCTTACCATGGAAGTGCTCTCTTTATAACGCCTATTTTTCATATGTATTTCGAACAGCTACAGAAGGTTTACATGTTCGCTTCGCTCTCATGCATATTGGCGCTGTAACTCTTTTTATTCGAACAGCCACTGATGGTTTACATGCTCGCTTCGCTCTCATGCATATTGGGGCTGTAACTCTTTTTATTCGAACAGCCCCTGATGGTTTACATGCTCGCTTCGCTCTCATGCATATTGGGGCTGTAACTCTTTTTATTCGAACAGCCCCAACAAAAACCGATGAAGCATCATGCCCCACCGGTCTCATCAAATCTTATTTCAAATCAGCAATATGTTTCTCCAAGTCAACGCCAGTTCCTTTTGCCACGCGTTCTGCAAATACTGGTTCTACTTGATAGAAGTTGCGCAGGTTACGGATTTTGATATCCTCGCGAACGCCTTCCCAATCGCCAACAATGTTGTTCACTAGCGCGTCACGCTCGCCGTCAGAATAACGGTTCCAAACCTCGCGCGCATGACCAAAGTTGTTCGGTTTTTGTTGCTCAATACGGCCAAGCTTACCAGCAACCAAATCTTGCTCATCTTCCACATAACGCGGCGTCTCTTTTGGCGTCGTATCATAGCTATTCGGCTCATAGTTAATCGAGCTCGTTTGCTGTTTGAACGGCATCGCGCCGTCACGCTGATTATTATTCACATCCACTTTTGGACTATTAATCGGCAATTGCAAGTAGTTCGGCCCAACACGGTGACGCTGCGTATCCGAATACGAGAACAGACGACCTTGCAACATACGATCCTCAGACGGCAAAATTCCAGGTACAAGCACGCCCGGATTGAAACCAACCGATTCCGTTTCCGCAAAAATGTTCTCAGGATTGCGATTCAACACCATTGTCCCAACATGCTCATACGGGAAAACATCTTCAAACCAGTCTTTCGTCGCATCAAGCGGGTTAAAATCATAGTTATCGATGTCCGCAGGGTCAAGCACTTGAATGTAGAGCTCCCACTCAGGGAAATCGCCGTTTTCAATCGCTTCATAAAGATCGCGAGTCGCATGGCTAAACTCTTTCGCCTGAATTTGCGCCGCTTGGTCCGTCGAAAGGTTCACGATACCCTCTTTTGGCACCCAACGCATTTTGATGTAAACCGTTTTGCCTTCTTCATTCGTCCATTTAAAAGCATGCACACTCGAACCACGAATTTGACGGAACGAAGCAGGAATACCCTCATCACTGAATAGGTATGTAATCATCGTCGTAGCCTCAGGAGTCAAGCTGAAAAAGTCCCAATAACGGTTCGCATCTTGCATATTCGTGCTTGGATCCGGCTTCAAAGAATGAATAACATCCGGGAATTTAATCGCATCACGAATAAAGAATACAGGCAAGTTATTACCAACAAAATCGTAATTTCCCTCTTCCGTGTAAAATTTAACCGCAAAACCACGTGGATCACGCAACGTTTCAGGAGAATGCAAACCGTGAATTACCGTAGAAAAACGCGCGAAAACCTCTGTTTGCTGTCCTTCTTCTTGTAAAAAAGCAGCTTTCGTGTATTTCTTCATGCTATTTTTAACTGTAAATACGCCATGCGCACCAATTCCACGAGCATGCACCACACGTTCCGGAACACGTTCACGATCAAAATGAGCTAGCTTCTCGATTAACACGTAATCTTCCAATAATGTAGGACCACGATGCCCTGCCGTCATTGAATTCTGGTTATCACCAATTGGAACACCTTGGTTTGTTGTTAGTTTTTTACTCATTCATCTAACCTCCGTTTTTATAATAATTATAAAGTAATACTAACTCCATTCTACAAAACATACGCTCGGAAAACAACTATAAGCCCTTACAAACCCCAATTCGTCGCCAATCCCTCCTTTAAAAAAGTATCATTGTGTACCTATAAGTCTATAGTATCATCTGATTTTACGCGAAAAACGAACATATATTACGATAGTAGCGCTCCCAGTTAGGTTTGTTCACACTCTTTTCGTTTTTTATCCACATAACTGTCACCCCTGAACGCAGCTATAACATGGTATCATGGCTGGAGTTGCATTTTTGGCCAATTTTGCATTAACTACAACAAAAGGAGAGAAAAAAATGAAAACAACAACAAAACTTGGTTTATCCGTTTTAACAGCGGCAGCGGTTCTCATCGCGCCAACATCATTATCTTTTGGAGGAAATATTTCTAATGTCGTGGCACAAGCAGCCGAAGTCAAAACGGTTACTGTCACTACTTTTGCAGAGTTAAAAAATGCTTTGGAAACGTCACCAACAGATATCATTTCTATCGACGCGGACATCACTGCGACGAGCGATATCATCATTCCTGGGCAACATAACCCGCTAATTCTAGGTAACAATCACAAGCTAGACATGAGCAAATATGTGATCAACGCAAAACAAGCCGGTGTCATCGCACTTGAGGACCTATCTATTGAATCCACTGGTTCATACGGCATTTACCGCACCGAAACGCTTGGACAACTCGCGCTTAACAACGTGACGTTCACCGGTAAACAAGTAGCCTATGCTCCAAAAGGCGCTATTACCTTCCACGGCACAACAAAAGTAACAACAACATCCACACTTGAAATCGCGAAAGTAAACACCATCGTATTCGATAAAAACGTTCATTTCACGGCTACAACAACCGCTGACGCCTTCCTAATGGCCCAAGCAAATCCAAAAGTTTACGTTAGCGAAAATGCGACTGTCAATATCACATCCGCGAAAAAAGTCTTCAACATGACTGGCGCAACACCATTCTTCTCTACAGAATCCGGCTCTAAACTTACAACAAACTCTGTAGATGTCGCACTTTATATGAATGGAAAACCAACATTTGGCGCTAACTCAAGCACAGAATTCAATCAAGACGCAGCCGGTACAGCAGGCCTAATCTATGCTTCCACAGGTTTTGACGTTGAAAAAGATGCTAGCTTTGTCCTAAATGGCGGCGCTAAATCAACACAACTCATCAAAACAGCGAAATCCGTGATTGATTTTAAAGATGTAGCAAACGTTTACTTGAAATCAAACAACCCAAAAGGTAACATTTTCAGCGTAAGTTCAGGTAGCCTCGTGCAATTCAACACACCACAAACACTAACGCTAGGCACAAAAACAACAGACGCAATCTACACAGCAACAAACCTACGCGCGTTCTTGTCTGGATCTGGAACCAACCTATCCGTTCAATCATTCGCTGGCGATAACTCCATTGTCACGTATGACTTCAAAACAATGGGTTCTTTCAAATTAACAAAATAAGGATAGCCTTGCACTTGGCGTGAAATCATGCTATTCTGTAAGTAATTCATATTCTCGTTCCCGATAAGGGGAGTAGCAGTAATAGTAGAGTCGTCAGTACGGGGAAACCCCGGCTTTACTAGCAATGATATCATTGTTTGCGAGACCTTACGTTTCTTACGTAAGGTCTTTTTTGCGTACTTTTTTTGGAAACGGAGTCTATGAAAATCGCACAAAAGGAGACGATAGTATGGCTTTATTCGATTTTTTGAAAGATATGGCAACAGAAAAAGTAACCGATTTACTCGGCGGTGCAGGTGACGTCGTCGATCAAGTAACTGGTGGCGCAACAGATCTGACAGAACAAGCACAAAACCTAACCGAACAAATCAACCCCGAAGAAATCACAGGTCAAATCAGCGAACAAGCTGGCGGCCTCGTTGACCAAGTAACAGAAAACGCAAATATCACAGAATCGCTCGGTGATGTTGGAAATATCGTGGATGGAATTAAAGATTTATTTGGCGGAAAGTAATATCGCATGATGAAAGGCCAAGATGACTACATGAAATCGGTAGTGTCTTGGCCTTTCGTATTTTAAAATTAAAAATCGTTTTATTTGAATAAAAATATCCAAAATAACTACTTTTTTACATAAATTTGACATCCCATAAGTTTTATGTTAACCTGATTTTGGAAGCGAATACATAAATAGAAAGGACGAAACAACTATGAAAATGAAACAAACATTAATTATCCCCACTATCGCGCTTGCTATGGTAGTCGCGCCTTCAATCAACCTGTTTGAATCCGTGCAAGCTAAAGCCTCAACATTAGTAGAAAATGAACCTTCACACACCGTAGAAAATTTAAAAGACACTGGCACTGAGCAATCCTTCACACTAATTTTAAATGATGACGCAGAAGTAGACTTTAACATCGAAAAGACTGATGATACTTTAGAGTTAAAGACTGTAACGTCTACTGAAGATGGTATTGAAGAACACCTATTTGCATATGTTGCTGGGGACGAATTCGCTACGATGGATGGTGAAAAAGTATCTATAGATAGGGAGACATTTGTGGAATCTGAACTACAGAATGAAGAATTCACTAACAGCCCACAGTTATTAAAAGCATCCTCTCCATCAACACCTGTCTATATATCCTCTGGTAAAATTAAAATTGGAAAACCTATAAAAACTTTGGGAGCTATTGTAACAGTTATCGGAGGTGGAATTGCAGTTGCCGCTTTTGCAGGTGTAACTATAGCAACTAGTGCAATTGCAAACACTGTATCTGGATGGGCTAGCGTTGTCGGTTTAGGTACATTAACAGCTGGTTATTTATTTGACGGAAATATAACGTACAAACAATACCGTACAAAAGGACAAATATCAACTGGTTACGGAAATAATAAACAAACTGCATATCGATATCAAGATATACGAGCTGTTGGCACAGTTAAAAATAAAAAAATGGACAAACAGCTGAAGAGTACAGGTTCATGGTATTTCGCTTCTAAACCATGGTAAACTAAAAGGTAAAGGAGCTAAACCAAATGACTTTTCCCAAAATAATCTCCAGTATTTTTCTAGTTATATACGCTATCCTCTTTATAAATATAACGTATAGCATGATTCAAACACAAGAAGGCTTTGCTTACCCTATTTGGATTCAAATTCTACTTGCACTCTCCTTTTTAGCGGTAGCATTGCTGAATTTTACTCAAAAGCGTTACATTCTTGGTGGCGTCTTAACAAGCGCGGTTCTCATGCTTGGAATTAGCATTGTTATTACTTCCATTGCATAGTAAAAGCGTTGAATGAACCGCTCAGGCACTCATTCAACGCTTTTACTTACTCCGCTCTCTCCAAAACCCGCTTCATTTTCTTCGTAAACTCGCGTCTTGGAATCATCACACTGTGTCCGCAACCTTCGCACTTAATCCGAATATCCATACCCAGTCGAATAATGCGCCAACGATTGGTACCACAAGGATGTTGCTTCTTCATTTCGACAATATCATTTAGATTAAATGTCTGCTCCATACGCCTTAATCCTCGTCAAACTGAACATCTAAAATTTCTAAAATACGCCCCAAATCATCCTCAGATAAAAATTCAATCTCAATTTTACCTTTGTTATCACGACGTTTAATAGAAACTGCTGTTCCGAATTTATCACGTAATTGTGATTCACTCTCTTTGATAAAAACTGGGATTTTCTCCTGTTTTTTGGGTGTTTCACGTGAAACATTGTTATTCAAATCCCCAACTAATTTCTCTAACTGACGAACCGTTAAGCCTTCTGCCACTGCCTTTTTAGCAACCGGTTTGATGTTCTTCTTATCCTTCAATCCGAGCAAGGCACGAGCATGTCCCATCGATAGCGAACCATCACGGAGCATCACCTGAACTTCTGCCGGCAATGAAAGTAAACGTACCATGTTCGCAATATAAGGACGGCTTTTACCCAGACGATCGGCTAATTTTGCTTGCGTCATGTCCAAGTTCTTCATTAGTAAATCATAGGATTCCGCTTCTTCAAGCACCGATAAATCCTCACGCTGTAAATTCTCCAAAACCGCTAACTCCATCATTTCGCGGTCGTCTAGCGTTCGTACAACAGCTGGAATTGCTTCTAATCCGGCCTCTTTCGCCGCACGGTATCTGCGTTCACCGACAACCAGCTCATACCCTTTCGCCTCTGAACGACGTAAGATAACTGGCTGTAAAATACCGTGAAGCTTGATAGAATCGCGTAATTCGCGGAGTGCTGTAGGATCGAATGTTTTACGTGGTTGATACGGATTCGGGCGAATTTCGCTAACAGGGATGCTTTGTACAGCTTCCTCATTCTGATCGACATTGTTGAACAGCGCGCTAATTCCTTTTCCTAATCCTTTAGCCATGAGCAATCACTTCCTTTGCAAGATCTACATAAACCTCAGAACCACGGGATTTATCATCGTATAAAATAATCGGTTTACCGTGACTTGGCGCTTCACTCAAACGAATGTTACGCGGAATAATTGTTTCGAAAACTTTATTTTGGAAGTATTTCTTCACTTCGTCTATAACCTGAATGCCCAAATTCGTTCTGGCATCTAGCATCGTCAACAGTACACCTTCAATTTGCAAATCTTCATTTAGATGTTTTTGGACGATACGAATTGTATTTAATAGTTGGCTCAAACCTTCTAGCGCATAGTACTCACACTGAACCGGAATTAAAACCGTGTCAGAGGCAGTAAGCGCGTTTAGCGTAAGCAGCCCTAGGGATGGCGGACAATCAATAATCACGTAATCGTAATCATCACGAACAGAATCGATCGCCTTTTTCAGACGAATTTCACGTGATATAGCGGGAACAAGCTCAACCTCTGCCCCAGCAAGTTGAATCGTAGCGGGAACCACTTTTAATGTTTCCATCGCTGTTGGTTTAATAACATCTTTGAGTGCAACGTCATCCACAAGCACATCATAGATACAATGCTCGATCTCACCTTTATTGATGCCAACTCCGCTCGACGCATTCCCTTGAGGATCGATGTCCACAAGCAGTACTTTTTTACCTAGAAACGCAAGACTAGAACTTAAGTTAACAGATGTCGTCGTCTTGCCTACGCCACCCTTTTGATTTGCCAGTGCGATCACTTTGCTCAATCTATTTCACCAACCCTCACATATTTATAGCATCCAAACGCGGATAAACCCATTCCACGTGATTAATCGCCGAACTTCCATACGTCGACAAATGCTTCATTTCGTTATACTTCTCCTCTTCTATTCTATCAAAAAATTAAGGTTTAGTCTTACTTTATGCGAAAATAAATTTCATTATACACAAAAGCCGTGTCAAAATTTCATCGACACGGCTTACTTTTATGCTTTTTTGCGAAGAAATAGTGATATAACTAGACCGATAATCGCCATCACAAGGCCGAACGTAAACGCGTGACGCGAACCTTCAACAAGCGATGCGGCTAAGTCTTGTGGTCCCGGATTCGTCACGGTCGCCATGTATGTTTTTTGACCTGCCGACATAATCGTGATCGCCACCGCTGTACCAATTGCGCCTGAAACCTGTTGTAACGTATTCATGATCGCTGTACCATCTGGATACATTTTTGGCGGTAGCTGATTTAAGCCGTTTGTTTGTGCTGGCATCATGATCATACATACGCCAATCATGAGCGCGCTGTGCAGAATCACGATGGTAACCGCCGTTGTTTCTAGCGTGATTTGCGTTAAGAACCATAGCGTTATGACCGACACAATGAATCCTGGAACAACTAGCACGCGGGCACCGAATGCATCGAACAGACGCCCTGTAACCGGTGATAGCAAGCCATTTATAACCCCACCCGGCAAAAGTACTAATCCAGCAGAAAATGCGGCTAAGGCCAGTCCTGTTTGCAAATAAAGTGGCAATAAAATCATCGTGGATAGGATAATCATGAACGCGATGAAAACGATTAATAATCCAAGCGTGAACATTGGAAATTTGAAAACCCGTAAGTCCATCATCGGCTGATCCATCGTCAGTTGGCGCCAAGCAAATAAGCCCAAACTGATGACACCAATGATCATCGTCGTAATAACGAGTGCACTACCCCAGCCACTTTCGCCGGCGCTACTAAAGCCGTACACAATTCCCCCGAAACCAAGCGTCGATAAAATAATCGATAAAATATCAATACGCGGCTTCGTTACTTCGGATACATTTTTCATATAACGCAGTCCAAAAAGTAATGAGAAAACTAAGAACGGTAAGGCAATCCAAAAAATCCAATTCCACGTTAAATTCTCAATAATTAAGCCTGAAATCGTGGGTCCAACTGCGGGCGCGAACATAATAACAAGTCCGATAAGCCCCATCGCAGATCCCCGTTTATGCTCTGGAAAGATAACCAGAATCGTGTTGAACATTAATGGTAGTAAAAGTCCGGTACCAATCGCTTGGATAACGCGGGCGATCATTAAAATGCCGAAATCTGGCGCCAATGCTGCGATTAGCGTTCCAACTATCGAAAATCCGACAGATGCAAAAAATAATTTTCGCGTGGTAAACCATTGTAATAAAAGTCCTGAAACTGGTACTAAAATACCTAATGTCAGCAAGTATACCGTCGTTAACCACTGAATCGTTGCTGAACTTACATCAAATACACGAATTAAATCCGTAAGTGCCATATTTAAAGCCGTTTCACTAAACAAGCCTATAAATCCTGCAATTAGAAAAGCCGTGACAATCGGTACAGTCTTAAACTCCTGTCTTTCTTGCGCTGTTACTGTTTTACTCAAAGAAAATTCCCCCTCTTCACCTTCATTTGCGTGAAGCCTTCATTCTAACGGTTTTTGCGAGTAAAGTCAAGAAAAAGAGAACGTACGTTTTCTTTTTGGAGCAAAAAATGACTCCCGATTTCCAGAAGTCATTTCCTTATTCCAAAACGCTATTCAATCGTCAAATGATCATCTGTAAAATCCGTCGTAACATCCAGCACTTCACATGCCTTTTGATACATACGAACCGTCATATCCGGATCTCCTGCTTCCAATCGCGAAATCACAAGCGGCGATAAATCCGATTTCAGGCCTAAATCCAACTGCGACCATTTCTTTTTCACGCGTTTCGCAAAGATAAATTGACCCAAACGCGCCGAAAAACTATCCAAATAATGAACAATCGCTTCGTTCTGCCACGCCAATTCTTTCAGCGACTCAAATTCATAATCGTCCTTGCCAATACTCAATCTTGCCTCTGCACGACGAAGGAAAATCCGCTTCACTTCTTCCCGGTAAGCGCCCATTTTATCATTGAACGGGTTGCGATCTTTAAAATAGCCTTTTACGAAGCAATAATACGTTTCTGTATCCGAAAAAGCCGTGAAATAAAGCATCCGACAATTCTTATCCTTGAAGTGTACTTTCATTTCCTCGATTGGCTGATCAACCGACGTTTCGATTTTATTCGTTTGTAGCGAGTACGATTGATTTTTGCCGATTGTCAAATGGACTTCCGGTAAAATCTGTTTTCCCGTTGTTAATTTTCTCGTTTCCGCTTTTTCTAGCTGCATCAGGCCTTGCAATAAAAGGGTCGACATTAAGGGTTGTTCTTTTATCAAACTGTGTAGGAAATCATATGCTTGAAATTCATCTTGTTCATCTCTTACAAAAATTATTTTCGCCATATTGTTCGCAGTAACACATTTCGAGTGCACCGCTTCCCTCCTTTATCTATCGTTCTACCTTCATTGTATAGGTTTTCATGAAAAATTGCACCTTACTTGCGCGGCTGAACACAATTCTTCTTTTTACCTACGCCAATATTGCTTTTTACCATCCTCTTTCACCGAAATACCAACATTCCAAATCTCCCTGCGAAGTTCCCGCGCGTCCTTTTCGTCAGACTTCTCCAACGCCTTTTCACGAGCCGCAAATAAAGCATTTTCACCCGTCTCCAGTTCCGGTGTTTGCGCCACCCATCGCTTAAATTCTGCCTGAAAAGGATCCACCGATTGCCAGCTATAACCGTGTTCCGTAAACGCCCGCTCCACTTTTCCAGCCTTCATTTCCTGTTTTTCTCGATACATTTCCCGATTCTCGAGGTCCAGCAAAACCAATTGCTTCTTATCTAAAAACACCATCGAAATCCGCGCTTTAGGAAAAATCGACTCCACACCAGAAATCGTTAATTTCACATCGCCGTCCCCAATATCCATCATCAGACTTTCGTGAAAAGCCATGATAGACAGCCAAATCCCAGCAACAATACCAAACCCCGTCGTCACAAAAATAATCCACGTTTCTCGGATGGAAACAATGAGTTCGAAAGGTCCCTTCAACGGAATCCACGGTAAAGACACTGCCCATTTTGCAATATCCGGTATGAAAAATCCGAGAATCAGCCCTATAATCGGTGGAACAAGGCATATTAACAGTTTATCAAAGGTCGAAAAGCTTAATATCGTTCGCTTATTTTCATGCATTATTTATCCACTCTCTCCATTATATTTGTGATAGCCAGCTTCCATATTTTCCGGTATTCCACTTGGATGCCCATTAACATATAGTTTGAAATATTATCAATTGTAAGCGCCAAAAGCTGTGACTTTGCCTTACTATCTTTTGCATCGACAACGCCTAGCTCGACACCTTTATCCATACAACGCTCAAAACCTAGTAGAAAATCCTTCTGTAATTCCACGATCTCTCCTGCATAATTATGCTCTCTTCCCGCAGTTAAAATGAATTCGTTCAGCACTTTCATCACGATAAAATTCTCTTCATTTGCTTCTGGAATCATGGAAATCCCACCACTATATAGCTTTTTCTCGAAGTTTTTTGCCGTCATTTTATCTATTTGGAAGTAATTGTCGAAGCGATAATCCGCAAATATGACTTTAAAAACGGTTTCTATTAGCGCATCTTTGGACGGGAAATGATAATAAATGGACGGTTTTGAGATCCCTACTTTTTCAGCGATCATGGCTAAACTCGTACCTTGGATACCAAATTCCGCAAATAAGATAAATGTGGCTTCTAATATTTGCTGATATGTCTTCTCTTTTTTCTTCATACTACCACTCTTTTCTACCTATCGTTAGGTAAATTATATGATGATATTCGCCTAATGTCAATAAAAAACAGAAATCCTCGTTGGAAATCTGTTTTTTGATCACTTATTTGTTTTTTTGCTTTGGAATTTGAATCGTAATTTGATAATAATCATCCGACTCTTCTTCTTCCATCTGTAAATCCATACCGTTATCTTTTACCATCGTGATGGATTGCTTGATCGTGTTCACAGCAATTCGAACGTCGCGACTGATCGCTTGGCGTTTCGGCTTTGCTTTTTTAGGTTTTGGCTCGGCGGGTAGTAAAGTCTGGATATATTGCTCCGTTTCCTTCACATTCCACTTGTTCTCGATAATTTTCGCCAAAACATCGAGTTGCTTTTCCTCCGTCTCCAAAACGAGTAAAGATCGACCGTGGCGCTCCGAGATTTGCTTGTCTAAAACGGCTTGCTGGGCGGCTTCTGGCAACCTTAACAAACGCAATTTATTAGCGATCGCGGATTGACTTTTCCCAACGCGCTGAGCTAGTGCTTCCTGGGTCACTTCTTGCATATCTAGCAAACTTTGATACGCTTTTGCTTCTTCAATTGGTGTCAACTCTTCACGTTGTAAGTTTTCGATGAGGGCAATGGAAGCTACTTCATCATCCGTAAGATTTTGGACGATAGCAGGGATTGTGTCCCATTCCAATGAAGAAACAGCGCGGAATCGTCGTTCACCAGCGATAATCTCGAATTTTTCGGGCTCATACTCACGCACAACAATTGGCTGAATGACGCCATGAATACGGATTGTTCTGGCTAATTCCTCTATTTTTGACGCATCAAAGACCGTTCTGGGCTGATAGCGATTCGGAATGATAGCTGCGACAGGAAGTTCCACGATTTGTTGCATGAATTCCTCCACGGTTTCTTCCGTTTCAATCTCAATATATTCCTTATCTTTCTTTCCGAATAAGCGCGAAAAAGGCATTATCAAATCATCCCTTCTAATGTTAAGCGTGAATATCGTCCAGCGTGTCGACAAACGCTCATCTCCGTCGTTAAAATCTGCGCTGGAGTTCGGCGCAATTTTTACGGAAATCGTTTTTTCGATCGTTTGGAATTTCACTTTATCTACTGTCCATTTTAGCAGAAACTTGCTGATAAATATATGCTTTTCATTCAATTGGTTGTTTGTTTGGTGTTCCTGCTTTGCGAGGATACTTATTTGGCGTCTCTTTTACTTTTTCGATCAAGTATAGGTTCCGCTCGCTTTCTTCGATTGGCAATGAAAAGGCATAATGGTCTTTCACTTTACCGCCTAGTGTCGCAATGGCTTTCGCACCGATTTTCAGTTCCTGCTCCGCTTGCATCGCTTTCATCGCTAGGAAAAAACCACCCTTTTTGACTAGCGGCAAACAAAGCTCGGTTAATACGCTCATTCTTGCGACGGCGCGCGCTGTAACTAAGTCAAAACTGCCGCGGAACGCCTTATTTTGGCCAAATTCTTCCGCTCGTGCATGGTGAAAATGAACCTTATCCAATTTCAATGCATCCGCAAGCGCGTCTAAAAAGGTAATCCGTTTCTGCAAGGAATCCACAATCGTAACGTCCAAATCCGGGAAACAAATCTTAATCGGAATGCTTGGAAAACCAGCTCCCGCACCAACATCACAAACCGTCCCCACACCTTTAAAATCAACATAAAAAGCCGCAGAAATCGAGTCATAAAAATGCTTCAAATAGACTTCATCGTGCTCTGTAATAGCAGTCAAATTCATTTTCTCATTCCACTCGACAAGCATCTTGAAATATAGGTCGAATTGCGCCATTTGCGTATCGGATAACTCGATTCCTTTTTGCAATAATTGCTCTCTAAACTGTTCTGGATTCACGTTTTTCCCTCACTTTGTTTTTGCGATTTTGCCTTGCTCAATATACACTAACAAGATGGAAATGTCGGCGGGATTTACACCTGAAATACGGCTAGCCTGCGCGATCGAAAGTGGCTGGATTTTCTTCAATTTCTCCAATGCCTCCGTTGCCAAACTGCCAATCGCATCATAATCGATGTTTTCCGGAATTTTCTTGCCTTCCATGCGCTTCATTTTTTCCACTTGGTTCAATGATTTCTCGATATAACCTTCATATTTAATCTGAATTTCGACCTGCTCCTCGATATCCGCAGTTAGCGATGTTTCACGTGGAACAATCTCCATCAAAATATCGTACGTAATCTCTGGACGTCTCAAAAAATCCGCTGCTAAAACGCCATCCTTGAGCTCCGTGCTACCCATATCGACCAGCATTTTCTGTACAGCCGCAGTCGGTTTGATACGCGTCGTTTTCAATCGTTGTTTTTCAGCCTCAATAGCTTCGCGTTTCGCAACAAATCGGGCGTAACGTTCGTCGCTGATTAGACCAATTTCATGCCCAATCTCGGTCAAACGCAAATCCGCATTATCGTGGCGTAACAACAAGCGATACTCCGCGCGAGACGTCAACAAGCGGTACGGCTCATCGGTTCCCTTCGTCACGAGATCATCAATGAGAACGCCGATATAGCCTTGATCGCGTCCAAGCACCACCGGCTCTTTTCCAGAAGCACGGCGCGCCGCATTGATTCCCGCCATTAAACCTTGTCCAGCCGCCTCTTCATAACCACTCGTCCCGTTCAATTGACCCGCTGTATACAAATTCTCGATTCGTTTCGTTTCAAGCGACGGCCACAATTGCTCCGGCATCACCGCGTCATATTCAATCGCATAACCAACACGCATCATTTCGACATTTTCCAGTCCAGGAATCGTCGCTAACATTTCACGCTGTACATCCTCTGGCAAACTTGTCGACAAACCTTGCACGTAAACCTCTTCCGTATTGCGACCCTCAGGCTCTAAGAAAATTTGATGGCGCGGCTTATCGCTAAAACGCACAATCTTATCCTCAATCGACGGACAATAACGCGCACCCGTCCCTTTTTTGGTCGCAGTAAACATCGGCGAACGATGCAAATTTTTCTCGATAATTTGGTGTGTTGCCTCGTTTGTATACGTTAACCAACACGGCAACTGATCCATAATAAAATCCACCGTCTCATAACTAAAGGCACGCGGAACATCGTCTCCAGGCTGTTCTTCTGTCTGCGAATAATCGATGGAACTCGACTTCACGCGCGGCGGTGTCCCCGTTTTAAAACGACGCAACTCAAAACCTAGCTCTTCCAAATGCTCAGAAAGCTTGATCGACGGCTGCTGATTGTTCGGACCACTAGAATAACGCAGTTCCCCAACAATAATCTCACCACGTGAAAAAGTCCCTGTTGTCAGTACGACCGTTTTGGCATAATAAATCGCGCCGCTGTTCGTGATAACGCCTTTACAGACACCATCCTCCACAACAAGACGATCCACCAAACCTTGACGCAGCGTGATATTTTCCTCTTTTTCAATCGTGTGCTTCATTTCGTGTTGATAATCCCACTTATCCGATTGCGCACGCAAAGCACGAACCGCAGGGCCTTTTCCAGTGTTAAGCATCCGCATTTGAATGTGCGTTTTATCCGTATTCCGACCCATTTCGCCGCCGAGCGCATCAATTTCGCGCACAACGACACCTTTCGCAGGCCCTCCAACAGAAGGATTACACGGCATGAACGCCACCATATCTAAATTAATTGTGAGCATCAACGTTTTCGCGCCAATTCGGCCACTCGCAAGGCCCGCTTCCACGCCCGCATGCCCCGCACCGACCACGATTACATCATAATGTCCCGCATCATAAGTTTGCATATTTCAACACATCACTTTCCTAAACAAAATTGGTTAAATAACTGGTCCAGCAACTCATCCTGAACCGATTCACCGATAATTTCTCCGAGCAAATCCCAAGCCCGCGTCATGTCAATCTGAACGATATCCACTGGCATTCCAGCTTCCACGCCATCAATAACCGCCTCAATCGCACCAATCGCCTCATGCAAAAGTGCAATATGACGCGCATTCGAAACATACGTCGCGTCCCCAGCATCAATTTCTCCCGCGAAAAATAAATCCTTAATCGCGATTTCAAGCTGCGCAAGTCCCGCATCATTCACAAGCGACGTCTCGACCACTGGATTATCCCCAGCAAGCTCCCGAACCCGCGCCACATCAATATTCCGCGCTAAATCCGTCTTATTCAAAACGACCACAAAATTATGACCCGCGACCGCCTCAAACAACGCCTCATCTTCCACACTCAGCGGCTCGTTTTGATTCAACACCAACAAAATAAAATCCGCTTCCTGCAAAGCTTTGCGCGACCGTTCCACGCCAATTTTTTCAACAATATCTTCCGTCTCGCGAATCCCCGCCGTATCAATCAAACGCAGCGGCACCCCGCGAACATTCACATATTCCTCAATAATATCACGCGTCGTACCCGCAATATCCGTCACGATCGCCTTTTCCTCCTGAATCAACTGGTTCAAAAGCGACGATTTCCCGACGTTTGGCCGACCAATAATCGCCGTCGCCAGTCCCTCACGCAAAATCTTGCCCTGTTGCGCCGTCAGCAACAACTGCTCCACCGAAGCCCGCACCAATTGCGCCTTCTCCACCAACATCCGCTGCGTCATCTCTTCCACATCGTCGTATTCCGGATAATCTATGTTCACCTCGACCTGCGCCAAAGCATCTAAAATTTCCTGTCTCAAATTGCGAATCAAGCGCGACAAACTACCGTCCATCTGCTGCAGCGCAACACCCATCGCCCGATCCGTCTTCGCACGAATCAAATCCATCACAGCCTCCGCTTGCGACAAATCAATCCGCCCATTCAAAAAAGCTCGTTTCGTAAATTCTCCAGGTTCCGCCAATTTCGCCCCATTTCGAAGCAACAATTGCAGCACCCGATTCACCGAAACAATCCCACCATGCGCATTAATCTCGACCACATCTTCCCGAGTAAACGTCCGCGGCGCACGCATCACCGTTGCCATGACCTCCTCGACCGTCTCCTTCGTGCCCGGATCCACAATATGACCATAATGAATCGTGTGACTCTCGACCGCGCTAAGCTGTTTTTGCGCACAAAAAATGCGATCCGCTATCTGAATCGCCTCATCACCGCTCAAACGAATAATAGCAATGGCTCCCTCGCCCGGCGGTGTTGAGATCGCAGCAATTGTATCAAATTCCATTCTTTACCCTCACCTTCCTAGAAAAACGGCTCACAAAGAAACCGATTTCCTAATCGAATAAATTTTGGCACATGACCTGTGCATATCATCAACATTTGCTCCGCTTTCACCAAAGCTAATAATGATTGGTTTTATATAGTTATCCGAAAAAAGTTATCCACATATCCAGATTCTTTAAGATTTAAAAAATATCCTACCCTTTATTTTAACTTATCCACATGTGAATAACAATAGTTTTGGACCAACTTTTGAAGTTATCCACAAGAGATTAATTATCACAGCAAAAAGTACGTTCCTCATTTCCGAACGTACTCACTTTTTCACAACTTCTTTAGATGGCGATCTACCCGTATGATCTTTAACTCGTATCAATATCCAAATATCTTTGTTGCATTACTTTTAACATCTATACTACTGCAACGTTCAGCTCTTCCTCCAAAACATGGCACATTGTTTCACTAACGTATTGGAGTTCCGTTTCTGTCAAATTCGAGCCTGAAGGCAAACAAATCCCTTTCTCAAATAACTGCTCGCACACAGCTTGTTGCCTCATGTCATGAGAGTAAAAAATGACATCTGCAAACACTGGCTGCAAATGAAGCGGCTTCCACAATAATCGTGTCTCAATGTTCGCAGCTTTCATTTTCGCCATCACAACATATGGCGACAAGTGCAAATCTTTCACGTCCAGTGTTATCGCAGTAAGCCAATGATTGGACACGGTATCCGACAATTTAGGCATCATCGTAATCCCATCCACATCACCAAAATGACGCTCATAGTACTGATACACACCCTGCCTTGCAGCGACACGTTCTGCTAAAACCTCCATTTGACCGCGACCAATTCCTGCTGATACATTACTCATGCGGTAATTATAACCAATCTCCTCATGTTGATAATACGGTGCTTGTTCACGTGCTTGTGTAGCTAAAAAGACTGCTTTTTCAATCATCGCCGGATCTTTCGCTACCAGTGCACCACCACCAGATGTCGTAATAATTTTGTTCCCATTGAAAGAGTATATACCAAAATCACCGAATGTTCCTGTCTGCTGTCCCTTATATGTCGATCCAAGAGATTCTGCGGCATCCTCGATAATCGGAACACCATATTGCTCACACATAGCTACGATTTCATCCATTTTAGCGCTTTGACCGTAGAGATGCACCACAATAACTGCTTTAGGTAATTTATTTTGTTCTTTGGCATCCCTCAAAGCCCGTGCCAATGCTTGCGGCGACATATTCCACGTTTCCGGTTCGGAATCAATGAATACGATATCAGCTCCTAAATATTTAATGGGGTTAGCGCTCGCAATAAAAGTGAATGAGGCGCAAAATACAGTGTCACCTACACCAACCTCTAGTAACCGTAAAGCTAAATGAATCGCTGCTGTGCCAGAACTTGTCAAACAGGCGGCATTCGCATTCGTGTACGCCTTTATTTGTTCCTCCATCGCTGTCACATTTGCTCCAAGTGGGGAAATCCAATTCGTATCAAATGCTTCTTTCACATATACTTGCTCCCGCCCGCTCATATGCGGCGTAGATAATAAAATCGGTCTTTGCATCATCCTACCTCTTTCTTCATTTTTTATTCCGTCGTCCCTTGAAAACTTTCTGCTGTCACATGATTTTCTTGGCTGATATCCGCTCCACGCATTACTTTTCCAATTGTTTGAAATAATATAGCGCCATCTAATTTCATGGATTGTTGTTCCACATATTGCACATCCATTTCAAACTTTGCTTCCCAGCTGATTGCGTTTCTTCCATTTACTTGTGCGAGCCCCGTTAGACCTGGCTTAACAGAAAGACGTTTGCGCTGACGCTCATTGTAAAGACTAGTGTAAGTAACTGGCAACGGCCGTGGTCCAACTAGACTCATATCTCCAATCAGAATATTCCACAGTTGTGGCAATTCATCAATACTATACTTCCTCATAAAACGGCCAAACCCTGTAATCCTCATATGATCTGGTAACGGTTTCCCATCCTTATAAAAACTCTGACGCATTGATTTCAACTTATAGATTCTAAAACAACGCGCTTGCTTCCCAGCACGTATACTTACATAGAAAGGCATTTCACGATACAAAATAAAAAATAGACTCGCGCAAAGAATAATTGGAATCAGGGCAACCAGTCCAATACTTATCGCAAAAAGAATATCTATCCAACGTTTCATAGTCATTTCTTCCTCTCTAGTATTTGTTCCAATAAGCAGGACGCCCTGCCTGCAAGTAACTGAACATCATAACGTTCACTCAATCGCTTGCTCGCTAACCGTGATTTTTTATAGCTTTGTTCATCCCTCACCATATCTTGCAAAAACTGGCAGTAGCCCACCGTATCATGATACAAAAAACCGCGACCAGCCCCACTATCCTGCAAAATAGTATGCTGCCATCCCTGATAATTAAGTACGACTGGCAAACCAACCGCTAGAAAATCAAAAAATTTGTTGGCACTATTATCCCAAAGTATTCGCTCATTTTTCACGCTCATCGCGCCCATATCACACTGCTTCATCAAACTAAAAAGATTTTCTTTTGGCATACTACCTATAATTTTCACATTCTCTAATTGCAATGTCTCCACTTGCTGTTCTAAAGTTGCTTTCTCTGAACCTTCACCAATTAGCAAGAATCCAATAGATGCAAAAGCTTTCATATCCGAAGCCACTGTCAGTAAATGCTGCAAACCATTTACTTCTCCCATTGTTCCTGGATGCACAATGACAAAACGATTTTTCATCCATTCTTGCAATGCTTCATCCTCAGGGGGACGCGCTTCAATAGCTGCCACCCACTCACTGTTTGCCATATTTTCAATAACAGTTATTTTTTCTGCCCCAATCCCTTTGGAAACAATCCTCGCCTTCATCGCTGGTGACAAGGCGATAATCTCGCTAGCTCCGTTATAAATCATTTTTTCAATGAGGGTGAGCGCTCGTATCAATAGCGGATTAGTGATATATCCCAATTTCACAGGCACATCCGGCCAGACATCTCGTACTTCAAATACAAAAGGGATACGCTTGACTTTACTAAGCAGTAGACCTACCAATCCCACGGTGAGAGGAGTTGACGTGGCGTAAATAATGTCCATCTTTTTTCGCGTCAAACCTTTCCAAAAACTACCTAGCATAAAGTGACCAAACGCTAAAATACGACGTTCTTTACTCATTTTTTGACTATAATTCGTCGCTGTAGAAAGAACTTGCACGCCTTCTTCCGTTTGTTCACTTTTACCAGTCCCTGTAATCAAAGTAACGTGATGTCCTCGTCGCAAGAAGTATTTAGAAAGCTCGTAGGATCGTGTCGCCCCAGTTTTTTTCTGAAAGTGTTGATGTAAGTATAAGATTTTCAAAACTTATTTCTCCTCCCATATCGATTGGTATAACTCTATTAGCCGCCGTTCTTGTGTTGACCAGTTAAACATGGTTTGATGGTGAATGTAGCCATTATCACCTAAATATTTCTGTCTTTCTGGATTATTCAATAACAGTTGAATCTGTTTGGTGATTTCCTGTGGCTTTTGAGCATCTACGACAATGCCACTAGCTGTTTTCTTTACTAGCTCCCTATAGACTTCAAAATCAGATAAGATATAAGGCAACGAAACCGACATATATTCAAATATTTTTGTCGGTAATGAGCGCAAATAATTGTCTACAGGATGAAGTAGCGCTAAGCCTATATGCGATTTAGCATAGTACATCACCAACTCGCTTAAATCCAATCTACCAACAAGCGTAACCTCTTGTTCCAGGTCATACTTCCTCTGAAAATTCGTTGCATAAGTTTCCAGCCTCGCAGGTACTTGTCCAATAATCAAGAGTTGAAATGTGTATCCTGTCTTTTTTAACAAGCGTGCTACCTCCAACATTTCTTTAAATCCACGAATTTCATGAATCGCACCTGCATAGATTAATGTTGGTATCTCATATTTCTCAGTAGATACAGGCTGTTGCAAAAAAGGATAGTTATAAACATCGACTTGCACTGTTGAAACGTCTCTATAATTTTCTTTATAGTAAGCTTCTGCAAAAACGATAGCACTGACTTTCTGAAGCATTCTCTTTTCCAAATATGTCGCTAGGTGTAGGAATGGTTTAGCAATTGGGTACCTCGCGATTTTTTTCGATTTTAGCACAGCCGGAAAATCCTCATGCATATCAAAAACAACTTGTTTTTTGTGGAAAATTTGAAGTATATAGCCAAGTGGTAATAATTCGGGGTCATGTAGATGGATTATGCTAGCTGATGATTTCCGGGCGATGTTAAAAAACGTCCACCATGTTTGGAATCGTTTTCGCTTGCTTGTTTTAGATAAGGTTTTCACCGTTAAATTTGAAATTTCATGGTGATACGTTCGATTGCTTTCCATCGCGTAAAGCGTCACTTCGTAACCAGCATTCGCCAAACTAATAGCTTCTCGGTGAAAAATACGTGTATCATTCCACGGATGGACAGAGCTCATGATTAATACTTGTTTCAACTTTCGGACACTCCTTTATTTTTCAATTGTCGAAGGATGCTTCGTTGTGTGATACACACCAGTAAGCCGTAAACTATGATGCCAACTATTACTAGAATAAAGAACGCAGCGCTAGATTCCATACGCCATTGCATACGCAGTAAATAAAGAACAATCCCCATCACGACTGCATTCACGAGCGTTATAATATGTTGCTTCAGTAAGGTATGTTTTGGGTCTATTTTCCCCACTCGCTTTTCTAATAATCGATAGACAACTAATCCCGATACAATATTCATCACGCTTGGAATCAGAATCACCGCATAAATACCAAAGAACGGCGTCAATACCAACAGCAATATAATATTGATACCTATTGTCACAAGGGAAATACGAGAAGGTGTTCGGGTATCTTCCAAGCAAAAATAGACACGGTAAACAAAATCCCGCAAAACCAAACCTGGCAATCCAATACTAATTATCATCATAAAAAAAGTCACTTGCGCGGTATCCTCCGCCGTAAAAGCTCCTCTTTGGAATAATAGAGCTGTAAGTAAATCCCCGACAATGATCATCCCCACAACAAGCGGAATAACGAGCATATTGGCCACCGTCACATAGTTGATAAAGAGCTGCTTTCCTATCTTGATTTGCTTATTAAAAGCGCGAGACATCGTTGGGTAAACAAGCGTCAATATATTAACGATAATAACTGCTTGAATAATACTCACTATCTGGTTGGCATAACCTAATGTCGCTACATAACCTTGTCCTAAAAAGCCCGCCAAAGTTATCGAAAAAATTAACGAAATCTGAAACACAATCGAGTTGAAAACCACTGGTCCTGTTTGACGCATCAGTTTCCGAAAAGCATTATTCTTCCATTGCAATTGAAAACGGAAAGAAACACCTTTATTTTTGATAATGAGGAAAATACATTCCAATAAAAAGGAAGCTGTTAAGAAAAAACTAACACCGATAATCGAAGGGTTAGATGCCATGACAACGTAAGTAGCACTGAAAATCGTACTGCATAATATCGCTACTTTCGGCGTAACAAAGTCATTATCCACTTGTAGGAATGCTGTTAAAATAGCGGTTAATACACGAAAAATCTGTGCGATACTCAAAATCATAATGATTAAGAGTGTCCACTGCATCGTTTCAGATAATAGTACATCACTTTGTAAAAGAAATAGTGTCCCCCCTGAACCAAACAGGACAAGCAACGAGATACTTAACAAAAGAGTACTAATGTAGGTATTCAGCGCGCTTTGTATGACTAACTCATTCGTCCTTCTCGTTAAAAATGGTATCAGGACCACAGTGATAGCCGGTATTGCTAAATTGGTAATAGATACGGTGTAGGTATTCGCCAAATTGTAAGCATCTACCTCTGTACTGACACCAAAACCTTTCGCAATGAATATATTTTTTACTAATCCGACAAATTGAATCGATATGGTGAGCAATGTCATCCACAGGAAGGACGTTAATAGCTTATTTTGAATTAGAATGCACCTACTTTATTTCATAATAATCGCTGTAATTGTTCCTCATAAAAATCAGTTGTTTTGTGTGCAATTTCTTGCCACGAAAAGTTTTGCTGTACGGAATACAAAGCTGCATGCCCCATTCCTAGACGAATATTATCATCTTCTAATATACTTAAGACACCTTCCGCAATAGCTGTTTCTGACTTAGCAGGAATGAGCACTCCTGTTTTATTTTGCTTAATAATTTCCGGAATGCCACCAACTTCGGTACCCACAAGTGCCTTTCCACATGCCATTGCTTCTAAACCTGCGATACTCGTTGCTTCCATCAGTGAAGGGAGTACGACCAGATCCGCCGCATTAAAATAGTAAGGCATCTCTGGATTCGCAACACCTGTTACAAGACTTACTTTGTCATCCCAGCCGTTCTCCTTCACGAAATCACGAATTATTTGTTCCTGACTCCCGCTCCCTACCATCAAAATTCGAATATCCTCATTTTGCGTGAGCATCATTGAAATAGCTTTCACGAAATACAAGACACCATTTTTCTCTTCTAATCGTCTAGCAATCATCACAACTTTATTCTCGTTTTTATAACCAAGCCTCGCGCGCATTGTTTCTCGCTTATCCTGATCTGGGTAAAACTTCGTCGTGTCTACTCCATTGGAAATCGTCAGCGCTTGTTTCATGGGAAAAACCGTAGAGATTTTTGCCGTTAACTCAGTACTTGGTGCAATCACACCATCCATATGCCCCAATAAAAATCGGAACCTAGCAAATCGCTGTTCTTCATACCAGTGAAGGAAAGTGGAAGAGTGATTCGTAAATATTTTCACGCCGTCAAACGGAATCTTGGTAATCATCGAATCTGCAATTAGCTTGTGCCAATGAATGACTTGGTAATCATCTTTGGCTAGCAACTCTTTGATTTTTTTACGACCTCTGTACATAAATTGCAAGGCTCGAATTTTCCGTTTTTCACTGACTCGTACGCGTATTACTCGAATCGTATCGACCATCTCTTCTTCTGGTAATGCACCGCTAGGATCGTATATTTTAGTAAGCAAGACCACGTTATGGCCGAGTTTACTAATAGCCTTACTAATTTCTAGCACGTGTGCCGCAATACCACCAACTTGTGGATAAAAATCATCAGAGACCATCAATACATTTAATTTTCTAGGCATGCTGGTTTCTGTCATCTACTTCTCCACCTTCCATTCATAGAAAGCACTTCTGACTTGATCGTCATAGATTACTTTTTCAATCACACGTTCTTTAGGAATCGCAAAATAGACAGTTCCTTTTATCTCTTTATTACCTGGTATCAATTGTCCTAATTCACCTTCGACCGCGTAGTTAGCATGGTATTTCCCACTGGAATCCAATACACGAAAGGTACTCGCAGCAATCGGAATACTGTACTCTGTTATATTTTTCACTGTCACTTCCAGTTTCACCAATTTATTTCCTCCAAGTTTATCGCCCTTGGGAATATCTTTTTCGGCATTCTTTATTGCCCCTACTGTCATATCCAAACTTGATACATTCACCTTATTATCCTTTGGAAAAGAAGCTTGTGTTTGCTGCGTTTCTTTTGGTACGGTTACACTTTCATTCGTACATGCTGTTATAAAAATTACTGACAGAAATAGTAGCAGTATCGGTTTAAATCGTTTCATCTTTCGTCTCCATTCGTTTATCATATTGATTGAGTATGGCTAAAACAATTCCAAAACTAATCCAGATATAGCTTTTTTCAAGTGTTGTACTAGATGCAAACGCGATAAATGGGAAAGCAAGTGTTATCAATAGTGGAATGAGATATTTCACCTTTTTTTCTTTATTCTCTAACCAGTAACGCCAACTGCGATAGAAAAGGTAGAACAAAAAAGCCAATAAAAAGAGTAGCGATAGTAAGCCATAATTCGCCAATACTTCCAAAAGAAAGTTATGCACAGATACAGCACCATCATTATTTTGTTCCTCTGCTGGAAAATATTTTGCTAACTCTATTTGAACATTCCCTGGACCAACACCCATAAAATAGCTTTCTTTTGCGGTTTGCCAAGTGTAATTCGTAATATCTAATCGTAAATCTGTGGAATTCGTTTTATCGGTATAGGTTTGATTCACTTGATTGATGGTATCTTGCATACCTGGTAACTGTAATACAAACGGGATACATAGCAATGCTAGTGCCCCCCAGCGCCACGAATAGCGTAATAAAAGCAGAAAGAGGATGACAAGGATTAGGACGAAGGCAATACGCGATTGAGTTTCAATGATAATATACACGGCTCCTATAACCAACAAGCCTTTGTATAAGCTGCCAATGATAGTTCTACTGTGCATATAGACCAGTATAATCGGCAAAAATAGAGCTAGAAAAGAAGCCAAATCATTTGGATTGAAAAATATTCCACTTGGCAAAAACTGTGCATTCCCAATAACATCTGTTAATCCCGACTTACTTAAATGTAGCCCCGTGTTGATTTCATATAACCCAATACCGATATTGACCGCCATAACACCGCTAGTAATCGTAACAAGCCATTCTATCTTCTTATCCGCTTTCAAGTAATAAATGGCTGTGAACAGGAGGTAAATCGCCTCTATCATAAAGTACACATTTCGAAACGCAATCCCCTGATACTCGGTCCAGATGATAGTGATAAGCGCGGAAGCTAACCAGCCAACAAGAAAAAGAAGCATTGTCCTTGTTCTTTTGCTCATCCAAGACCAGTCATCCCATGTGAGTAGAAATAGCGTTATTTGAACAGGTAGTAATAGTCGATAGAGAAACAAGCTTTCTAAACCTGGAATCGAAAGAATCGATCCAAAAAAAGAGGCAATAGCCAACATAAACCATGTCAATTCTGCGAGTTGCTTCAATGTGAAAAAGCAACTAAAAACAAAGATTCCTATAAGAAGCGGTACTATTAGCATTATTGAATAGAAGAAACTCAGCACCAGCGTCACTAGGAAGCCAAGCACAAAAATCATTTTTAAGATAAGTGTTCTATCCAACTCACATCTTCTCCAATCAATATTTGTATCGATAACCTTTACGATCATTTTTAGACACTACAACACCATTCAAAATACCACCGATAACATTCGCATCTGCAATTTCCAGATAACGCATCGCCTGCTTGATTTCACTTCGCTTCGTCTTTTTCACAAAAGCAACAAACAACACACCGTCACATAAAGAACTCAAAATTCGACTATCCGTAATTGGAAGTAATGGCGGGGCATCAATAATCACATAATCAAAGGTTTGTTTTGCCACCTCAATAAGTTGCCTCATCTCCGCCGAGTCCACCCATTCACTAGGATTAGGTGGCGCAATCCCCGTTGGCATCAGCTTTAAATTAGGGTGATGCGTATCTTGACAAGCTTCCTCAAGCTCTATTTCACCCATCAAATAATCGATTGTTCCTACGTTTTCGCTAACTTGCATATATTTACGCAAAGATGGCCGATGAAAGTCCACATCAATCAGAAGCGTCTTATTTCCTTTTTCTGCAAACACTTCCGCAATATTAGCACTCGCAAAACTTTTGCCTTCACTCATATTAGCTGATGTAATCATGAAGTTACGTATACCTTGTTTTTTCAACATAAACTGTAGGTTGGTTTGAATACTATTAAATTTTTCCTTGTAAAAAGAATTGTCTTTATTTTGTTTAAACTCATTGTATGTTTTCATTTATGAATGTATCTCCTTATTTTATTAATGGAATATCACCAACAAATTTCAATGATAGTTCGCTTAAATCTGACTCACCTTCAATATGATCGCGGAATAAATAGATACTAGATACAAAGATGAAATTAGCTATCATTCCAAGAACAAAAGCAATCAGCGTATTTAATAGAATATTAGGTGATGTTGGCTCTAGTGGGAGATTCGCTGGTTCTAAGACGATGACTTTATTATTGTCTACTAACTGCGGCAAGTCTTTTTTATACGTTGCGGTGATTTTGTCGACGATTGCACGTGCGCGGCTTGGTTCTCTATCTTCTACAGATACTTTAAATACTAAAGAGTCTTTATCTGATTGGATGTTGATTTTTTTTGACAATGCTTCATCCGTTTCGTCTAATTGTAGTTCGCTCCTTACTTTTCCTAGTGTACGCGAGCTTTTTAAAATCGTGTTAAAGGTGTTCGCCAACTGGATATTGGCTTTTAATTGTTCGGAGTACACCGCTGATTTTCCATCCTCTGATTTGACGTTAGTCGTAATGAAGATCTGCGCAGAAGAGGTGTACATCGGTTGGATATAATATTTGCTAATGCTAAATACCAGAACCATCGAAACAGTAGGGATAGCGATAAGCCACCAGATATTATTTTTAATTATTTTTAGGACGACGCTAAGTTCCATTGTTTTCAAATTCATCTATCTTACTCGCTTCCTTATACGCCACCGATTTTGAATACATTGGCTTTTTTTTCAGTCCATACATTGCGCGTATCAATAATACAGTCGCATGATTTTAAAAGTACATCGTAGTCGATATTAGAATGTTTTGTCATGATAATTGCACAATCGTAATCTGACATATTTCCTACTACCGACACAGGCCTCACTATTCGTCCTGCTTCATCACGGAAAATTGTTACAAACGGGTCTAGCACATCCAACTGAGCATCTGCTTGCTTTAATTGTTCGTAAACATGCAATCCTGGTGATTCACGTACATCATCAATATCGCTTTTATACGCCACACCGACTAATAATACTTTAGAAGTACTCAGTGCTTTTCCATGTCTATTAAGCGCTTGACTAGCTAATTCGACGACATGTTTTGGCATCGATGTATTAACTTGCTGAGCCAACTCGATAAAGCGACTGAAGAAATTCTTCTCCTTGCCCTTCCAATAGAGATACATTGGATCGAGCGGGATACAATGTCCGCCAACACCTGGTCCTGGATAAAATGGCATGAATCCAAATGGCTTTGTTTTTGCGGCATCAATAGCTTCCCAAAGATCAATTCCCAATTCTTCACAAAGCATCGACATTTCATTTATAAAAGCGATGTTGATACTGCGGAATGTGTTTTCTAACAACTTGGTCATCTCTGCAATTTCAGGTGTAGAAACAGGGACAATTGTATCAAAAGCATGGGCGTAGTATTGCTGACCTAGCGCTAAGCATTTTTCAGTCATACCACCAACCACTTTTGGCACTTGCTTCGGTTGAAATTGTTTATTCCCTGGATCGATACGTTCTGGAGAGAAGCAAATGAAGATATCTTCACCAATAACCCAGCCATCTTTTTCAAATTCACAAGCGATAAGTTCCCGTGTGGTTCCAGGATATGTCGTACTCTCTAAAACCAGAAGCGTCCCTTTGGATAGTACTGGCTTTAGCCTCGCCACTGTATCTTCTATATAGCTCATATTTGGTTCGTGAGATTTCGTAAGCGGAGTTGGAACACAAATACTGATGACATCGGCTGCTTTCAAAGTGGCATAGTCTGTTGTTGGTAGGAATTTATCATCCGCAATGACCGCTTGTACCCTATCTGTTGGAATATCAATGATGTGTGACTTCCCATCTGCTAGTTTCTCGATTTTTAGCGCATCAATGTCCACACCAATCACTGAAAAATCTGCTGTAGCGAGTTCCATTGCTAAAGGTAAGCCGACATATCCCATCCCGATAACACCTATTATGGCCTGCTTCGACCGTATTTTATCTGATAATATTGCATAACTACTGTCTTTTACGACTCCTGTTTCTATCATATTTTTGTATATCTCCAATCTGCTTCTATTAATTCAAATAACCGTTCTTTTCGACGCTTATCTGTCATATCCATGTAGCTACCTAGCAATGCTTGAATATTCTGGAGCTCTGAAGGAGATGGATGCCCCTCGCCAACCAAGATTTTTTCAAAAATTTGCGTATGTGCTTTTTCATCACTTTCGAATAGCTCTTCTCGCACCTTTTCACCTTGGCGAATACCAATAAAGTCAATTTGCACCGACTCACGATCTTTTCCCGTCAAGTCGATTAACTTGTAAATCACATCCATAATCTTAATCGGCTCCCCCATATCAAGCACGAAAATTTCGCCACCGTTCGTTATCATACTTGCTTGAATCACCAACTTACTCGCCTCTGGGATGGTCATAAAATAGCGTTCCATATCCGGATGCGTTAACGTTACTGGTTCATCGTTACAAATTTGTTCATAGAAAAGAGGAACCACGCTCCCGCTACTACCAAGTACATTACCAAATCTGACCACACAAAAAAGCGTTTTAGATTTCTGATTAAAGAGCTGGATAATTTTTTCCGCCATTCGTTTGGAAGCGCCCATAACCGTCGTTGGTTTTACGGCCTTATCCGTCGAAATCATGACAAATTTCCCCACGTTATATGTGTGCGCTACACTTGCAAGATTCCATGTACCTTTAGCATTATTAGCGATCGCTTCTGTTATATTTTTCTCCATCAGCGGTACATGTTTATGCGCCGCGGCATGATAGACGATATCTGGAGAATACTCGCTAAAAATTTCGGCCAATCGCTGTTCATTTTGAATGTCTGCGATACAAGAAATAATCTCTGTTTGGTGATTCATCTTTTGAAGCTCTCGGTGGATTTCATAAATACTCGCTTCGCCATGGCCAAGTAGCACCAGTTTTCTCGGGTGAGCATTCATGAGTTGACGTGTTATTTCAGAACCAATCGAACCGCCCGCGCCTGTTATTAAGATCGTTTTATTGGCTACTTCCTGCTCTACCATAAGATAATCCAGTTCGAATTCTGCGCGATCAATAATATCTTGATATGAAACAGCTCGCAAAGTTAATTTGTCTTTTTTAGAATGAATATCCTGCAATTTCGGTAAGACTTTCGTTTCCATTTTGTATTTCTGACATACCTCAAGTATGTGTTTTCGTTTACGGATTTCTAGAGACGGTATGGCAAGAAAAATACTCGTGATACTTTCATTTATGATTGTTTCTTCTAACTCGGAAAGTGCTCCAAGTCTCGGTACTTCCTGTAGTTGGACCTCTGGGCTATCGTCGAGAATACCGATAATTTGATAATTCATAGTTTCGTCTTTAGCAATGGTGTGGAACACATATTGCGCTGCTTCACCACCACCTATTATTAGCGTTCGTTTCAACACGGTATCAGTGCACCTCTTTATTATTTCATCATTTTTTGTTCTACAATTTATTTATCGTCTGGCGTTACTTCCCATGTGAAAACATCTTTCGTGATAGGGTACGTGTAACTCACACGATAGGGGACATGTTCTGTGGCAATAAAGTAGCTGTAACCTGTTAGGCTTTGTTTCGGGGGCATCTTCTCCACCATGTTTTCATAGGGATATACTTTTAAATCCTTCCCTTTGCTGTCGGTTACTCGAAGCTTCGTAGCATCGAATATTTGTTCTTCTGCTGCTATATTTTTCACCGTTACCTTTAGGCGGAGTATTTTTTCTACCGATTCCTTATCTTGATCACGTTCCTCTGTGTACGTTGCTTGATCTAAGCTTATTTTCCAACCTTTAGCTTCAACCCTTTCATGAAGTTGGTGAAATGGTTCCTTTACTTCATTTTTGCTACAGGCTGATAATAGTATTAAAATAGTTGAAAAGATAGTTATATTTTTAAATATTCGTTTCATTTTTAAGCCTCCTCAACCAGATGTTCATTCCTTTTATATCTTGCTCTCAGTTTCTTCGCATGACAGAAATACAAAATGGGAGGGAATCAAAATACATTGATTCCCTATAGCCCCATTAAAACTTATATCTCAAACTTTGCTGATAATTCGCTGTTCATGCGTTTATCACTATTCTTTGCTGCTGCCTGAACGTTTGTCGTACCTGGTGCAACATAACCGCGGAAGGATAGACTACCATCTGGATTTGTTGTCATTTGTGCTGCTGAAATCGTACGTTTTGCAACGCCGCCTTCATAAATAACCACTGTTTCTGTTCCTTTTACAGCTGTACCAATGATATAGTTACCATCCATACGAACTAGTGTCGGTGCATTTAGTTTCGCAACAGCTGAGCCTGTAACTTTAACCGTAGAAACGCGTAATATATTGTATCCTGTGGCATCTTTGATTTCAATCGTCACGTCTGTTCCTACTGCTTGCTTACCAATAGATGATTGGAAGGTTCCGTCTGTTGCTATAATACCCGTTTTCACTGCTATTCCGTTAATTTTTACACGGAAAGAAGTTGCTGTTCCTGCGGTTACATAGCCTGTTATGATATCATCATCTGTTGTTAGTGGGCTAAGTGTTGGTTTTTCGTCGTTCGTAATTTTAACTGCCACGCGAGCTAGTTCTACTTTGGTGCTGCTGTATCCTACGACATGCACCACAGAACCTGCTTTGATGAGACCGTTTGTTGCAATGCTGTATGTCCCGTTGCTGATTTGACCTACTTTTACAATGACGCCATCAATAGATAGACGGACATTATCAATACCATTACCAACTGTTCCTGTGATGGCAGTGGTTGAGATTCCTGCATCTTTTGCTGTCAAAGCATTGGACAATACATCCTTGCCTTCCACTTTCGCTGTAGCAGCGGTTCCTTCTTTACCATTCGCATCTACTGGACGTACTTCAAACGTGACATTGGCGTTTAATCCTAGGCCGTAAGCGTCAAATTTGTAGTTACCAGAAGCATCTGGTGTTGCGCGTTTCACACGAATTCCGTTCACATAAAGCGATACTGTAGCCGTTCCAGTAGCTACTTTACCTGTGATAAAACTGTCTAAATATCTGTACGTATCAATCATCGGAGCATCAAGAATCGCATTTCGATCATTTAAAAGTTTTTGGGCTCTGTCTAGCTCTTTTTGTAGCGCTGCTTGTTTCGTTGCATCTATGACAGCATCTACTAATTTTTGCGCTTTATCAATTGCTGCTTGATTCGTTGTATCTTTAATTGTTCCTGTTACATCACCATTGGTGAATAAATCTTTCACGCTGGCTTCCGCTGCTTCTTGGCGTGCTTTTTCTGCCGCCGCTGCTGCTTGTTTCGCTTCTAGTTGTTTCTTCGCTTCGTCTAGCTCTTTTTGTAGCGCTGCTTTCTTCGTTGCATCTGTTACAGCATCAACAACTTTTTGTGCTTTATCAATCGCTTCTTGATCTGTTGTATCTTTAATCGTTCCTGTTACGTCACCATTGGTGAATAAATCTTTCACGCTGGCTTCTGCTGCTTCTTGGCGTGCTTTTTCTGCCGCCGCTGCTGCTTGTTTCGCTTCTAGTTGTTTCTTCGCTTCGTCTAGCTCTTTTTGTAGCGCTGCTTTCTTCGTTGCATCTGTGATAGCATCGACGACTTTTTGTGCTTTATCAATCGCTGCTTGATCTGTTGTATCTTTAATCGTTCCTGTTACGTCACCATTGGTGAATAAATCTTTCACGCTGGCTTCTGCTGCTTCTTGGCGTGCTTTTTCTGCCGCCGCTGCTGCTTGTTTCGCTTCTAGTTG
>NZ_QPKR01000040.1:0-1260 GCF_003856515.1 Listeria sp. SHR_NRA_18
AAAAAATTTTCCATAGGAGAGTTATCTAAACAATTTCCCTTACGGGACATGCTTTGGTAAACCTTATTCTTCTTTAAAAGAGATACCCATTTCTTATGCTGATAATGCCATCCTTGATCAGAATGGACGGTCACCCGATAGGGTGCTTGAGGCAACACGATTTGTAATGCCTGTTCCAACGTTTCTAGCACAAAAGCCAAGTTTGGACGTTCGTTCATTTGATAAGAAATAATCTCCCCTGTCCCCATATCCATAATGGGGCTCAGATATAGCTTTTGATCTGCTCCTACCTTAAATTCCGTAATATCTGTTGTTAGTTTTTGATAGTATAAAGGCGTTTGAAAACGGCGACGAATTTTATTTTTAGCGATGGTGCCAACTTTGCCTTTATAAGCACGGTATTTCTTTCTAGATTTCCGAGTGTATTTTGTACATAGAATACCTGATTTTCGTGTTATTTTTAGTACCTTCTTGTGATTCACTACGATGCCACGTTTTCGCAATGCCAAGCCAATACGACGATGTCCGTAGTCTTGGTTATTTTCCTCATAAATCGACTGAATGACTGTTTCTAAATCATCCCTGGGTGATGACGCAACTAATCGTTTTTGCCAATACATATACGTAGATTTAGGCATACCAGTGACTTTCAAGAGGAGCGTCAATCGGAATGTTTGTCGAAGCTCCTGGATGATTCGGGCTTGGATCTTAGCAGATGGCTCGGAATATTTTCCCCAGAAGCTCGGAGCTTTTTTATGAAAGCAAGCTCCGCTCGTAATAACTCATTTTCCTGTTCTAGTGCTTGTTCTCGCGTCATCTCTTTCTTCTTTACTTTCTTTGGCTTATTAGTCAATGAAGGACACCCCTTTGGTCTCGCAAGTGCATCTATACCATTTTCTAATAGTTTTTTCTTCCAGGTCGAGATTAATGCACAATCTGGAATTTGAAAATGGTTGGCTGTTTCTTGAAGAGATGCCCCCGTCGTTTTCATAAAGTGTAATACATCTAGTTTCATTTGAACAGTATAAACACGATTCTTTTTCTTGGTGAATGCCTTTTGGCCAAAGGCCAAATACTGATCTACCCATTTTTTAACTTGTCGATGACCGGCTATACTATATTTATTAGCCAAATCAGCATAACTTTGTTTTCCTTCTAAATATTCTCGAACCACATGCAGTTTAAATGATACATCATATTTTGCCACAGCAAAACACCCCAAACGTTAGATTTTTGGTCTAACTTTTGGGGTGCACATCA
>NZ_QPKR01000041.1:0-1208 GCF_003856515.1 Listeria sp. SHR_NRA_18
GGGAAAATCAATACAGCCGTCATGGATGCAGGATACGCAAAGAATATGGTCTTGCTGGAACTAGCAGCTAACAAGCTGTTGGATGCAAAAGGCGCACTTGTGAAAGATGCAGACATCGATGCTGCTAAAAAGCGTGCGAATGAGTTAAAAGGCTTTAAACCAGCGTTTACGGCGTTGCAAGAGCAAAAAATAAACAATGCAATTAGTCAAAAAACAGCGATTCAAGCAGCCGTTGTAAAAGTGAATCAACTCTTTACAACAGCAACTAAAACAACCGTGAAACCTGGGATTAGCAGAGCGGCGTACAATGAGGCGAAAAAACAAGTCGATGCAATCCAGCAGGAAGCAACAAGAACGACATTGCAAAAAGAACTAAACAAAGTGAGTGCGTATTTACTGGATCAGGAGCAACAGCAGGTCGCGAAGGAAGAAGAGACGAAGCAACAAGCGGCAACAGAAACAGCGCCAGAAAGCACGACGCGAGGGCAACAGGAATCTAACACAAATAACGGATCAAGTAGTTCATCCAGTAATAACGATTCGTCATCTTCCAGTTCCAATAACCAGTCTTCATCCAAGAATAGTGCACAAAGCAATGCAGGATCAAATAATTCAAGTAGTTCACAAAGCAGTTCATCTAGTGCACAGCCAAAAAGTAATCCTTCTAGTTCCCAAACACCAAACGCAGGTGGTAGTGGAAATAAATCATCTTCGAACTCTAATGGAAGCAGCAAGGGGAACAGCGGTAGTCAAACAGCACCCAAAAGTAACAGTGGTGGAAGTACAGGAAACAAAGATAAGCCAGGCCAATCCTATGAAGGAAATAAAACAAACCAAGGATCAATGGATTCAGACGATGGACGTGAATGGGGCACTATTGAATGGTAAAAATCTTTAGAGACGTTGTAAATGAAACGTCTCTTTTTTATGCCTTAATTTAGAAATGAGGGAATAAAGTTGCAAATTAGAGCACCTACAGAAGTAATTGAAGAAGTCATTTGAAAGACCTAAAAAAAATCGGAGGTAAAAAAATGAATAAACTGAAACTATTCAAAAAAGGGTTTTCTATTTTCATGATTGCTCTTATTACATTATCGACAGTATTTACACCATTAAAAAATGTTTTTGCAAGTGAAGTAAACGGTCTTGAAACAAGTCCTGATGGGGAATTGAAGTCTAAAGAAATGGAAGAAGCGCTGAAAAAAGGG
>NZ_QPKR01000042.1:0-1105 GCF_003856515.1 Listeria sp. SHR_NRA_18
TGGATAGGTTATACTAAATTGGACAATTAAATAAGGGTCTTTATAATAGATACTATAAAGAAGTAAAGGATGAAGTTTACAATGACAAAAAGAACGACGCGCACCTTCACACCCGAATTTAAAAAACAAATAATCCAATTACATGCAGCGGGAAAATCAAGAAAAGATATTCTAATCGATTACGAGCTTGCTCCCTCGGTCTTTGACCGTTGGAGAAGAGAATACAACAAGTCAGGTTCTTTCTTAACCAATGATAACAAGACAGCGGAACAAAAAGAAATAGAAGCTTTACGTAAACAACTTGCCCAGAAAGAGTTGGAAGTTGATATTTTAAAGCAAGCGGCGCTGATATTCGGACGAAAATCCAAGTAATCCAGCAAAACAAACACAAATATCCAATAGCAGCGATGTGCCGTATTTTAGGTGTTTCAAGGAGCACGTATTACTATCAAAAGTTGAAAAGATCAGAAGCTCATTTAGAGCAGGCGGTTATAGAGGAGTTTCATAAAAGCCGCAAAAATTATGGCACGCGCAAATTAAAAGTAGCCCTAGCCCTTTTGGGCTTTACCGTTTCCAGACGCAAAATTGCAGTTATCGTACGAAAATTTGCCCTTATCTCCAACTATACCAAGGCTACTTTCAAACAACATAAAACTAAGGTGAATGAAGCACCTGTGGCCAATGAATTAGGGCGTCAATTTGAACAAGTTGAGGCACGTAAAGTCATTGTCACCGATTTAACCTATGTTCGGGTAGGTGAAAAATGGCATTATGTTTGTTTTATTCTAGATTTATTTAATCGTGAAATTATTGGACACAGCGCAGGAACGAATAAAACAGCTGATTTGGTGAAGGAGGCTATCTACCAGATCCCTTTTCCACTTTTCAACGTCCAGCTTTTTCATACAGATCGCGGAAGCGAATTTGATAACAAGGCCATTGATGAGATTTTAGATACCTTTGAAATAGGTCGTTCTCTTAGCAATAAAGGTTGCCCATATGACAACGCAGTCGCTGAAAGTACGTATAAATCATTCAAGAAAGAATTTGTGTATCCAAACAAGTTTCAAACATTGAATCAATTGAAGGTACAGTTGTTAGATTA
>NZ_QPKR01000043.1:0-825 GCF_003856515.1 Listeria sp. SHR_NRA_18
CGTTTACGAACAAGTTCGTCTCTTTCCGAATCACAGGCCATAAAGCGGATTCAGAAACAGGCGACGCAGCGCAAGGTGATGCAAAGCTATCAGGTGGTAATTATGGTTTATACGCAGATGCAGCAGCCACTGTTCTTTTGGACGAGGCAGTGATTGATGCAAAAGGTAATTTCACTTTCAAGACTTTACCCCTAGAAGGAAGTTCTAAAACTGTTTATGTGAAAGAAACAGTTGCACCAGAAGGCTACAACTTGGATAAAACGATTTATCCAGCCGTTGTAACGCAAACGGACAACACAACCGAAGTCATTACACAAAACAAAACATACACGGATAATGTCATGAAAGGTAGCTTTGATTTTATCAAATTTGCTAATAAACCGCTACTACAAAGCCAGATGGATACATTAAAAGATGGCCAAAAATTACCGTTAGTAGGGGCAGAATTCACATTGACACATAAGGCAACAGGCAAAATAGTTACTGTCGTAAAAACAGATATTCAAGGCTATGGAAAAGTGAATAATTTAGCATATGGTAAATATACATTGACGGAAACCAATGCACCTTGGGGCTATAAACCAATCGCTCCATTCGATATCGAAATTACAGCACAAGGACAACACTTCAATTATATCATCGAAGATAAAGTCATCGAAGCCAAAGTTAAGATTGTAAAACTAGATGCAACAACAGGAAAAACAGTGCCACTTGCGGGTACGGAATACCAAATTTTAGACAGTGAGAAAAATGTCGTGAAGTTTCACGTCAACTACCCAGCCGATCAAGACATGGATACATTCACGTCAACGGCAGACGGAACAC
>NZ_QPKR01000044.1:0-683 GCF_003856515.1 Listeria sp. SHR_NRA_18
TCAGCATAACTTTGTTTTCCTTCTAAATATTCTCGAACCACATGCAGTTTAAATGATACATCATATTTTGCCACAGCAAAACACCCCAAACGTTAGATTTTTGGTCTAACTTTTGGGGTGCACATCAGACAGGCATGCTTTTTTTCGTTTTAGTTGAATATGGATATTGTAGATATGATTTTTGATTGCATGATCAAGAAGTTGAATGTTTTTATTTTCTAAACCGATGAGTTGTATGATAAAATGGTCTGGCATGGTAATATCGCTCCTTTGGATTGGGTTTGGTCACTTTTATCTTAAAGGATTTTGATATTACTGTGTATTTTTTTGTCTTGAAATGGAAACAAAAATGTTGAGGCAGATGAGTTTCTACCCCAACATTTATTATAGAACCGAAATATTGAGGAACTGGAATGGCAACCCTTTTTTGAACAGAATTAACAAGTTGTCTTAAGTGAAGACGCCGATGTTTTCTACGGATTTCGCGATGCGAAAACTAACCGGGCTTTGGTAATTAAGTGTGCCATGGAGGCGGATATGATTCCACCAGTTCACATAATCTAACAACTGTACCTTCAATTGATTCAATGTTTGAAACTTGTTTGGATACACAAATTCTTTCTTGAATGATTTATACGTACTTTCAGCGACTGCGTTGTCATATGGGCAACCTTTATTGCTAA
>NZ_QPKR01000045.1:0-675 GCF_003856515.1 Listeria sp. SHR_NRA_18
AGTTGTGCATGTGTTAAGTCAAGTATTTTCAGAAGAAAATTTCTACAAACTAACAGAAAAGCAAATAAGAGCGTATGACGAACGTTACTGGGCGTTTGCCGTGCCGGTTGAGGAGGGCGAAGGATGATTGTAACTGTACTTGCTGTTGAAGGCGACCAAAAAACAATACGATTAAAGAACAGATTAGAGGCAGAAAAATATTTAAAGAGTGCAGGATTCGAATTAGATTACCCTGACGAAAATAATGGCGTAACTATGTATGACGAGGGAATGAATCGGCAAGGAATTGCATTCATAATAAGCGAAAGAAATGTGAAGTGGGTGGACGTAGAATGAACGAGCAAAAAGCGCCAATAAGTGAGTGTCCACATTGTCATTCAGACGAGGGTTATTACATTAAAAATCGATTTTCAGGTAGCGGGGAATGGCATCATAATTTTAACGGTCAGGAAAAAGATAATTCCCATTTTCACGATACATTGTTTACAAAGGAAAGTAAATACACGTACTGCATCAACTGTGACAAACGACTGTTCAAAGTTGAAGAAATTGGAGGGTGAAGCGCTTGAGGACTGAAACAATCACTACTCATGTAGAGTGCGATACTTGCAGAAGGAGCGAGGAAAACGGATTCCCAATAGCAAAGATGACTGTGGCAGTTTTAAATATCGGACA
>NZ_QPKR01000046.1:0-625 GCF_003856515.1 Listeria sp. SHR_NRA_18
TATTCAGTATACCATCATTTCGAAATAAAAGAAAAGATAAATATTTTAATGTGCTTAAGTATTGATATGCAAGGGTTAAGGTCATCTAGTTACTTGAATAAATCAAATCGAAATTTTAAAAAAACTTGCTCTTCTATCCAGAGTTATGTTATGCTGATTTCGAATTGAGAGGCACGTGAAAATTTAATAAAAAAAGAAGATACACTCTCCACTAACTTGACCGGCAAGAAAAGTTAGAAGAGAGTACGCAGTTCTCAAGCTAGGCTTATTACTGCGAACCACATTCACTAAACACGACATGTGGCGTATCACTTAACTATTCTACCAGATAGGACTGTACCCGTAAAGGGAGGGCGCTAATTTTTATGTTACTTGTACATAAAGCGAACGCACCTTCTCATTTCCGGGGGAAATCATTGTTTTTTGGTGAAGTCTCTATTAGGAATAGCTTGTGAAGCGCTCTATCATGTTTTTGTGATAGAGCGCTTTTTTTGTTCCAAAAATTCACGTGTCTATCGATTCGCCAGTAAGCTAGCGAATCGACCAAAAAAGTAAGTAAAGGGAGCGTTATTCATTGAGAACAGCAGAAAAGCAGTTGTTTGCTAGTTTAGCGCGAACCAAGAGG
>NZ_QPKR01000047.1:0-614 GCF_003856515.1 Listeria sp. SHR_NRA_18
GGTACACACCTGATGTCGATTGAATTAGAAAAGGTAACAATTTCAGCCGTGAGTTGCCAACATGATGATTTTCATTGGCAGGTAATGTGAGCCCGAGGCAATGGATAGCGAGCTGGAAAAGATAAACGCTAGCTCATTATCACTTAATGTGAGCTCGGGAGGATTTTCATTGTCACTTAATCTGAGCCGAAAATTACGCTGATTGCGAGCCCGAGGGATTTCGATTGCGAGCCGTTACACCTACCAGGAGATAGAGAAGCCATTTTTAAGCAGGTCATACACGGCTTTCTGAAAGCGACCACCACGGATAATGTAGTGCGTCATCTGCTGCCCGTTCTTTTTCCCGCCAGGTAAGCCGGTATTTGATGGCATAAGCCCGACTTCCTCCATCTTCGCGCCCCATACACGATCATGATAGCCGCCCCGGCATTTTTTAACCGGGGCGTAATGCTGCCACACATGCACCATTTCATGTACCAGTGTTGACAGGGTATCGGCCAGCGAACGGCCACCGAAGTAATCGGGATTCATCGCCAGTTCCGATATGCTGGATTCCCCTGTGAAGCGTTCAGGCGCGAAATAACCAAAGGTGTTACGACCGCGCTGTAACGTAA
>NZ_QPKR01000048.1:0-603 GCF_003856515.1 Listeria sp. SHR_NRA_18
CGCCCCCGTTGCAGGCAGAAAACCGTGAAGAGGACTATTCTGTGTCACGTACAATTATGTTGATCCCCACAGGCACCAGCGTCGGTCTGACCAGCGTCAGCCTGGGTGTCATCCGCTCCATGGAGCAAAAAGGCGTTCGCCTGAGCGTGTTCAAACCTATTGCCCAACCGCGTACCGGTGGCGATTCCCTCGACCAGACCACCACCATCATCCGCAGCAACTCGACCATTCCGGCGGCCGAACCCCTGCGTATGAGCTACGTTGAGAGCCTGCTGAGCTCCAACCAGCAGGACGTGCTGATGGAAGAGATCGTGGCTCGTTACCACGAAAACACCAAAGACGCAGAAGTGGTGCTGATCGAAGGCCTGGTGCCTACCCGTAAGCATCAGTTCGCCAACTCGCTGAACTACGAGATCGCCAAAACGCTGAACGCAGAGATCGTCTTTGTGCTGGCACTGGGCAACTATTCTCCAGCCCAGTTGACCGAGCGCATCGAACTGGCTCGCTCCAGCTTCGGCGGCAGCAAGAACAAAAACATTACCGGCGTGATCATCAACAAGCTGAACGCTCCGGTGGACGATCAGGGCCGTACTCGCCCAGACC
>NZ_QPKR01000049.1:0-588 GCF_003856515.1 Listeria sp. SHR_NRA_18
GTATCATGTTGAAGCCTCATTACTTAATAATCAATGCGTTACTATGCAGCGCAATAGACAGCAGCGGCATAGCTTAAAAATACGAAACGGCCCCTGATAGCAGGAGCCGTTATCCCATTACCCGTCGTCTTTCAAGCTGCAGCGTTGTTACCTGCACTATCTCACCCCGGTCACTTACCCAAAAGTAAGCTCCCGGGGATGAGATAGCTTGGCGCCTAGCTGCAACTCGAAATCCATAGGGTAAGACCTATCAAACGGCGTGTAGTAAATATCACTAACCGCAATTTGCGATCTACTGAGTAAAAACTGTTAGCGAGTGAAGGCGTAAACCTTGCCGCCACGCGCCTGGATCAGCAGTTTGTCACCGGCCACAATTGGCGCGGACAGGAAGCCGGAGCTATCCACTTTCTGCTGAGCCACAAAACGGCCATCGGTGGTATTGATCCAATGCAGATAACCTTCGGCATCGCCGACGACCAGGTAGCCGTTATACAGCACTGGTGCAGTCAGGTTACGGTGCAGCAGATCGCTCTGGCGCCACAGGTTAACACCACCTTCGGTATTCATTGCCACTACACGGTCATTCTG
>NZ_QPKR01000004.1:0-308648 GCF_003856515.1 Listeria sp. SHR_NRA_18
TTATGTTCGCATACTTGGTAATGCCCGAAAAAATCACTATTTTGGCGGGCTTAGTTTTGTTCGGTCTTAAAACGAAGTTTTTACTCGAATAACTACTCCTTTTCACTTGACTTACTACCACTAGACTCTTCCCTATTTCGATTACTGCAAGGATAGCAGATATCTACTCACTTCGCATGTATTTTGCTTACAACTAGATAACTGTATGTACCACTTTTTTTGAAAAGTTAAACTTTTTTTGATAAAAGCTTAAAATATAATTTAATACCTCAGTATGATTGATAACTAAACACGACAAAAAATCGCCAAACCTATTATGCCAGGTAAGACGAAAATTTTGCTTTAAACAAATCGAGCGAAAGCGTTTGTATTCAGGGAGTTTGGTGGAACGAGGATGTATCACATCCTTGTTTTAAATATCTAGAAGGAACGCCTATTCTCGATGCTTATAGGTATAACTCATTTCGAACAGCCGGGAAGGATTACATGCTCGCTTCGCTCTCATGCATATTGGGGCTGTAGCTCATTTCATTTCGAACAGCCCCAACAATACGAGCGCTTGTCGCCGATTTATCTGGGATATAATCTATTTCTCTAGAGGTCCTTTTCCTAGGAAGGCTTTGAACATCCAGATATGTTTGTCAATCGATGCTTTGAAGCCGATGAGCATGTCTTGTGTCACGTCGTCGCCTTCTTTTCCTGTTAGTTCGATGCCTTGTTGGTATTCGTCACGTAATAATTCTAACGTGCCAACAAGATCTGCCATGAACTGCTCGATTGTTTTTGGTTTTGTGTATGGTGCTTCTTCTACGCTTGCGTTTTCTGAAAACTCTTTTAGGGTGGAGAATGGTGCGCCACCGATTGCTAGTAAGCGTTCTGCCACTTCATCCATTTGTTCGCCGAATTCGCTGTAAAGGTCATCCATTTTTTCGTGCAGTGTGAAGAAATTGTGCCCGCGCATGAACCAGTGGATTTGGTGAATTTTTACCGTAAATACGTTTAAGTTCGCCACCTGATGGTTTAAAAATTCTTTTGTGTCTACTGAATTGATTGTTTTCATTTATAATTCTCCTCCTTATTTATAATAACTATTATCTAATAATAATTATAAACTAGTTTTACCGATTTGTCCAATCGTGTTATGCCTCACAATAACTTGTACCACTATGCGTCATTTTAAAACATGGTTGACATCTTCTTATTTTGTAACTACAATGGTTACAAAGGAGTTGGTTTGGATGAAAATAAGTAGCCGTTTCACCGTTGCTACCCATATTTTATCACTAATTGCTACCCAAGAGCCACCATTAACCTCTGAACGAATTGCTGGGAGTGTTAATACGAATCCAGTTGTGATTCGGCGCATCAGTGGTCAGCTGAAAAAGGCTGGGCTTATTGCAGTCAAGGCTGGGACTGGCGGCGCGACGCTTTTGAAGCCTCTCGATCAAATCACGCTTTTGGAAGTGTATAAGGCCGTGGATAGTGTCGAGGATGGGGAATTGTTTCAATTTCATGAGAATCCGAATCCGCATTGTGAGGTTGGAGCGCATATTCAAGGTGCGATGGAGCAGACATTGCGTGACGCACAAACCGCGATGGAGCAGGTTTTGGCGGATAAAACGATGGCGGATGTTGTGGAATCGATTCGTGCGGAACTGGCATAAAAAAAGAACGGAATCATTTTTGATGTTAAGGCGCGTCAAAAATGATTCTTTTTGGTATACTGGGTGTAGAAAGAGGTGAATCGGATGAGTATTTGGTTGCGTGGAGCGAGTCCTGCTTTGGATAGTGAGATCGAGGCTTGGGAAGAAACGCATCATCTTTCGCTACCGGGCGGATATAAGGATATGTTGCGTGTACATAATGGTGGTTTGCTTGCGAAAAATCATTTTCCGGTTGCGGAGCCGACGTCGTATGGACTCGCGGATGCAGAAATTTATTCGATCGCGGGGCTTGATGGGTTGCAGCGCCACATTTTGGAGGAGCAGGATGTGGATTTGCCGGGTAATCAGGTGTATTTTCATCAAGATGGGCATCGGTATATTGGGCTCGATTATCAGAGGGCGGAACCGCGCGTGATTTATGTGGATTTCGAGACGTTGCAAACGCTTGTTGTCGCGGAAAATTTTGCGGATTTCGTGGAATCGCTGTACTTTTCTCCTTTTGATGTGGCTTTTGCGCCGGATTATCCGCTTGAAAAATTGGAGCAGATGTTGGCGATGGCGAATGTGAAGAAGGCATTGGAAATTTTGCAGTTGCTGGAGGATCGTGCCGAGAAGGATTGGTATTTGACGCAGATTGATTGTTTGCTACATTCTGAGGAAGCGCCTTTTCGACAAATCGGGGTGACGTTGCTTGAGAATCAGATTTATTATTTCAGGAGAAAATTGGATGCTACGCGTGTTGATGATATGTTGCGTTGGCTGGAATCACAGCATTTTTGGCAGGAAAAGGTCGCGGAGTTAAGAAAGGAATGGGAGGATTAAGATGGTAGTTCGTGTGTTGTTTGTGTGTTTGGGAAATATATGTCGGTCTCCGATGGCGGAAGGAATGTTTCGTGCAAAGGTTAATGCGGCGGGGCTGACGGATCAGATTCGAATTGATTCGGCGGCGACGGGAAATTGGAATTTAGGTAATCCGCCACATCGCGGGACGCAGCAAGTTTTGACGAAGCACGGCATTGATTATTCGCAAATGCGTGCGCGCCTTATTGGTCAGGATGATTTTTCTGATTTCGATTATGTGATTGGGATGGATAGCTCAAATATGGCAGATTTGGAGGCGTTGAAACCGCTGGACAGTGATGTTGTCCTGAAAAAATTGATGGACTTTGCGCCTGATGAAAAAGAGTCGGAGGTTCCCGATCCTTATTATACGGGGAATTTCGAGGAAACAGAACGGCTTGTGAGCGCTGGTTGTGAAGGGCTTTTACACGCAATTCGTGAAAAATTCGATATGTAACAAAAACGACGATTCAGGCTCGAATCGTCGTTTTTTCTTATTTTTTGCCTAGGTTCTTGCTCGCTAGAAAATCTTTGATATCCTGTCTTGTGGTATGTCGCAAGCCGCGTTCGATTTGGTCGGTCCAGCCCTCTACGCGTTTACCACCCGTTCGCGCCGCATAATAATCGCGAATCGTCGCGTCATAGTTTTTGAAGTCTTCCATGTCTTTTGGTTGATAGTGATTTTCGTGGTAGACAAGTTCCGTCGCAAGCCTTGGTTTGGGTTCGGAACTCGTTGTCGGATGGCCAATCGTCAGGCCAAATAAGGGTGTCGCGTAGTCCGGAATATGTAGTAATTCGGAAACTTTTGCAAGATTGTTTCGGATTCCGCCGATGTAACAAATACCTAACCCCATCGATTCTGCTGCGATTGCCATGTTTTGAGCGGCCAGTGTTGCGTCCACGGTTGCCACGAGGAAACGTTCCATCGTTGACAGCGATTCTGTGTCTGCACCGCGCGCCTTCCCGATTTCATGATGCCTTGACAAATCTGCGACGAAAACGAAGAATTGGCCTGTTTTCACGACATAATCTTGATTTCCTGCAATCACAGAGAGCTCCTGACGCAGTTTTAAATCGGAAACACCGATAATCGAGTAGGCTTGCACAAAACTCGACGTAGAGGCCGCCTGTGCGCTTTTTACAAGCAAAGCAATCTCGTTCTCCGTCAATGCCTGATCCTTGAAATCACGCACCGAATAATGACTTAAAATTCCTTCAATCGTTTCGTTCATTGGACTCATCCCCTAGTCTTTAAAAATTTTACGATCATAGTGCGGCAGTTGATCCAGCGTCCCGAACTCTTGTTGACGCAAGCATTCATAAATTAAAATAGCCGCCGTATTTGACAGATTGAGCGACCGAATATGGTCTGTCATCGGAATCCGCAAACACGTATCCTCATGCGCCTCTAAAACCGCATCCGGCAAGCCCGTCGTTTCCTTCCCAAAAATAAAGAAGTAATCCTTATTCGTGTCTCGATAATCCACATCACTATACAAATGGCGTCCAAATTTTGTAATAAAATAAAATTCGCCGCCCGCATTCACTTCAAAAAATTCCTCTATCGAATCGTAGTATTTCAATTTCACGTGATCCCAATAATCAAGCCCAGCCCGCTTCAACATCTTGTCATCCGTCGAAAATCCGAGCGGTCGAATCAGATGCAAATACGTATCTGTCCCCGCACATGTTCGTGAAATGTTCCCTGTATTTGCCGGAATTTCCGGTTGATAAAGCACAATATGATTTGCCAATTTCTTCACCTTACTCCTATTAAATTCTTTGCCCGCGTCATTTCTGCTACAACTTCTGCGTCATCGTCATGCGCCTGCATCAACGCCTGTTCCGCGTCTGCCCCGCCAATTTTTCCGAGTGCCCAAGCCGCCGTTCCTCGAATAACCGGTCGCGGATCTTCCGTCATACACCGAATCAGCTCTGGCACCGCCGTTTTATCCTTATAGCGCGCCAACACAATAATCGCATTACGCTGAATCGGCTTCTTCCCACGCCACGAGCCCGCCATCGGACCAAATTTTTCCTTGAATTCCTTATTCGAAATCGACAAAAGCGGCTTCAATTCAGGTTTCACCAATTCCGGATTAGGCTCCATCGCCTCGTGAAAATGGAAATCATGCCCACGATTATACGGACACACCACCTGGCACGTATCGCAACCGTATAACCGATTATGCAACACTTCGCGATATTTTTCATCCAAAAAGCCTTTCGTCTGGCTCAAATAACTCAGACAAATTTTCGGATTCATCTTCCCTTCCCCGAGCAAACTCCCCGTAGGACAGGCCTCCACACACTTATTACAATCGCCACACAAATCTCCCATCGGCTTATCCGGCGCTAAAGGCAAATTCGTCAGCGTCTCGCCCAAATAAACAAATGAACCAAACTCCGGCGTTATCAAAAGCGTATTCTTAGCACGCGAACCAAGCCCAGCCCGTTCCGCCACTGCAACATCGGAAAACTCTCCCGTATCCACCATCGATTTAAAGCGAGCCTCCGGAACACGTTCGGTGATAAAAGTCTCGAGTAGCATCAATTTCTCACGAAGCACCGTATGATAATCCGTTCCCCACGAAGCCCGAGAAAAAACACCACGACGCGCCTCTTTCCGGCTCACCGGCTCATTCTTCATTTTCGAAGGATACGCCAACGCAATCGCAATAATCGACCGTGGCTCCTTAAAAATCAGATCAGGATACACACGCTCATCGATATTTGGATGCTCAAAACCAGTTAAAACATCCTCCTTCGCTGCAACTTCTAATCGCGTTTTCAATTCCAAAAAAGGATCAGCCGAAGCAAATCCTATTTTTTGAATACCTATTTCATCTGCGTACTCAATGATGTCTTGTTTTAATCCGTTCATATCTATATTCTGCAAGGTTCGCACCTCAGTTCTTAGTATCTTGTTTTTTTGTCTTTTTATCTTTTGTCTTTTTGGGTAAGAGTTAGATATGGCTTTAAACAAATCGAGCGAAAGCGTTTGTATTCAAGAAGTTTGGTGGAAGCCGGAAGCGGAGCGTACTCGTGTACGTGAGAACCGGAAGTCCACCAAACTTCTTGAATGCGAACGCTTGCCGCCGATTTACAGCGCATATGATCCACACAAAAATAAAACGCAATGCTTCGCTTATAAAGGTCGAAACACTGCGTTGATAACATATTTAAGAGCGGGTGATGAGAATCGAACTCACGACAACAGCTTGGAAGGCTGTAGTTTTACCACTAAACTACACCCGCATAGTTTAGAACAAGTTGTTCTAGCAACATTTAATATATTATCACTACTACGCGTGTTTGGCAAGGGGTTTTTTAAAACTTTTTTCAAATTCTTTTCGAAAAGCTAAACGGAGTTGAAATGCATCTATTATTAGACTACTTCTTCCCTCCTAAAATAAACATTTAAAACTATGTTCCCACTCTGTTCACTCATTTTTCACATTTGCCAGATACACTGGGATTATCAGTAAATGAAGGAAGTGATGGAAATGGTGAAACAACGACGGATTGATTGGTTTTTAATTGGTATTGCAGTGCTCGCTGCGTTTCTGAATTTTTGGGCTGTATGGAATGATGATACGGTAAACCCTTATTATACGGCGGCGGTTACGAGTATGACGGAGAATTGGTCTAACTTTTTCTACGGGGCGCTTGATCCTTCTGGGTTTGTAACGGTGGATAAGCCGCCTGTCGCGCTCTGGTTACAAACGATTAGTGCTCTTATTTTTGGGATTCATGGATGGAGCGTTATTTTACCGCAAGCGCTCGCAGGTGTAGCCTCGGTTCTATTACTTTATTTCCTCGTAAAACCGACATTTGGTAGCTGGGCCGCTCGAATCGCAGCACTTGTAATGGCTACGACGCCGATTGCTGTTGCAGTTAGTCGGACGAATAACGTAGATAGTATTCTCGTTTTCGTACTATTACTAGGTGCATGGGCGTTATTTAAAGCAGTACGCAGAGGAAAAATCGGCTTTTTATTATTGGCATTCGTTTTAATCGGTGTCGGATTTAATGTCAAAATGTTACAAGCTTACATGGTTGTTCCCGCCTTTTTATTATTTTATTTAATCGCAGCAAAATTAAACTGGAAGAAAAAACTGCTACATTTGGTGATTGCGCTCGTAATGATGCTCGGTGTTTCCGTATCATGGGCGGTTATCGTGGACAGCACCTCAGCGGACTCACGACCTTACATCGGCAGTAGTCAGACAAACTCCGTGTTAGAGCTTGCATTTGGCTATAACGGGATGGAGCGACTTCTAGGGCAGGAAACTGGTATGAGTACTGGTGGCGGTCAAGATGGAGCAAATGTACAAGCTGGAGCACCCGGCAGCTCCACTAATAACGACAATATCGCACCTGACGCAAGCACGGAATCGGCTCAAAATGGGCAATCAATGTCCGGTCAACCGCCACAACCTCCAAGCGGTTCCACAAATGGCATGAATGGCGGTGGTCCTGGTGGAAACGGTGGCGGCCCTGGTGGCGGCTCCAAAATGATGGGTGGTACAGGCATGTTTGGTACTGGTACAGCCGGCCCATTACGTCTTTTCCAAACGGCACTCGGTGATCAAATCAGTTGGTTATTACCAATGGCATTGTTCGGCACGGCGGCTATTTTCATCGCTAACTGGAGTCGTAAACGTCGCTTCTTCCAATGGAATACGGAGCAAAAAGAGATGGCTTTCTGGGCTGCGTGGCTTATTCCAGTTGCCGGATTCTTCAGTATTGCTGGCTTCTTCCATCACTATTATTTAATCATGTTAGCTCCTGCAATCGCAGCGTTAACTGGTGCTGGATTTATGGCCCTACTCAAACTTTATCGCAAAAATAAAGGCGTGCCTGGTTACTTATTACCAAGTGCAGTAGTCGCAACAACAGGTCTACAAATGTTCTTCATCGCACAATATTCGATGCTTTGGATGGGATTCGTCGGCGTGATTGGTCTAGGTCTTGCAACGACACTATTCATCGTGAAGCATAAACAACCTGCATGGACTTCTTGGATCGCCGTAGCCTCCTTGGTTGCGCTCCTTTTAGCCCCGACTTATTGGGCATTAACGCCGATGATGTACGGTGGCAACAGCGCGCTTCCAGAAGCTGGTCCACAACTGAAAACAAGTAGTGGTGACGGTTTTGCCGATGCAACGGTGAACGAAAAATTGATTTCCTATCTAGAGGAAAACAGTAGCGGAACGGAATTCTTATTTGGAACAACAGATGCTTCCACAGCAGCACCTTACATTATCAAAACTGGTGAATCCGTGATGGCACTTGGTGGGTTCAACGGCACCGATCCAATTTTGACAGTGAAGGAATTGAAGCAAATAATCAAGGATGGCAAAATAAAATACTTCTATTTACCATCGAATAATAAGGCGAGTAATTCAGATGTTGTGGCTTGGATCGAGGAAAATGGTATGAAAGTGGATAGCTCGGAATGGAGCGACGAAACGACGACGACAGATGCAACAACGAGCGCGACAACAGGGGGAAATTCGCAACGTGGCGGCATGCAAGGTGGACAATCTGGTGGCACACTCTACAAACTGACGGAGGAGGATGGAGGACAATGACGAAAAAAATCTCTGTGGTTATCCCGCTCTATAATGAGGCAGCGGTCATGGAACAAACGTATCAGCGCTTGAAAAATGTGATGGAGCAGTTGGCCTTGGATTACGAACTCCTCTTCGTGAATGATGGGAGTAAAGATAAGACGCTAGCCATCGTTCAGGCGATTAGTTTCGCCGATCCACACGTGAAATGCCTCGCTTTTTCTAGGAATTTTGGGCATCAAGTGGCAATCACGGCTGGGACGGATTACGCAAGTGGCGATGCGGTCATTATTATCGACGCTGATTTGCAAGATCCGCCAGAGCTAATTCTAGAAATGGTGCATAAGTGGCAGGAAGGTTACGATGTCGTCTATGCGCAACGGTCAAAACGAGATGGTGAGACTTTATTCAAAAAATGGAGTGCCAAGATGTTCTATCGGATGCTGCATAAACTGACAGATGTGGAGATTCCCGTTGATACTGGGGATTTCCGCCTCATGGATCGAAAAGTTTATACGGAGCTGAAAAAGCTGAATGAGAAAAATCCATTTGTTCGTGGTTTGGTGAGCTGGCTGGGCTTTAAGCAGATTGCAGTAGCATATGAACGTGATGCACGGGCGGCTGGAGAAACGAAATATCCCCTCAAAAAAATGCTCAAACTCTCCATCGACGGTATTACTTCTTTTTCCCACCAGCCGTTGAAACTAGCGAGTTACGCAGGTGTCGTCTTATCGGGCGCTGGTTTCATATACATGTTGATCGTGCTGTTTCAAGCGTTATTCACAAGCACGACGGTGAGCGGTTGGTCTTCGATGATTGTTATTCAGTTATTGTTTAGCGGATTTGTCCTCGTGATTCTAGGTATGATTGGCGAATATATCGGTCGGATTTACGATGAGGTCAAGGATCGACCGCTGTATATCGTCGCCGAACAGTATGGCTTTGAAAAATCGCGCGTGCAGAGTGAAGCAGTATTTATGAATCAAAAAGCGAATTAACCAGACGCAAAACCATAGTTTCTCGTGATGCCCAAATATCGCGGAAAATATGGTTTTGTTTTGCTTCAGTAGCTTGAAAATGCAATTTTGCGGGTATTATGAGAAAATAATAGAAAACTGTTAGGAATTGGGTGGGGTAGCTATGATAGATTGGTATAATTCGATGAAAGAGTTTTTCTCATATGATAATGTGATGCAGTGGATGCAGTCGTATCGGGCATTTGGGCCGTTATTAGCATTTTTCTTGCCGTTTATTGAAGCTTTTCTGCCATTTTTACCGTTCTCTTTGTTTGTGATTGTCAACGTGAGCGCGTACGGTTTATTTTGGGGCTTCGTGATTTCGTGTAGCGCGGCGATCCTTGGGAGCTTGTGCGTCTTCTGGATTGTGCGACGGTTCGGGCAAACTCGTTTTTTGCGGTTTGTGACGCATCATCGGCACGTTCGCAAAGTCATGGATTGGATTGATGAACATGGATTTGGTCCGATTTTTATTTTGCTTGTGATGCCGTTTACACCGTCTTCTGCAGTCAATGTGGTCGCTGCTTTGTCGGAAATCCGCTTTTTCCAATTTTTGATGGCGCTTATCGGTGGGAAAGTGATTAAGGTTTTTGCGATTAGTTACATTGGATATGATCTGCGGGACATCTTGCAACATCCTGTGAAATTGCTTATTTTGATCGTGATTGTCGTTGTTTTGTGGTACGTCGGCAAGCGGTTGGAGCGTTGGATGGGGTCGAAAAAGAAGGATATCGTTTAGGAGGTTAGGATGAACATACATGAGCTATTTTTTCACATTCATTATTGTAACGGCGGTGGTTCGAAGTTGATTTTGGCGAAAAAGTTGACGCGGACATTGCAACACCATGCGTTGATTCTAGTGACTAGCGGGACTGGTACGTATGACATTGCGGATAAAGTCGGGACTTTTCGTGAGGGAACGCTTTTCTATATGCCTGCAAATGTGTCGCATTCGATCGAAACGAGCGGCGCTTCCCTGTTTACCGTTCATTTTAGTTACGCGCGTGTTGGATTTAGCGATACCGCTTGGACGATTCAGCCGGAACAAGATTTGCTGGCTTTTTCTCCTGTGATGGCACTTCAAGATTATTATGCTGTGAGTGAAACTTTTGAGAAGTTAGTTACTAGCTGGCACGCAAAGTTACCTGGCTATGAATTTGTGGCCAAAACATTCTTACAACAACTATTTCTCGCGATTAATCAGAATCTTCGGGCACAACATAAAAATGACGGTGCACGTTTAAAAGTGGAAAAAGTGATTGCCTATATGCGGCGTCACGTGCAACAAAATATCACACTGACAGAACTAGCGAATCTTGTCCAGCTCTCTCCGACTTACTTATCCCGAATTTTCAAGGAAACGACTGGCTATTCTGTGATTGCTTTTTTCAATAAAATGAAGGTGGATTATGCGAAAGAATTGATGATGAACGGGATGAAAAAGGTGAAAGATATCGCCGGACAGCTTGGTTTTAGCGATGAATTTTACTTTAGTCGGCTTTTTAAACAGCTGGAAGGAGTCAGCCCAACGGAATATTATCATAGGAATATCCATGGCTTTTAAAATTGTGCATGGATTAGCGATGTTTCCTCGTTTATACTTAGGTTGTTATTGTCTAAGATAACAAAAGGAGATGCGGTCACATGCCGATTTGGAAGCGAAATTTAATTGTTTGTTGGTTTGGAACGTTTGTTACCAGCATCGGGATGAGTCAGATAGCTCCTGTTTTACCGCTTTACATAAAGCATCTCGGCGTTGATAATACGGCGCTTGTCGCTCAGCTAGCCGGCGTGACATTCGGCATTACTTTTATTATGTCCGCTATTTTTTCACCGATTTGGGGGCAGGCGGCGGATCGATTTGGACGGAAACCCATGTTGTTGCGCGCGAGTCTTGGGATGGCGATTATTATTGGCTGCATGGGATTTGCGCACAACGTCTATGAACTGATTGCTCTGCGTACGTTGCAGGGTGTCGTAACTGGATTCGCAACAGCTTGTACAGCACTCGTCGCCACGCAAACCGATGAGGCGCACGCGGGTTGGGCACTCGGAACGCTTTCGACTGGCGCCATCACAGGTTCGCTGCTCGGTCCACTCGTCGGCGGCATCATCGCGGAACATTTCGGATTGCAAAATGTCTTTTTCATGACTGGCGGACTTTTATTCGCCGCTTTTATTTTAACAGCGCTGTTCGTGAAAGAGAATTTTGTGCGGTCGGAGAAAAAGGTGATGAATACGAAGGAAGTTTGGCGTGCTTTGCCGAACAAAAGCTTTATTTTGACGATGTTTGTGACTTTTTTTACGCTGACTTTAGCGCTTTACTCAGTGGAACCTATCATCACAGTCTATATGCAACAACTATCGAGGGGGGCGTCGCATATCGCGCTACTTTCAGGGCTCGCATTCTCTGCGTCAGGCCTAGCGAGCATCATCGCAGCACCACGACTCGGCAAACTTTCGGATAAAATTGGGGCACAACGCGTTATTTTCGTCGCCCTGATTGTGGCGGGTGTTGTTTTTATTCCTCAAGCCTTTGTAAACCATCCGTGGGAACTGATTGCGTTGCGATTTATACTTGGTCTCGCGGTCGCCGGTCTCAATCCTTCCGTCAATATTTTGATTAAAAAAATGACACCACCGGATTTCACTGGTCGCGTCTTTGGTATCACAAATTCGGCGGGTTATCTAGGAATTTTCATGGGATCGGTTTTTGGCGGTCAAATTGAGGCATGGCTCGGCATCCAATACGTCTTTTTCATTACCAGCGCCCTGCTTTTCGTCAACGCTGTCTGGGTTTATTTTAAAGTGTATAAAAAGCTAAATGTAAAACACCAACTAGTAAAGGAGCAAATAAAATGAATTTATCAATCGAAAAAACAGCACTTGTCCTCATCGACTTACAAAATGGAATTATCGGACATCATAGCGCGCCGTATACGCCAGAAGCTATTATCGAGCGTGCAGGAGCGCTAGTCAAAGCCTTTGTAGAAAAAGGCGGATTCGTGGTATTAGTTCGTGTTTCGACGTTAGATGGGAAAGATATGCTACATCCAATAACAGACACGGAGCAAGGCCCAGCCTCGTATCCAGCAGGTTGGGATGCGATTGTCCCGGCACTTGCGGAAATAGATGGCACGTATACGATGACAAAACGGCAATGGGGCGCGTTTCATGGTACAGACCTTGATTTGCAATTACGTCGCCGTGGTATGGATACGATTGTGCTCGGTGGTGTGTCTACTGGCATCGGCGTGGATACGACAGCCCGCGAAGCCTTCCAACTTGGCTATAATCAAGTTTTTGTGGAAGATGTAATGGGCGCTGCGAACAAAGAAATGCATGATTATGTATGCCAAACTATTTTTCCAAGAATCGGAAAAGTACGGTCTAGCGCGGAAGTTATTTCGTATCTATAAAAAAGAGACGATGCAACATGTATGTTAGAATGCAGCAGACTGTAGAAAACTGCTTTACATGATATTTCTCCAAACTTCAGCATGTCGAAAAATACTTAGTTTCTAGGCAAAAGCGAGTACCAGAGCGGAGCGTACTGAGGTACGTGAGCACTGGAACGGAGCTTTTAACGACGAAAATGAGTGTTTGTCGACATGCTGAGCATGTATTTTAGAATGCTGTAACTTCTCTTTTTCGCTTTAGTTGAAGAAAAATCCATAGGCTGCGATGCTGGTTTCATGAATATTCGCGGACTCTAAAACCGGCCGCCAATCATCACGCTCTGGATAGATCGTCGTTACGTCCACTTGCTGCTCCTGGCCTGTCGGATTCATCACAAACAGGTGCCAATTATCGTCGTCAATATAACGAATCACACCGAATAACAGGCCTAACGAGAATGGATAATACCGACCTTTTCGCAGCGCTTCATTCTGGTTTCGAAGCTGAATCGCTGTATGGAAAAAGTCGCTAATATCAGCGTCTTCACGCCCCCACGGATAAAACTTGCGATTGTCCGGATCCGCACCACCTGTTAGTCCCGCCTCATCTCCGTAATACACGCACGGCACACCCGGCAACACCATCAACAGATAAATCGCCAAACGCAACTTCGCTTTATTTTCTGATAGCATCGTAAAAATCCGCGCGGTATCATGCGTCCCGATATTATTCAAATTCGCCTGCAACGCCTCATTGGGATAATTCTCCTTCAGCGCCATCATTTTTTGCGCCGCTTGTTGTGCCGTCAAGCTTCCGTTAATCAAGTCAATAATAATTTGGCGGAACGGGTAGTTCATCACGCCTTGCAACATACCACCCTCTAAATAATGTCGCCGGTTATCATACGCAATTTTGTTCGTGGCATCTTCCCAAACCTCACCGATTAACACGCGATCTGGATATTTCATCAACGTCTGGCGAATCCCACCGATAAACGCATCCGGAAGCTCATCCGCGACATCTAACCGCCAGCCAGCAATCCCGCGCGACGTCCAATAATCGATGACACTGTCCGGCCCGCCATAAATCAACCGCTGAAAATCTGCATCCTGCTTGTTCACAACTGGCAAATTACTAACGCCCCACCAAGCATCGTACTGATCCGGAAACTGGTGGAACGTAAACCAAGAATGATACGGCGAATCCACGCTTTGATAAGCCCCGACCGAATCAAAATTCCCATACCGATTAAAATACACACTATCCTCACCAACATGGTTGAAAACGCCATCTAGAACGATCCGCATCCCCATCTCGCCAGCCTTCTGAATCAGCTCCGCCAAAATCGACTCATCGCCAAACATCGGATCAATTTTCTTATAATCAGACGTATCGTATTTATGATTACTCTTCGCCTCAAAAATTGGACTCAAATACAGCCCCGTGATGCCGAGCTCCTTCAAATACGTCAGCTTCTGCGTAATCCCGTCCAAATTCCCGCCAAAGAATTCCCAGCGCACAATTTCACCTTGCGCATTTTTAATATAATAAGGCGTGTCCTCAGATCTCGCATAAATAAACGAATCCGGCTTCGGCGAGTGCACATGATCATCCGCATTGAAAAACCGATCCACAAAAATATGATAGAAAACCGCATTCTGATACCATTCTGGCGCCTTATCCGCATACTGGAAACACGTCAGCTGATACGTGCACATATCATGATAATTCTCCGTGAAAAAACCTTCCCCACCATGCAAATCATGATTATTAAAATAGTACGTCGTCCGCGTCTGCGTATCAAAATCCTGCTGAATTTTAAAATAATAAAAATAAAGCCCCGTTGCCGCATATGGCTGGAAGGAAACCTGGTAAGCATTACCCTGCGTAGGGTTCATCTCAAAACTTTGCTCCTCCATGCCATCTTTGTGAATCTTAAGTTCCACTTTGGAAACGTAAGGAAGCGCGACATCGATTCGAAAATCAATCGTCGCGCTCACATTCACTGCGCCAAAAGGTCGTTTGTAAAGCTCATTCCATGAATCAAATAAGACTACTTTCACCACTGGCTAAACTCCCTCTCGTCACAGATTTTTATTGTGGTGCACATTCCAAATCTCATCCGCATAATGCATAATCGTATAATCCGACGAAAACTCGCCCGCATGTGCAATATTCAAAAGCGACATCTGATTCCACTTCTTCCGATCACGATACAGCCCGTCAATCCGCGACTGCGCGTGCACATACGACTCATAATCCTTCAACACAAAATACTCATCATTGTACTTCAAAAGCGAATCAAAAATCTCGCGTCCTTCCGCCTCAATGTTCGGAATCGTTCCATCAACCAGCGCATCCAGACAACGTTTCAAGCGCGGATTGTGATCATAAATCTCCTGTGAATGATACGAATTAGAATCATAAAAATGATACAATTCCTGATCCTGCATCCCAAACAACAGCATATTCTCATCGCCTACTTTATCCCGAATTTCCACATTCGCCCCGTCAAGCGTCGCAAGCGTAATCGCCCCGTTTAGCATCAATTTCATATTACTCGTTCCCGACGCCTCTTTCGTCACAAGCGAGATCTGCTCACTAATGTCCGCCGCTGGAATAATTTTCTCCGCCAATGTCACGCCGTAGTTTTCCACAAAAACGACCTTAATTTTGTTATCAATCGTCGTGTCGTTGTTGATCAAATCCGCCACCGCATTAATCAGCTTGATAATTTCCTTCGCGTACGAGTAACTCGGTGCCGCCTTCGCCCCAAAAATAAAGACGCGCGGTACTATCTCTTCCTCCGAATGCGTTTCCTTCAACTTCAAATACAGTGATAAAATATGCAACACATTCAAGAGTTGGCGTTTATACGCGTGAAGTCGCTTGATTTGAACATCAAAAACCGCATTAGGATCAATCTCAATCCCCATCGCTTCCTTCACGTAATCCGCCAACCGTTTCTTATTCGCCAATTTGACCTGTTCTAATTTTTCAAGCAGAACCGTGTCTTCTTTAAAGGCTTTCAGTAAGTATAGCTCATTTGGCTTCTTCTTCCATTCGGTGCCGATATAGTCGCTAATCAAATCGCTCAAACCTTCATTGCTCAGAAGCAACCACCGGCGATGCGTAATGCCATTCGTCTTATTATTAAAACGAGCCGGATACGCCAAATAAAAATCATGCAGCGCCTTCTCTTTCAAAATTTCCGTATGCAGCTTAGCCACACCGTTAATACTGTGGCTACCAATAATCGCCAAATGCGCCATGTGAATAACGCCATCTTGAATCACCGCTGTACGATGCGTAAAATTCTCCCCATAAAGCGGCGTCATGCTTTCCAGATGTCGGCGATTAATCTCACAAATAATCTGGTAAATCCGCGGCACTAGATTCGAAACCATTTGCTCCGGCCACTTCTCAAGCGCTTCCGCCATAATCGTATGGTTCGTGTACGAGCACGTTTTCATCGTAATCGCCCAAGCAGCATCCCAGCTCAAACCCTCTTCATCAAGCAAAATCCGCATCAATTCAGGGATACACATCGTCGGGTGCGTGTCATTAATATGAATCGAAATCTTCTCCGCCAAATGCTCCATCGGCACGCCCAGCTTCCGGTAATACCGAATAATGCTCTGCACACCCGCCGACACGAAAAAGTACTCCTGCTTCAAGCGTAGCAAGCGACCATCATAACTCGAATCATCCGGATAAAGCATCTCTGAAATACTATGAATCGACTTCCGCCGCTCTTCCGAAAAGTAATCCATTTCCTCACTCGGCGGAATTTCAGCCGACCAAAGCCGCAAATTGTTCACCGTGTCATTTTCATAACCCGTCATTGCCGTATCGTAAGGCACTGCCAAAATATCCTCCGTATGCGCATAAATCGGCTTAATATTGCCATCCTTGTCCTCTTCCAAATGCACATCACCGAAAAAGCGCACAATCTCCGCCTTATTCTCGCGCCGCGTTTCCCACACATTCGCATGTCTCAACCAATCATCCGGCAGCTCCACTTGGTAACCATTCACAAACTTCTGCTTAAACAAGCCATAGCGATACCGAATCCCGTTCCCATTTCCAGGCACATCACACGTCGCCATCGAATCCATAAAGCAAGCCGCCAATCGGCCTAGCCCGCCATTTCCAAGTCCAGGATCCGCCTCAATCGCCTCTAAACTGGCAAATTCCACGCCAAGCTCCGCCAATCCCTCACGAACCGTATCCAAAATTCCTAAATTCAACAAATTGCTTTTTAATAACTTCCCAGGTAGAAACTCAATCGAAAAATAGTAAACTTGCTTTGCCTGATCCTGCTGATATTCCTTCTTCGTCTGCATCCAATTTTGAGCCGTGTACTCCTTGACTACACTTCCCAATGTGATGTACTGTTCCAATGGCGTCAAATCATGAATTTCAGAGGCATAAAGACTCGTCAATGCACGACTATACTCTTTCTTAAAATGCTCCTTACTAATTTCCAATATGATTCCTCCTTATCGGGCTTAAAAAAACTATGTGTTTCCGCCAAACCACAAGCGCGGCGACAAATGATTAGATCCTAGGCAAAAGCGAGTACCAGCGCGGAGCTGATCGTGTGTCGCCGCGCTTGATCAGTGTTCCTCGTAAATACCCTTATACTTTTCCGCTGAAACTTTCCAGCTGAAATCCTTGTTCATCGCTTGTGTCACGAGTTGTTGCCAGACAGCGGGTTGCGTATCATAAAGCGCGATTGCCGATTCCAAAATATTTCTGAAAACACCAGCCTCATAATTATGAAAACTAAAACCAGTTCCCTCTCCTGTATACTGATTAAAAGGCTGTACGGTATCTTTCAAACCACCCGTTTCATGCACAACAGGAAGCGTCCCGTACCGCATCGCAATCAACTGCGCAATCCCGCACGGTTCAAACCAAGACGGCATCAACAACATGTCCCCAGCCGCATACAACTGTTGTGCAAAACCAATATCAAAATCAATATTCGCCGACATTTTTTCAGGATACACATGCTCGAAAAAGCGATACGAATCCTCAAAACCTGTCTCGCCCATGCCAAGAATCGCGATTTGAATATCCTTTTGCAATAACGCATCTAGGCTTTCCTCGACTAAATGGCATCCTTTTTGATGGGTTAATCGCGAGACCATGATGATTAGCGGCACATCCGTACGAACCGGTAATCCCAAACGTTTCTGCATCGCCGCCTTATTCGCCGCTTTTCCAGACATATCCGCCTGACTAAAAGCGTTTGGAATGAGCGAATCCCTCGCCGGATCATTCAACTCCTGATCAATCCCGTTCAGAATCCCCGTCAATTTCCAAGCATTCGCGCGAAGCAAACCATCCAAACGCTCCCCATAAAGCGGCGTCTGAATTTCCTGCGCATAGCTCGGACTCACCGTCGTAATCCGATCCGCAAACTGAATCGCGCCCTTCATAAAGTTCACATCATCATAATACTTAATCCCGTCCTCATGCCACGTCTGCATCCCAATCCCGAGCAATTCCTCCAACACACGCGGCGAATAAATCCCCTGGAACTGCAAATTATGAATCGTGAGCACCGTCCGAATCCCGCGATAAGCCTCAATCCAATGATACTTATCCGCAAGAAGCAGCGGAATAATCCCCGTATGCCAATCATTCACGTGTAGCCAATCTGGAATAAAATCAATTTTCTCCATCATTTCACAAACCGCCATCGAGAAAAACGCGTAACGCTCCGCATCATCATAATCCCCATACACATTCGGGCGGTCAAAATAATACAAGTTATCAATAAAGTAAAACGTCACACCGTCACGCACCAGTGTCTTCACACCACAAAACTGCTTGCGCCAACCAACGTCCACCGTAAACTGCGTCACATCAACCATCTCGTCCTTAAATTCCTGCACCATCTTCGTGTGAAACGGCAACACCACGCGAATATCCACGCCCTGCTTCACCAACTCTTTCGGCAACGCATACGCCACATCCGCCAAGCCACCCACTTTCACAAACGGAAAGACCTCCGCTGCTGCAAATAAGACTTTCATCCGACTTCCGCCCCTCTGCTCGTCTCAATCTGTTCATCCTTTTTAACCACAATCGGGTTCTCACGCGTACCTATCAACTCGACACCCGGCGCAATCACGCTCTTCTTATCCGCAATCACGTACTCCAATCGCGCACCCGCACCGACTCGCGCACCCTGCATCACCATCGAATGCTTCACACGCGCGCCCTCTTCCAGCACCACATTCCGGAACAGAAGCGAATGCTCCGCCGATCCACGCAACAAGCAACCGTTCGCGACCAAGCAATCCTTAACATCCGAATGCTCCGCGTAAAAAGTTGGCACCTCGTTCTTCGCTTTCGTATGGATTTTCTGGTTTTCTTGGAACAACGCCGACAAATGACGATCCTCCAACATATCAAAATTCCCTTCAAAATACGAGTTCACCGAATAAATTTGGCGCAAATAACCCGTATACTCAAACCCATTCGCATTCGTATGTTCCACCGCCTGTTTCATCACCGCATCCAGCGAAAAATCACGCCCGGTTTCCCGATAATTCGCAAGCAATTTCAACAACAATTCCTGCTTCAACAAATAAATTTCCAAGCTAAGCGCACTACTTTCAGTCACCCGCTCCGATTTGCCCACTTCCTCATGCGCCAAAATTTTACCTTCCGGCGTCACATCAAGCGTCATCAAATTCTCATGATTCCCCGCCTCAATCGGCGCCGTTAGCTTTTTATAAACGACCGTAATATCCGCTTCCTGCTGCTTATGATGTTGCAAAACACCCTTCAAATCGATATTACAAATCATCTTACTTCCCATAATAACCACGTATTCCGTCGCCGATTTCGTCAAGAAGTTCAGGCTATTATCATAATTCTCCTGCGAAAAATCATCCGCATTCCGCTCATCAAACACGAACAAACCACCGTACATCGTGTTCAAATCCCATTCCTTCCCGCTCCGAATATGATCAAATAACGAACGATTATTCTCATTCAAAAACATCGCAATCGTATTGATACCAGCATTCGTCATATTCGACAACGGGAAATCAATCAAGCGATACCGACATGCAAATGGCATCGCCGCAAGAGGCCGGTTTTTCGTCAAAGGCTGCAGTCCTTCTTTATTTTCCGATAAGTTTAAGATTCCACATATTTTATTAGCCTTCATCTTCCGACACTCCTATCATTTCATGGTGACCAACAACCTCAATCTCGTCGCCACCCAAAATTTCCACATTATCCGCAATAACCGCATTTTCGCCTACAATCGCGCGTTTTAACACGACATTTTTCCCAATCACCGCATTTGGCATGATGACACTATCCTCAATCACGCTATTCTCGCCAACCTTCACATTTTGCGACAATATCGAATGCTTCACCTGCCCATTAATAAAACAGCCATCCACAATCAGCGCATTTTTCACATCCGCCTGCTTCGTAATATGCTGTGGCGGCGCAATCGGGTTTTTCGAATAAATTCGCCATTCCCTATCCCGAATATTCAACTCGTGGCAAGGATTAATGAACTCCATATTCGCCTCCCACAAACTCGAAATCGTCCCAACATCCTTCCAATAACCCGAAAAACGGTACGCGAAAATAGGCTCGCCATTATTCAAATACGCTGGCACGATATTTTTACCGAAGTCACTCATATCAATATTTTTAGACTGCGCATCTTTCAAATACTGCTTCAACAAACTCCATTTAAATATATAAATCCCCATCGATGCCAAATTACTCTTCGGCTCAGCAGGTTTCTCATCAAACTCAATAATCCGCTCCGTATTATCCACGTTCATAATCCCGAACCGCGACGCCTCTTCCATCGGCACCTCAATAACAGCCACCGTCAACGCCGCATTTTTCGCCTTATGATAATCGAGCATTTTCTCATAATCCATTTTATAAATATGATCACCCGACAAAATAAGCACATACTCAGGATCATGACTATCGATAAAACTCACATTCTGATGAATCGCGTGCGCCGTCCCCTTAAACCACTTCTCACCTTCCAAACTAAGATGCGGTTGCAAAATCGTCACGCCACCATTTTTATAATCCAGATCAAAATAAGACCCATCTCCAATATGATCGTTCAACTCGAGCGGCTGGTACTGCGTCACCACGCCCACCGTATCAATCCCTGAATTCGAACAATTGCTCAGCGAAAAATCAATAATGCGATATTTCCCGCCAAACGAAACAGCCGGTTTTGCCATCGTTTTCGTTAAATCGCCGAGCCTTGAACCTTGTCCACCTGCTAAAATCATTGCAATCATGTCATTTTTCATAATTATCTGGGACTGCTAACGAAAGCAAATCCCTCTCACCGCCCTTTTTTATATCCTTTTATCCGTTTCGGTTTTATAATCAGTACACTCATTGCTGGCATTATTACTTCAATACTATAGGCTTGCCCGTTATGCCCCTCATGACTCGTGCGCATTTCCGGCTGAGCCACATGCCACGTTCCGCCAAAATCATGCGACTCCGTATTCAATAGCTCCTCGTAAATCCCTTCATAAGGTACGCCAATCCGCACCCGCTGTCTTTCCACTGGCACAAAATTACACGCCACAATCAAGAAATCGCGAGGCTTTACACCTTGGCGAATAAACGTCAACAACGACTCATCCCGATTATCCGCATCCAAAATCGCCATTCCTGCCGGATCATGATCCAGCTCAAACAACGCCCGATGCTCCACATAAATCTCATTCAACGTCCGCACAAAAAACTGATACTGGTGATTCAAATCCTGCTCCAAATCCGTCCATTCCAATTCCTCCGCAAACTTCCATTCCAAAAATTGCCCCGTCTCATTGCCCATGAAATTCAATTTTTTCCCAGGGTGCGTCATCAAAAACGCCTCCAGCGTTCGGATCCCAGCAAATTGATTATAACGATCGCCTGGCATTTTGTGCATCATCGACTTCTTGCCATGCACCACTTCATCATGGGACAGCGCCAAAATATAATTCTCCTTAAACATATACATAAACGAAAACGTCACGAGGTTAAAATGATCCTTGCGAAACAATGGGTCCATCTCGAAAAATTTCAAAATATCGTTCATCCAACCCATATTCCACTTATAATTAAAACCAAGTCCGTTCGCATCCACAGGCATCGTCACAGCAGGATAAGCCGTACTTTCCTCCGCGATCATCAACATATCCGGATACCGCTTAAAAACCTCGGTGTTTAACTTTTGAACAAAAGCGACACCCGCCTTATTCACGTTGCCGCCATCCTCGTTCGCTTCCCAATACCCATCGTCATAATCCAAATAAATCATGGCAGACACCGCATCGACACGCAAACCATCCAAATGGCACATCTCAATCCAAAACAGCGCATTCGAAATCAAAAAACTATGCACCTCAGCCTTAGATAAGTCAAAATTAAGCGTTCCCCAGCGCACATTATCCGCCTGAAACGACTTCCAATACTCAAATTGCGGCGTCCCATCAAAATAAGACAACGCATTATCATTCCGGCAAAAATGCCCCGGCACCCAGTCCATAATCACGCCAATATTCGCCGCATGACACGCATCCACAAAGCCCATAAAATCTTCCAAGCTCCCGTAACGCGCCGACAATGCATAATATCCCGTAATCTGATAGCCCCAAGACGCGTCCAGCGGGTGTTCCATGAGCGGCATAAACTCAATATGCGTAAAGCCCATCTCCGCCACATAAGGAATCAACGTCTCCGCAAGTTCCGAAAACGTGTAAAACTCCGCATCTCTGCCATCCTGTGGTTTCCGCCAAGAACCCGCATGAACCTCATAAATATTCAGCGGCGCCTGATACACACTTTTGCGCTTCCGCTTCGCCATCCAGCGCCCATCCGACCACTTAAAATCCGGTAATTTCGTCACAACCGCCGCATCTTTCGGCCTCGTCTCAAACGCCAATGCATACGGGTCCATTTTTAATTTCCTGTGCCCATTCGCATCTTCCACCAGAACCTTATAATGCTGTCCCGGCTCCGCATCCGTCGAAAACCCTTCCCAAATCCCAGTCTCACCAATTTTCCTCAATTTCATTCCAGCATCCCAATCGCAAAAATCGCCCACAATGGCAATTCCCCTCGCGTTAGGAGCCCAGACACGAAACGAGAATCCTTCCTTACCGCGTCCATCAACTGCAAACTGACATCCCATCAGCTGATAACTCTGAAAATGACTCCCCGTATTAAATAAATATGTATCCGCTTCTGACATGTTCCCGATCTGCAATTTATTGCTCACTTCACCACACCCTTTTTGAATAATCTGTTTTTTCTCTTTCTCAAAACAAAAAAATCATTCTGTCGCGTTCATTATGAAGTCAATCGGAAACCGTCAAACCTAATTTCCTTATTTCTAATATACCAGATTTCTTCCCTTTTTGAAAATAATACCACCAGTAAAATATATAACATTTTCATATTTTTAGAAATACGTCCAAAATAAAGAGCCTAAGCGCCGTAGCCTAGACTCTCCCGTCCTATTTAATAAACCAAATCTAAAAAATCTTCCATTGTAATGTTACCAAAATAATGTTTTATCTCCACATCGGATAACGCTTTTTCAATCGCTTTTCGCTCGTAATTGACACCACGAAGCTTATCCTCAATCTCCGTCACATCACCAACCCCGAAGAAATCACCGAAAATTTTCACGTCCGCAATCACGCTCTTCACAACGTCAAGACGCACATCGATGCCACCGACTGGAAAGCGCTTCGTCCGCTCCAAGTTAAACTTAGGTGACTTGCCATAATTCCAATCCCAGTTATTATAACGCTTCTCAGAAATCGCATGAATCTTCTCCCAGTCCGCCTCCGTGAGCACATACTCCTTCACATCCGCGACATTCTCCACATCGAAAATATCGAGCAATAACAAATCGCGAAACTCCTCCGTCGTCATCTTGTTTTCCATGAACTCCGAAATGTTCGCAACCCGGCTACGCACCGACTTAATGCCCTTCGATTCGATCTTATCCTTGCGCACCTTCAGCGACGCCACAACATGATCCAAATTCAGATCAAGCATCAACGTTCCATGTGAAAACATCTTGCCCTTCGTTGCAAATTGCGCATTCCCAGACACTTTGAAGCCATCAATCAGCAAATCATTGCGCCCTTTCAACTCTGCATTCACACCTTGCTTCTTAAGCGCCGTCACAATCGGCTCCGTAAATTTCGCGAAGTTGTGGAACGAATCCCCATCATCCTTCGTAATAAAGCTGAAATTCAGATTCCCCTCATCATGATAAACCGCGCCACCGCCCGATAAACGACGCACAACCTTGACGTTATTTGCCGCCACATATTCCGTATTAATTTCCTCAATCGTATTCTGATTCCGCCCAATAATAATCGACGGCTGGTTAATATAGAAAAGCAACACCGGCTCGTCCAAATCGAGCTCCGTCAAAATAAACTCTTCCACCGCCAAATTTATCGTCGGATCCAACACATTCTTATTATCAATAAAATACACGCCTTACTTCCTCCTTAAAACTCGATAATCAGGCCTTTTTCAGCCAACACAATTTGCCCATCAAATGCCGACGCCGCTTCTGCTTTTAGCGTCGCCAACTCACCAAACTGCGGCAAATGCGATAACAATAACGTCTTCACGCCAGCATCCTGCGCCAATTTTCCAACTTCCGTACTCGCCATATGAATCTGACTTTTCCCAGCCAAATCCTTATAAAAATTCGTGTCCGCCATCAACAAATCCGCCCCCTTCGCAAAAGGAACAAACGACTCCTGATACGCCGAATCAGCCGTGAATACAAACACCTTCCCGTTCGCCTCCATCCGCATCGCATAACAAACAACCGGATGCACCGTCTTCAAAAACGTAATCGCAAAAGGCCCAACGTGGAGCGGCTTGTTCGGATCATACGCCATACCCTCCGAGACATTTGGCATCGAAAGATAAGAAAAACCACGCGCATCCTCGTCATGCCCATACATCGGCAACACCGGAACATCCGCGTTCATCCCACCAATCAAACGATAATGCTGCAAAATCCCAACATCCGCCACATGATCCGGATGATAATGCGAAATAATCGCCGCATCAATCTCGTTCGGATCCACATAATTCTGCATAATAGAAACGGCACTCGCACCGACATCAATCAATAATTTAAATCCATCCTCTTCCAATAAATAACTTGACGTTCCCTCATCCACTTTCGGAAAGCCACCCCAATGACCAAACACAGTCAACTTCATGCCGCCACGTCCTCTCTCGATTTAGTTTACCTATTTATCATACACTAAAATGGAGGTGGAGGGTAGATTTTGCGACTGAAAAAAACACGCCATCTTTTTCATGACCTGCTCTCTTCTTATTACCTATTTCAGTTATTGATTTTGCATTGAGGCTGGCGGTTGGTATTTTAGTTCCTTGGTTCTAGGATCATCTATGCCAACCTCCGTTCCTTTTATATATGCGCTATAATCTACACGTTTTTCCTTTGAAATGTATTGGAATATATAACGGATATCATCACCCTCGTTCTTGGAGTACACAATTTTCACAAACCCCGGTGGCGCATTCGCATAGCCAAAAGATTCATCTCTGATTGCGCTCTGAGGTATACCATATTCCGCGATATAAGCATCAATCGCATTTTCCGCTACATTTTTCTTGTATAGATAAACGCCGAAAACTACTAAGAAAGCTATCACAATCACACCGAGTATTTTCACAACTTTTTTCAAAATTTCACCTCCAAGGTAGATAACAATCGAGACCCTTCAGAAAAACGGAATGAAGATTCTTTTATACATTTTTAATTTCACGACTTCTTCATAGTTTTTTCCATCTTTCTCCCAAGCCATTTTTATTGCCTAAACACTGCTGATATCTGGACCATTGTAAAGTGTTTCAGGATCAAAGATAGCTCGTCCGTCAAAATTGCCATCTTTTCATTTTTCAGATCATGCTCTTCAAGGAAATTAACTAATTCGCTACCCATCATCATATCTACTCGTAACACTCTTGGTTCTCTATGGCCTCACCACTTTATATAGCCACTCCAAGGACACTCTGTTGAATCCGTCACCCCCGCAGCTCTCGGTTTATATACAACTTTCCAATACTCTCCTTTTGAATATACAATAACTGGTTGCAGTAAAGAGTAGGTTATCCAGCCGCTCATAAAAATAATCACAAGGAACCAGCGATATTTCTTTTTTATCCTAACAAAGCTCTCCATTATCTAATAATTCAAATCCTCTGCCGCTAAAATAATGATGTCACGAAAAACCTTCTCTTCCAGTGTAAAACTACAAGCTCTGACTTTATTTCACCATATTTCTTCCACGTCAATTTAAACGTTATCCCATCACTCAAATCAGTTTTTTTAGGCGGATTATAAAACGTTTCATTATCCACTAATTTCTTCCCATTAAAGTTACCTGATTCAACTGCTAGCATTTCTTTGTCGAATAAAGGATATGTTTTTCTGCCATCAAGCTGTTCAACTTTTAATAACTCAACTTTACTTAATTTCTTCCATTTCATTACGCCTACCCATGGATATTTCTCAGTATCTTCCTCGTCACCTTTTCTCGGTTTATAAACTATGCACCAATTTTCACTACCGCCCTTAAGAATTGGTGGTTGACTGAAAGAAATACCTAAATAAACTAAGATCACGCTTAGCGCTACAACTACAAATATTTTCTTTTTCATATTACCACTTAAATTTGAATGCCTTTTATTGACTTTGTAGCTGTTACTCATTTTCCCAACCCCCTCGCTTCATCTATTTTCCAAGACTTCATACTAAAAGTACCTCAAAATTCTCATCTAAGCAATGCCATATGAACCTTCTTTAGGATATATTTAATATCATAGGCGCTTTCTTTAACAATTATTAAGAACTATAGTTGATTGAACTAGGAAAATAGTTTTACGAAAAATAATCCCAACAAAAAAACACGCCACACAGAATAAAAATCCCATGTGACGCATTCTAAAAATCTTATTCAAAATATTTTTCTTTCTTCTCTTTCGTTAGCTTCTCTGTCGAAACCAATTTCCCTGTCGCGATAAAACGTTGATCGGTCTCTGTCGCAACATCACACGTGACTAGCGTAATCTGCGGTTCTTCCGTATCATCAATCACGCCGACTTCTGTATCTTTCACGATTTTTGTGTTCGTTACTTCATAGGTGTACAGATTCGTCAAATCGGTCAAATATACTTTGGCGCCTTCTTTCACATTCATTACTGGGCCAAATAGCATCGAACCGTTGCGCATATGATGTCCGGCAAGTGGGTAATTTCCTTTCCCCATCACCTGATCTGATCGCATTGTCGTCGCACCAGCAAGTAGGTTCGCTGTGTTTGTCCCTTTTAAGACCATCAAACTGAGGTCAACGCTCGGAATGGCAATCGAGCCTACAACGGCATTTTTGTCATAATCTGCGGCACCTTTCACCACCGATGTCATCGAGGGCAATTCGACGCTCGCAAAATCAAAGTTCGCGTCTCTGTTATTATTTTTTTCAAGCGTTTCTGCACTGTAATTCGTTACCGAGTCCCGTCCACTTAGGTACTTCACAATCCCGCTTTTAATGAACGGCGAAAGTACAAGAAGTAACCCGACTATTAAAATGATAATGGCAATCGTTTTCTTCAATATATATTCCTCCTTGCTGTTCTTTTTATTATATAGTAGGTTTAGTGTCAAATGCAACCTAGAAAAGTGTTCGATATTATTCTCTACGTTTTTATTATACACGTAATCTCCTTCCTATATTCCCCAGTCTATTTCCAAATAAACCACCCAAGATTCCCCCTCCGAGCATCGATATTCCGCGCCGTTGAGGCATTCCTAGATGAACTCGGTCTCTAGACGCATGTTTTTTAGTTTTGTTTTTGTTAAAGTTATGTTACAATTAGATTAACGTGGGTTTGGAATTAGCGTAACGCTTCTTACATATAGAGCCCAGTTTTTTTTATTCTATTAAAGATGAAAGTACTTACTCACACAGAGTATTAGGAGAGGTGAACTATGAACGAATGGAAACAAAAAGTCCTCAGCTTCTTAAGTAAGAACTACGGATTTTTTATTCTAGCCGTCATTCTATTCTGGCTAAAAACGTATATTGCTTATCAAACGGAATTTAATCTTGGTATCGAGAATGCTATGCAACAATTTTTATTACTTATTAATCCGCTGAGTTCGGCTGTGTTCTTTATGGGACTTGCCTTATTTGCGAAAGGTCGACGCTCGTTTGTCTGGATTATTATCATCGATCTACTATTGACTATCGTCTTGTTTGCGAACATGGTTTACTACCGGTTCTTCAGTGATTTTATTACACTGCCAAACATTAAAGAGGCGTCAAGCCTTGGCGAACAAAGTGGTAGTATCGGCGCTTTAATGAACTGGACCGATGCGCTTTACTTCTTGGATATCGTTTTCCTGATTGGTTTATTGGTATTCCGCGTTGTGAAACCAAATAAAGAAGCGCGTATTCGTGCTCGTAAAACGGTTGGTGTGTTGACGCTAGGTGTGGCGATGTTCTTTGCTAACTTAGGTCTTGCTGAAATCGATCGTCCGGAGCTGTTAACGCGTACTTTTGACCGGACGTATATTGTGAAATATCTTGGTATGACGAACTTCCAGCTGTATGATGCAGTGAAAAGTACACAGAACTCGACCCAGCGTGCCCTTGCTGATAGTAGCGATGTCAATGCCGTGTTGAACTATACGAAATCGAATTATGCCGCGCCAAATCCAGAATACTTTGGTAAAGCGAAAGGCAAAAACGTGATTTACATTCACTTGGAGAGTTTCCAGCAGTTCTTGATTGGTTACAAGCTTCATGGTGAAGAAGTTACGCCATTTATCAACTCGTTCTTTAAGGACAAAAATACATTTAGCTTCACGAATTTCTTCCATCAAACTGGACAAGGAAAAACTTCCGATGCCGAAATGATGCTTGAGAATTCTTTATTCGGACTTCCACAAGGTTCTGCCTTCTCAACAAAAGGTAAGAATACGTATCAATCAGCGCCTGCGATTTTAGGTCAGCAAGGTTATGATTCAGCGGTTTTCCACGGTAACTATAAGAGTTTCTGGAATCGCGACGAAATTTACAAGCAATTCGGTTATAATCATTTCTTCGATGCCAGTTATTATGACATGAATGAAAAAGATGTTTCCAACTACGGTTTGAAAGATAAGCCTTTCTTCCAAGAATCAGAGAAGTATATTCAAACACTGAAACAGCCGTTTTACGCGAAGTTTATCACGCTGACGAACCACTTCCCTTATCCGATTTCGGAGGAAGAAGCAACGATTAAACCAGCAGAGACTGGTGATGCTTCCGTGGATAGCTACTTCCAAACTGCGCGTTATTTAGATGAATCTGTGAAAAGTTTTGTCCAGTATTTGAAGGATAGCGGTTTGTATGAGAATTCGGTTATCGTGATGTACGGCGATCACTACGGTATTTCTGATAATCACGCGCAGGCTATGAGTAAAGTGCTTGGTACGGATTACGATGCTTACCAAAACGCTCAAGCGCAACGTGTACCATTCATGGTTCGTGTTCCTGGTGTGGAAGGTGGCGTGAAAGATACGTACGGCGGTGAAATCGATATTTTACCTACGCTTCTTCACTTGCTAGGTACGGATACGAAAAACTACGTCCAATTAGGTAATGACCTGCTTTCTAAAGATGCGAAACAAGTCGTGCCATTCCGAAACGGCGATTTCATTACTCCTGCTTACTCGATGATTGGTGGCAAGTTCTACAATCAGAAAACAGGCGAGGAAATCACAACTGAGACGGACGCTATGAAAGCAATGAAAGACAATGTAGCTAAAGAGCTCGAACTTTCCGATGAAGTGTTACAAGGCGACCTGCTTCGTTTCTACACACCGGAAGGCTTCAAGAAAACAGATCCTTCGAAGTACAACTATAACAACAAGAATAAAACAATCAGCACAGACAAAGATAGTACAGACGGCACTTCGACTGAAACTAAATAATCATCCAACCTCCCGTTCTAAGAAACTTTTAGGATGGGAGGTTTTCTTTTGCACTTCTTTTAAAAAGCGCTTCCCTTTCGTGCTTTAAAATGCTATTCTAGAAAAAGATAAAGGGAGGTTTACTACATATGAAAATACTGAAAAACTACGCATTCAGCTTATTCTTAATCGCTGGAATTATCGTCGGAGGTGCGGCTGGCCTTATTTTTGGAGATAAGACATCGGTGGTTCGGCCGATTGGGGAATTATTTCTTAACTTGATGTTTGTCGTGATTGTGCCGCTGGTGTTTTTGAGCGTTTCGAGTGCGATTGCGAACATGCAAGGAATGAAGCGGCTTGGGAAGATTATGGGGACTATTTTTGCGGTATTCTTTACGACGGCTTTGATTGCTGCGGTGATTGCGTTTATCGGGACGACGATTTATAATCCGCTAAAAGGCGTGGATATGACGCAGATTATCAAGAACTTGCCTGCTGCTCCAGAGGCGGCTAGCTCGACAATTGGCGAGACGATCGTCAAAACGTTCACAGTGCCTGATTTTCTGGACTTATTCTCTAAATCTAACTTATTGCCCTTGATTGTGTTTTCGATCCTCTTGGGGCTCGCTACGTCGATGGCAGGCGCGAAAGGAAAACCAGTGGCTGATTTCTTGAACGCTGGAACGGAAGTTATTTTGAAAATGGTGAAGGTGATTATGTACGCCGCGCCGATTGGTCTTGGTTGTTACTTTGCAGATACAGTTGGAAAACTCGGACCGCAGATTATTAATGGTTATTTGAATTCTTTCTTACTTTATTTAGTACTCGCGGTTATTTATTATTTCGGCGCTTTCACCTTGTATGCTTTTATCGCGGGTGGTCCGCTAGGTGTCAAAGTTTACTGGAAAAACGTTATTACACCTTCGATTACAGCGATTGCTACATCATCGAGTGCGGCGTGTATTCCGGTTAACTTGCAGGCGACGAAAAAAATGGGTGTGCCGGATGATATCGCTGAAACGGTCATTCCTCTTGGGGCTAATACGCATAAGGATGGCTCTGTGATGGGCGGAATTATCAAGATTATCTTCCTGTTCACGTTGTTTGGGAAGGATATGACTTCGCCGATGAGCATTCTTGCAATTATTGGTGTCGCTTTCCTTGTTGGTGCCGTCATGGGCGCGATTCCAAGTGGCGGTATGACTGGGGAATTGATGATTTGTGCGGTGTTTGGTTTCAATCCTGAGCTCGTTGGGACGATTATGATTATTAGCACTATAATTGATATACCTGCAACATTATTGAATTCCACAGGAAACACGGTTTGTGCGATGCTTGTCAGCCGATTTGTGGAAGGTAAGAATTGGCTTTCGAAACAGTTTGCTTAGATTTACTTGCAAGGCGAAGAGAGGTTTTAGGACTTCTCTTCGTCTTTTTATTTTGCCTAAAATCGTGGCCCCTCCCCGCTTCAAAAAATTATTTTAAATTATGGTTTACTTTTCTCAGTTTTAGGAGTATGATATGTCGCATAGCTCGAAATAGAAATAATAGTTCACTTTATGAAGTACTGGTATAACTAGCGTTTCGGGATTTTTCGACAACTATGTTTTCGTTTGAAAATCGATTTCTAACAAGTGCATACGGCGTGAATCACAGGATACAGAACCTGTATTTCGCGATAAGAAAAGGGAGATGAAGCATTGTTTAGTTAAGGTTCCTTACTTATGATCCGCGGATGATGAATCTGGGGTGTTTTTTTATTGGACTCTAGCTTAAAACTTAGCCTAGGGAATTGTGGGAGGTTTATTGGATGATACTAATGCTGGTATTTGCGATTTTGTTGTTGGGTTACTTGGTTTATGCGTTAATCCATCCGGAGAAATTTTAGTTGAGGGAGATAGGGAGACATGGAGATTTTACAAATTGTTGTTGTCATTTTGATTTTGTTTTGCTTAATCAAGCCGCTTGGGAGTTACATGTACAAGATTTTTGCGGGGGCACCGACAAAGGGGAATCGCTTTTTTGAGAAAATAGAAGCCGGGATTTTTCGGTTGGCTGGCTTGAGCGAGCGCCCTGCGATGACTTGGAAACGGTATGCTTTTTCACTCGTTTTAGTCAACGGGATTTTGATGATTGTTGGTTTTGTGATTGTTTTTATGCAAGGGCTTTGGGCGAATCCTGATGGTTTGAAGGGGCTTGATCCGACGCTTGCTTTTAATACGGTGATTAGTTTTATGACGAATACGAACCTGCAACATTATAGCGGGGAAACGGCGCTGACGAACATGACGCAGATGATTTTTATTACGATGATGATGTTTACGTCGGCGGCAACTGGAATTTCGGTGGCGATTGCTTTTATTCGTGGGATTACGAGTAAGGGCGAGACGCTGGGCAATTTTTATGAGGATTTCACGAAGGCGATAACGCGCTTATTGTTGCCACTGGCTTTTATTTTAACGCTTGTTTTGGTTGGGCTCGCGGTACCGCAGACGTTGGCGAGCTCGCATGTGATGACGACGCTGGAAGGTGTGAAGCAGACGATTGCGCTTGGTCCTGTGGCGTCGCTTGAGGCGATTAAACACTTGGGCACGAACGGTGGTGGCTTTTTCGGGGCTAACTCGGCGCATCCTTTTGAGAACCCGACGCCGCTCACGAATGTGCTCGAAATGCTGGCGATGTGGTGTATCCCTGCTTCCTTGACCTACACGTACGGTCGCTTCGCTAAAAATCAAAAGCAAGGCTGGGTCATTTTTTCAGCGATGTTTGTCTTGTTTATCGTGTTTCTCGGACTTATTTTCATGTCGGAAAAAGCGGGAAATCCGGTGTTGACGGAGCTTGGTGTTTCGAACGCGCAGGGCAGCATGGAAGGCAAGGAAATGCGATTTGGACTTGGCGGTTCTACGTTGTTTAGTACGATTACGACGGCGGCTACGACTGGTTCGGTGAATAATATGCATGATACGTTGACGCCGCTTGGTGGTATGGGGACGCTCGCGCTAATGATGCTGAACGTGGTGTTTGGCGGTGACGGTGTTGGCTTGATTAATATGTTGATGTACGCGATGCTAGGCGTGTTTTTATGCGGGCTTTTGATTGGTCGCACACCGGAATTTCTCGGTCGCAAAATTGAGCCGCGCGAGATGAAGTTGATTACGCTGACGCTTCTGATACATCCGATTATTATTTTGATCCCTACTGCGGTGGCCTTGCTTACATCAGCAGGAACGGATGCAATTTCCAATCCTGGTTTTCACGGGATGACGCAGGTTTTATATGAATTTACGTCTTCTGCTGCGAATAATGGTTCGGGATTTGAGGGGCTTGGCGATAATACGGCGTTTTGGAATATGACGACCGGCATTGTGATGTTTTTAGGTCGGTATCTGTCGATTGTGCTGCTACTCGCCGTCGCTGGTTCGATGACGCGCAAGCAATTTATTCCAGAAACGATTGGAACTTTCAGAACGGACAATGGCTTGTTTACTGGGATTTTAGTGATGGTTGTGCTCATTATCGGCGCCCTCACCTTCTTGCCAGTTCTCGTACTTGGACCGATTGCAGAAAGTTTAACTTTATAGGAGTGTGTGAAAATGGAGAAAAAAAACGTATTATTTAACCGCGAAATGATGCTCACTGCTGTGAAAGATAGCTTTGTGAAATTAAATCCAGTAGCGATGATTAAAAATCCAGTCATGTTTGTTGTGGAAGTCGGAACTTTTGTGGTCTTGTTGTTAATGCTTTTTCCGCAGTTCTTCGGAATTAGCGCTTCGCTTGGCTATGAGTTGACGGTTTTTCTGATTTTGTTGGTAACAATTTTGTTCGCTAATTTTGCAGAGAGTTTGGCAGAAGGTCGCGGAAAAGCTCAGGCTGATTCACTCAAAAAAACGAAGCAAGATACAACGGCCAAACTTATTCAAAAAGATGGTTCGGTGAAGGAAGTCGCGGCCTCGACATTGCATAAAGAGGACATTGTGCTTGTCGAAATGGGTGATTTGATACCGAGTGATGGCGAAATTATTGAAGGGCTTGCCTCGATTGATGAGTCCGCGATTACTGGGGAATCCGCGCCTGTCATTAAGGAAAGTGGCGGTGATTTTGCCTCGGTTACGGGCGGAACGATGGTGCTGAGTGATTCGATTAAAGTTCGGATTGAGAGTAATCCCGGTGAATCTTTCCTCGATAAAATGATTTCCATGGTCGAAGGAGCTAAGCGTCAAAAAACACCGAATGAGATTGCGCTCACGATTTTGCTGATTACACTCACGATTATTTTTATGATCGTTGTGATTACGCTTTATCCGATTGCTCGTTTTAATGGTGTCGAGCTTTCGATTCCAACGCTTGTTGCGCTACTTGTTTGCCTGATTCCAACGACGATTGGTGCTCTGCTTTCGGCGATTGGTATTGCAGGAATGGACCGGGTGACGCGTTTTAACGTCCTTGCGATGAGCGGGAAAGCCGTGGAGGCTGCCGGTGATATCAACACGATTATTTTGGACAAAACGGGAACGATTACGTTTGGAAATCGGATGGCGAGTGAATTTTTGCCTGTGGGTGGTCATTCGGTGGCGGAGATAGCTGAAATTGCAGCGATAAGTTCGCTAAAAGATGATACGCCAGAAGGTAAGTCGGTCTTGGCACTCGCAAAGCAAATGCACATCGCGTTCCCTAGTGATGACGCGCAAATTGCTGAGGAAATCGAGTTCCAAGCAGAAACACGGATGAGCGGCATTACACTACAAGATGGTCGCAAAATTCGAAAAGGCGCGGCGGATTCGATTAGCCGCTGGGTCGAGAGTCTTGGTGGCATTTTGCCCGCAGAAATGCAAGAAGTTGGGGATAGCATCGCGCGCCTTGGTGGTACGCCGCTCGCTGTCTCGGTTGATTCGGAGGTTTACGGCTTTATTTATTTGAAAGATACCGTGAAACCTGGAATGCAAGAACGATTCGCCGAGCTCCGAAAAATGGGAATCAAAACGATTATGTGTACCGGTGACAATCCATTGACCGCCAAAACGATTGCGGCAGAGGCTGGCGTCGATGATTATATCGCAGAATCAAAACCCGAGGATAAGATTCAGGTCATTAAAGATGAACAAGCGCTCGGCAAACTCGTTGCGATGACTGGCGACGGAACCAACGATGCGCCGGCTCTGGCTCAAGCAGATGTCGGTCTCGCGATGAATTCTGGAACGATCGCTGCAAAAGAAGCGGCTAACATGGTCGATCTCGATTCTGATCCAACAAAAATCATCGAAGTCGTGTCGATTGGTAAGCAGTTACTTATGACACGTGGCGCGTTGACAACGTTCAGCATTGCAAATGACATTGCCAAATACTTTGCGATTATTCCAGCCATGTTTGCCATCGCGATTCCTGCCATGGACAAGCTGAATATTATGCAACTCGACTCCCCTACTAGCGCGATTATTTCGGCACTGATTTTTAACGCCGTCATTATTCCGATTTTGATTCCACTCGCGATGAAAGGCGTCAAGTATGTACCGATGAAAGCTAGCAAACTGCTTAAAAAGAACCTATTCGTCTACGGACTTGGCGGCGTCATTGCCCCATTTTTCGGTATTAAAATCATTGATATGGCCGTTTCGGTCTTTATGTAGGAGGGAAAACAAGATGAAAGCACTACGATTATGTCTCGTGTTCACCGTCATTTGCGGGCTGATCTATCCGCTCGCTGCAACCGGCGTCGCACAAGTTATATTTCCAAGCCAAGCGAACGGTTCTTTGATTAAAAAGGATAACCAGGTCGTCGGCTCCAAATGGATCGGTCAAAATTTTGCATCAGAAAAATTCTTTCACGGCCGCGTTTCATCGATTGAAAATGATGCCAGCGCAAGCGGTTCGATGAATTTAGCACCATCAAATCCAGAACTGAAAAAACGCGTGGAAGCATCGATTAAGCGTCTAGAAAAAGAAAATCCATCGATGCCACGCACGAATATCCCTGCTGATTTAGTCACGAATTCAGGCTCAGGACTCGATCCTGATATCTCGGTTGACAGTGCAAATTTACAAGTCGCACGTGTTGCCAAAGCAAACAACCTAAAACCCGACGCTGTTCAAAAACTGGTAGCAAACAACACGACAACACGCTCCCTCGGTATTTTTGGTGAACCGCGCATCAACGTTCTTGAACTAAATCTAGCCTTGGAAAAACTACTTGATTAAGGAGGTCCACCGCCATGTCCGAAGAAGCTGATTTTTCCTTTCGCCGTAAAAGTCCAGAAGAAATCCTTGCCGAAATCGAGCGCTTGAAAAAAGGGAAGCTGAAAATCTACATCGGCTCGGCTCCGGGCGTCGGCAAAACCTATCGGATGCTCTCAGAGGCTCAAGATTTGCGTAAAGAAGGCATCGATGTCGTTATCGGTCTTGTGGAAACGCATAATCGCCCAGAAACAGCAGCCATGATTGGTAATCTCGAAACGATTCCTTTAAAAGAGATTCCCTACAAAGGCACCGTTTTCCAAGACCTAGACGTTGAAGCGATTCTAGCACGCAATCCAGATGTTGTGGTGATTGACGAACTCGCGCACACCAACATCCCCGGCTCCAAGCATAGCAAGCGATATCAAGATGTGCTCGAAATCCTCGATCATCGCATTAATGTGTTATCCGCCGTCAATATTCAACATTTAGAAAGTCTACATGACGCTGTGCAAACCGTTACCGGTGTCAAAGTCCGTGAACGCATTCCCGACCATCTTTTGGACACAGCAAGCGAAGTCATCCTGATCGACGTCTCCGCTGAAACGCTTCAAAAACGGCTTCGTGAAGGAAAAATATATGCCAGTCATAAAATCAACCAATCACTCGAAAATTTCTTTACGCAACGCAACTTGTCCGCCCTTCGTGAAATGGCGCTTCGAGAAGTTGCCGATGACGTCGATGACAAAACGGACAAAACCGAAGCAAAACTCCGCGCTGCTGCCGTAAATGAGAAAATTCTTGTTTGCGTTAAAAATGACGACAATGCAGAAAAACTAATCCGGCGTGGCTGGCGAATTGCCAATCGCTTGCGTGCCGAGCTATTCATTCTAACCGCCATACCCGGGAGCCTTAGCGATTTAGATCCCTATACACGTAAAAAATACGAATCCTGGAAAAAACTTGCGAATGAATTCGATGCCCATTTTCTAATTGAAACAAACCATAATCGCAAAATTTTCAGCGTCATTACAGAGGTGGCCAAAAAACATCACATCACGCAAATCATCCTGGGTCAATCGGTAAAAACACGATTGGAAGAGCTCACAAAAGGCTCCGTTGTCAACGCGATTATGCGAGAAACAGACGGCATCGATATTCACATCGTCGCAGATTCCAGAAAAAACTAAAGAAACAGGGTGGATATGCTAAATCTGGCGCATCCACCCTGTTTTGTTAACTAATACCATTTAAAATACAACTCACCGTCCGCTCAATCTCCGCCTCATCGTCCCACTCCGCGCTCGGCATAATCATAAACCGCGTCACCAAAAAGCCAACAATATTCGTAATCAACGTCCGCATAATCGTACTGTTCGGCATCTCACTTATTTCCCCACGCTCTTTATAAAAGCCAATAATCCGATCAAACTGCCCCTTCACATGCACCATAAATACCCTCGAAAACTGATCCCGCATCTCCTCGTGATACAGCAATTCCTGCATATAAATCTTGATCACCTGACTATTCTCTCGCGCAAACTCAAACCGATTCCGAACAAGCGTCATTAAAAAAGTCCGAAAATCAGGATATTCCTGCTCAAAAACCTCCGCCACAAAAGCCTGCGCTAAAAACGGAGCCACGCTATCAATCATAATCGGCACCGTAATCGAGGTCAACAAATCCTTCTTCGTCTTATAATGCCTAAAAATCGTCCCCTCTGCAACACCAGCACGCTTCGCAATTTCACTCGTCGATGTCGCTGCAAAACCACGTTCCGCAAACAATTCAATCGCCGCCGCCACGATTTTTTTCTGCTTCTCACTCATTTTTTTATCCTGCTCTGCCACCTCTAACATTTGCGTCAGAATGTCCTTACTTTCCGCCATCGCCGCCAGTCCTTCCTATATTTTACGATATTTTTTCAATGCAAAAATGTTTAGAATCATGAATACGAGCGCAAATCCGACCAAAATGTAGAAATCCGTTGCAAAACCACTGAATCCTTCTCCTTTTACCATAATCGACGTCAAAGCATCCGCACCATAATAAAGCGGCATAATGTGAGCGATCCACTGCAACCAATCCGCCATGCCCTCCAGCGGGAAAATCCCACAAAATAGCACTTGCGGCACAATCACAATCGGGATAAACTGCACAATTTGGAACTCATTATTCGCAAACGTCGACAGCAAAATTCCGAGCGTCAAAGCAACCATAGCCAGCATCAACGTGATCAGCAAGACATACCAAATCGACCCCATCTGCACCATATCTAGCACATGAATCGAGTACAGCGCCACAATAATCGACTGCGCTAGGGCAAAAATACCAAATCCGAGCAAATATCCCGTTTCCAGCTCCCACCGCTTAATCGGCGTCGCCATCAACCGTTCCAAAGTCCCCGTTGTCCGCTCCCGCAAGAAAGAAATTCCAGCAATCAAAAAGACAAAGAAGAAAACAAAGAACCCAATAAAAATCGGTCCAATCGTATCAAAAAACGTCGTGTCCGCATCTCCATATATATACGCCGTGTCAATCGATAACTGCTGCTGTTCCGGAATCTTCAAATTCACCGCCGGAATATCCAATTGTTGCCCTGTTTGCGCCGCATACTGTTTAGCAATTCCCGCCAACGACTGCTGTATCTTCGCACTCGCCTCCTGCATCGAAACGCCCAGCTGCTTCATCGCGTCCTTTTGCTCCGCCATCAAAGCCGCCTGCAATTTCATCTGAATCTGCTTACTAACACCAGGATCACTATTCTCAAAAGTCAGCATCACATCCGCGCCATCCTGCTTCACGAAAGCATCCAGCCCGTCTGACTTTATCGTCCCCTTCACGTCTCCAACAGAACTATACTGCTTCACCGACATATCCGTATCCTTGAGCTGCGTTACCATCGATGACGACACACCTTCCACGCCAATTTTCGGCTTCACCGTATCCCCATCAAACAAATAATTAATCAACGTAATCAAAATAAGCGGCGCAATAAACATCAAAGCCAGCGTCCTTTTATCCCGTCTAAACTGATTCGCAATCCGCTTCACAATCGCCATAACTCGCATCATGATTTCGCACCCCCGAATTGTAAAAAGGCATCTTCCAATTTCCCAGTCGACGTCTGCGCTTCCAATTCCGCTGGCGTCCCAACCGCGATAATTTTCCCATCACGAACCATCGCCAACCGATCACATTTCTCCGCCTCATCCATCACATGCGTCGTCACGAGAATACATTTGCCTTCCCCCTTCAACATGTCCAGTTCCTCCCAAATCGACTTCCGCAATTCCGGATCAATCCCAACTGTCGGCTCATCCAAAATCAGCACATCAGGATCCTGCAACATCGAAATGGCCAGCGACAACCGCCGCTTCATCCCCCCCGAAAAATCGCTCACCTGCTTATTCAATTCCCCTTCCAAATTCACAAGTTTCGCCGCATACGCAATCCGTTCCTTCCGTTTCGCCCCTTTAAGCGAATACAGCGCCGCAAAAAACTCCATGTTCTCCTTCGCCGTCAAATCAATGTATAACGCATCCGATTGCGCCATATAACCAATATTGGCAATCACACTAAGATCCGGCATCCGCTTATACAGCACCGTCACCTCGCCAGAATCCCCTTTTTCCATTCCGACAATGACTTTCACAAGCGTCGTTTTCCCAGCCCCAGAAGGACCAATCAATCCAAAAATTTCACCCTTCGCCACTTCCAGTCCAATATCCGTTAAAATCTGTTTTTTCCCGAATGACACATCAAGATCTGCCACCCGAATCGCTACTTCTCCCATTTCTAAAACCTCCTCTAGGTTAAAAACCATAAATGAGTGATTACTCACTTTTATTTTAACCTAAAAAAAATAAAAGTAAAGTAAAAAGCTGTAAACAGGGGTAGAAAAACATCCAAATGCATTAGAATAAAAATTTACAATAAAGACTTAATTTAGTCAGGGAGGCGTGTTCCATTGATTCTGATTTTTTCCAGCATTGTTGCTCCGATTCTTGTAGGTATAACGCTCGTCACTTATAAGTATTGGTTAGAACATCGTGGCAAATCGAGCTCATATTTATGTACAGCAATTAGTCACGTATAACCACTAAAGGATTACATGTTCACTTCGTTCTCATGCATATTGAGGCTCTAATTCAGCAAGAAATGCTTCATAAGAGCCACAACAAAAGCCCCGACGTCTCTAACCAGATTCGGGGCTCTTCTGTGTGTCCATTGATTCTTTTTCCTAACACCATCTTAACACATTTTTTTCCTTTTTCAACACCTTGCGCTACTTCCTTAAATAAACATCCGATATCAAATGGTCTGCGCCTTTTTTCAAAATAAGTTGGGCGCGATATTTCGTCCGTTCAATGTTTTCCCTCAAATTCACGCCATTAATTTTATCCCAAGTATCTAAGGCGAACTGGCGTGCTTCGGCCTCACTGATTTTTGTATAGCGGTGGAAATAGGAGCTTGTATCTTGAAAAGCGGTCTCGCGCAGCATGAAGAATCTCTCCAAATACCAACGCTTAATCTCGCTTTCTTCCGCGTCCATATAAATCGTGAAATCAAAGAAATCACTTGGAAAAACGGCTTGTTCAGGGTCCACTTGCAACACATTAATCCCTTCTACAATGATGATATCCGGCTGACTAATCATGCGCGTCTCCTCCAAGATATCATACGTAAAATGCGAATAAAGCGGCACTTCTACGTTCTCCTTATTACTTTTCAAATCGCTCAAAAAAGCAACAAACCGACTCCGATCATAGCTCTCTGGAAAACCTTTACGCTCCATCAAGCCTTTCTCCTCGAGCACCGCGTTTGGATATAAAAAGCCATCCGTCGTGATCAACTCGACTTTACGCGTTTTCGAAAACCAGCGATCAAGCATGATTTTCAGCACCCGCGCCGTTGTACTTTTGCCAACAGCCACACTACCTGCGATACCGATCACGAACGGTGTGTGCGTCGCATGTCGTTTCAAGTATTCCATTTTTTCACCGTGAATGAAGATTTGCTCATGATAATGAATCGCGAGTAATTTCACGAGTGGTAAATATATTTCAGCGATATCTTCGAGTGAGATTCGGTCGTTTAAACCACGTATATCTTCCAATTCTTCCGCCGATAACATCTGGTCTTTACTTACTTCCAGCTTACGCCAATCCTCGCGCGGAAAATGAAAGTAGGGGGAATAATGATTCATAGTCATTCCATCCTTCTCTAGTTTGTTTTCGTTTTCACAGGTTTAAGCATAACGTATCTGACCCGATTCCGCAACCTAATATTTGCGATATACATACACATCTTTTGGCTTCGAAATTTCGCCGTATTTCGTCACCTTGACAGCCGGGATATCCATTTTAAAAGGAGCATAGTATTCCTGCTCAATCACGCCGCTCACCTTCACCCATGTATCATTGCTCAGATCCGTCTCCTCATCCGGCATATGCACAAGCATTCCGTAAACGCCAGAATCCGCAACACAATGAATAATACCAAAACGGAATACAAACAGATTCGCGCCCTTCGTCACAGGATCGTTATAAACAAAACCAGTAAATTCAATCCGCTTCCCTTCAAATTCACCAGGATAGCTGTAAATAATCTCCATCGTCATCAAGTAATTCGCATCCGTTACTTTAATTGGATCCTGATCAATAATCTGGTTCTTCTCTTTTGCAATCATCTTCTCATAATCAGACTTACCAAAATAACCACTCGTATCCGGCTTCAAAAACTGATTCATCGCATACGGATCATCGCCCGCCGCATTATTTTTAGGAAAATGGAATCCTTTTGCGTCCACAATCGTCGAATTCAGCGTCGCAATCGGAAACATAAATCCAGCAATCAGAGGATAAATAAGCAGTCCATATACCAAAATCTTTTTCCAAAACGTATTCTCGCCGTCATGCGTGTGCCCCATATGCGCATGATCCTGCTCCAAATCCTCGTCGCGGAAAATCATGATAAGCTGCACCAAACCGAGGAAAAACGCAGCAATCATCGCAGCTAGAGACAAATAGGAGTATTTCATATTAATATACTTACTAATATCGCCCGTCACGTGCAGTTGCATCAAGTAGAAGGCGAATCCGAATAAAATAAACACACGAAACATCAAAACGCCCTCTTTCTAAATAAATAATGCATAGACAAACACCGTCACCGTAACGCCGATCACGATAAATGCCACAAACTTCGCTTTAAAAGTCGCCAGCATCATCATGAGATTTTTAATATCGAGCATCGGTCCAAAAACAAGAAACGCAACAATCGATTGCGTCGAAAAAACACTGCGGAAAGAAGCACCAATAAACGCGTCCGCCTCCGAGCAAAGCGATAAAACAAACGCCAAAACCATCATTAATAGGATTGACAAAACTGGCCCGTGCCCAATCGAAACGAGCGTCGACGTCTTAATATACGTCTGCATCACCGCCGCTAGTAACGCGCCAAACACAAGAAATTTCCCAACTGAGAAAAATTCATCCACCGCATGTTGCAACGTATGCCAAATCCTATCTTTCATCGGCATTTTAGCATCATCATGACTATGATCGTGATGATGGTGGTGTTCCGTCTCCATTGGCATCGTATGCGCCGTTCCCGAAGCAACCGCCCCGCCCATTCCGGCAATCGCCATCACAGCAGGTGCCTCAGCCTTCTCCCTGCGCTCACCCGCCGTTTCATACAATAGAAACTTTTCCTTCAAACCCTCACCTTTATAAAAATAAGCAATCGCGTTCCCTACAACCATCGCGACGACTAAACTCCCTAAAACACGAAGCAGTGGCACTTCCCACGTACTTCCAAACGCAACATAGGTCGAAAATAGCACGACTGGATTAATGATTGGCGCCGTCAACATAAACGCGATTCCCGCATGAAGCGGTACCCCTTTTGCAATCAAATTCCGGACAATCGGTACTATCCCGCACTCACACGACGGAAAAAGCACACCGATAACCGAACCAACAATCACCGCTAAAAATCGATTTTTGGGTATAATCTTAGCAATAAACGCCTCAGAAATAAACATTTGAATGAAACCTGCAATAAAAACACCAATCAACACAAACGGCAAAGCCTCAATCATAATCGAGATAAAAATCGTATTCATTTGTAAAAAAGAATCTGGTAAATTTTGAAACATATGTTCACTTCCTTGCCTCTTTCAGTTTTGCTAAGCTAACCTCTTGATTTTATGCTTCTTGGGGCAAGAAATCAAGTTGTACATGTCATTTCGAAGTCATACAAATAAAGATAGTAAGTAAAGCCAATGTATCGCGACTCTACCTACCATCTCTCTATACTTTATTAACCTCCAATTTGTACATCTAAATCATCCACTTCTACGTAAGCACCATACCCGATTTTTGTCCTCCCCCAACTACTTTCATATTTCAGTTTATTTACGTTTCCTATTACATCAACGTTAAATAGTTGATGATTAATAAAATAATAAGTCGTGCTGTTGCCGTCTAGTCTCACACCAGAGAGGCTAGAATAGCTACCTGTTGAATTGCCAATCAAATTTCGTAATTGGAGTGTTGCTGCGTCTATCCATTTTATTTCGAGTAAAGCTACATCATCAGGACTCAGTATGCTTAATGTTCTACCAAGATTTTGATTGTGTGCATTAATACGTTCCAATGGTTTAGAAGAAATCGTAGGAGCCCAATCTGATAATATTTTACTATTCATTATTTGATTCCCACTAATATCCACGGTGACCAGTTTTGCTAGCTTTGTTGCTGGAACAATGCCCTCGTTCGTAATTCTGTTGTTATCCAGTTTTAGCGTCTTTAAATTGCTTGCATACTCGATTCCTGTTAAATCCACAATACCTTTATCCAATGCTGTAAATTCCGTTAAGGTTTCCATCTTTGTTTTTGTGATTTGATTGTCATCCGTTACACGAAGCGCCTCTTTTATAGCTGTGCGCAAATGACTATCGGGAATTTCGACTACTTCATCTGGAATGGTCGTCGATGGATCTGCGACGATATTCCAGTTTAAGGAGGCTTGCTGTTTCCCAACCGTGGCGTCTTTCGGAATCGTTAGCGTCACGCCGTCCATTCCGCCAAGTAACGCCGAGTGACTCCCCATTCCAGCATTTTCTCCTGCAATCAGTAAATCTATCTCATCGCCGTCACTAGCAAGCTCGCCACCGACCGTCTCGATACCTTTGTCAGCGCCATTATATTCTGGTTGGAACCCAAGAACACCGCCACGAACAAGCTCACCATTTTGCGATACTTTTAAAGACCAACCTTCTCCAGTCCCACGTAAATCGGCAATATTGATAAACGCTGGTAGTTCTTGATCTGTTTTCGTCTTCACTTTTTCAGCGTGTAGCGTTTCTTTCCGACCCGTTAATGTGACATCGCCAAAATTCAAGTCTGATACGTGGTTAATTCGCAGTGCACCAGGATTCGGATTGATTGGGTCAACTGGCACGCTAGGCTCTCCTGGATCGATTGGATTTGTGATTTCAGGATCAGTCGTGCCTGTCCCTGGTAAAATTCGAATGGACGCCTCGCTTTCGGCACTGTCTGGTCCATCAAATGTTGCTGCTAACACCGAATTTCCCGGTGTTGTCGTAACCAGTAAACCAGTCATGACAATGATACTTAATTTCTTCATAAATGTGTCGCACTCCTTTAAAATTTTACTTTAAAGGTTAATGATACCTGTACGCTCACCGTTCTGCCATCACTTCTTTTACAGTTTTTTGGAAAATTACGATAGAAAAAAGCAACGAGCTTACATCTAATTTTAGATTTATACTCGTCGCCTTTCACATATTATTTAGCAAATCGCGAATACGGTTGCGCGTGGAACATCCATGTTAAACCGTATTTATCTTTAATAATACCCATTCTACCGCCCCAGAATTGTTCTTTTAGCGGGTCGATAATTTCTACGCCACTTTCTGTGACATTCTTGTATAGTGTCTCTAGTGCCGCAACTTCTTCTGCGTCTTCTGAATTGAAATCAAGCATCAACGTAACGCTTGAGGAAAACGGTTGGCCTTCACCAAAACGGTCGCTACAGAAAATCGTATTTCCCAACACAACAAATCCGCCATGAATCGTTGTATCCTCTAGATTGTCTGTTGTTACGCCCCACTCTTTCGCCATGTTTGCATCCATTTTCATACGCTCCAATAAAGTTGCTCCAAACACGTCTTTATAGTATTCCATCGATTCTTTCGCATTTTCAAAACTTAAATAGGAATGTAATTTTGCCATCTTATTTTCCACCTTTCAAATGAAGTTACATCTGGATTATAAGGGATGAATCGATGAATTACAATCTATAACCTAGCTGCACACAAAAGTTGGGTGATTTCACAAAAATGGTCTACTTACGATACATTTTGAATTCCAAGAATAATTCATTATAATGCGCCAACATTTTCTTTCCTAGATTATCGTAAACCTCTAAATTTTTCAATTGGTCTAGGTCTGGATAGAAGCGTTCATCACTCGAAATTTCTTTTGGCAAAAGTTTCACCGCGGCTTCATTTGGCGTCGCATAACCGACATATTCCGCATTTTGCGCTGCATTTTCAGGTTTTAGCATGAAATTGATGAATTTATGCGCCCCATCGACGTTTTTCGCAGTTTTCGGGATGACCATATTATCAAACCATAGATTCGAGCCCTCTTTTGGAATCACGTACTCCAAATCCTCATTTTGGTCCAGCATCTCGGCAGCCTCACCAGAGAACGTCACCGCAACTCCGGCCTCATTTCCAGCCATCAAAATCTTGATTTCATCCCCAACAATCGCCTTCACATTCGGCGTCATTTCCTTCAATTTCATCAACGCTTCCTGCAATTGCGCCTCATCCGTACTGTTCAGCGAGAAGCCAAGGCTGTTCAGTCCCAGCCCCATCACCTCACGCGCACCGTCAATGAGCAGAATCTGATTTTTCAATTCCGGGCGCCACAAATCATTCCAACTCGTGAACGGGATGTCCTGAATCATTTTCTTGTTGTAAATAATGCCCAGCGTGCCCCAGAAATACGGCATCGAATACTTGTTTCCCGGATCAAACGACAAGTCCATAAAACGCGGATTCAAGTACTTCATATTCGGCAATTTCGCCTTATCGAGCGGAATCAACAAATTCTCCTCCCGCATCTTACTAATCGCGTAATCACTCGGCACCGCGATGTCAAACGTTGTCCCGCCTTGCTCAATCTTCGTCATCATCGCCTCATTCGAATCAAACGTCTGGTAAATCACTTTGATACCAGATTCTTTTTCAAATTTTTTCAGTAAGTCGGGGTCCACATAATCGCCCCAATTGTAAATTGTCAGCGTGTTGCCACCTGAATAGCCTTCCGATTTGTTCAGCGAATACGTCAGCACCATCATCAGAAGCGCCGCAACAACGACCAGACCAAAAACACGAACTAATTGCTTCATTTTTTCGGCACCTCCATCGCTTGTGCGGCCTTCGCATTGCGCTGATTAATGAAGTAGTAGCCAATCACGAGCACAATCGTAAATAGGAATAGCAAGGTCGACAACGCATTAATCGATAGCGAAATCCCCTGGCGCGCCCGCGAATAAATCTCTACAGAAAGCGTCGAAAAGCCATTTCCCGTTACGAAAAAAGTCACCGCAAAATCATCGAGTGAATACGTTAAAGCCATAAAGAATCCGGCAAAAATACCAGGCGAAATATACGGCAAAATCACCTTGCTAAGCACGTTCCACTGGCTTGCTCCCAAGTCACGCGCTGCATCGATTAGCGTCGGACTCATCTCTTGCAATTTTGGCAAAACCATCAAGACGACAATCGGAATACTAAACGCAATATGCGATACGAGTACCGAAATAAAGCCCAGTTTCACACCTAAAATCGTGAAGAAGATCAGAAACGAAGCACCAATCACAACATCCGGACTAACGATCAGCACGTTGTTCAAGCTCAGCAAGGAATTTTTAGCAAACGGGCGCGGCATGTAGCGAATCGCCAGTGCACCGAGAACGCCGAGAATCGTTGCTACGACAGAAGAAAGTAGCGCAATCACGAACGTATTCAACACAATAATCAACAGTCGCGTATCCTGAAATACTTCTTTATAATAATCCCACGTAAAGCCACTAAAATGATTCATCGTTCCGCCCGCATTAAAGGAGTAGAACATCAAATAGAAGATTGGCGCGTACAAAACAAAGAATACGACGGCTAAATAAATTTTTCCCAACTTGTTATTTTTCTTCATTTCACCGCCCCTTTCTTCCGTTTGGCACCACTTACAAACATAATAATAAACATCGCAATAATCAAGAATACGCCAATTGTCGAGCCCATTCCCCAGTCCTGTGTCACCAAGAAATGCTCCTCAATCGCCGTCCCAAGCGTGATCACCCGGTTTCCCGCAATCAAACGCGTAATCATAAAGAGCGACAAGGCCGGAATAAACACCGCTTGACATCCCGCTTTGACACCATCGAGCGTAATCGGAAAAACAACCCGCCAAAAAGTAGTCCAGCGCGTAGCACCCAAATCCTGCGCCGCGTGTGTGAGCGACGGATTCATCTCCTCGAGTGCATTATAAATCGGCAAAATCATAAACGGAATAAAAATATACGTCGACACAAACAGGAAACTAAAGTCCGTAAACAAAATCTGCTGCGTGCCGATCCCGATAAATTCTAAAAACTTGTTTGCCGTCCCGTACGTCCCAAAAATCCCCATAAACGCGTAGGCTTTCAACAACAAATTAATCCAAGTCGGCAAAATAATCAACAATAACCAAAGCTGTTTATGCTTCAATTTTGTCAAAACGAGCGCCGTCGGATATGAAATCAATAAGGTGAATAGCATAATCAAAAACGCATACCAGAACGAGCTCACCGTCATTTTTAAATAAACCGGCGTAAAGAAATTCACGTAATTCGAAAACGTAAAGTTCCCATCAATATCAAAAAACGAATAGTAGGCGATCAACACGATCGGCGCAATAACAAAAAGCAAAATCCAAAAGGCATAAGGAATCAGATAAAAAGTCCGCGCTCGTCTCGTCATCTCATTACGCCTCTTCGTAACTTTCTAGACGGGCATCAAACTCTTCTTCGGTTTCCCCAAGACGCATAATATGGATTGCTTCTGGATCAAACGCCAGTCCTAATTTTTCACCAATTCGTGCTTTTTTAGTCGAATGCACAAGCCACTCATTCCCGTCCTCATCGATACAACCAATCTCATAGTGAACGCCGCGGAACAAGACCCAGTCAACCGTCACGCGCAGATTCCCTTTTTCCTCCGCCGTAATTTCCAAATCCTCCGGTCGAATAATGACTTCGACAACCTCATTCGGATTGAAACCTTGGTCGACACACTCAAACCGGCGTTCCACAAACTCGACCTCGAAATCCTGCACCATTTTACCAGAAACGATGTTCGACTCCCCGATAAAGTCCGCCACAAAGCGATTAATCGGCTCATCATAAATGTCCATCGGCGTCCCACTTTGCTGAATCTCGCCCTTATTCAACACAAAAATCTCATCGCTCATCGCGAGCGCCTCTTCTTGATCATGCGTGACAAAAATAAACGTAATGCCAAGCCGACGTTGCAAATCACGCAACTCATATTGCATCTCCGTCCGCAACTTCAAATCAAGTGCCGACAACGGCTCATCTAGCAAAATAACTTCCGGCTCATTCACAATCGCGCGCGCAATCGCCACACGTTGACGCTGACCACCAGACATTTCCGTAATCTCACGCTGCTCATATCCCGCCAAATTCACAAACCGCAACGCCTCCGTCACTTTTTGCTGAATCACGTCTTTCTTCAATTTCTTAATACGCAACCCAAAAGCCACATTCTCAAACACATTCAAGTGCGGAAATAGCGCATAATCCTGAAAAACCGTATTGACCGGTCGCTTATTCGCCGGAATATCATTAATCACCTTATCATTCAGAAAAATCTTGCCATCACTTGCCTCCAAAAAACCAGCAATCAGCCGCAAAATCGTCGTTTTACCACAACCAGACGGCCCGAGCAGCGTATAGAATTTCCCTTTTTCAATCTCAAAACTTACATTATCAAGTACTGGTGGATCATTATCGAACTGCTTTGTCACATTTTCAAAGCGAATAATTGTTTCTGCCATTTGCGTCTTCCTCCTTACAAATACGAATCCGTCGCCACCAAAATCAGCGTCGCCGGCACGTCTTCCTCATTACAAATTTGGTGTTCATCCGAAGCATGGAAATAAATTGCCTCGCCTTTTTCCGCCGTATATATTTTCCTACCTAATTTGATAGTCACTTTCCCCTCTAACACATAGGCAAACGTCTCTGATAACGAAGGCTCAAATTGTTTAAAAGCCCCTTTTCCAGAGAGCGTTAAATACACTGGTTCGATTTCCTTCTCGTTCGATTCAGGTACCAACCACTTTACTTGATACCCTTTTTCCTCATCTTCAAAAAAAGTATGCTCACTCGCGCCGTACACAACCTTCTGCTCCTGCTCTTCCTCATCAAAAAATTCTTTCGGCGTACAACCCAGCACCTCTAATATATCAAATAACGTTTCAATAGAAGGCGAGCTCAGATCCCGCTCTAACTGTGAAATATAGCCCTTCGTTAGATCCGTTCGCTCCCCAAGCTCTTCCTGCGTCAAATTCTTGCTAAGTCGTAAATTCTTAATCCTCTTGCCAATATCCATAGTCGCAACCTTCCTATTAGTTTAGTAGAAGTAAACTCCGAGTCATTATTGTTTAGTAATAGTAAACTCCATGTTTACTACAGCACCGCTAATTATACATCATCCCCCCTACTACCGCAATACTTTTTTATAAAAAAACAAGCCTGTGAAAGTTGGATACTCCCATCAGGCTTGCCTATTCACGCTAATTCTTCATTCCCAAAATAATACGTTTCATATAAATTCAAGTTCTGCCTCAACTCACGCGCCAAATCCCTTGAAATTTTACCTTGTTCGAATAGATTTTGGATGACATCCCGCTCAATTTGGACCGCTTGAAGTTGCACATCTTTTTTCGCTTGTTCGAATTTCTCTCTGGATTTGATAGTGCCACGTTCTTGCTTCATCTGTTCCATAATCCGTTTATTCTCATTGATGAGCGGCCAAATCACCGCTTGGTTCGTATCGTTCAACAAAGCCATCAAGTTCTCATTGACAACATGCGTATTCTTTTCACGCAAATCCCTAATCTCGCCAATCATTTCTTGGTATTGTTCCGGATTTTGCTTCATCTCGCTCATTTTTTCCTTCGCCTTTTGCCACTGCTTCGGATGCATCACTTGGCGCATCAGCCGTTTGAACATCATACCCATCATACCAGAGCGCGAACGGCCCCTACCTGATAGGGCTTTTTCCATCGCATCTAGATAGTTATTATAACGATTAGCCGCCTGCTTACTAGCCTCGCCCTGCGTCAACAATTTCTCCGTATTTTGCTTTTCCCACTCTACAATTTGTAATCGCAAAGCATGTTGCTCTTTATCGATTTCTCGTTGTTTGCCCGCATCTATATCCTCTTTCTGAATAGCACGCATACGCCCGCGGTAATCGTCCATCACAACCTGTGTCGCCGCCTTGTTTTCCGATGTTATTTCTCGATTTAATTGCTCTACGACATGCCGACAAACGCTCAGCTTCATTGATTTCTCCGCGCGAGGACTATCCGACTTGCTCTCATCTTTTCGAGCTAAAATTGGTAAAATCGCCGTCGCAATAATCAGCGAGCATAAAATAACGCCGGATGCGATGCAAATAATCAAAGATCGCTGCGGAAACGGGCTGCCATCTCCGAGTACAAACGGAATCGAGAGCGCCGAAGCAAGCGTTACCGCGCCACGAACACCCGATAAAGAAGTCAGCACCGTCGCTCGTAAATTCGGCTTACTCAAATCATTTCCCTTCATCAAATGCGGAATCAGCCAGCCTAAATGAATCCACAAGAAGCGAATCCCAATCAAGCTAAACGTAATGAGAAGAACGTAAAACACGACTTGCCAGTTACTCACGCCCGAATTTTGCCAAACGACTTGAATAATATCTGGCAATTGTGTTCCTAAAATGATAAAAACTAAACCGTTCAACACGAAAATAATAACCGACCACGTACCTTGTGAAACCACGTTCAATTTCACCGTCATCGGATCCATTTTCCGCTTCTCGAACGCATGCATAATCCCAGCCGCAACGACCGCTAAAATACCAGATACATGCAGTTCCTCCGCCACCAAATAAATCACAAATGGCGTCAAAATTTGAATCAACATATGTAGCGTAACATCCTCCATGCCCAAACTACGAATCCATTTTAGAAATTTAAATTTAATGAAAGTCAGCACGAGACCGCAAATAATCCCGCCAACCGCGATAATCACAAAGCTAACCGAAGCACTCCAAATCGAGAACACTCCCGTTACCATCGCCGCAATCGCAAATTGGAAGGCAACCAAGCCCGAAGCATCGTTCATGAGCGCCTCGCCCTCTAAAAGATGCGTGATTTTTTTCGGCAAATCGATGCGTCCAGAAAGCGAACCTACAGCCACAGCGTCCGTCGGTGCAAGTGCTGCTGCCAGTGCAAACGCCGCCGCGAGTGGAATCGTTGGAATCATCCAGTTGACAAAATACCCAATCACGAGCACCGTCACAAACACAAGCCCTAACGCCAACATTAAAATCGGCGCGCGCAGGTTCCACAACGCCTGCCGATCCGTTCGCTTCCCATCATTAAATAGCAATGGCGCGATAAATAACACCAAAAATAGTTCCGGATTCAATTTCAACTCGAACGCAAGCGGCATGCAAGCCACCAAAACACCCAATCCGATTTGTATCAACGGTATCGACACAAACGGAATGAACCGGTTTACAACGTTCGAAATTAAAATCGTCGCCAGCATGATTAATACGTAATAAAATATGTCCACCCTTTTTCAACCCCTTATTCGCCTTCAACCTCAGTTTTATATTGGTCAATTTCGTCATTTAAATACTTCATTTTCTCATCTAAGTGCTGGATAATTGCCGCAGCTTCATAAAGTTCCTGCGTCAGATGCGCCGGCGCCGTCGATTTATATTTATAGTAAATCTTATGCTCCAAACTCGCCCAAAAATCCATCGCAACCGTTCTAATCTGAATTTCCACACACATTTTGCGCGAGGTATTCGTCAAGAAAATTGGCACTTCACAAATCAAATGCAGACTCCGATACCCATTAGGCTTTGGATTCTCCACATAATCCTTCACATTCAAAATAGTCATATCATCTTGGTTCGCCAACATCTCATAAATCTTATAAATATCCGACACAAACGAACACGTCACTCGGATGCCGGCAATATCATGCACATGCTCATAGGCATTCTCCGGCGTAATATCGAGTCCTTTTTTCTCCAATTTCGCCGTCAAACTCTCAAAACTCTTCACCCGTGATTTCAAATGCTCCATCGGGTTATAATCATGCAGGAATTGGAACTCATCATTCAATATTTTTAATTTTGTATTCACTTCTTCTAAGGCAAAACGATGCATTAACATCACATTACGCCATTCTTTCAACTCATTTACGGAAGGTTGTTGTTGCACAAAAATTACTCCTCTCTCCACTTCACTATTCTACCCTCCTATGTTACTACATTTTGCACATTTTCGCACAGTAATTCGTCAAATAAAAGAGCTTTCTTACTATATTATCATCATTTTATCAGAAAAAAAGCTATTTTTAACAATACCGTACCTTTATGAACGGCAGATGAATTTTCCAAAAAGCCATTTCTATTTGCTGTCATTTTTGGTATGATGGACATATCTAAAAATCGAAAACGGGGGCTTGTTTGGCATGTTAAATAAAGAAGCAGAGTTGCAATTCAATATTATTCTAAAAGCATTAAATATGACCAGTGTTGGCGTTATCATTACGGACGGCGATTTACCGAAAAATCCAATTATTTATGTGAATAGTGGCTTCGAACGAATCACCGGCTACACCTCCGAAGAAGTTATGGGGAAAAACTGCCACATGCTCCAAGGTCGCAAAACAGACAAATCCGCGCTAGCTAAAATCGGCCAAGCCATTAAAAATCGCACAACCGTCAGCGTCTTCCTTCAAAATTACCGCAAAAATGGCGATATCTTTTTCAATGAATTGACGATCGATCCGATTCACGACGAAGCATCTGGGAAAAACTACTTTATCGGCATTCAACGAGATGTCACGCGTGAAGAAAAATACAAAATGCTGCTCGAAGATTCAATTGAAGAAATCGTCAAAATGTCGACGCCGATCGTTCCCGTCCAAGAAGGCGTCGCTGTTCTTCCCTTAGTTGGCGCGTTATCGACAGATCGCTTTGAAGAAATGACGCAAAATGTAGCTTCCTATCTTGAGGTAAGTCACATCGATTATTTAATTATGGACATTTCTGGGCTAGCTGATTTCAATGAAGAAGTGGCCGCGAATTTGATCAAATTTTTAGCCTTAACGAAATTAACGGGCGTGAGCCTCATGTTGACCGGTGTTTCCCCACGATTCGCGATGTTGATGGTTAATTACGACAATCGCCTACCAAGCATTCCCACTTACAGCACCGTTCGTGAAGCCTTAAAAAACGTTTAAAATACAAAAAAGCCTTGCAATTCCTCGCTATATTCGTTACTATAGAACATGAAAACTTAATAAAATCCTCATCCAAACGGTGAGGTAGAGGTTGCGAAATTCACAAGTAACGCTGACGAGGTGCATCACACACCGATGACTCATCGCGAAAAGGATGCTCGCCGAAGTGAAGACAGGTGTATGACTGCTCTTTAGCTGGGACTGTTGTCGAAAGAAACAGGACTGCCGTTTTTGCCATTAGCTTGACGAAACGGATGTGCTATCTAACGCTTTTTGATGTTGGTATCTATAGACTGATCTCGAAAGAAGCACACGGGATCGGTTTTTTTGTTCCCAAAACCTCATTTTCAAACAGAGAAGAAAGGGAGTTTTACTTGTGAAAAAAGAACATCAACAAGGTCACATTCGTAGAGATTTAAAAACGCGTCATTTATCGATGATCGCGATTGGGGGCTCGATTGGAACAGGATTATTCCTAGCGAGCGGAAATGCCATTGCAGTAGCAGGTCCCGGCGGCGCACTTGTCGCTTACGCTGCGATTGGCTTAATGGTTTACTTTTTAATGACGAGCCTCGGGGAAATGGCGACATACATGCCTGTCTCGGGTTCCTTTAGTACGTATGCCTCCCGTTTTGTTGATCCAGCATTTGGATTCGCACTCGGCTGGAACTATTGGTTCAACTGGGCGATCACACTTGCTGTCGATATTTCAACTGCCGCACTCATTATTCAATTTTGGTATCCAGATGCACCGGCTTGGCTGTGGAGCGCCGTATTCCTATTGCTCATATTCGGCCTAAATGCCCTATCCGTCAAAGCTTATGGGGAATCAGAATACTGGTTCTCGATTATCAAAGTAGTCACCGTTATCGTCTTTTTAATCATCGGTGTGCTAACGATTCTTGGTATTCTTGGTGGTCATTTCATCGGTTTTGAGAACTTCACAATGGGAGATGCACCATTTAACGGTGGATTCTTCGCGATACTCGGGACCTTCCTGCTCGCCGGTTTCTCCTTCCAAGGAACGGAGCTCGTAGGTATTGCAGCTGGCGAAAGCGCGACACCTGAAAAAAGCGTGCCTAAAGCTATTAAACAAGTATTCTGGCGTATCTTACTCTTCTATATTTTTGCGATTTTCGTTATCGGGATGATTATTCCTTACACTAGTCCAAATTTACTTGGCGGCGAAGCAACAGACGTAGCGATCAGCCCGTTCACGCTCGTTTTTGAAAAAGCTGGTCTGGCCATTGCAGCCTCTGTGATGAACGCGGTTATCTTGACGTCCGTGCTATCCGCTGGTAACTCTGGACTTTATGCTTCGACGCGGATGTTATGGTCCATGGCAAAAGACGGGAAAGCACCGAAATTCCTATCCAAAGTAAACCGCCGCGGGATTCCGATGGCAGCTCTTATTTTGACAACAATTGTTGGTGCAATGACATTTATCACGACGTTAAGCGACAATGGTGCCGTTATTTACACTTGGCTTCTAAGCGCATCTGGTCTGACCGGTTTCATCGCTTGGGTCGGCATCGCGATTAGTCATTATCGTTTCCGACGTGCATACGTGAAACAAGGTCTGAACTTAGACGACCTGAAATATAAGGCCAAATTCTTCCCATTCGGCCCGATTTTGGCGCTAGTACTGTGTTTATTAGTTATCGTTGGGCAAGATTACAACGCCTTCTTACATCCAGATATTACAAACCCACAATGGTGGCAGAAAATCGCGATTTCCTATATCGGATTACCGATTTTCCTAGCATTTTGGCTTATTTACAAGTATACGCAAAAATCAAAAGTGATCCCACTCGACGAATGTTCTTTTGATGAACACTCATATGCAGATGGAAAACGTGACTGAAAAAAGCAGATTGGCTTGATGCCAATCTGCTTTTTTCAATCTCTCAATGCGCTGACATTTGCCGTCTTCGATAGAGACGTTTCGCAGTTTTTCCTAGTCTGTTTTTAACAAACTTTCAATTCTCCGGTTAATCTCAATCAACTTATCTATATCCGCATCATCGATTTCATCCAACGCTTTCATCATGGCTTTATAAGCAAAAGCGTTTTGCGTCGAGCGCTCTGACATCTCTTTGCCCTTTTCCGTCAATTGCAAGCGCCAAGCATCTGCGTTTTCCACGAATTCCGTATTCATTTTTTCGACTAGTCTGGCGTGAACTAAGCCATCAACATTTGCCGAAATGACTTCTGTCGATGTGAATAGTTTCTTCTTTAAATCATCTACCGTCGATTCTGGACGTCCATACAAAATATTAAGTATCGCCATTTGTTGCAATGACAGGCCTAAACTCAATGCGTTCTGTTCCGCATGTTTCGCGGTAATCCGGTTGATTGCCCAATACGAGCCCAACACGTCCCGTACCCGATTTACTCTATCTTCACTCAATTCCATCTATCATCACCTCTTCCTCTTCTATTTTACGCTACTTTCTATTATACACAATCATCTTTACATAAACTTAACGAAATCCACTTTTTTTAAAATTTTTTTCTAAATCTCTTGACTTACTTTTTATAAGTATGTTATTATTTGTTTGTAAGATATTTCGATATTAAAACATTTTGTTGAAACGAGGTGGTTTCCTTGGACAATGTTGATCTGAAATTGTTTACCGTTTTGTTAAGATCAGCAGGCTGGATTCAAAAACTCACGGCCAGATTGGTCGAGGAACATGGTATTACGCCAAGTGAATTCGGTGTTTTAGAGCAGATTTATCATCTTGGACCACAACAACTGCAAGCTATCGGTCAGAAAAATCTGATTTCAAACGGCAACACGACGTACATGGTCACCAAACTTGAAAAGAAACAATACTTAGTTCGCACAGCAGACCCGAATGATCGCCGTATCATTTATGCAGAGCTAACAGAACAAGGCACAGCTTTCATCAGCAACTTATTTCCGCAGTTCGAAGCATTGATAAAAGCACAACTCGATGTGTTAGACGAGGAAGAGAAGGAAACCTTAATAATGGGACTAAAAACAATCGGTCTAAACGCCGAATCCCACTGGCGAGCAAAATGAAGATGGCGCCAACAAAAAATTATATTAATTGGAGGAATTTTAAAATGACAGTAGAAAAATGGAATGTAGACCCAGCACACAGTTCAATCGAGTTTCAAGTAAAACACATGATGGTATCTAAAGTGAAAGGCGTTTTCAAAGATTTCAGCGCTGATTTAACGCTTGATCCAGAAGACTTAACAACGGCTAGCCTAACGTTCACCGTTGATGCGGCGTCTATCGATACGCGTCAAGAAGCGCGCGATGGTCACTTGAAGAGCCCGGATTTCTTCGATGTTGAGAACTACCCATCGATTACTTTTAAATCTACTAATATCGTTGCAGATGGCGGTAACGAGTACAAAGTGACTGGTGATTTGACGGTTCGTTCCGTTACAAAACCAATCACGCTAAATGTGGAGTACGAAGGAACAAGCAAAGACCCAATGTCAGGCAATATGGTTGCTGGCTTTGAAGGAACTGGAAAATTCAATCGTAAAGACTTTGGCCTAAATTACAACGCAGTACTTGAAACTGGCGGCGTACTGATTGGCGACGAAGTAAAACTTAACATCCAAATCGAAGTTTCCAAATAATGCAAAAGGTGAAGTTAAGACGCTCAATCTACAATGGTACCTATAGAATGGACACTTCAAAAAAGAAGTGCATTCTATAGGTTTTTTTTATACTCAAATAAAGCAATAACTCCGCTAGAAAGGAAGCAATCATGAGCAAAAAACTATTCTCGAACGCCGAAATCCAAAAAATAAAACAAAATCCAAATGGAAGAAACGTTTCGAGCAATGTGCCAGCCACTGGAAAAAGCCTATGAAAAAGACAGTGTCATTGGTTTGATGGACAATCGCAAAAGGCTCAAAAAATCTCAAACGAGTACTGACACTTGAAGAATCAATCCAACGACAACAAGCAAGAACAGCTGTATTAGAAGAACAAGTAGAGGTTTTAAAAAAAGCTTGAGAAGATAGAAGGAAGGTGCTTCACAAGAAAAAACAGATTAACAACGGATATGAAATTTCAATAGATTCAAACACTGGTCTCAAATAACAACTTTTCTCGTTGCGTTAGCTATTTCTGTAGCTTATTAGAGGTATCTAGATCAGGCTATTATCGGTATGTACAGTGTCAATCGCAACGAACACAGCTAGAAAATCAAGACGAGGCCTCGCGCGATATTATACTAAAAGCTTTCCATCGTCACGGTTTTAAAAAGGGCGCTAGAAGTATCAAAATGATACTAGAGAATGAATTTGGCATCATTTTCTCCATCTATCGCCACATCTACACCATACAAGTTTCTAGTAGTTATTGGACTTCGGCTTCTTTTGCAACCTTATCCTTGCATGTCGCCTTCTATGTGATTTCTGTTTGTCGGATCAGAGATTTGCCTTGAGCTTCCTTCAGATTCCACGTCGCCATGGACACCCTTGCTGTTGGCTAGGTGCTTACCACTACCAGATCGCACTCGGGACTTTCATCCGTTAGAGTTTGCCCAGCATGGGCAAACAAAAAATGGCTCCTGTACAATACAGAAACCATCTTCTAGCAAGTGCTTAATTCTTTTTTTACAAGCGTCCGTGACATGGGTACCACTTTATTTAGGGGGTAAAAGGGCGCTTTTTGTTTGTTAGTGTTACTTGCTTTTTTTATTTTTTTTGTAATTTCGGTAGGTAATTAGTGTCATCAATATGAAATATATCATGGCTCCTAATGATAAGAGTATAAGGCTTTTATCTGCTTTTGTGATTGTCATATAGCTTAAGAATAGAAAAAATATTATGCTTCCGAATATATGTACAATTAATGAAAGACGCATATGATTTATCTCCTTTTTGATTATGAGTATCATAACTTCACCTTTTATTTTTCTGGATTTTTTTCCATACGAGTGCCGCTGTCATAAATCCTCCAACGCCTAGTATCAATTCAAACAAAGCTCCGCCGCTCATTACGGGGCCTAGGTCTGGCAAAATCATCAACAAGAATACAAGTACAAAAACATACATAACGACAATACCACTGCCTATTAAAAAGTAGGCAGCCATTGATTTCGATTCTGTGACCGAATAATGCTTCCACAATATGTACCCGCCTATTAAAATACACACGATACAAATAAAAACCATCAAAACGGTCAACACAAATGTCCCTGCATAAATAACACTATCTTTAGTGACCAGGCCGATAATCCCCATAGCGACTAAAAAGAGACTTATGCCCAAAATTCCTATCAAAACAAACAACGGAATCTGACTCGTATAATCCGTCTTTGTATTTGGTGATTGCTCCGCCTTTTGCTTCGTCAATTGCCTACCGTAAGCTGTTGCATCCATCCCTAGAACCTGAGCGGGATTTGCTTTTTCTGATGCTACGAGTTGATCCATCGCCTGCAACACAAATGCATCTTTCTCCTGCTCTGACACATTTTTCTCAGCGCCAATGATCCATTCCACCGTCTTCATGTACGCTTTTTTATCAGGCGTCAACTGTTCTCTTTTCTCATCAATCACTTGCTTTTTCGTTAGCATAAATCACGCACCTACTCCCATAGTTCTCCCCTTATCATATGCGAAAAAAAATATTTCAGCAACTTATATTAAATTTCCGCCTTGTCCCCTCCAAATATGTGTTACAATGGTTCTATTATTTTTTAATAGAAAAGGTGAGGACATGCATGCAGAAAAAGAAAAAACATTAGGTATATTAGCTGCTATCGGGGCTTATATTATCTGGGGAGTATTACCGCTATATTGGAAAATGGCTGGGGCTGTCCCGGCTAGCGAAATTCTAGCGTACCGAATTATTTGGTCGTTCGTATTTATGGTGGCGATTATAGCGATTCTTGGCAAAACAAAAGAGGTATGGACGGAAATCATCTCGATTTTCAAACGTCCCAAACTGATTCTAGCGATTTCCGTTGCTTCCGTTTTAATCACGGCCAATTGGTTCATTTTTATCTTCACCGTGAATGACGGTCATGTAATCAGCGCGAGCCTTGGTTACTATATTAATCCACTCGTGAACGTCCTGCTTGCAACAGTCTTTCTAAAAGAAAAACTCAGCCGTGGCGAAATGTTAGCCGTGCTATCCGCTGCAATCGGCGTACTTATTTTAGCCATTCATCAAGGCGTTTTCCCATGGGCGGCAATTTCGATGGCTGTCACATTCGGACTTTACGGCTTGATTAAGAAATTAGTTCCCATCAGTGCGTGGGGCGGGTTAACGATTGAAACGCTTATTATGACACCATTCGCGATGATCTTTTTGCTATTTTTCGCGCAGGATGCTTTCATGCAATTCGGTTTGGATACTAATCTCGTTCTTTTCGGAGCTGGCGTCGTTACAGCCATTCCACTACTGCTCTTTGCAACAAGTGCGAGACGAATTTCCTACGTCATGCTCGGCTTCATCCAATACGTTGGGCCAACACTCATGCTCATCCTAGGCGTCTTCGTATTCCACGAAGCCTTCGATAGCACACAACTCATCGCGTTCCTATTCATCTGGGCCGCACTGCTTATTTTCACGGTCTCCAACATCGTCATCACACAAAAAATGAAAAAAGTGACTCTATCTTAATACAGCAATGAGGCAAGGTCTACCAACGACTTCTTGCCTCTTTTTTTATGCTCGAAAAACTTTATCCTTTACATTTCACAGGATTATCGGTATACTAAAATCAATCGTTGTAACAATAATAGTTACAACTAAAATCATGAGGAGGTCATTTATTATGAAAATCGGTATTATCGGAGCAACAGGTCGCACAGGTTCACGCGTATTGACGGAGGCCAAAAATCGAGGGCATGAGGTAACAGCCATCGTTCGCAACGCTAGTAAACTAGAGGACACATCATTGCCCGCGATTGAAAAAGATATTTTCAGCCTCACAAAAGAAGATGTCGCCGCTTTTGACGTTTTAGTGGATGCTTTTAGCGCACCAATCGAGGTATCAGATAACCATTGGAAATCGATCGACCATCTGATTACGGAACTAAATGGAACAACAACGCCTCGTCTCATCGTTGTTGGCGGTGCAGCAAGCTCGCTAGTGGACGATAAAGGAACGCGCGTTCTAGACACACCATTATTCAAAGAAGCTCCCTATTACGCAACAGGAGCCGCACAAGCGATTCAATTAGACCACCTAAAATCAGATGCGACGTTTGACTGGACGTTCATCAGCCCAGCAGGATTATTCGAACCCGGCGAACGCACAGGTACTTACACAACAGGAACAGACGAGCTCATTGTTGATGCAAAAGGAAACAGCTACATCAGCATGGAAGACTACGCCATCGCACTTGTAGACGAAGCCGAGAACGCGAAACACGTACGCGCTCGTTTCACAGTCGGACAACGATAATATCAAAAGAAGCCCGATGAACGCTGCATGTTACGCGTTCGTCGGGCTTCCCTTATTGGCTCAAATATTAAGATTGAACCGTGCCAGTGAAGAAGGCTAAATAAAGATTTTGTGCAAACTTGTCTGCATCTTTAATTTTCCACTGATCTTTGTTTGATTCTAGATTCATTTTCACTTTAACGGCTTTCTCAGAAACTTTTGCTTTTGCGATGGTTTCTTGATACACGTCAAGCATGGCAGTAGCGGCTTTTTTCGCATCGGTTTGAATCGATGGGTCGGCTTTTACTTTAGCTTGTAAAGCGGTTGTCATTTCTGCTTGCACGCCTGTCATATCAAGGCCGTTTACAGAGATTTCAACGGTTGGTTTGTCTTTATCGTCATTTGTTACTTTTGTTGTATATTTTGTGACTTCTTTTACGCGTTTGGCGAACGTATCGTATAATTTATCAACCTCATCATCGATACTACCATCTGTAATATTTAAGCTACTCGTGAACCCTTTTTTGAAACCTGTTTTGATTTCTTTTTCTAAATTCTTCGCATCTTCCCCAAATACGTCCTCGAACTTATCTGTGTCTTTGTTGAAGATGATTGTGTTAACAGCGATATCTGCCGCTTCTTTCGGCTCTACCGCACTACTTCCACATGCAGCTAGGGTAATCGCAGCTGTTAAAACAACGACAAGCATTAAAGCTAACTTTTTCTTCATGTGATACACTCCTTTTTCCCAACCTTATTTTCATACTCTTCCTATTTTAAAGGAATCCCAGCAGATTACAAGTATTTAGACGGGAATGTTTCGCATAATAGTTTCAAGTCAGCTAGCCTCTTTGCGACGCAACTCTTTTATTGTGCGGTTCCAGTAAAGAACGCTCGGTATAAATTGTTGGCAAAATCTTCGTCATCCTTGATCTTCCACTGATCTTCATTAGCTTCTAGATTCAGTTTTACTTGAACTGCTTTTTTGGACGCTTTTGCTTTTGGAATCGTTGTTTTATAGCCATCAATGACCGCTTTTGCAGATTTTTTTTTGTCTTTTTCAATGGATGGGTCTGCTTTCACTTTTGCTTTAAAAGCGGCCAATCTTTCTGCCTGCATGCTTGCCATATCCAGACCGTTGACAGAAATTTCGACAGTTGGCTTTTTCTTGTCGTCGTTCGTTACTTTTGATGTATATTTGGTTACTTCTTTCGCACGTTTTGTATAGGCATCGTATAAATCGCCTATTTCCTCATTCATACTACCATCCGTTATTTTTAAGTTCGCTGCAAATCGCTTTGTAAAGGTTTCTTTATTGTTTATTTGCAGAGCGGTGGCACTTTTACCGAATGTATCTTTGTATTTCTCGACATCTTTATTGAAGATAATCGTATTCACAGCGATGTCTGCGGCTGCCTTTGGTTCCACGGCATTGTTACTCCCACATGCACTTAGAGTAATCACAGCTGTCAAAACGACTACGAACATTAAAGTAAGTTTTTTCTTCATGCAGTACACTCCTCATTGTTATCCATTTTTTCACACTCCTTTTATTCTAAAGGAATCCAGATAGATTACAAGAGGTTGGGCAATACCGTCACAAAGTCTACATACAATGACTAAAATTGCATGACCCTTACTTTTCGATTTCTTTCTTTGGAATGCTCGGAATGAATTTCGATGTTCGCTTGGCATAAGCCTGAAAATCGGGGCGGTCCTTGTATTTCTTTTCAAGAAGTGGCACGCCGGATACGAATAAAAGTAGCAGTGTGATAATGATGGGACCAATAATGCCCCACAGACTGGTTGCACCAATGATGCTCACTAGAAAAATTCCCCACCAACTGAGCGCCTCGCCAAAATAATTCGGATGGCGTGTATATTTCCAGAGCCCCGTCATGATGAGTTTACCTTTATTGGCTGGATTCTTTTTGAAACGGCGCAATTGTTCGTCTCCCACGACTTCGAAAAAGAAACCGATAATCCAAATCGCGATTCCTGCGTAGTTCCACCAAGCCAGTTCGTTTGCGGGTGTTGTATTCACAAGTAGAATCGGCAAACTAATAATATAAAGCAGCACGCCTTGCAAAATAAAGACGTTCAAATACGCTTTTAGTTTCGCAAAATTTGTCCCCCAACGTTTGCGCATATTGACGTAGCGATAGTCCTCTGGTTTTCCGATATTTCGATTCGCCAAGTGTAGAAAAAGGCGCATGCCCCAAATAAAGACGAAGATCGTTACCATCAAGCCTTGCGTTGTCATCTCGCCACCGAAAAAATACGTATAGAGCGCGACAATAACAAATCCTGGTCCCCACGCTAAATCGACAATCGAGTTATTTTTTAATTTTTGCGCCCATAGGAACAAAATTGTAAAGTAAATCCATAATAATAAGCCTGCTATCCAATATACCATCTTATGTTTCCTCCCCTTCATCTAACTGCATTCGAATCGCAATCGCCACGCAGCCCTCGCCCGCACTCATCGCAATAATCGATGAAATCTCCATCATGTAGGCTGGCGGCTTTCCAACGATGCCCGTAAACAATGCCTCATATTCCGCCGCTCGTTCTGGCGTGTGCGCATGGACAATCGCGTATTCTGCTACTTCGGCCCGCGCGACCATTTTCTTCACGCGCGACGCAATTTTCTTCGTGCTACTCTGTAAGCTAAAAGCAATATCGCTCACCGTTCCAGCGCCAGTATCAGACAGCGAAACGACCGGCTTCAAGCGCAACGTATTGCCAATCGCGCCCCCTTTTTCACCGAGGCGTCCCGATCGAATCATCGCATCCAAATTCGGCACACTGACAAAAATCTTCGTTTGCGAAATGCTCTGCGTCACGAACGACTGCACTTCCGCAAACGTTTTTCCAAGCGCAATTTGTTCAGCCGCCGCCTTCACGAGCAATCCTTGCGCACCCGAATTCTGCCGCGTATCCAGCACCACAATATCCCGCGACACACTCTCCGCCGCTTTTTTCACCGTTTCATGCGTACCGCTAAGTTTTCCCGATACCGTCAAAACCAGCACATGCTCATAATGATTCGCCAAAAATGACAACTGATTCGCGACCGCTTTCACACTCGGCTGAGAAGACGTCGGATACGCATCACTACCTTCCAAACGCTCAAACAACGTTCCCGTATCCATCGTGACCTTATCCAAATAATCATTCCCAGCAAGCGTGATGTGTAGCGGAATAACCTGAATTTGGTAGTCCTCCATCACACTCTGTGGCAAATCCGCCACCGAATCCGTCACCAACGCAATCCGATATTTTCGATGATGAATCACGTCAAATTGATTTTGCATATCATCCACTTTCTGCTGCACCATCACGCCATAATCAGCCAAATAAGCACAAACCGCGCGTGGCTCATCCGTATGAATATGTACCCGAATTTTCACATCCGTTCCCGCAACAATCAGCGAATCCCCAAACGACGCCAATCCTGATTGGATCTCGTCCACGTCCAGCCCCTCGCCCTGCAACAAAACCTCCGTGCAATAACGAAAAACCGGCGCCTGATCCAACGCTTCCTCCTTCACCAACTGCGGCAAACTTGCCGTCTCCGCCACATATACCTCGTCATTAATCACAGACGTAAACCCTTCAACAAACGTGAAAAAGCCCTTCGCACCAGCGTCCACGACCCCATTATCCCGCAAGACACGCAACATATTCGGCGTGCCCTCCAAAGCCGTTTTAGCCTGTTGCAACGCATGTATTAACACCTCTTGAAAAGTCGCGCTATGATGCTTCGCCTGCGCAATCGCCTCCGACCACGCCCGAATCACCGTAATCATCGTGCCTTCCACTGGATTTCCCATCGCGTTATACGCATAATCAGCACCGCCCGCGACACTACGCGCAAAACAGCCTAACGAAACACGCTTATCATCCGATAAATGAACGTGCATACCATTCACATATTGCGCAAAAATAATCCCCGAGTTCCCACGAGCACCGAATAAAGCAGCTTCTGAAATCGTATACAGCGTCTCTTTTGCCGATGCTGCCATTTTCGACTCTTCCACAATCGATAACATCGTCGACGCGAGATTGCTCCCCGTATCACCATCCGCCACCGGAAAAACATTGATCGCATTCAGCCCATCCTTTGCATCAATAACTGCCTTGGCTCCACCCAAAAAGGCATGATACAACTTTTTACTATCTAAAAAATCCGTCATCGTTCCCGTCCTCACTTTCATGAAATCTGCCATACTCTTGCTAGCCAAAATACAATGCCCGACGTTGCTGCCGTAATAAACGCGCCCCAAACCAAATCAATCACCGTGACAAATACTGGCCAATCTTTTAGCGTCGCCAAGTTCGTTAAATCGTATGTCGCGTAACAAAGCAAACCTAAAAATGCTCCTGCAAAAATCGCAAATTGGAGGCTGTCTTTTGCAAGCGCTGGTTCAATAACGAAAAAGACCATCCCAACTATAAACAAAAGATAAAACAAAAGTGCCGCGCCAAATCGGATATTCGTTGCCATCAAATCACCTAAATAATGCTTATATAGATTTTTAGCAATGACTCCTAGCCATACAGCGTCAATCACTAAAAAGACAACAAAGGCGATTCCAGCAAGCTTCGCGAAATAAATCATCGTGAATTCCCCCTTCCTGCTTTCTTTACCCGTTCTAACATCAAATTATAGCAATGAAGTAGTATTTTTAGCTATTTTTCTGTTTGTGAATTTTGTTACATGAAAAACAGGTTTCCTGCTAATCAAGAAACCTGCATCTATATTCATGATTCTGTTTGTACTTTTTCTGATTCCGTGGAAGCTTTCACTTTCCCTGCGATGTGGCCAACAGGATCGGCTTCACGTGCCCGTTTTACCGTACTGCCGAGTTTTTCAATTGGCGCGGAATCCCGCACGCGTTTTGCTGTATCCACAATTTTTTCTTTCGGATGGAAGCCTTCTTTTTTAACGATAACTTCCGACTCAGATGTAGCTGCTGTTTCAAGCTGTTTTTTCGCAATCGAAAGCATCAGTTTCATCCGATTTAGCTGGTTGACTGAACTCGAACCCGCGTCGTAATCGATGGACATGATGTTTGCGCTCGGGTACATTTTTTTCAAGCCTTTGATCATGCCACGGCCTGTAATATGGTTCGGCAAACACGCGAATGGCTGCAAGCACGCGATATTCGGCACATCACTATCCAGCAACTCAATCATTTCGCCCGTCAAGAACCAGCCTTCTCCCATCTTGTTTCCAAGCGACAACAATCGGCTCGCTTTTTCCGCGATGACCTCAATATTTTCAGGCGCCTCAAATCGCTTACTCGCGCGCAAAGCATCCGACATCGGCTTCCGATATTTATTGATCATTGGAATCGCCAAACTATGCTTCGCGAACGATTTCACCTTCGACATCCCGAACGTATTCGCTGCAAAATGACTGTCATAACAACAATACAGCAAGAAATCGACAAAATCAGGCACGACCGCTTCCCCGCCTTCCTCCTCAATCACGCCAACAATATCATTATTCGCACCAGGATGGAATTTCACTAAAATCTCCCCGACAACGCCAACTTTCGGCTTCACTTCCTCTTTCAACGGCAAACTATCAAAAGCCATCACCATTTCCTTGCAAAATTTCGCGTACGCCGCTTGACTATAATTCGCCAGCATCTCCTTGCCCTTTTCGATAAAATGACGGTGCAGTTTATTCGCGCTACCCGGAATCACCTCATAGGGACGCGTCTTATACAACATCCGGTCCAAGCCGTCACCAACACAAAGCCCAACCAAGAAACGAACACCGACTTTTGGCGTTATTTTGAATCCCGGCTGTTTTTCCAAGCCATTAGCGTTCAGCGAAATCACCGGAATATGATCCAAATCCGCCTGTCCTAGCGCCTTTTTCAGCATCGAAATATAGTTCGTCGCGCGGCAACCACCACCCGTTTGCGTCATCAAAACCGCCAAATTATCCAGATCATAGTCCCCATGTTTGAGCGCATCCATCATTTGCCCAATCGTCAAAATCGCAGGGAAACACGCGTCATTATTCACATAACGCAATCCTTCATCCACCGCGCGCGGCGTCACAGCAGGCAATACTTCCAGCTTATACCCAACCTCACGCCCCGCAGCTTCCACCAACTCGAAATGCGTCGGAGCCAGTTGCGGCGCCAAAATCGTATAGTTTTTTCGCATCTCTTTCGTAAACATCACGCGTGGCTTCGGCGCTGGCATCTCCGTCGGCAACACGTTATGACGCGCCCGCTCATCCATCGCCGCTTTTAACGAACGAATCCGAATCCGCGCCGCACCCAGGTTATTAATCTCATCAATTTTTAGCAACGTGTAGACTTTATTATGCCCCTCAATAATTTCCTGCACCATATCCGTCGTAATCGCGTCCAAGCCGCAACCAAAAGAAGTCAGCTGCACAACCTCCAGATTCTCCTGCTCCGCGACAAAGCTCGCCGCCCGGTAAAGCCGCGCATGATATTTCCACTGGTTCTCGACACGTAACGGATGCTTGATTTCGCCAAGATGCGACACCGAATCCTCCGTCAAAACCGCCATCCCATTCATCGTAATCAACTCCGGCAAACCGTGATTCACCTCCGGGTCAATATGATACGGATGCCCACAAAGCACAATCCCGCGAATCTTGTTTTTCTCGATATATTCGAGCGCCTCTTCCCCTTTTTGGCGAATATCATCCCGGAAGTTCCGAGCCTCTAAAAGTCCCGCCGCAACCGCAAGCTCCATCTCTTTTAGCGGTATATCAGGAAACGCCTCATGCATCCCTTTCACTAGAGCCGCCTCATTATCCAACGTCAAAAATGGCGCAATCAGCGGTACATTCTCTTCTTCCAGCGCATCAATATTCACGCGAATCACTTCTGGATATCCCGCAACCACAGGACAATTAAAGTTATTCGTTGCTTCGCCAAATTCCTTATTTTCATACACGACCGCTGGATAAAAAATCCTATCCACTTTCTTCTTAATCAAATCCATCACATGCCCGTGCGTCAATTTCGCCGGATAGCAAACCGCTTCGGACGCAATCGTTTCAATCCCTTTTTCATATAAGTTCTTCGAGGATTTCATCGATAACTTCACCTGAAAACCGAGCTCCGTAAATATCGTGTGCCACAACGGATAATTTTCAAAAACGTTCAATGCCCGCGGAATCCCAATCGTCCCACGCGTCGCCTCGTCTTTTTTCAACGACTTATAATCAAACACGCGCTTGTATTTATACGCATACACATTCGGCAGCAAATTCTTCGTAGACTCCACCCGTTCGCCACGCTCACAGCGATTCCCACTGACAAACTTGCGATCATCGCCAAATCTCGTAATCGTTAATTGACAGGAATTACTGCATAAATTACATCTCGATTGGGACGTCTCCGCCTGGAATTCGCGCAATTTTTCCAAGACAAGGAGTTGCGTCACTTCCCCGGTTTCGTAGTTCTCCTTCGCAATTAGCGCCGCACCGTAAGCGCCCATCATGCCCGCGATGTCTGGACGCACAACTTCGCGCTCCGTCAACAACTCAAACGCCCGCAGAACCGCCTCATTGTAGAAGGTTCCGCCTTGCACGATGACCTTGTTCCCGATATCTTTTGGACTCCGCAGTTTAATCACCTTTTGCAAAGCATTTTTGACGACCGAATAAGCCAATCCCGCCGACAAATCCTCCATCTGCACGCCCTCTTTTTGCACCTGTTTCACTTTGGAATTCATAAATACCGTACAACGCGAGCCCAAATCCACCGGTTCCCGCGCCTGCAACGCCTTATCCGCAAAATCTTGAATCGACACGCCAAGCGTCTGCGCAAATGTCTCCAAAAACGAGCCACAGCCTGCCGAACACGCCTCATTTAACATCAAACTATCCAGCGCCTGATTCTTGATTTTCATACATTTCATATCTTGCCCGCCGATATCCAAAATAAAATCCACATCCGGCAAAAACTCGCGCGCCGCCCGATAATGCGCCACCGTCTCAATTTCCCCGACATCAATTTTCAGTGCAGCCTTAATCAGCGACTCACCGTAACCCGTAATCCCCGACTGCCGAATCTTCACCTTCTCCGGCAAAATTTCATACAAATCGCTCGTCGCATCAATCACAGACTGCAACGGATTTCCCTTATTACTATCATAAAACGAATACAAAATCTCATGATCCGCGCCCATCAACACCAGTTTCGTCGTCGTGGAACCCGCATCAATGCCCAAATAAACATCGCCCACGTAACTCGCTAAATCCCCGCGCGGCGCCTTCATCTGATTGTGCCGCTCCCGAAAAGCAACCAAATCCCCCGCACGCGTAAATAAAGCTGGCAAAATCGTCGTATCCGTCGCCATACTCGAAAAATCCAAATCACGCAACCGCGCAATCATCTCCGCAATCTCCACAGCCTCATCATTCCAGCCATTGTAAGCCGTTCCAAGCGCAATAAAATACTCCGCATTCGCCGGCGCAATAATGTCCGCATCCCGCATTTTCAACGTCTCCGTAAACCGGTAGCGCAACTGATCCAAAAACGTCAGCGGTCCGCCCAAAAACGCAACTTTTCCACGAATCGGCCGTCCACACGCCAGCCCACTTATTGTCTGCGTCACTACACTCTGAAAAATTGACGCCGCAATATCCTCTTTTCGCGCGCCCTCATTGAGCAAGGGCTGCACATCCGTTTTCGCAAAAACACCACAACGCGAAGCAATCGGATAAATCGTCTCCGCCCCTTTTGCCAGCGCGTTTAAGCCATTCGGGTCCGTCTGAAGCAGCGTCGCAATCTGGTCAATAAACGCCCCCGTCCCGCCAGCACACGCATTATTCATCCGCTGCTCAATCCCGCCAGAAAAATAAACAATCTTCGCATCCTCACCGCCAAGCTCAATCACGACATCCGTCTCCGGAATCACCTGCTCCACAGCCTCCGTGCACGCGATAACCTCCTGAATAAACGCCACCTTCAAAAACTTCGCAATCGCAAGCCCCGAAGATCCCGTAATCTTAAAAGTCATCTCCGTTTCGCCACACGTCTTCTCTAAATCCTGCATAATTTGCAATGTCACCGCTTTAATATCCGAGAAATGGCGCCGATACGTCTGAAAAATAATCGCGCCCGATGCATCCATGGCCACCACTTTTGCCGTCGTCGAACCTACATCTAAACCTACATGAATCATTTCCCCATCATTCCTTCCCCATAGCTATCATTTTGATTGCTCATAAAATCACAAAAATAAGCATAAATGAGTGATTACTCACTTTTAAAACCCGCGAAATATTGTTACGCTATACACAAGGATAATTTTACACTTTTATAATAGAAAGTAAAGTAAAAATAAGCATAACTGGATTAGATTTACATCCTAATCCAGTTATGCTTCCGTTCCTAAGTCCTATTATCAATGGCTAACCCGTTTTCTTTAAAACTCATATACATTCCATTTTTTAAATACAGGACGGCACAATATAAAGAATCCAAACCCAATCATCGCTCCTGCTGTATTCAAAATTAAGTCATCTATATCAATTCTATGCGGAACAGTCTGATATAAAATATTCTGCATAAGCTGTAGTAATTCAATAGAGACCGTACTAACAAACGCCAAAACAAGCATTCGTTTCCAGCTTACTTTATATTTAGAACACAGCGGATATAAACACCCTAATGGCACGAACATAATAATATTAGCTACTACTTGGAATACGGAAGCGTACGTGTCATATTCTCTGTATGTGTATATCTCACTTATTGTTCCAAAGGGTATTAAATTAAACCAACTTAAATCAGAAAACATTGCCGCTCTATCACCAGTAGCCAAATCTATAGGAAATAACGTGAATGAAATAACACCAACAATATAGACAAACATAAAACTTTTGAATACTATTTTTTCAATGGCTGCTTTTTGTTTCATCCAATGAATTAAAAACGGAATATATACAAGTGGTGCAATAACAAGTAATATTTCAGCTTTTATGACTATCAAATTTATTCCACCTACCTATTTATTTTTAAGCGTTCCTGTAGCTCTAACCTCATAATATCTACCTGATTTCTCAGCAACTAAATAATAACTCGATGAATTGCCATCAACATAATATTGGTGTGTTGTGGTTTTGGAGCTCCACTTTTTTCCGGGAATGAAGTTGCGCTTACCATATGACGTATCAAAGCCAAACTTTTCTTTCATAAGTGAAACTGTCACAGTAGGTGTTGCTGCACCTGATGCTGCCACACTTAGCTTTAAATTAGCATACCCTTTAGATAGTTTGTGGTATTTATTATTCTTCGCTCCATTAGTCACCTCGTGTTGCATCGAAATATCTACGTTTTGACTTACTGACGCGTACGCTGTAACTAGTGGAATACTGAGCAAAGCACTCCCCAATGCAAACGCTGTTATAAATTTTTTTAACTCTTTCTTTCTCATACCTTCCAACTCCTCTTTTATGTTTTATTTATATCAAATTTGACTATAACTTAAATCAGTACTATTCGCAAAACATTTCCATTTCATATTTATGAATATCAAACAAAAAACGATACCCCAATGTAGAGGTACCGCTTGGACTGCAAAAAACGATTAAAACAAGCTAATCCGACGAGCACTTTCCTCAATCGCCGCGTTCAAAATCTCATCTTTACGCGTTGGATCGTAGTCCACGCCTTCTACAAACACGCTCGGCAATGTCTCCACTCCAATAAAATTCAAAATCGTGTTGATATAAGGCTCGCCATGCGTTTCCAAATCTGATTCACCCGTAGAATAAACGCCGCCACTTCCGTGAATTTGTAATGCTTTCTTATCTTTCAACAAGGCTTCCGGACCATTCGCTGTATAACGGAATGTTTTTCCAGCAACGACCACGGTATCAAAATACGCTTTCAACATTGGCGGGATACCAAGATTCCAAAGCGGCGACACAATCACATAACGATCCGCGTCCATGAACTGCTGTGTCAACGCGTCAAACTTCGTCAACTGTTCTTGCATCGCAGGATCTAGGTCCGTAAAAGCCTTGCCAGCGCGTAACTCATTCCCGGCTGCCAAGAAAGCCCCATCAATCATCGGAATATCTTGCTCGTACACGTCTACACGCTCAATCACGTCATCCGGATTTTCTTGTTTATACTTCTCCAAAAAAGCGCTTGCTACAACCATGCTGCGTGAAACATCGTCTGGAAGCGGCGATGCTTTAATAAATAATAATTTTGTCAAAGGGATTCAACTCCAATTTTTAATAATTTCTTTCCTATTTTAGCCCACTTATCTGGGCTCGTCAATCAGCCGACCTGTAAGCGCTTGACAAATCGGCAAAGCATGCTAAACTAAATACAGAAATTCACTAGTGTATCACGGTTATTAATACACTATTTTTCCAATCAAGGAACTGGAGGGATACGTCATGAAGCGCATCGAGCGTATTTATCAGTATATAAAGCAATACGACTATGACAATATAAAGCAACAATTGGAACAAAATGAAGGCGTTACTGCAACGGAAGTATCAGATGCCCTCGACATTTTACGAAATAACGTCAGCATGGAGCTCAATGAACTGCACCGCCAAGGAAAAATCATCAAGATTGCCGGTCGGCCCGTTCGTTATTTTGACCGCCAAGCCATCGAGGAAAAAATCGAACGGTTACTACCAGATGACGAACTCGAATTCGAAAATTGCCAGTCATTACTAAAAATTATGCATCATAATATCGTGCAAAGAAGCCCATTCGACGACTTAATCGGATCAGACGCTAGCCTGCGAACACAAGTCGAACAAGCCAAAGCCGCTGTGCTCTATCCACCAAATGGCCTGCACACGCTCATCGTTGGGCAAACCGGTGTCGGCAAAACATTATTCGCCAACCTCATGTACCGCTATTCCCAGCACGCGGAACGCTTATCGAGCCAATCCCCGTTCATCATTTTTAACTGTGCAGATTATTATAACAACCCGCAACTATTGATGTCTCACATTTTTGGCCATACGAAAGGCGCTTTTACAGGTGCGGAAAATGAAAAAGAAGGCCTCGTTGAAAAAGCGGACGGCGGTATTTTGTTCCTAGATGAGATTCACCGTCTCCCACCGGAAGGCCAAGAAATGATTTTCTACTTGATGGATACCGGCACATTTAATAAGTTAGGCGAGACAGATCGGCGTCGCAAATCGAATGTACTGATCATTGGTGCCACGACAGAAGACCCTGAGTCCTCTTTACTGCGCACTTTTGTTCGGCGGATTCCGATTGTGATTTCCTTACCAAGCTTGGAAGAGCGAACCGCCAAAGAACGCGTCGACCTCTTGAAAAACTTACTTTCAAACGAAGCACACCGTATTAGTAAGCCATTACGCATTGAAGACGAAGCCGCAAAAGCCTTGATCGGGAACACCACTTTTGGTAATATCGGGCAATTGAAATCGAATATTCAACTCGTCTGCGCGCAAGGATTTTTAAATAGTTTTGATAAAGAGGAAGAAATCTTGATTAACTTTAAAACGCTGCCGATGAATATCAAAGACGGTTTCTTCCATTTTAGTGGGCGTAGAAAAGAGCTACAGGAAATTTCGAAATATCTCGATCCATACACGATAATTATGCCAGAACGCGGCAAACAGCTCATCAATTCCGACGAGTACGAGCCCAATTTTAACCTGTACAAAATCATCGAAGACAAGGCGTCTATTCTGATGGATCAAGGCGTGGAGGATGAGGACATCAAGAAATTCATCACGATGGACATCGACGTGCACCTCAATAGCTTCTATAACAAATTCAAAAATACGATACACGACCGCGAAAACATTTTGAAAATCGTCAATGAGGACATTCTTAATTTCACGGAAGATATCCAAATCAAGATTGAGCAACAACTTGGGAAAAAATTAAACGAGCGTTTCCTACTCGCGTTCAGTCTGCACCTCACATCATTTCTCAAACGAGCGCGTAGTAATAAGCCGTTGAAGTACACCAATATCGAGAATGTCGTCAATGATAAGCCGGAGAGTTATGCGATTGCGCGTGAAATGAAGAAAGAAATCGAAGCCGAATTTCAGATTCGCGTGCCCAATATGGAAGTCCTCTATTTGACTTTGCTAATCAGTTCACTTCTGAAAGATCAAGAGGAAAATCGCGTCGCCGTCCTCGTTGCAACACACGGAAATAGTAGCGCAACAAGTATGGTCAACGTGGCGAAGAAATTGCTTGGCGAAGGCCTCGTGGACAGCATCGATATGCCACTTGATCTCAGCCCGAAAGTCGTTCTCGACAAAATTACCCAACGTGCGCGGGAACTCGATATGGGGCGCGGCGTCTTGCTGCTTGTCGACATGGGCTCGCTCACCAGTTTTGGCTCGGTGATTTCTGAGCGCACTGGCATCCCTGTTCGCACGATCGACATGGTTTCCACCGCCACCGTCATCGAAGCCGTCCGCAAATCCAACATTCTCGACATGGATTTAGACAGCATTTACGATTCGCTAAAAGATTTTCGCGGCTACGGCGGTTACGATTCCGAGGCTACCGCGACACTAAGCGATAAGCCACACGCGATCGTCACCATTTGCGCGACCGGCGAAGGCACTGCGGAGAAACTGCAAGCCTTCATCGAGCACATCCTAGAAACCATCACCACCGTCAACATCAAAGTCATTCCCATCGGCGTCCATGAAGCCAATCAAAAAATCGAGCAGCTACAAGAGGAAAATGACATCCTGATGATTGTCGGCATCCACGACCCGAAAGTCCAAATTCCATTCCTGCCAATTGAGCGACTTTTTGCCAAAGATGGCGAGGATCAAATCATCCAGATCGTCAAACAACGCGATATTTTCATCAAAAAAAGTGAGACAAGCTGGATTGCCCGCGAAGTCATTGAGGACAGCCTCAGCGAATTTTTAACGTATCTCAATCCTAAAAAAATTCTGCCAAGCCTGTTGAAATTCGCAAGCATCCTCGAAACGCAGTTACAATACACGATGGAAAACACGCTCAAGATTAACCTGCTCATCCACGTCGGTTGCGCTATCGAACGCATGGTTTTAAAAGATAGCCTCACCTATCATGACTCGAGTGACGCCATCATCGGCACAACTATTTTTCAAGCAATTCAAGAAGCAAGTCACGCGTGTTTCCATCCGATGAAGCTAGCACTGACCAGCGATGAACAATATTATATTTATGACATCCTGACTAAAACACATCAAACAATTGAATAAAATAACCGCTCCTGCGAAAAAAACTCCTATTTATAAGTTTTTTTCGCAGTTTTTTGTTTTTAAGCCATCGTATTAGGGTAATAAACACTGTATGTACGGATTGATATTCTAGTACGCTATAGTATATCATTCAGCATCCCTACCGTATCAATCTACTAGCATACATAATTGATAAGGACACGTTAGCCCACATTTAGGCGCAATGAAGCACCACATAAAAATGAATACAAAACATTGGCACGCTCCTTGCAAATACATGAGGTGATGACAGAATCCTGACAAAGAGAAAAAGGAGGAATAACTATGCCAGTAGGTATCATTATTGGGACGCACGGTGAATCAGCCCGCGAATTGCTTAAATCGACAGAAATGATTATCGGTAAGCAAGATAACGTGGAATTCATCACCTTCGTTCCAGGGGAAAACACAGATACATTAATTCAAAAGTTCACTGACAAATTGGATGCGATTGACGCTTCAGAAGGTGTACTTTTCATGGTTGATTTATTTGGCGGCAGCCCGTATAATGCGGCGAGCCAGATTGCTTTACCGAAAGAAAAAATGGATGTCGTGACAGGCGTCAACATTCCGATGTTGCTTGAAACACTATCCATGCGCACAGTCAGTGGTTTTGAAGACTTACTTAACATAGCTCTTACAGCTGGTCGTGAAGGCGTAAAATCACTAAAACAATCACTGAAAAATGTCGAGGAGGATGATTTATAATGGAAATCCGTTTAGCAAGAATTGATGACCGCCTTATTCACGGTCAAGTAGCCACAGTTTGGACAAAAGAAACACAGGTAGAGCGTATTATTGTCTGCAATGATGAAGTTGCCAAAGACGAGATTCGCAGCACTTTGCTAAAACAAGTTGCACCACCTGGCGTTAAATCAAGTGTGGTAGATGTGGAGAAAGGGATTCGTGTATATAACAATCCAAAATACGAAACAACTCCCGTTATGCTACTTTTCACGAACCCAACCGATGTGTTGCGTTTCGTCGAAGCTGGTGTACCAATTACAACGGTAAACATTGGTGGCATGGCGTTCCGTGAAGGCAAAACCCAAATTACCAATGCCGTTTCAGTAGATGAAAAAGATGTTGCTGCTTTTAGAGCACTGAACGAAAAAGGCATTGAGCTTGAAATTCGCAAAGTTGCCGCTGACAGCAAAGTGATGATGATTCAACTGCTGGATAAAGAAGGTATGTAATTTTTGTGATTTTTGAATGAAAGTAGCACATTTCTTTTGCTCTATTCATTTATTTTTAGGAAAGCAAAATTGGGAGGGAATTTTATATGGATCCGATACAAATAGTTCTCGTCTTCCTTGTAGCTTGTATCTGTGGTATGGGAAGTATCTTGGATGAGTGGCAATCTCACCGTCCGTTGATCGCTTGTACGCTTACAGGTCTTGTACTTGGTGACATGACAACTGGTATTATTATTGGTGGTTCACTGGAAATGATCGCGCTAGGTTGGATGAACATTGGAGCAGCCGTTGCGCCAGATACAGCCTTGGCATCATTAATTTCTACTATCTTAGTTATTTCAGGGGGACAAGACATCAGCGTGGGTATCTCACTTGCGATTCCACTAGCTGCTGCTGGTCAAGTTTTAACAATTCTAGTTCGTACAATTACAGTCGGTTTCCAACATTCAGCGGATAAAATGGCGGAATCAGGGAATCTGAGGGGAATAGATCTGCTGCACGTCACGGCCTTGCTCCTACAGGCGATGCGGATTGCTATTCCAGTTTTAATCGTTGCCCTATCGATGGGTACAGATGTCGTAACAAACATGTTGAATGCCATTCCAGATTGGCTCGTTAACGGTCTAAACGTTTCCGGTGGCTTTATCGTTGTTGTCGGGTACGCGATGGTTATTAACATGATGGAAGCGAAATACTTAATGCCGTTCTTCTTCCTTGGTTTCGTAGTCGCAGCCTTCACCACGTTCAACTTAGTAGCACTTGGTGTTCTTGGACTTGTAGCAGCTATCATCTACATCCAACTGAGCCCTAAATATTATCTAAAAGAAGCACTTGCCCAATATGGTGCAGCAGGTGGCGGTGGGTCTAAACCAGCGAACGATCTGGATGACGACCTAGACGACTAAAAAAAGGGAGGTAACCAAATTATGAGTAACGAAACAGCAAAAGTAACCGTTGGCGAGAAAAAGCTAACAAAAGGTGACTTAATGGCCGTATTTATTCGTTCCAACCTATTCCAAGGGTCATGGAACTTTGAACGTATGCAAGCTTTGGGATTCTGTTTTACCGTTGTCCCGATTATTAACCGCTTATATGAAGGCGAAGAACGTACCGAAGCCATTAAGCGGCATCTCGAGTTTTTCAATACGCATCCATACATGGGAGCTCCGATTTTAGGGGTAACCGCAGCGATGGAGGAACAAAAATCTAACGGGTCACCAATCGATCAGGCCGCTATCAATGGTATTAAAGTAGGTCTCATGGGACCACTTGCCGGTGTTGGGGATCCTGTCTTCTGGGGAACTGTTCGTCCGGTACTTGCCGCGCTTGGTGCCACTTTTGCATCGACTGGTAGTATCTTTGGACCGATTCTATTCTTCGTACTCTTTAACGCGATTCGCCTTGGATTCCGTTACTGGGGTGTTTTCTACGGGTATCGCAAAGGAACCGACGTAGTTTCCGATATGGCCGGTGGGGTTATTCAGAAACTGACGGAAGGCGCCTCGATTCTTGGACTGTTCGTTATGGGTGGTCTGGTTAACAAGTGGACAAATATCGATATTCCACTCGTTGTTTCTAAAACGACGAACCAAGAAGGAAAAACAACAACAACTACCGTACAAGATATTTTGGACAGCTTGATGCCTGGTATCCTTGCATTAGGTTTAACATTCGCTTGTATGTGGTTGCTGAAGAAAAAAATCAACGCACTATGGATTATCTTCATGTTGTTTGGACTTGGTATTGTAGGTTATGTACTAGGAATTTTCGCAGTTCCTGGGTCTTGATTAGAGTTGAAAAACAAGGTCTAGGACATAACCCAAATAAATCGGCGGCAAGCGTTCGCATTCAGGAGATTTGGCGGACTTCCGGTTCTCACATACACCAGTATGCTCCGCTTTGTTGTGGTTCTTTGAAGCAAAGCAAATTAGAACCTCAATATGCAAAAAAATGGAATGAGTTTGCCATCCTCATTCCACCAAATCCCCTGAATACAAACGCTTTCGCTCGATTTGTGTAAAGCATGATTATCGTCTTACCCAAATAACGGGTAAGGCGATTTTATCTTGTTTGGAGTTTGTCACAGCTCCTTTTTTCATTTGAAGACGACATATAGGATAACGCTTTGCTCTCTATTCTTTAGACCTTCTTTGGCAAAAGTTTTATCATTAATACCCATCTCGCCTTTGCCCATTCCCCATGCTTGTAATATATAACGCTCCCCTTTTTTGATTTTTCCATCATCAAACGGCTGTGTTTGTGCTACCTGATTCTCTAATTTTCCAAAGACATCTTTTGGAACCGTAAAGGCATCTTGTGAGATTGCTCCACCATTTGTTATCGTCGCTCGGATTTCAGTAGGGTTAAAAACATCAAAGCCGGGAATACCCCAGACAAGGTTACCACTTAATTGTATTTCTTCATCACTTCCAGACTCCGTCACTAGCTCGTGCATCACACGTTTATCTCGCTGATATACATCAAAATAAACAGCCACGTTAATAGCTTTTACATTATATGTTACCTTACCACTCGCAGCCAGCAGTAACGACAATTCGTCTGCTTTGACAGGTTCGTTCAAATTTTTAATCTCACCATCTGGAATACCGGCTTCCTTCTGATCTTGAAACGGCCAATAATTCATGTGATTCAAATACATCAACGTGCCGCCTAGTACGATTACAATTGCAGCTAGGATAATTAGAAATTTTTTCATCATGATTTCCCCTTTTTGGATATTTCCTTTATCGACTGGACAACTTGCTCGGCTTCTTCCTGATATTTCTCCATTTTTGATTTTGGTCCGTATTCTAAAACTTGTAGATAAAAATCGCTCATTTCGATTAAATAGAGACGGTTTGAGTAGGTGAATCCGGATTCTTTCGTTTCAAATACGCTTAACTTGGCAGGATAATCGCCTACCTTCACATCTTGAAATGCTGGGAATTTCTCTACGCCATAATCTTTTGGAAACTCTTCTTCCACGATTTTTTGATAGGATGCCAAACTTACTCCACCTTCATAATCCTTGAAATCGTCTTTTAGCTCGGTCAATCCATTTAAAGAAATCTCGTCATCTTTCCGACTCACCGCAAGCTCGACATCTTCTGTGACAAGCTCTTTATCTACTTTCCAGTTCGCAGGAATTTCAAGTGACCATGTCCCTTTCGTACTCTTCACAACCTTCATTTTCTCTACTTCTACGGTTTTCTTTTTCTCTGTCACGCTGTCCGTCGTCGCCTCACTGGAACATCCTGCGACAAATACTAAACAGAGCGCTAAAAATAAAATTGGTAGCCTTTTCATTATTATTTTCCTCCCTTTCCCTGCTGTACAAAATGACTCGAATCCTAATTATAGTATTTAATGCGCCATTTCACAAGGATATTTTGGCTATTATTTCATTTCATGTCCTTCCCTTGAGAAATAAGGCGCTTGATAATGTGATTCGGTTCCTTTTTTAGGTAGATAATGATACAATAAGAGCAGAATTCAATGAATGCAGGTGTAAAATAATGAGCATGGATGCAACAAATATTTTCCTAATTATCATGATTGTCGGCGCGTTTTTATTTTCGATTTATGATGGCGTCATTCTTCATTTTTGGAAAGGTAAAACTGTTCTTAGTGTCCCGCTTCGTTCGCGAGGGAAATGGGATGGATACATATTCGTTGGCTTAATCGCGATGCTGTTTATCTCGAACGCGTTCTTACGTCACGGACCAACTTCCACATCCGTCTTACTAGCCATTCTGGGCATTCTCTTCTTCTACATTTGTTTCATCCGAAAAGGTCGCGTTATCTTCAAGGAACACGGTTTCTTCTACGCCCTCCTCTTCTTTGAATACAAAAAAATGGAGCGCATTAACCTATCCGAGGACGGTGTACTAGTGATTGAAACTGGTCGCCAACGTTTGCTCTTATTTGTGCGTAATGAAGAAGATTTAGAACAGATGTTAAAAGTATTTACGGAAAAAGGCTAAAAAAGCAACGTTTGGGCAAAATTCCCAAACGTTGCTTTTTAAATACCTACTTTACTCAAATGAATCCGTTCTACTTCAAACTCAATAAATTTTCCGTGTAAGGCTTCGATTTGCTCATCGTATTGCGTGTTGAAACAAATGATACTATCCTCTAGTCGCAAAACGGCAAAACCGTCTTCCTCGTAGTCTTCTAGTTGTCCGACAACATGAACATGCGCATCCTCGGTCTTTTCCAAAATGCAATGCTTCTCGTCGCTCTCCGCTAATTGCGCGGCCGTCAAATGCTCTGGTATTTCAATATCTACCGTATATTTGCGATTCGACTCCGGCTCGTCATCATTCCAAATTCCTTCACACGTGCCGAAATCACTTTCAAATCTAACTTGCCCAGTCGCAAGCTTTTTCTGAATCCTAATTTCCACTAAAAAATTCCTCCTGAAGTTTTTTCGCTTTTGTATATTATAGCATGAAATTGGCAAATCGCATCTTTTTTTTACTGCATCACGCTATAAATTTCTTTCACAAGCGCACCGTTATCTTTTTCCATTCGAATATTAGAAAAAAGAATCACCGCGTCTCGATAATCTTTTGAAAAACTATTGATCGTCTCGTAGTTATAAAGCACGCCGCGAGAAATATAGAAAGTCGGCCGTGTATAAAAACCATACCCATAATTCCCAGCGCCTGCATGAAGCATGCTCGCCAAACTCGCTTGATTTACTAGTTTTCCATCCGTTAACGCCTTATTAAACAGATAAATATCTCGCGGCGGCATATACATATTTCCAGCGCCGAATAATTGCGAAGTATCTTGCACAAAACTCGTTTTCGTCAACACACCATTCTTCAGTTTATAACTTATTGATTCGTTCGGATGCGTGAAAAAAGAATCACCAAATGCCGTAGATGTCATGCCAGCTGGTTTCAAAACGTGTTGCTTTAAATAGGCCTCTAAAGACTGATGTGACAACTTCTCAACCAATCTTCCCATCACCGCATAATTATCATCTTTATAATCCCATGTACCCGGTTGGCGCTTAATGCCCGCGTCCTCCACCTGCTCTAAAATTTGCTGCGACGTCACTTTGTTGTTTCCTTTTTCGCGACCCTCAAGGCCAGACGTATGACCTAAGAAATTCTTGATTTTGATATGTTGCCCGTTCGGAAACTCTGGAAAATACTTCGCGATTGGATCTTCCACGTTCAGCAATCCTTTTTCCTGTAATTGCATGATAGCCGTTGCGACCACTGCTTTTTCCATCGATCCTATAAAAAATAAGCTCTGGCTTGTATTGGCTTCCCCAGTCATTTTATTCGCCATACCATAGCCCTGATTTATAATGGCTTTGTTATTCTTCACGACATAGGCCGCCCCATTAAATTGATGTTTCTGTAGAATTAAATCGATTTTCGTTTTGAGTGAGGCATGTGGATCAATCACGATGTTCGCCTTCACATTTGCCGTCGAATCCTCGTTCATACTCATTTCGTTTGCCGTTACCTTAGAATGTGCCTGCATAAACAGATACGCACTTCCTAATCCCCCAAATAAAAAGCAAGCAATGACTGTAAAAATAACTCCTAGACGCCGCGTCTTGCGTTTCTTTCGCGCCCGCTCTGCTCTACTTACATGCATTTTATTTCCTCCTTGTTCTAATAAGTACGACATAATTGTAACACTTCGTAATATAATTGTAAAATATTTTTTCAACGTTTCTTTTTGTTCCCACTTGTTTTTTCCTAATAATACACGTATGCTTGAGTTAATTCAGCGAAAAGGAGTTCGGAAAATATGACATTATTAGCATTCGATATGGGCGGTACAGCCGTCAAATACGCTTTAGTAGAGCAAGACGGGACAATCCTTTCCAAAGGCAAATTCAAGACACCAGAAACATTAGACGCCCTCATAAACCAATTACAAACGACTAAACGTACATACAGCACACATCCACTGACTGGTATCGCTTTTAGTTGCCCCGGAGCAGTCGATAATGAAAGCGGTATTATCGGCGGTGCCAGCGCGATTCCGTACATTCACCATTTTCCATTCCGACAACTATTAGAAGAAAATCTAGAACTACCCATCGCACTCGAAAATGATGCCAATTGCGCAGCTCTCGCCGAAACGTGGTTGGGCGTAGCAAAACAAGCAAGCGACATCCTCTTTCTCATCATCGGTACAGGAATCGGTGGCGCCGTTATCAAAAATGGCAAAATCCATGCCGGCGCGCATCTTCACGGTGGCGAATTCGGTTATATGATTATGAATGACAAACTAGAAAATCTAAGCGACACTGGAACTGCGGTCAATGCCGCCTCACGCATCGCAAAACGAAAAGGCTTGCCATCGCTAAGTGGCATCGAAGCCTTCCAATTAAAAGAAGCCGGTGACCCAATCGCGATGGAGGAAATCGACTTCATGTTCCGCAACCTTGCAAAAGGCATTTTTAACTTGCAATATGTATATGACCCCGAACTCATCGTAATTGGCGGCGGTGTCAGCGAGCGTCCAGATTTCCTCTCAGCCATCCAAACCCAACTCGACGACCTACTAGCGCAAATCACAATCGCAAAAGTAGCGCCAACACTCGTTTCCTGCGAATTCGGAAATGACGCAAACCTCATCGGTGCCGTCGCAAACTTCAATCAAATCTACGACTAAAAAGGGACATAACCCAAATAAATCGGCGACAAGCGCTCGCATTCAGGGGATTTGGCGGACTTCCGGTTCTGCTACGCAATACTTGCTACGCTTAACTTCTTGCATGGTCGAGGAAACTACCCTCTCCCTGCTTTCAGTCATCACATACACCAGTATGCTCCGCTTTGTTGTGGTTCTTTGAAGCAAAGCGAATTAGAACCTCAATATGCAAAAAAATGGAATGAGTTTGCCATCCTCATTCCACCAAATCCCCTGAATACAAACGCTTTCGCTCGATTTGTGTATAGCGTTATCTTCGTCTTACCCAAAAATAAAGAGACTTGCGATTTTATCCTGTTTTGAGTTATGCCCCAGACACCGCTCCTCTATTTAGCCTGAACTAACTTTACCGCTTCCCCGCGCTCCGTAAGTACTCGTTCCAATGCGGCTAGCCATTTCTTCTGTTTGTTAATCACAAATTGGAAGGTATGTCCCTCTTTTGTTTCCACCTCAAGTAAATTAGATAACATATCCCGCCCTAAAATCTTCGTCATCACGCCCTCAATCCGCGCCACGTCTTCAAAAGGAATCATGACATCTTCCGAAAAATAATCATTTGGTTTGTGAATCAAATAATCCTGCGTCACATAAAGCTTCCCCGGTACCGGCTTAAAACCATTTTTCAGGTTCGCCAACCCTTTGTAAACAACATCTAGCGACTCACCCATACATTACTTCCTCCTCATCTCCTATTTTTCCAATGTATCTATTTACAATCGATTTGCTATGATTTCTCAACCCTTGCCACATCTTGACATCCGTTCACAATTTGGTGACATTTAAAATCTTTTTTTACGAAAACAGCTTGGCTTACGTCCCTATGCGGGTTAAAATATAGAGTATACAGCAATGCCATACACCATTTTGGAGGGAGTTAATCATTTTGCGCGCAATAATTTATATCGGCAATGGCACACAGCTAGCCGAGGGCAATGCAGAATTTCGTACATTTATTGCCGAAATCAGAAAGAAAAGACCCGAAACGATTCAAGAATTAGGCTTTCTAAAAATGAGCTACCCTACCATAGAAATCGCCTGTGAGAAGGCTATCGCGGCTGGTGCAGATGAACTTATCGTCGTCCCAGTATTCCTATTTTCCGCGACCAACATCAAATATGAAATCCCTAAAATTCTCGACTCCCTTACCATGAAACACCCAGAAATAACAATTAAAATGACAAAAACATTTGGCTTTGATCCAGAAATAATCGCACTAGCCAAAGAAAAAATACTACAGACCAATATCAACTTCACAAATTCAGAGGCTGTCTTGCTTGTAGGACTTGGAAATGAACGCGACAATGAACCCGCAAATCGGCTCTATAATGTCGCTCAATTATTAGAATCGCAGCTACATTTGCCGGTTTTCCATAGTGAAATCAAAGGCGAACCATGTTATCCAGAAATACTCGAAAAACTAGTCACCAAGTTCGAGAAAGTCTATATCCTCCCTTACTTTCTATTCACAGGAGCTCATGTGGTTGCCATTGATCAAGAACGGCTGCATTTACAGAAATTGTATCCAGCCTGCGAAACGGTACTTTGCGAATCATTTCACTATCATCCGTTGCTAGAACAAGCCATTCTTCACAAAATTAGCGAACTTACCGACTGATTCTACGATCTGGAATGCTTTTCGAATCTAGGTATTCCAGATCGTAAAATCACATCAACTAGGGACTAATACATCTAAATGCTCCCGCAAAACTTCAATTTGGATTGGGAACGTATCTCCGGGATCGCCGTCAACATTGACCTTCACATCTGGATCGGTGCAGGAAATATCGAGTTTTGTCGTGGAGAAATACATCACGCCGTCCGCTTTTTTCAACGTGCCCAACGCGATTTGCGGTAAAATTTTGGCAGCATCAATTAAGCCTAGTTTCGTTAAAATAAACACATGAATCAAGCCGTCATCTACCTCAGCTTCTGGCGCCCACTGTTCCATACCTCCGACCGAGTTCGTCAAGCTAGCAATAACCAACCCCGCTTTGCCGTCCCACTCTCCGTCATCATACTTCACTTCAAACTCCAGCAACTCGTGACGCGCAAAGGCTTTTAACCCTTCCGCAAAATAAGCAACAGAACCAAATTTCGTTTTTTGTTCCACGCTCACTTTATCGACAGCTTCTGCAATCATGCCCGCTGCGAGTACGTTCATGAAGTATGCATCACCAATTTTCCCAATATCCATTGGGCGTTTCCGAGCCGTTTCAAGCGCCTTTATCGCGCGATCTGCTCGTAATGGGACGCCGAGAGACCGAGCCAAATCATTCACCGTGCCCAGCGGAATAAAACCAAATGCAGGTCGGTGCGGCTTCTCTGCAATACCGTTGATAACCTCATTTAGCGTTCCATCTCCACCCATCGCGATGACCGCTTCATAACCATTATCAGCCGCCTCATGCGCAAAATCCGTCGCGTCTCCGCCCTTTTGCGTCTCTTTGACCTCGACCTCATCAAATCGCTTCAATAACGCCTGATGCGCCCGGTCCTTGTATACTCTCCCTTTCTCTTTGCCAGAGGAAGGATTCACAATCAATAATGCTTTTCCCATTATGTAACACACTCCTTCAATATACTCCTTTTCATTATACCCTGTTCCAAGCCCATAAAAACAGCAAAAACACACGAACTTAAGTAATTATTACTTGAAAAATTCCTCATTTGGCGTTACAGTTAAAACATAGTATTTTACTTGGGTATTGTAAGGAGGATTAAAAATGGAACGAATCACATTCAAAAACGAAGCTGGATTGACGCTAGTTGGTCATTTTTATGCCGCTCCTTCCGAGTCTATCGTCATTATGACACACGGTTTCTTATCCAATAAATCATCGAGCGGGCGCTTCGATCGCTTCGCCTTAAAATTACAACAAAACGGCTATAATGTGCTAACATACGATTGTGGCGGCTACGGAGAAAGCGATGATACCGCCATCCATTTTGAGAAACAAGTCGCTGATTTACAGGCTGCTAAAAAATATGGCTACCAAATAGGAATGAAGAACTTCGCTTTTTGGGGACACAGCCTTGGCGGACGCCTTTCCTTAACTTGTTACGAGCCAGACATTGACACGATGGTGTTGACTGGTCCGGTTACTGGCGCCATTGCCTATCAACATGTGGATAATTTTTCAAAAGAGCAGGTCGCGCAATGTGAATGCAACGGGAGCATGGTGTTTTACGTCGATGATCCTTGGCGTTCAGAAATCGTGCTGGATAAGCAGATGTTGACTGATTTTGATGAGATGGATCAGGCCGCGACTTTAGAAAATGTGCACTGTCCGGTCCTTGTGATTCATGGTACGGAAGGCGCGTTGGAGCAGGAACTTGCACAGATTACGAAGCAAGGCGCAGAACTTTTCCCAGATGGCACAAAGATGATCGAGCTAGACGGTGCGGATCATGGGTTTATGGAGCAATTAGATGAAATTGAAACACTTGGACTTCATTGGTTGCATGAACACTTTTCTGTAAAGTAAAAAAATAAAGATGAGGCAAAACTCAAAATAAAACAAAATCGCCTTACTCCATTTTAGTAAGACGAAAAATTTTGCTTTACACAAATCGAGCGAAAGCGTTTGTATTCAGGGGATTTGGCGGAATGAGGATGGCAAACTCATTCCATTCCTTTGCATATTGAGGTTCTAATTCGCCTTGCTTCAAAGAACCACAACAAAGCGGAGCATACTGGTGTATGTGATGACTGAAAGCAGGGAGAGGGTAGTTTCCTCGACCATGCAAGAAGTTAAGCGTAGCAAGTATTGCGTAGCAGAACCGGAAGTCCGCCAAATCCCCTGAATGCGAACGCTTGTCGCCGATTTATTTGGGTTATCATCTACCATACCCATTTTTATTTGACTGCGGATTCCATGGACATCCCAGGAACCATTCGGACGCGTGGTAATGTGTACATGCCATCATTTTTGTTGGCTTTTCCGGGTTCTGTCGTGAATCCCATCGCGTATCCTGTTGCCTCTGCGGCGCGTACTGTATCCTCATTATACCGACCGACTGGATAGCAGATGCTGTTCACCTTTTTGCCCGTCAGACGCTCAAGAACGGTTTTAGAATCCTGCAACTCCTTCAACTGCTCCTCGTAGGAAAGCGTATTTAATTCGTGATGGTGCACCGTGTGGCTGTCCATTTCAATGCCATACGCACTCATCTCTTTTAAAGCCGCTTCATCAAAATGATTATTTTTCGCAATTTTATCTGTGATCACGAAAATGTTGGCCTTTAAACCATATTTTTTAAGAATCGGATAAGCATTCGTATAATTATCTTGATAGCCGTCGTCAAACGTTATCACAACTGGCTTATCTGGTACATTTTTACCCGTTTCAAGCAACGCATCCAATTCGGCAAGCGTCACCGTATGATAGCCATTATCAACAAGCCATTTCATCTGCGCGTCAAACTCATTCGGAGGGGTAATTAAGTTATTTTTCACATTCGTGTTGATAGAATGATACATCAAAACCGGGATTTGCAACGTATCCGGATTCCTATCTGTCCCGAGTTGCACTGGCGGTTTTTCTTCTTTTGTCACAGGTGCTGGTTTCTTTTGTGGTGCAGGTTCTGACGGTTTTACTTCGTTCTGACCACATGCCGCGATTACGAAACAGCATAAAATCGCACAACTTATCCGTATAAATTGCTTCATGTAAATTCTCCTTTTGTCTTTTTTATCTGAAAATAAATAGAATCCGATCGTTAATAATTTGCTTCACAATTGCGCGCGCCTCGGCATAATCACGCGACTCCATCGCACGACCGCAAGCTACATAATTATCGATTGTTCTGTCGAAGAGCTTGGTTGCGGATTGAAACACATCTGGCTCACCAAACTCCAATAAATCATCGTAGAATTGATTGACCACCTGCAAATAATAGTCATTCTTGGCGTAACTCAAAATTTCATTCAAGAACCAGCGCTGATACTCCATGCATTGACGCTCCGTCGCTTCTTCCAACCCAACAAAATCAGCGGCTTTCTCAACTACACGGCGATTCGAAAAGGTAAGTGATTTTGCCTCTAATTTATCGATGGTGCCTATCAGCAGTAACTCCATAATATCGAGCATTTCAATATACCGTTCTTTTGTAATCGCGCAGTTTTTGACGATGACTCCTTTATAATCCTCAAATTCCAAATATCCATCCACCGTCAGCATCGCAAAAGCCTTCCGAACAGGCGTCCTGCTCAACTCGAGTTCCCGCGAAACATCCGCTTCAATCAAACGTTGCCCCACTTGAAACTCTCCGCGCTGAATCTTCTCCTTAATCATCCGATACGCCCTACTTTCCAGCGTTTCATTCCCAGGTTTATTCATCCCTTGACTCCCCTTTAAAATATCGCTTTTCCATCAATGATTTCTTTTAAAATATCATTGTTCGCGATCACTAACTCCATTTCACGATATGGTTGATACGCCGTGTTCTGCTCCATAATATAACTCGCGCTAAGCTCCTGCATATCCCGCACCAAAGCCCGCGTCAAGCGTTTGTCAGCCTCGAAAAAGTGCGAAACCACATACCCGATGATACGCAAAGCCGCCGCCAAAAATAGCACAAATAAAGCCATCATTCCTGCTAGAAAAATACGATGCCCCTCAGGACTGGCCTCCAAAATAAACACCGCACCAAGCGCTGCAAAAATAAGAATCACGAGCAAAGCTGCCATATTTTTTATAGTAAAAGTCTTCGTTAGAAACGCATCGTCCTCTTCCAGCACCTTTTGCAACGTCCCTAATTCCTCCGGGGATGCGAACCCATTGCGCGCCAAATAATTCCGCAGTAAACAAAGCTTCAACATATGCAATTTCTTAAAATCACGTATATGATACCTTTTCCACAGTTCCCTCCGTGCTTTTCTAACAATCAGTAGGTAATAAAAAAGCAAAAAAAGCACCGCATACCCAATAAGCCCAATCCAGAGTCCACTGGCACCAAAAGCCAAGCCAAAAGCAGTCGGTAAAGCCAACAAAAGAATCATCAGCAAGCAAAAAAGCCAAATCCGCTGCGTCATAAATCCATATATTAAGTTATAATTACTAAGTTTCGTCCGGTAAAACCGAATCAGCTTTTCCCCCGCCATAAACCAACACTCATTCCTTCTCATTCTTTCATCCTAGTTTATCACGTAAAGCCAAATAATAAAAGCCACAGACCATAAAAAATGGGGAGTATAGGCAGAAGAATATGACTGGTTAATCCATAAAAAAACAAGAACCACATCTATTAATAAAAATAGTTCGTGATTCTTGCTACTGTAAATTTTCAAGCCATCTTCGGTAGCCCTATACGCCACTTCCGTGCTGCCAAACCTCAGCGAGCCAGCAAATGCTTAGATCCTAGGCAAAAGCGCTTAAAGGATGGCAGTCTCACTTCGTTCTACTGCATATTGAGGCTCTAACTCAGTTCCACTTCGAATAGCCACAACAATGAGCGTTTGCTGGCGCGCTGAGCCCTTAGTCGTCTTGTTCGGTGGATAATACTTCCAAGGTTTTAGAGTCTAATTTCATCTCAACTTCTTGATTTCCGTTCATGATTTGAACGCTGAAATATGTTTGGTTTAACTCACGCTCAATCGTCCATTCTTTCACTGTTCCAGCTTGTTGTTTAAGCGCTGCTGTCATCGCTTCTTGCGGTGTTTTAATGCCTGTCAAGTCAAGCTTTTCATTTGCTCGTTCTTTCCCGTTTGCATCTTCAGCGTCCAATTTTTCATTATTATCTTGTAAAATAGCTTTTGTATCTGCATCGAATTTCATTTCAAACTCGTTGGAATCATCGACACCATCAATCGTGTAGACAAATTTCCCAAGTTCTTGTGATAATTCAATGGAGGTTATGTCTGTCTCTGGATGTTTATTTTTGAATATTTCTACTGCATCTGTGTAGCTCATCGAAAATTTCTTGTTATTCAAATCGGTTGTCGATGTGTTCGAATTGGAATTGCTGTTTGTCCCTGAATCTGTTGTTTGTTGCGTATTGTTCGAATTATTATTATCTTTTGCATCGTCATCCCCACAAGCTGCGAGCGTTCCTACCATCACCGTCGTCATTGCAATTACACTAATTTTTTTCCACATATTTTATTCCCTGCCTTCTTTAGTTTATAGACATAGTCTAACATACAGCTACTATGCAATACATCATACCTAAGACTTAGATTCGAAATTTCACTGAAAAATAATCGTTTGAAGTTCTTCTTTTGTGACTTCGCCAAAATAAAGCGGCACATTAATTCCTTCTAAAAAATCATCTAGCGTGTCTCGTGTGTAAGCGACTCCTAGCAACTTATTTTCCACTTCCTGTATATCTCCTGTCGCGAAAAAATCGCCGAAAATTTGCGCTATTGTAATCCGTCCTTTTTCGACTTGAAAACGTATTTCTACTAGTCCACCAGGGAATTTTTGCTCATTTTTAACGTTGAACTTAGGTGATTTTCCGTAATTCCAATCCCAATTTTGATAGCGTTCTTTTTGAATTTTACGAATCTGCGTCCAGTCGGCTTCTGAAAAACGATAGGTTGGTATTTCTGCTGTTTGGAAAATGGATTGTAGCAAGACTTCTTGGAATGCGTTGATATCCATATCTTCGCGCAAGTGTTCACGTATATTCGTCACACGCGACCGAACGGATTTCACGCCTTTTGCTTGTAGTTTTAGCGGATTCACACGGAGCGCTTTTTCCACATTAGCCAGGTTCACGTCAAATAGTAGCGTTCCGTGACTGTATAGCCTGCCACCCGTTGCGAACTGTGCGTTTCCAGATATTTTTTTGCCTGCAACTTCAATGTCATTGCGACCGCTCAATTTCGCGTCCACGCCAAGCTCAATCAGCGCATCAATGACCGGCTTTGTAAATCGCTCAAAATTATTAAAACTTGCCCCGTCATCTTTCGTGATTATGCTAAAACTGATATTGCCTTCATCGTTATAAACCGCGCCACCACCGGAAAGCCTGCGCAAAACCGGGATATCATGCTCATCGATATAGGCCTGGTTAATCTCGGCTAACGTATTCTGATTCTTCCCAACAATCACGGTCGGACGCATTCTGTAAAACATCACGTACGTCTCATTCGCATCCATTTGGCGCAACGCAAACTCTTCTATTGCAAAATTTTCGGTCTGATCTAAACAATCTTTCGTATCAATATAAATCACTGACTTCTCTCCATCCATAAAAGGACCCGAAACAACAGTTCTTTCTCTGTGCCTCGAGTCCTTTCTTGTTATTTATGTCGTAATATGATGATTGGTAAATCCGGCTCATTGAAAACGCGCGGTACAAGTGTGGCATTCCCAACTCCGCGGCTAATAATCATCGCTTTTCCCTTCGCTTCTTTCAATCCCGCGGTCCATTTCGGCATCAAACCTTGATGTGGCGCGTACAAACCTTCTGTAAAAGGTAATCGTACTTGCCCGCCATGCGCATGTCCACAACAAACGAGATCAACTGGCGCTTGTTGATATAATGGCCATTTTTCAGGTCGATGAGATAATAAAAAGGTAAATATAGAATCTGGAATCCCGGTCGTTGCTTCCTCGATTTCCGTCGCTACAATTTCTTCCTCACGCGCAATTTCTTCAGCAAAAGTAAGCTGGTGCGGCTTCTGAATCAACATACTTGGGTCATCAATACCCGCTAAAGCAAACGATTTCCCGTCACGCTCGATGTACACATGTTGATTTTTCAAATAGGTAATCCCAGCTTTATCTAATTCCGGCAACAAGTCTTCCAAATTCGCGCTTCGTGCCTCGTGATTGCCCGTCACATAATAAATTGGGTAACGTCGTGCAAGCTTGCGCATCAACGTTATCGCCGTATTAATACCCTCATCGCCATCTAGCAAATCGCCTGTCACGACAATGATATCCGGATCAATCGCCCAAATCTTCTTGATCAACCGATGATTATAACGCCCAAACGTATCGCCGTGCACATCCGATAATTGCAAAATCCGAAATCCATCCAACTCCGGTGCAATTTTCGCCGAAACAATGTTGTAATCCGTCGTTCTGAGCTGCTTCGTTGACCAATACGCATAGCCTGTAAAAGCAAGCGCGGCAAAACCTGTAACCTTCAAAAAATTATTTTTCATAGCTTCTATCCTTCACATCTTTTTCCCCATTATAACAAAGAAATCGCTTCTTAGCCTTCTTTTTGAGTATCCTCACTGATAAATGCGGCATATTTCATCCGATCTGATTCCTGGGCATTTACGCGCAGAACCGTTCCCTCGTTTTCGTAAGCTGTTTCAAGTACATCCGCGTTTTCGTTCAAATAGGAAACCACATCCCCGCGATCAAACGGAATTACGAAAGTCACCGTTTGATAGTCATTAAACACGCGCTCTTTAATCATCTCAATCAGCAATTCAAGCCCCGTGTCCTCTCGTGCAGACAAGTATAAGCTATCGCCCTCGCGTCTCGGGAACATCACGTTCGTCGCCAAATCCGCTTTATTATATGCAAAAATGATAGGACGGTCCGTAATATCGAGTTCCGCCAGCGTTTCCTCCGTGGTTTTTATCATCGCATCAAAATGTTCATGCGACACATCGACAACGTGAATCAACACATCTGCTTCCGCGGCTTCTTCCAGCGTCGAACGGAAAGCCTTCACTAAATTATGCGGCAATTTACTAACAAAACCAACTGTATCCGTGAGCAAAAACTGTTTTTTGTCCGGTAACACAATTTCGCGAACACTCGTCTCAAGCGTTGCAAACAACATATCCTTCTCAAAAACCTGTTTGTTCGCCGTCTGGCTGTGCGCAGTGACCATCGCATTCATGATTGTCGACTTGCCGGCATTTGTATACCCCACAAGCGACACGACAGGAATCTCATTTTTCTGTCTCTGACGACGCTGTACTTGCCGTTCCGCCACGAGACCGTCCAATTCCTTATTCAGCTGACTGATTTGATTTTTAATCCGGCGCCGATCCATTTCAAGCTTCGTTTCCCCAGCACCACGGTTTTTCAGTCCACCTTTTCCACTTTGCTGATCCATGCCTTCCCCTTGACCAACAACGCGCGGTAATTCATATTTCAATCGGGCAACCTGGACTTGCAGCTGCGCCTCTCTCGTTTTCGCCCGCTCCGCAAAAATATCTAAAATAAGTCGCGTCCGGTCCATCACTTCGATTTCCAGCAGTTCTTCTAAATTACGAATTTGCGAAGGCGCCAACTCATCATTAAAAATAACGAGGTCAACTGCTTCATAATCCACCAAGCTCTTGATTTCATCCACTTTTCCTTTTCCTACATAGGTTGCTTTATTTTTGCGATCCAATTTTTGTGTAATTTCGCCAACAGGTTCAATTGCGTTCGCCTCTGCCAAATTGGCAAGCTCCGCCATCGAGTACTCAAAATCGGCTTGTTGCATGGTGATTCCTACTAATATCGCTGTTCTAGTCATTGTTCATTCCTCCAGTGTTTTTTTATTTTTACACGTGCGAGGGAAATAGAGACGGCCAGTGCCCCCAAATAGGAAGTTCTAGGCACAGCAAAAAGAAGCAGACAATTCATCTGCTCCCCCGTCAATATCGACACGCATCCTAAGAAAAAAATCTAGGTACGCGAAAATATTTAGTTTTAGGGTTCCCTTCATGAAAGGCAGACCAATCCCGTGTCTAGTTCAGCGCATACTTCGAGGGAATCGGCGGCAACCGCTCGATTCGCGTTTCATCGAGTGTAGCATAGGTACATTTCGAATTACCCCTCTGTTTGTCCTGAACTCATTCTCGCACTATTTAGTTACGTTTAGCGAATTTGGAATTCTAAGTCTAACATACCACATCTGGACAACCCTCCGATCATTTTAATTAGTCACATTGTAACATGGTAAAAAGCGGTTTGCAAGTCATTAAATCAATTTGGACATCCAATATGTATCGTAATAATCCGTGCCAATCATGAAGGAATCGCGATGTGTCCCTTCGATTTCATAGCCAAGATTTTGATATAAATGCAAGGCGGCCTTGTTCTCACACAGCACACCCAATTCGATTCGGCGCACCACGCCACGCGCTTTTGCCCACGTCTCCATATGCGTAAATAAACGCGTCGCCACACCTTGCCCCCAGTGCGATTTCACAACACCGACCGCAATATACACGCTATGCTGCATCCGGTTCGGTGGGTTTCCATCCGCTATCAAAAATCCAATCAGCTCGTCCGTCTCCATATCCTCCGCCACTAAAATAAGCGAATACGGCAAATCTGCAAAAAACTCAATCCGTTTTCGCGCATCCTTCGTCGTAATCTCCCGCTCACCAGCGCCGTAGAGCATATAATCCGTCTCACCATCTATTTGTAATTGCATCTTCGCAAATCGTTTCGCGTCATACTCGCAAGCTTCCCGTATCTGGATCATCCGTCCACGCCTCCTTTCGCTCGTCTTTCATTATTATACCAGAAAAAAAAACGCAGCGCCTAGGTGGATGCGCTACGTTTTCCAAATATTATTCTTATTTAGGCCGTTCCACAACAAACGTCTCGCCCAATTTGGCGTAATTATTCCCCGCTAAACGCGCCACAGGTTTCAATTCGTCCGTCAAAACGTACTGCTTTTCAACATCAAAAACAGACGCATCCGCATGATAAAATACCACACGAGCCAAAATCAAATCTGTGACCGGATTCCCTTCATCATTCGAAATCGGAATATGCTGAAACAGTTTCGCTTCCATTCGAATCTTACCTTCTTTGACCCCTGGAACCGCCACTTTCTCACTCGGGATCACCGTCAAGCTCGTAGCATCCAACTCGTTTTCCTCTGGCGTGAGCCTCGCCGCCGTTTTGTTCATTTCCGCCGTCAAATCCTCATCCACAATATGAATCACCAGCTCACCCGTCTCGAGAATATTCCGCGCCGTGTCCTTCATCTGCCCATTATCCCGCTGAATCGCAATCGACACAATCGGCGGTTGACTCGACACCACATTGAAAAAACTAAACGGCGCCGCATTCAACACACCATTTTCTGATACCGTTGTCACAAAAGCAATCGGTCTCGGAATAATCGCTCCACTCAAAAACTTATAATTATCCTGCGGTGACAACTCGTTTGCATCCATCCTAATCATGTTGCGCCACATACCAATCTCGCGCAGCTTCGACTTCCACCATCGTCAAATTATGCCCATTTTGCGTCCAAAGCGACTCGACCGCCGCCCCTCGATGACTCAGCGCATCAATCAAAGACTGAGACCCCGCCGCCGTCACCAACGGATCATTCACGCCCGCCGTCACAAAAACAGCCGTCCGATCCAACGCGAAATCAGGCATCGCCTCACCCGACGGCATCGCATGAAACAAAATCGCCTTTTGAAAACTAGCAGCATCCGTCAACATCGCATTCGCCGCAATGTTCGCGCCATTCGAATAACCAACCGCGACCACTTGCTCCGCGTCAAAATCATATTTTTCAGCCAATACCTTGATTTCCGTCACTAATTCTCCCGTTTTCTCCTTCAAACTCGCCAAATCAAACGAGCCATCCGCATACCTCGCGAAAAACCGATTGGCCCCGTGTTCCAAAACATCACCGCGAAACGATAACACGCTCGCATCCGGCGCAATAATCTCCGCCAACTCTAATAGCGACTGCTCATCGCCTCCCGTCCCATGAAGCAAAACAAGCGGCATCAAAACCTTATTTTTCCCTTGTATAAAAATGTGTTCCATCCTTACCTCAGCTCCTTTTCGTATCTAGCGGGCGAACCTCCGCCTCAATTGATGCACGTTTTGCCTCTAAAAATGGTGGTAGCGAAAGCTTCTCGCCCATCGTTTCATACGGCTCATCCTGCGCAAAACCAGGTCCATCCGTCGCAAACTCAAACAAAATTTGTTGCGAAACCGGCATGTACAGCGATTCAAAATAGAAACGATCCACATAACCCGAATTCGGCGCCTGAAACTCATTCGCACGCGCAATCCATTTCTCCAATTCCGCATGATCCTCGACACGGAACGCGACATGGTGCACATTGCCATATCCTTGCATCGCCGGCAATATATCGTTTCGCTCCTCAACAATGACTTGCGCACCGTTTCCACCTTCACCAACCTCATATAAATGCTCCGCGCCGCTTGTAGCCACTTCTCTAAAACCAAGAATGACCGTCAACACCAGGCCAATATTTTCCTTATTTTGCACCGTCAAATACACAGGACCCAATCCATAAATCGCAAATTCAGCCGGAACTGGTCCTTTCTTCCACGGAATCCCAGGCGCCACCCCTTCATTCTTCTCATCCGAAATCAGTTGTAACGACTGCTCATCGAAATCGCGGAACGCCAACACTTTCTTCCCGAAACTTTCACCGATTGCGTCATGATCCACGCCCAACGCATCGAAGCGCTCCACCCAATATTCAAGCGCCGCATCACTCGGCACACGGAACGATGTTTTCGAAATGCTGTCCGTCCCTTTACGCCCTTTTGGCAAATTCGGAAAATCGAAAAACGTCATATCCGTTCCCGCCGAACCTGCATCATCCGCAAAAAATAAGTGGTACGTCTGAATATCATCCTGATTCACCGTTTTCTTCACAAGTCGCATCCCAAGCGTTTCCGTATAAAACGCATAATTCTTCTCCGCACTACTCGTCATCGCCGTTACATGGTGGATTCCTTTTAATTCTTTCATTTGTCATTCTCCTTTAAATTAGATTCAATGTCTACTCTTTTATCTTCTAAAAATGGCGGCAAGGCAAGCGTTTCACCCAGCGTCTCCACCGTTTCATCTATCGCAAAACCAGGCGTGTCACTCGCGATTTCAATCATCAGCCCATTCGGTTCGCGGACATACAAACTTGTAAAATAAGCCCGATCCACGAATTCTGCTATTTCCAGACCTGCGTCCACAGCCCGCTGATGCCATTTTGCCACATCCGCTTTCGTCCCGACCCGGTAAGCCACATGATCGATACTCCCGCGCCCCATCCTTGTTTTCGCCTCCGACACACTCGGAATAACATGCGTAAAAGGCGCTGGCTCCATCCTCAAAAACTGCTTCATAAAATCAGCCAAACGCTCCGTATCCCCCACATGCCAATCTATCCCGAGAATCCGTATCACCTGTTTAGCCGCAGGAATATCCGTATGCCGCGTCGCATTCTCCGCCAAAATCAGCTCATCCATCTCGACCAACATGATCCGAAAACTATCCGCATCTTCAAAAACCAAGCCCGCGCTAGTCCGCTCCATCTCCGTCACGTGCGGCGTCAACCGCTCCTCCCAAAAATCAAGCGCACCATTCGGCACCGCCAAATACGTCGTCCCATAAAAATCATGTTCCCGCCTCGCCCGACCAAGCCGCTTAATCTCAAAAAAAGTAAGCAACGTCCCCGGATTCCCGAGATAATCCCCATAAAACAAATGCCGCATCCGCGTATTATTCTGATTCACCGTGTTTTTCACCAACCGCAACCCAAGCACTTCCGTATAAAAAGCCCGATTTTCAGCCGCCGATTTCGTAAAAGCCGACACATGATGTATCCCCGTACTCATCTCCTCACAACCTTCCTTTTCATCTTTAAAAACAGTTTAACACTAAACTATAAAAAAAGAAAGAACTTTGCTTATAAAAAGTAAGCGACAAAAAAACTCCGAGACATAATCCGTGTCCCAGAGCCATTTTTTCAATATACGTCACGTTTCATAAACACCCAATACGATGTTATTAGTCCCGCAACCATCCACACAAGTAGCGTCACAACAGAAAATCCGAGCGTCATGCCATCCACCGGTGGACTCGTCCCGTTCAAGTAATTCGTCAACTGCAAATTAACCATGAACAAATATTTCGCGCTTGGCCAAGACGATACGAGATTGCTCAAAATCGATCCCGTAATCAGCGCCGACAGCATAATTCCCATCACGGCCGCCGTACTTCTCACCAATACCGAGCACATCAACGTCAGCACTCCAATCACCATCGCGACCAGCCACGCCAAGCCGAATTCCATCAATAAATACTGCCACATCGGCAACGAATACACGCCTGACGTTCCGACCGCATCTCCGCTCACATCGAATCCCGTCAGAATCGGCGCCGTCCAGCCACCATATCCGAACACAACGCCCGATATCGCATAGGCAATAATCGCCGACGCCAACAATATAATCGACACCGACAGCATCATCGAAATGAATTTACTCGTCAAAATTCGCCATCGTTTCACCGGCCTCGTCAGTAAGAATTTAATCGTCCCGCTCCCCGACTCCGAAGAAATCAAATCTGCCGCAATCACCATCACGAACAGCGGGAACAGCAAGCCAATCCCATTTTCAACAAACGATTTCAGGAAAGTCGGTGCTCCCGGCGCGTTCGGATTCACATCCTCGTCCAGATAATACTGCAACTGGCCCAGCGTCACGCGCATATATTTCTTATACTCATCCGGAATCCGATTCGAACTCAGCCGATTCTCAATGTCCACAATCTGTTGTTGCACCTGCACATGCCAATCCGTCGTCCCCGATTTCTGCTCATCCTCCTGATGCTGCCGAAACTGCGCATACGTAAAAATACCCACAATAATCGCGACCAAAAATAAAATAATCAGGAGTCGGCGTTTTCTGTAAAGCTTCAACTGCTCATTATAAACTAAGTTAATCAATGCCTTGCCCTCCTGTCAGTTCAATAAATAAGTCCTCTAAAGACGGCGTAATCTTCTGCATTTCGAGCACCTGCACGCCCGCACGCACCACACGACTATTCCAAACCGGCAATTTATCCGCCTCAAAACTTGTATAATACGCGCCATCCTGCTCCGTCACATTCGTCATTTCCGCCAAAATCGCCGCCCCTTTTGCCATTGGTTCGAAGCGCCAGCGCGTTTTTTCCCGATCTGAAAGCAGCTTATCCACGTCATCCGTCGCAATGATTTCGCCGTTTGTCATGATAGCCACGCGATCGCACAGCAGCTGAATCTCACTAAGTAAATGCGAAGAAACCAGCACGCTAATCCCTTCCTTCTTCGCCAAATAACGAATAAAGTCCCGCATCTCGCGAATTCCCGATGGATCAAGGCCATTCGTCGGCTCATCCAGAATCAACAATTTCGGATTCGACAACAACGCCTGCGCGATTCCCAAACGTTGACGCATCCCAAGCGAGTACGTCGAAACCCGGTCGTGCACGCGCGCCGTCATACCAACGAGCTCCGCCACTTCCTGCAAACGCTCCGGCCGAATCGACCGGTCCATTCGCGCAAAATAAGCAAGGTTCTCCCACCCCGTCAAAAATGGATAGAACTCCGGATTCTCAACGATGCACCCCAAACTCTTCATCGCTTCTGTGAAATTTTTGCGAATATCCTTGCCGCCAATTAAAATCGTCCCAGAAGTCGGTTTTATCAGACCAACGAGCATCCGAATCGTCGTCGTTTTTCCCGCTCCATTAGGACCTAGAAAGCCGAATACTTCGCCCTCATTGACCTCAAAACTCAAATCCTTAATAATTTGCCGCTTGCCAATTTTTTTATTTAAATCCTGTACTAATAGCGCCGCCGTCATTTCGCATCACTCTCCCCATCCGTTGTCATGACACTCGATACCCGATCCGCAAACAACTGATAACCCGCACCGTTCGGATGAAAATGATCGCTCGATAAATATTTTTTCCCATTCAAAATAAAATAATCATACGTCGGAACATAGACCACGCGTGAAAATTTACTCGCCAAATTCTGCGTATCCATATTCCATTTCGCCGCAATACTCGCCAGCTCCACCCGATTTTTCACATCTACAAATGGATTGTACAAACCGAGATGGTACACAACGGCATCTTTATTCAATTCCCGAATCCGCTTATACGTCTGCTCCAAATTTTTCAAGTACGCCGTTTCGTTCTTCTGAATTTCCGCCGCATTCAAATCCTCCAAAGCCGCGCCACCACGGAACAAATCGTTGCCACCAATCGTCATGAAAATCACATCCGCATTCGTCACTTGCTGCGCGATTTCTTTCTGGCCAAGTTGGCTGAGCAACTGATTACTACGCGCACCACTAATCGCCAAATTCGACAGCGTCACACTCGTACCATTCTTCTCCAAATTCTCAACGACACGGCGAACATAACCTTTTCCGTCCGTATCACCAACGCCAGCCGTCAACGAATCCCCGAGCCCCGTCACTTGGAACCGGTCCGTTTTCTTCGTTTCCGTCTTCGTCTCCGTTTTTTCCGTCGTACTATTTCCCGATTTCGTATGGCCTTGCGCCACAGCGATTAAACCCGCCACGCACAGCAATAGCGCCAATACCGAAATCCACGTCATCACCATTACCCATTTATTTCGTTTCAAGTCTGTTCCTCCTGTCCACCTCTTTTAGCCCCTCCTAAAAATAAAAGGAAGCCAATAAATCCAGTCACACCAACAAATAACGGCAATAATGCCAGCATCGTCAATGCCATATCATCACCCAGCAAGCCTTGCATTTGTAACCATCCAAAAAGCAATTCCCGCATCGCAATTCCCATTCCAACATAGGCGAGTAGCGGTTGCCATTTTTGAAATAGTAAAAAAGCCAAGAAAATAAAGGCCAGAGACACGAATAAATATTCACCCATTGAAATCATTGCCGGATAAAAAACCATTTTGCGAAAATCCTGCCCGTCCCAGCCTTGCATCGTCACATACGCCTGATACCTCAAAACAGCCAGCACGAGGCCAAGTCCCGCACCGAGTAACACCAATACAAAACCGCTCACTGTCACGATTCGATTCTCAGTTTTTGCAATAATCGCCCCAGCTTCCGTCGTATAAAATAAGATAAAAGCTGAAAACATCGCTAATCCCGCTAACATCGAGAAAATATTGGCATTCTGAATATTCACGGTTTCTTCCATCCCGATGACCGCCCGAATCACAAAATACGTAAAGTAGGTGACAAACAATAAGCTAACCACCACTTCCGTCCCTTTCAGCCGGCGACCAGAATAAGATAAAATGGCCGTCACAATCATGACAACAGCAAGCCCCAGCTCAACCATCCAATAAATACTGGAACGCTCCTGATCTAGTAGCAGCAGATACATCAAGCGCCGCAACGCACCAAGCCCCGTTATCACACCAAAAATCAGCATCAATGCCAGCCCAATCTGATGGGTATAATATTTTCTCATTCCTTCACCAGCCTCTCGCCACTTTTGATTAAGTATAGCAGAATTGGCGCCAAAGCTAAACAAAAAAGCCGAAATAGCAAGAAAATAAACCCATTCGGTCCTTCTCTCCTATTCCGACTTCCCTATTCGTTCTCAGATGCTAATTTTTCCTGCCAAAGTTCTAGCAAAACATCCAATTCTTCCTTAATATCCTGATTCGTCATCTCGTCCTTGATATCCACGAGCTCTAATTCCTCAAGCGCAATCGTGTCCATGCCATGTTTCTGGGCCTCCGCTGCAATCGTCCACGGCAACGCACCCGGCATATTCATTTTTTTCGCAAACGCGTACTTATTCTGAATACCCTTCAAATCCATGCTCGCCGCCAACGCATAAACACCCGTCTCCTGGCTAACAAATCGGTACACACCCGCACGATGCTTCATTTGCTTATACGCATTAATCTTTTCCTTACGCGTCTCTTTCTCCGATGTCATCAAAAAAACCTCCTCCTAATCTGACTCTATAAATTTTCATAATCTGCCACAAAACCTCAGCGTTTGTCGCCACGCTGCTAGTAACCAGCTTCTTTTAAAATCCGACTCAACGTCCGCAACCGCTCACTCAAAAGCTCATCGCTATCCGCTAACGCCTGCTGAAACAGCTCAATATCTTCACCAATCATCTGATTATCCTCACAAACCGACACCGTCATCGCGTCGCCCTGCAAACCAATCCGATCAATCTGTGGGTTTTCTTTATCGTATAATCCTTCATATTTATAAGCATCTTTAAAATAAAGCTTCGACCGCCCGATCAAAATGGCCAAGTCCAGCACGCGATGTAGCGGTAATTCCTCTGATTGGCGAGACCATTTCCCGCCAGTATGCCGCCACACTTTTGCTGAAATATCTACTTTGCCGCGATCATTCCATTGCGCCAAGCCAAGCGACAAGCCTTTCGCATCCGAATTGTAGGCATATTTGCCGTCCACTTCTTCATAGTTTTCAGCGACGATAACTGGTTTGTGTTTTAAATTTGTTGGGATTTTCATGGTATCTCTCCTTTAGTAGTTTAGTAAATTAGTAAACTTACTAACGTAGTATAACATCCTTTTCATGGAAAATCAACCCACCATAAAAAACACCATCCTATTGGACAGTGTCAAACTGTAGTCGTATATGCGCTGCTTGTTGCGATATCTTCATTTCCCCATTTTCTAAAACTTGAACCTCGGCACGCTCTCCATCCACAAAAGCCTGATATTTCCCTGGCTTCGGAAGCACAAACTCCTCCAACCCTGTCAGCAGATGCGTCCCATTTTCTGTCCGAACATTCCCTTCGATAAAATAAGGATGCCCCAACAAACGCTCCGCCTCCGCAAAGTTCCCCTCATATAAAGTAGCACGAATATCCGTCGAGCTCACCTTATGATCCGCGCCATCCCGCACAAACGGAATTTCCGTCACAGGAACCGAACGCTCACCACACAAATCCATCAGCAAATCGACATCCGAGTCCCGTCCTTTGCCGAAGTTGAAGCTCTCGCCAACAACAATATGCGCCAAGTTCAAGCCATTCAAATGCTCTCTAATGAACGTTTCCGCCGATGTTTCTGCATACTTTTCTGTAAACCCAATATTATACACCTTATCCACACCAAAATGTGCCAGCCAACGAAATTTTTCCACGCCAGGCGTAATCGCACGTCGATACCTAGGATCTTTTTTTAGCGCCCACAATGGATGCGGCGAAAAGCACACAATCGCGAGTTTCTCACCAGTTTTACAAAACGATTTCGCGCGTTTTAGCAAATGTTGATGTCCCTTATGCACACCGTCAAACTTGCCAATCACTAAGACAGCCGACTCCGCACTGTCCGGCAGCTTGTCCTTCACTTGAAAAATCTCCATTCCCGTTCCACTCCTCTACCATACAAAGATACTCCATTTCCCTCCCCTTTCTCAACTGCTTTGCTCACCTCACTAACAAATAGTAAGCAACTTGATTGAATTATACAGCCACACACGCTATACTGATCAGAGATGCACAAATTATTTTTTAGGAGGAACACATATGAAAGTAGAAATTTGGTCGGACTTCGCATGTCCGTTTTGTTATATTGGAAAACGTAATTTTGAGGCAGGTTTAAAGGAATTTGGCAAGGATGTAGAGGTGGAATATCGCAGTTTCGAACTCGATCCCAACGCGCCGGTTCAATACGATCAAACAATGGACGAGATCCTGGCTGAGAAATACGGCATGACGCTCGAAAAAGCCAAAAGCATGAACGATCAAGTCAGCGCACAGGCCAAAACGGTCGGCCTGGATTATCACTTCGATACGATGATTCCAACCAATACATTCGACGCCCACCGCTTACTCCAATTCGCGAAAACAAAAAGAGCCGCGGAAACGTTAAAAGAAACACTGCTCCACGCTTATTTCACCGAATCAAAAAATCTAGGCGACCACGAAACGCTCGCAACAATCGCCGCATCAACTGGTCTGGACAAAAAAGAAGTCCTCGATATGCTGGCCAGCGACGCTTTTGCAGCGGATGTTCGCGATGATGAACAAACCGGCGCTTCCCTTGGCATTCAAGGCGTTCCGTTCTTTGTTATCAACGAAAAATACGGCGTTTCCGGCGCCCAACCTGCGGCGAATTTTACAGAAGTTTTGACGAAGGTTTGGAACGAAGAGAATCCGCTAACGATGCTGAATAAATCAGACGCGGGCGACGATTGTTGTTCTGGCGGCTCATGTAACTGTTAATCATTGAAAAACCACATTCAACGCGGAATGTGGTTTTTCACTTATATTGAATTAGATGAAGAGCTTGTCGAAGAGTCTGTATCCGGATTCATAGACGCGCCTGAATTGGCATCCGTATCCCCGCTAGAATCCGAAGTCCCTCCTTGTTGACCATTTGGTCCACCACTTGGCGGCATTCCGTATGATTCGTCCGTACCACCCATCTGCGACTGATTATTGCTAGACATATTGCCAGACCCATTCATTCCAGCCTGATTTTGATTAAATAGTGCAAAGCCCATAAATGATATCGTTACAACTGAAATTACGCTTACAATAATAGTACTCCATTTCCATTTATTCACTTGCTTCTTCGGTGCCGTTTCTATCTCATTATTCATTTCATTCCAGCTCCTTTCACTTATTCTTATCTTATCCGATAAATAAGAAAAAACTATGAACGAGTCATGAAATTTATGATAACGTTTAAAAAGGCATTTCGCGGTTCAATAACCAGATTTTGCGATCGACATCATCACCATTATAACCACCTAATTTCCCGCCAGCTTGAATCACGCGATGACACGGAATAATAATTGGAATTGGATTCGCACGATTCGCCTGACCCACGGCACGCACTGCTTTCGGACTCCCCGCAACCTCCGCAATCTCTTTATACGAAACGACCTCCCCATATGGAATCTCCTGCAACGCCCGCCAAACCCGCATCTGAAAATCCGTTCCACTCACTTCAAGCGGTAGCGTAAAAGCCTGAATCTCCCCATCAAAAAACGCTTGCAATTCCGCCTTCAACTGCCACATCATCTCATTTTCCGCTGTAGAAAAATCCGTCCCTTCACCGACAAATGATGCTTCATCATACGCAATATATTTCACTGCCACCTCTGAAACCCCAAGATATAACTTCCCAAGCGGCGACTCCATTTCATTCACATAAAGCTGCATACACATCTCCTCCATCTCCCTTTCCAACATAGCATTTTCTAACCCAGATAACAAATATACCTTCATATTTCGTTATATTCACTATTTTTTCTATCAAAATCTTAAAATAACGGTTAGTCTTTTCAAATTGGGGTAAAATACTCTGTACGTATATTTTATTATACGAGACATTAGAGGACTTCTTCTCAGTAGCACAAGCTTGCTAACAAAAGAGTCCATCAGACAGGGGGATAAAAATATGTCAAGAACAGCAGAATTAGTTTTAGGTTTAATCGGCTCGATCGTTGGTTTAGTGGCTGGTTTTTGGATTATTGCGTACGGTAATGACGTCACGGACTACATCCAAACATTCACGTATCTAAATGGGGCACTTGGGGATAGCATTGCGACACTTGGTTGGATAACAGTCATTGCGTCCGCACTCGCTTTAATCGCAACCCTTCTTATCAAAAAAAGTCCACGTGGTTGGGGCGTCGTACTCACACTTATCGGTATCATTATGTTTTTCGTAGTGGGCCAGATTTGGATTATATCAGGAATTTTAATCATGCTTGCCGGCTTAATGGCACTTTTCCGTGTACCATCGCCTAAATATTAATACCCTTTTCAAGTCAAAAGTCGAGTCTAAAATATAGCGATAATTAGTGAATCGGGCGCCTCCCAAAACGCACTTTCACTAACGAAGCTGTGTTTCTGGCTCGTCTTTTTTGTGTTTTTATTGTACTCTAGATGTAAGGGGGTCTTGTTTATGCACGCTTATTTATTTCCAATCGAAGTCGCCGTGCTGGTTTTTCCAGTTCTCGCGTTTATTTTAACATTACCATTCGCGATCTATCAATACCGCAAATTCGGCGGCCTGAACTTCTTGCGTAATGTTGTTTTATACACGTTTATTTTTTACTTATTGTGTGCGTTTTTACTTATTCTACTACCATTACCAGACCCAGGTGATGTCGCAAAAATGACGGGTTCAGCGGTACAATTAACGCCATTCAAGTTTATTCACGATTTTTTAAGGCACACCGTACTCGTCTGGAATGATCCTAGTACATATTTGTCAGCCCTAACACAAGCCGTTGTTTTGCAGCCAGTGTTTAACGTACTTCTAGTCATCCCATTCGGCATTTATTTACGCTATTATTTCCGCTATCCTTTTTGGAAAACGACGCTTTTTTCTTTTTTGCTATCCCTATTTTTTGAAATAACACAATTAACCGGCATTTACGGCATTTATCCACATGCTTACCGCTTATTCGACGTCGATGATTTGATGTTAAACACGCTCGGCGGCATCGTTGGTTTCGCGATTGCCCCACTGTTCACGAGCCTTCTGCCATCACGCACAAAAATGGACGAAATGACATACATTCAAGGGAAACAAGTGAGCTATTTACGCCGTCTCATCGCCTTTCTTGTCGACTGGTTTCTGCTCGAAGTCATCACCGCAATCCTCGGTGCGATTCATGTCCTCCCATTTAAAAACTTAGAAACAAACGGTGGCGCGCGATTCACACAACTCTGGTGGCTCGTTCTGATCGTTTTCCTATACTTCATGCTCCTACCTAGGTTCACAAAAGGTCGCACGTTCGGAAAAATGCTCGTGCAAATCCGCATCAAATCCACCAATTCAGAACGCCTGAAACTACGGCAACTGATGATTCGAAACGGCCTGCTTTATTATGTAACACTGGCAATCATTCTCTTCCCGCAAAATCCATTTTTTGTTGATCATTTGTCGCCAGTCCTATTCCTAACGGTGATTGGAATCGGGTTTGTTGCAGGATTTATGTTTTTCATCCATATTTGCATCAATTTCTTCTCCAAAGACCGCCAGCTTTTTTATGAAAAATTGAGCCATACCGCACATGTAAGTACCTTCAAACCGAAAAAAGATAAAGATGTTGGGATATAACCCAAATAAATCGGCGACAAGCGCTCGCATTCCGGGGATTTGGCGGACTTCCGGTTCTGCTACGCAATACTTGCTACGCTTAACTTATTGCATGGTCGAGGAAACTACCCTCTCCCTGCTTTCAGTCATCACATACACCAGTATGCTCCGCTTCCGGCTTCCACCAAATCCCCAGAATACAAACGCTTTCGCTCGATTTGTGTAACGCATTATTTTCGTCTTACCCCAAAATAAGGTATAGCGATTTTATCTTGTTTGTAGTTATGTCCCAGACCCTTTATCTTTTTTGATGAGCCATTTGGCGAGAAAATAAGCCAGAAGTATACCGAACAACGCACCTGCAAAATCTAGCATGACGTCTTCGACAAGCGGTGTTCTGCCACCTGTTAGCAGTTGGTGAAACTCGTCAAACGCCGCGTAGGCTAACGGGATTCCCGCGCTGAAGACCATGACCAACCATTTTCTTTTGATAAACGCGCCAAATCCCATGAATAAACTGAATCCCATTAAAGCATAGGAAAAGAAATGCGCGCCTTTTCGGATGAAGAATTCGATAAAAGAGCTGTAACCCTTCGCTTGAATACTAATTTCTGAACCAGCATAGTGAAAAGATACCGCTGATAATTGCTTTTCAAATGGTTTATTGGCTAGCAATCTATCCAAACTAGACGTCATCGATTGCTGCTCGTAGGTTTGCGAGGAGGAGATGAATAGCATAAGAATAACTGCCAAAGCAATACCTATAAATAACCAAGATAATCTTCGCTGCAAAAAAGCCACTTCCTTACGTGTTTTTTATAACTTTAACATATCAAGATTAAAATTAAATGAAAAACGTGGCATTTGTTTGGCGCTCGAGCTCGGCACAAAAAAATGCCAGACGCTTGTCCTGACACTTTTTTGATATTGGAGTCAAAAACCGTTTTTCACCCCGTAATAATTTTCTCTTTTGGCAGTCTAATCGCGTTTTTCTTACCATCTTTGGTGCGGAAGGATAACATCATGTACATGATCCCAACGCGTCCTATGAACATTAACAGGATGATAATAATTTTGCCGAAGTGGCTCAAATCGGCCGTCAATCCCATGGATAAACCGCATGTTCCGAACGCTGAGAAGACCTCGACGATAATCGCCATTAGCTCGGCTTGCTCGGTATAGCCTAAAATAGTGATCGCGCCTACGCACAGTAATGTCGCAAAAACCGCAACAGCAAGCGCTTTACGTACATCTTCTTGATATAATTCGCGACCAAAAATGTAAATGTGATTCCGTCCGCGCATCACAGAATATAGGAACAAAATCGTAATCGCGAATGTCGTCGTCCGAATTCCACCACCGACTGAACTCGGCGATGCTCCGATGAACATCAATGCCGAAACCACGAGCAGCGTCGGATCTGTCAATGCGGATGTATCAATTGTTGACAGGCCGGCACTTCTAGAGGTCGCTGATAAGAACATCGAGTTAAAGAAGCCTTCATCAATGGACGTTCCTTTGAAATAATGTTGGCTTTCCATCGCCCAAATCAGCAATCCGCCAATCACAAGTAGCGCCATATAGGTCACCGTCGTCACTTTTACAAAAAGAGAAAAGCGGAACGGAATCAGCGTATTTTTTTCAAATAGGAATCGGCGTGCTTCAATTAACACTGGGAATCCTATCCCGCCGGCAATAATGAGTAAAATCGTGATAAATTGGACGAAATAATCATTTACGAACGGCGTCAGCGAGTATCCGGTAATATCCACGCCCGCATTCGTCACCGCGGAAACCGAGTTAAATAGTCCCTGGAACATCGCCTCGCCGACATCGCCATTATAAAATGGGATGAAATAAATCCCAAGAATTAGTCCGCCGATAATTTGAATACCGAAAATCAAAACGAGAATCTCGCGTAGCATCCGAACCATACCGCTCATCGAAAACTGATTCGTATCCGTCATAATTAACTGACGCTGTCGCAGGCCAACGCGGCGTTTCAGCACAAGATAGAAGAACGTACTCAGCATCATCACGCCGAGTCCACCGACTTGGAAAATCCCCATCAAAACCCAGATTCCCGCACGGCTGTAGGACTCGCCGACGTTCACCGATGCCAAACCGGTCACACTCACCGAGCTCGCCGCCGTAAATAGCGTATCGATGAATGGAATTTTGACGCCAGGTTTTTGTGTGAATGGCATACTAAGGAGTGCTGTCGCAAACGTAATCGATAGGAAGTAGAACGTGATGATGACTTGAATCGGCGTTAGCCTGGACATCCTTGCACGCGCTCTTCCTCGCCGCGATTTCCCGCCAATCATATAGTTATCCCTTTTGTTTCTCTTTTTTTCTAGCAATAATATAACCACCTAAACCGAGAATAATCATGACCGCCCAAAAGGTGATTTCCCACCCTGCTGAGTCTGGAAAACTCTCTGGTAAAATGCCTACTTGCGGGTTCGCCAATGTAATCACGGCCATTTTCACCCCAACCCAACCAACGATTAAGAAGGCGGCTGTTTCTAAAGTAGGGTAACGCTCCAGCAATTTCACAACTTGTGTCGCTGCAAAACGAATCACAATCAAACCTGCCAAACCACCTAAGAACATCACGGTAAACTGGCCTGCATTCATGCCACCAATTTCATATGTTCCGAGTGCTGGCAATGTCACAACTAAAGCGGCCGCGGCAAGCATCGAATCAAGTGCAAACGCAATATCCGTCAGCTCCACGCGCGCAACAGTTCCCCAGAAGGACGTTGGTTTCGCCTCTTTCTCTTCTTTTTCCTCTTTATCCTTGCCCTTGTTCTTATCCCAAATATGCTTAATCGCTAAATAAAGTAAGTACATCGCACCAATCGCTTGTATTTCCCAAAAATTAACTAAGTATGAAATAATAAGCATCGCAATCAGTCGGAAAACAAATGCCCCAACCAGCCCATAAAACAAGGCTTTGCGCTGCTGTTCATGTGGCAACTTTTTAACAATAACGGCCATAACCACCGCATTATCCGCCGAAAGTACACCCTCTAGTACAATCAGAATTAAAAAGACCCACACGTATTCTCCCCAAACCGATATATCCATTTTCACCCCACCGTTTCTGTACTCTCCACTTTACCATATTTACTAGTCAATTTGCTATTAATTTGTTGCCATATGTAACGGAAAAACTCCCGCATATAGGACGGGAGCCACATTCCATTTATATCAAGCTTTTGCATCTGGATTTTTCTTTGCTGCACGAACTGATACGAGCCAGCCCCAGATAATAATTCCGATCATCACAGCCCAGAATGTTAATTTCCATGTAGTTGAATGTGGGAAGTGTTCTGGAATAATGCCTAGTTCTGGGTGTGCTAACGTGTAGACGACTAGCTTCACGCCGACCCAACCAACGATTAAGAAAGCCGCTGTTTCCAGTGATGGGTATTTTTTCAGTAGTTTCACGAATTGTGTTGCTGCAAAACGGATGCAGATTAGTCCAACCAAGCCACCGATGAACATCACGCTGAATTGTCCTGTGTCAAGTCCACCAATCGTTCCCCAACCTGTTGCTGGAAGCGTGATTGCAAGTGCTACTGCCGCCAACATCGAATCAATCGCAAACGCAATATCCGCAATTTCGACTTTTAAAACGGTCATCCAAAAGCTTGAACCCTTGCCTTCTTTGACTTTGTGCCCATCATCCTTGCCTTTTGCGTGCTTCCACATATGGCTAATACAGATGTAAAGTAAATACGCAGCTCCTAATGCCTGCACTTGCCAAACTTCTGCCAAAAAGGAAATCAAGAAAAGGGCTGCAAAACGGAAAACGAATGCGCCAATTAAGCCGTAAAATAATGCTTTTTTCTGTTGCTCATCGGGTAAATGTTTGACCATAACGGCCATAACTACCGCGTTATCGGCGGCTAGAATACCCTCCAAACCAATCAGGACAAGTAAAACCCATCCATACTCCAAAATCATCGCTGTATCCAAATAAATTCCTCCTTCATCTTTCAACCGTCCCAAAGCGCCTCTTTTTAAACACGAAAAAACGAGACCCCTGCCAGAAGTTTGGCAAAGGTCTCGCTGACATTTTCATACAAAAAATGTTGATAAAACCGATGGACTCGCATCCATGTAATGACGACTTTATCTTAGCCTCCAAATAAGGCTAACGCTACTCCCCCTTGACGAATGTCAAAAGTGATATTTGATTGATAGGGAAATAATATCACAGAACTAGGCTAGATGTCAACAACACGCGCTGATTATCTGGAATGTTTATCTTTTTTTCATATTTTGTTTATGTGGGCTTTATTTTCTTTTGAGATACTGGAGAGTATAGAGGGGGAATTCGACTTGAAGAAAATAATCTTGGTACTCGCATCGCTCACATTAGTTGCTTGCTCCAATGAAAATAGCCAACCTGACGAACCGAAAGCGAAAAAAGTGGCTGTGGAATCGCAGGGGCATGACTATAATTATGACGTGGTGACATCCGCAACAACGACGACATTTGGTACGCATCCTGAAGCAAAATATACAAAAGAGGAGAAGGAAGCGCGCATGTTTTGGTCTGTCCAACCACCGACTGGCTTGATTAAAGGACATTATTATAAAAATGAAAGCGAGTTTGATGGCGGAAATCGCGGCATTTTGGAACTAGTCACGGATGATGATGGCAAGCTGACCCATGTGGAATTTAACGAAATGGCTTCGGCAAACTACTATGAACCGAAGTACGCCAATGCATCGAAGCGTCTTTCTGATTATGCTTTTTTCCAAGCTAGCAATACGCGAACCGACGATACGCTAGTGACTTGGGTGAATGGCATTACCTTTTTAGAAGGACAAATGCTGGCGGAAAATCGATTGGATGGGAATTTTGAGACTGTGAAAGGTTCTTCTACAAGCGCGCGAAACGGTATGATGCCACTGGCCGCGGAAATGAAAGACTGGGTGAAAAAGCCGTTTGGATTTTACTATTATGGCATCGCGGAGCCGCTTGGTAATGGTTTAACGGCGCGTCTTCAGGTGGTTACGGAAGACGGAAAACTTGTTTCGGTCAAATATGATGAAATCTTCGCGGATCAAAAACAGGAAATCACCGACCCTAATCTCCAAGCTTTTTATCGCCAATCGAAGTATTTCTCGCTTGATTATGGGAAAGAAACAGCAAATTCGTTTGTAAAATTCGCAGATGGTATAGAAAAACAGGTTTTGAAAACGCAAGACTTGCTTGATGTTCCGGAGCAGGATACAGAAAGCTTTCGAAACTATGAAAAACTCGCGCAGAAAATTCACGTTGAGATGGGCAAATGAAAAACCTAGCTGGGAATCAAAATCAGATTCTCGGCTAGGTTTTTGTTATTTTCTACGAGTTAAAAATGCACCTGATGTTAAGGCTAGTAACACGCCAATTAATTCTGCGACGCCGCTTGTTGCATCACCGGTTTGAGGCAATGTTTTCATGGTCGTTGTCGGACTCGGGCTTACATTAATTTCGCTTTTCACAGCTACTTTTCGCGGTGTTACTTTGACGATTAGCTTTTGACCGACTTTGATCTCATCATTTGTGAGATTGTTCCATATTTTCAATTGTTGCGTCGTTGTTTCGAATTTTTTAGCGATACTTGGAAGTGTGTCGCCTTCTTTGACGACGTAGATTTGGATTTCGTTATCGCCATCTATGATTGTGTTGACTTCTGGCTTCACAACAAGTGGGTCTGGATCCGTTTCTGGCTCTGGTGTTACTGGTGGCTCTGGAGGCGTTGGTGGATCAACTGGCGGTGGATTGTTGCCTCCGTTACCTTCTCCTTCTCCGCCTCCCGAATAGTCATTGACGGTTGCATTTCTCGTTTGCTCATCGATATTTGTACCGCCGATTTTCGCTGTATTTTTATAGCTAAACTGACCGCCCGCCATTTTTGTTTGGTAGGTGACGACGATCGAGGTATCTTGAAGATCGCCCAGCTCTAAGCGGAAACTACGATTGGCATCCAGCGTGACGCTCTCATTGCGGGTATAGCGTTCCTTTTTATCAGCATCGCGATATTTCAATTTCACCGGTCCAGTAAGCGTCTGCCCGGTACCCATGATGTCTGTGAAATACGCATTGTCGATATCCACAAGTGCATTATTCAGCGTGACCGTCCAATTAATCAGACTGCTATCCTTGTCGTCGATGCGCCCTTGCTTGAAGACCACAGTCGGTGTACCCGTTCCGCCACCACCGCTCGTCACCTTATGAATCATGACACCGAGCGTTGTAAAGTCGCCGCCCACAGGAAAAGCAATTGGATTCGTCTGATCTGTTACAATGTTGTTTTTGTTGAAATCTGCGTAGAAAAACATCGAGCCTTTAATATCCGAGTGTGTATCGACAAATGTCGTAAAAGTTAGGATGATTTTATTGTTAATCGGATCGACAACCGCTGTTGCCACTGTATTCCCGTTAGTATCCTTCAATAAAAATGGGGCAAAACTGACATACTTGAGTTGCGCGGGTAGTGAAATCGTCATCGTTTCACCGCTGTGTACCGCTTGTGTCAAATCCCAATTATAAACTACTTTCACACGGTCATTTTCTTTAAAGTCTGTGGATGCGACACCATTTTTATTTTGTAATTCCACGTGTGTGAAAAATTGGGAGCCGTAGTCTGTCGCCGCTTTTGCCTCGTGTCCTCCTAGTAACGAAACGCCTAAGAGTAGCAATCCCATCAATAAATAGATTGTTTTTTTCATTCCAGTCACCCCTTTAAATAATCTGGTGTTTATTTTCCCTTCTTTGTTTTAGGCAAAACATAAAAAAAGAGCCTAAAAATCGGGCTCTTCGTGTTTTTATAATAGAGAAGTTAATTCAATATCTGGATTCTTATCGTGGAACCAGTTCAAGGCGAACTCGTTTTCAAATAAGAATAGTGGTTTATCATAACGATCTTTCACTAGCATGCTGCGTTGCGTGGACAGTTTTTCATCCACGTCTTCTTCTTTAATCCAACGCGCGATTTTAGAACCGATTGGCTCCATTCGGATTTCGGAATTATACTCGTTGTTCATCCGGTGCTCAAATACTTCAAACTGTAGTTGACCCACCGCGCCAATGATGTAATCTTCCATGCGCCACGTTTTGAAAAGTTGAATCGCGCCTTCTTGTACTAGTTGCTCGACACCTTTGTGGAAATGTTTTTGTTTCATGACGTTTTTTGCGGAAACTTTCATGAATAACTCTGGCGTAAATTGTGGCAATTTCTCATATTGAAGCGTTTTGCTGACATTTGTAATCGTGTCGCCAATTTGATAATTTCCTGTGTCATACAGACCGATAATATCTCCCGCCACAGCGCTGTTCACCGTTTCGCGATCGTCCGCCATAAACTGCGTTGAATTTCCAAGCTTGATCGGTTTTCCAGTTCGCGTCAAGTTCACAGACATGCCACGTTCGAATTCCCCTGAACAAATGCGCACAAACGCGATTCTGTCACGGTGGGCTGGGTTCATGTTCGCTTGAATTTTGAAGATAAAGCCAGAGAATTTGTCCATGTATGGATCTACTTCACCTTCATTCGATTGTCGTGGTTGTGGTGCTGGCGCAAAGTTTACATATGTTTTCAAGAATGTTTCCACACCAAAATTCGTTAAGGCACTACCGAAAAATACGGGCGTCAATTCACCCGCCGCGATTCGCTCTTCGCTAAAATCATTCCCGGCCTCATCTAGCAACATAATTTCATCCAGCGCCTGTTCATAATAACTCGAATTTTGAATGGCATGAGGTTCTGCTAAATCGCCATTTTCACCGAGTGGTAAAAAGCGTTCGTCGCCATCCACACGGTACTGTTCGACTTGACGATGATAGCGATCGTACAAACCGCCAAGCTCTTTCCCCATCCCGATTGGCCAGTTCATCGGATACGATTCAATCCCCAAAACTTCTTCCAATTCTGCAAGCAATTCAAGTGGCGCCTTCCCTTGACGATCCATTTTATTAATAAAGGTAAAAATCGGAATACCGCGCATCCGACAAACTTTGAATAGTTTCAAGGTCTGCGCCTCGATCCCTTTCGCGCTATCGATTACCATCACTGCGCTATCTACAGCCATCAATGTCCGGTACGTATCCTCACTGAAATCCGAGTGACCCGGTGTATCCAAAATATTAATCCGTGAACCATCATAATCGAACTGCATCACGGAACTCGTTACCGAAATCCCACGCTGTTTCTCGATTTCCATCCAGTCACTTGTCGCAAACTTGCCTGATTTCTTCCCTTTTACTGTTCCTGCCGAACGTATCGCGCCCCCAAAAAGCAGTAATTGCTCGGTAATCGTTGTTTTCCCCGCATCGGGGTGAGATATAATTGCAAAAGTTTTGCGCGAAGCAACCTCTTTTTTCAAATCTTGCACCATTTTAAAATTCCTCCTAGACATACTCACATTTCTTTAGTATATCATATCCAGACGTTTTTGAGATAGTTTTTGGTGAAAATATTATGTAGAAAATGGAGCGAGACAAGGACCTGAAAACGGTCTTCGTTTCGCTCCATTTCTGGTTTAGTTCTGTTGTTTTCTGCGAGTTGCACGCATTATTATTATGCTTCCAATAATCAAAGCGCTACCGAGCAAAAGCATCCACAGAGAAAAATCGCTATCCCCCGTTGCTGGTAAGTCTTGTTTCGCCACTTCTTTCACTGGCTTGGCTTCGACTTTATTTACTTGCAGATTTGTATCTTTTTTCGGTGGTATCGTTGTTGTCCCGCCATCCACTTTTCCAGGTGGGTTCGTTGGTTTAACTGGATTTACAACTTCGGTTTCACCTGGTGCTGGTGCGGCTGCCGTTAATGTGATTTGAACGGGTTTCGTCGTCCCCGCCGCTCTGCTCTGCATCTCGCTCGCAAACTGAATCACGCCTTCATAAACGCCAGCTTTCGGTGAGTCCCAATCCAGATTCGCAACCGTCAACGCGATGCCCAAATCATGTTGTTCCGTCTCGCCTTCCAACTGATAGTACCCGTGCGCCGCTAATTTTTCCAAGAGATAGCGTTCCTTCGCGCTTTGCCCCGGTTGTGCAACGAGTTCAGCTAAAGACAGCGAAATTTTATCCAAACTCTCAATCTTATTATGCTGCGGTATCACTTCAAAAATCGCTTCCATCGTATGCCCCGCCGTCAACGCTTCGAATGTGTAAGTGTCTCCTGAAAGCGTCACTGCTTTGCCGTCCACGAGCAGTTGCTGCACGCGATATCCAGCATCTGCTGTCACCTTATAGCTCGGTTTTTCGCCAGCTGCGTACGCCTGTTTCCCGCTCGGCGTAATCGTTCCACCAGCGCCCGCCGATGCTGTAATATCAAACGTTTCCTCCCCGTTTTTCAATACAAGCGTCGATAGTGCGCCAACTTTTACCGTGCTCGTCTCTGCCGTCAAATCGGTCGTTGTTTCGCCAATTCGCGTCCAATATTTATTCGTTGGAATCGCGACTTCTTTTTCCGCTTTATTCGCGTTGAAAAGAACCACATAGGACGTAGCGCCGTCTTTTAGCTCATAGGCCACGACATTCTCGTCTTGCTTGATAATCTTCATTTTTTGATTAATTTCCGCATAGTTCGTCAATCGGAAAAGTGGTTCGGAATTGCGGAGCTGCATCACTGCTTCGATTTCTTTCACCGAATCGATGTTTTCCGCATAGCGATCCCAGTCTAGTTTATTGATCGCATCACTCGATTGGTAGCTGTTTTCATCCTGATTTTTCGTTCTGAAAAACTCTTGTCCAGCATGAATAAAAGGCACACCTTGCGAAAGTAGCACCATGCTCGTCGCCATTTTCTCCATTTTCTTTTTATCCTGATCGGAGTCAGTTGGATTCGAATACGATAGCTTATCCCAAATTGTCAAATTATCATGGGCTTCGGCGTACTGAACCACTTGGCTCGGCTTCGTAAAATCATAAATGCCTTGTCCTTGATCTCGGAGACTCCCAGCCAGTAAATTTTTTGCAATAAGCGATTCTTTTCCTGTTGCTCCATTTACAAAACCAGGCTCTGACTCGTGTCCGCCCCATGTGCTACCTTTAATGGCATCGCGAATCGAGTCATTGAAATGCGCGATTTCTGGCATTTTGGAAGCATTTTTTTGGTTGGCCTTCGCGTCACTTGCAAGCGGCGTCCCCAAATCCCAACCTTCGCCAAGCACGATAATCGATGGGTCAATTTTGTTCAGTTCGGCCTTAATCGCGTTCATCGTATCGACATCGTGAATGCCCATCAAGTCAAAGCGGAAGCCATCCATATGGTATTCCTTCGCCCAATAAGCGACACTGTCGACCATGTATTTACGCATCATTGCGCGTTCCGACGCCGTATCATTTCCAACGCCCGTTCCATTGGCAAGTTTGCCGTCATCGCCATATCGGAAATAATAACCCGGCACCGTCTTCTCAAAAGAATGAGCCCCCGCGTCAAATACGTGATTATACACAACATCCATAATCACCCGCAAACCGTTGCTATGCAAGCCTTGCACCATCTGTTTCGCCTCTTGAATTCGCGTCACAGGATTGTACGGATTCGTGCTGTAGCTACCCTCTGGAACGTTATAGTTTTTCGGATCATAGCCCCAGTTATAAGGTAGCGCGCCCAACTGCTCCGAGGCACTATCATGATTTTCCTCATTCAAAGACGCATAATCAAACATTGGCAAAATTTGCACGTGCGTAATGCCGAGTTTTTTCAAATAATCGATTCCCGTCGGATCACCATTTGCCGTTTTCGTCCCCTGTTGAATCACGCCTAGGTATTTCCCTTTGTTCACCGTGTCCTTATTTGCAATCGAGAAATCCCGAATATGCATTTCATAAATAATCGCGTCAGTCGGATTCGTAAACGCTGGCATCCGATTCGTTTCCCAATTCGCTGGAATCATCACTGCCGGATCTAAAATAACCGAACGATTCCCATTCACCGTCGCCGCTTTGGCATACGGATCTTGAGACACCGTTTTCTTCCCGTCCGCAAAAACAAGATCATACGTGTACGCCGTTCCAGAAGGAATTTTTGCGGTGAATTCCCAAATACCTTGCGCTTTTGGCGTCATATCATAGCTTTGCGCCACCGGGCTGTTCGGCAAATTATCCTGATACGTCGTCAACTTCACGCTCGCTGCCGTCGGTGCCCACAGTCGCCACACACTTTGTTCCGCGTTATACGTTGCACCAAGCGGCTCCGTTCCCGTGTACGCATATTTCGCATCAAATTCCGGATTCCGAACAATGCTCGTCGTATCGACCAATTTCTCGCCAAATCCATCCGTCTTCACCGTCAAAGCCGCCTGAATCGGCAAATCTTGCGTCGTTTCAATATAAAAAACAGCAGGATTCGTCGCATCCCGTCGAATATTTGAAATCGCAACCGCGTTCCCATCCTCAGTAAGCGTCACGTCCGCCATCAAATCAAGCGCCGTCGCATCCCGATTCAGCGTCACTTTCACCTCTTTAAAACCAGTCAAACTCGCCGTCTTTATCTGCTTCGTCGCATCCGCAAAATTCGGATTCCGATACCCAGTAGAATCACCACTTACAATCCAAACCTCCGCCTTGCCATCATCCGTAAACAGATAAACAAAACGATCGTCCTGCGTCCCGTCTTTTTCCCAATTTCCGTTCGCGTTATTCGCAATAATAAAGCCTAGATTCGACAAACTCGCGCCACTAGCAGCGTTAAACGTCGCCTTCACAGACTGCCATGCACCATCCGCTTGCCCATCCGTAAAATTAACCGTCTGCGTTCCCGTCGCACCGTCCGCCCACGAATGAACAAACCAATTACTGTAATCGTTATCATCGCGATGGTAATAAAACGTCACTTCCAAATTCTCATGGCTCGGTAAATCCGCCAAATTCGCCGGTTTTGTCGCAATTTCCTCCTCGCCATAATTCAGCCAAACTTCTGTAATTCCCTCTTTTGTAGAAATATAACGGTCGCTACTAATATCACGATCGCCGCCCCAACCAGAACCATTTTTAATTAAAAAACCAAGCTCCGATTGCACGCCATCCACATCTAAAACCGCTACTTTTGAATAGTCACCATACGCACTCGTGTCCTCAAAAACGACCTCATGCCCTGCAACACCGTCATTGTTCCACACCCACATTTGCCAAGCTTTATTCGCCTGATCTTTCGGGTTGTAATGCACAATAACCTTCGTCTTGCTCTCCCTATTTTCCGATAAAACACTGTCATTCACGCTACTAACTGATGCTACCTGCTGCGTCACATCTGCTTTTGGTGCTACGGTCTCTTCCGCAAACCCTTGAATCCCAAAGCTAAAACTCTGTACAGCAAACAACACAATCATGATGGAGACTAAATACTTACGCCATATGTTTTTCAAATCTCAAACCCCTTTTCTTTTTATTAGAAAGCGCTTACTCAATCTAAAGTATAATCAAGCTGGATGGTGTAAATCAACCTAAATTTAACTGTTAACGATAACAACTTGTAACATCCCCCTATAATTCAGACTTTTCTTCACTCGTTTTAACAGACCAAAAAACCAGACGCAGCGAACACCACATCTGGGAAAAATCTTATTTACTTAAAAAATACACCGTTAACCTGCCAGCTATATTCAGCGTTATCATGATCATCAAAATCGTCCAAATCATCCGAACTGGCCATTGTCTCGGTATCGTTTTGCGATAGTACATCACGCTATAGACTCCAAGAATCAGCAACCCGCCAATCGTAACCATATTTAGAACAACTCCTGTGTAAATATACCACGGCGCACCATCGATTCCCTGATTTAAGTCAGCTTTCATCGTTTTAATAATAGTCTCCCGATTAACCACATCTCCATCCGCTCGCTTCCCCTCTACAACAAGTGCTGCAAAACCAGAAGCGTAAGCCGTCGCATAGGAAACACCAGTATCGAGTGTCAACTTATTATCGAAGTAAGTACTAGTCAAATCCTCCCCTGGCGCGTAAATATCCACTTTCTTTTCCTTAAATTCAGCCGCGTATATTTCCCCCTGCAGATTCAGCATACCCACAGAAATCACGTCAGGATATGCACCCGGATAAGCTTTAAACATATCGCCTTTTGCTCGAATATTTCCAGATGATGCAATGACGATAATATGTTGATTTATTGCCCTATCTATCGCTTTCTTTAATGCCTTATCTCCATCTCCAAACTCCAAGCTAATATTGATAATATCCACTTCTTGTTCCACTGCCCAGTCTAATCCTTTCATGAGCCCATCAAAGCTAACTTTTCCACTATCATTGGCGACCTTACAAATATAAAGGTCGGATTCCGGCGCGATTCCGATGAGTCCCTCCCCATTTTTACGCGCGCCAATAATCCCCGCAATTTTCGTTCCATGCCCATTTCTATCAGCAAAATCAGTCACTTCACCCGATGTGAAATTAATTCCTTTTTTAAATGTAATATCCTCATTCTTTAAATCAACACCTGTATCTAAAATGGCAATCTTGATCCCTTTTCCAGTAATGCCTTCCGTATGATATTTATTCACACTACCAGCCTCGTCCAATTGATTTACTTCTTGATTGACGTGGACTGTAGCAAAACTTTCCTTAGCAAAAATAACTTGACCTAGTAAAATAATGATAAGAATGACTATGGCAAAAGGTTTTAATCTAAACATATTGTTCCTTTCTTGTGCATAATACTTTAAACTTATCATAAACACAATAAGAATTCAAATACAATTAAAAACTCATTTTGTGTACTCGCAAAAAAACAGACGCAGTGATCCATTTGATCACCGCATCTGGTCATTATCTTTTTTAAACTTCCTCTACCTTCTCACTCGGCGTTTCCACCTCAACAACTTCCACAGGCTTCTGTGACTTCACGGCATCCGTCAAATCTTCAATGCTGCTCTTCACATTGCCTTTGCCAGAGAAATTCTCCAACAATTCGCGGATATCAAGGCCAGTCGTTGCTTTCAAACTTTCTTGCGCTGTCGCCATCAAATTGGTTGCATAACCGCTGACTTTATTTGCGCCACCGCCACTTTCACTGCTACCAGTGTCCACAACTGTAATCGAATCGATGTTCCCCATCGGAGCCGCCACTTGTTTCGCGTACTCAGGAAGCATGCTAACAATCATATCGAGCATCGCAGCTTGGCCATACAACTCGTATGCTTCGGCAATTTTGCGTTTCGCTTCGGCTTCGGCAAGACCTTGCAGTTTAATAACTTCGGCTGCTGCTGTACCTTGCGCGCGTTCGGCGTCAGCTTTTGCGATACCTTGCACGCGTACTTGCTCGGCTTCGGCTTTTGCAAGCGTTTCGATTCTGTATTGATTCGCTTCGGCCTCTGCGTACTCTTGACTCTTACGGGCTGCCGCGGCTTGCTCAATCGAGTAACGATCCGCATCTGCTTTTTTCTTCACTTCGGCGTCATATTGACGTTCGCGACGCTTAATTTCGCGATCTTCCAATTCGATTTGCTTCTCACGCTCGATGATTTGCACTTGCATTTGTTGTTCGATAACCTCTTGTTTCGAACGGGCGGATTCCAAGTCATACGCCTGATCGGCAATCGCTTTCGCCGTTTCTTGCTCGCTACGGTATTCCGCGACTTTCAATTGGTTTTGCTTCTCAGCTTCTGCGATTTCGGTCTTGCGCTCGAGTTCTGCACGCGTCGCTTCTTTCTCCGCCTCCGCACGTTTCATCCGAGTTTCTTTTGTCGCTTCGGCTTCGGCAACATCCGCATCACGCTTCACTTGCGCAATCCGCGGCTTCCCTAATGCGTCCAAATAACCATTGTTGTCACGCACTTCTTTTAGCGTAAACGATACGATAATAAGTCCCATTTTCGACAAATCCTGCGTCGCAACACCTTGCACCTCTTGGGAAAATTTATCCCGGTTTTTATAGATTTCTTCCACGGTCATCGAACCTAGAATCGCACGCAGATGTCCTTCCACGACCTCAATCGCTTCATTCTCACGCTCCTGCGTTGTTTTTCCTAAAAATTGCTCGGCTGCCGTCGCGATTTCTGAAATGGAACCACCAATTTTGATGATTGCCGTCCCGTCCGCCGTTACTGGAACACCTTGCTCCGTGTAGATTTCTGGCGTCCGCACTTCCAACTTGCTCGACAATAAGCTTAGCGGTGAAGACTGCTGGAAAACCGGCATCACAAACGTACCGCCACCGCGCACAATTTTCACCCGTTTGCCGCCCTCATCTGTGAAAACATTCTTTCTACCTAAATAACTCCCCGAAACAATCAACGCCTCATCTGGCCCAACTGTTTTGTATTTCGTAATAAATACGATCAAAAACAGTACCAGAATCGCGACCGCAATAATCACGATCATTGTCACACCATTCGTCAGTAAATCCATTTTTAGTAATTCCTCCTTGTCGTCTCTGTTTTTAAAACGAGGCCCTCTTTATTTCAAAAATGGCTCATACGGCACAACCGTCACGAAAGAATCCGTGGCATCGATAATCAACACCGTTTCATCCCGTCCGATTGGCTCATTTTCATCACTTTTGGCAGCCTTGGAAATATTGCCGGCATTCATTTCGACAATCACTTCGCCAAAACCGTCTTTTGGAACAGGTGTAATCACTTTCGCGACCTTCCCCTCTAAATCCTTCGTCTCATACGCAATCGAATCACTCTTTTTCGAAAGCGGCAGGAGAATTCCGAAGTAAAGAATCGATGAAAAAGCAATCCCCACTACAATCGCCACAATCAGAATACTCAGACTGGAAAAGGACGTATACCTCTCGCCACAATATCCCGTCGCCGATGCGAATCCCAGAAAATAAAGTAAAACAGAACCCGGAATTGGTAGTAAATCCAGCACAAAACTGATCATCCCAACAGAAAATATAAGCGCTGTCAAAACATCGATCAAAATAATAATCCCGACAACCACCAGCACTGTGAAATACACCGTCTCGATTGGATATCCAAATAGTGTCATCATCATACCTCCATTCCAATACAAGCACTATAGCCTCATTACTATCTTACCAAATACTCCCCTCACTAACAAGCTAAGTTTTGAGCACCTTCCAAATAAATCAGTAGAAAAAACAACTAAAAAAGCCGAACCATGGAAGATTCGACTCAGAATTTACTATAATAGTGCTTCGATTTTTGCTTTCATTTCAAGTGGGCTGTCTTTTGGTGCGAAGCGTTCGACGACATTGCCATCGCGGTCTAGCAGGAACTTCGTGAAATTCCATTTGATTCCGCCGCCTAGCAAGCCTTTTTTCTGCTTCGTCAGGATTTCAAAGACGGGGTTGATATCGGAGCCTCGTACTTTGGATTTCGCGAAAAGTGGGAAGGTCACGCCGTAATTAATTTTGCAAAATTCCTCGATTTCACCGGCTGTATCGAGTTCTTGGTTCATAAAGCTATCGGATGGGAATCCTAAAACCGTGAATCCTTTCTCCTTATATTCCTGGTACAGTTTTTCCAATTCTTCATATTGCGGGGTAAAACCGCATTTGCTCGCCGTATTCACAACGACCACAACCTCACCTTTATACTGATCTAGCGATACTTTTTCACCGTGAAGCGTTTCTTGTTCTAATTCAAAAATGGACATAGTCTTCTCCTCCTATTTCACTATTTCAGAAAATAAATACGCGTACACTAATTTCTCTGTGTGGTATAAAGAATCGCGGTGTGTCCGCTCGTACGCATGACTCGCGTCGATTCCTGGACCAATTAGGCCGTGCACAATGTCAAAACCGGCCTTGATCGCCGCACTCGCATCGGAACTGTAAAATGGATAAATATCGACTTTATAATCGATGCCATTCTCCTCGCAAAGCTGGACTAGATTTTTCCGCAAACCGTAGTGATACGGGCCGCTACCGTCTTTGGCACAAATCGAAACGGTGTACTCATCGGATGCTTGGCCATCTCCGAGCGCGCCCATGTCGATAGCTAGGTATTCAATGGTTTCTGGTGGGATATTCGAATTCCCGCCGTAGCCAATTTCTTCGTTATTTGAAATCAAAAAGTTCGTTGTATACGGTAACTCCGCGCCGTCTTGTTGTAATTTTTTCAAAAGTGTTAGCAAAATCGCAACGCTCGCTTTGTCGTCCAAATGACGCGATTTAATGAACTCCTCGTTGATAATTTCCACGCGTGGGTCAAGGGAAACAAAATCGCCGACACCGATGCCAAGCTTAGCCACGTCTTCGCGGTTAAACACTTTAGCGTCTAAGCGAATTTCGATGTTTTTTGCGTCACGCGCGGCCGTTCCAGCATCTTGATACACGTGAACCGACGTCTGGTGCATCAAAATAGTTCCTGTGTACCGCTTGCCATCGCTCGTTTCAATCGTACAGTACTCGCCTTCAATCGCGTTAAAGCGGTATCCGCCAATCAGGTTAATCGCCAAACGACCGTCTGCTTTCACTTCTTTAATCATCGCACCAAGCGTATCCACGTGCGCCGTCAACATCCGCTGTTTCGTGTCATCTTTTCCAGGAATGCGAACAAGTAACGCGCCTTTATTATTTCGCGTACTCGCGATTCCCACCTCTTTTAAGTAATTTTCGACGAAGGCCAGTACCTGCTCCGTGTTCCCAGTCGGGCTCGGTATCGATGTCAAATCCTTGATCAAGCGCATCGTCTCTAACGTATTTGGTTCAAACGCCATGCTTCCATTCCTCCTCACACATTCTTCTCACGTTCCATTATACCTCTTTTTCAAAATAATAACGGCTATCCTGCTTTTTCATTTCGAGTTATGTTATAATTTTAACGATGTGTGAAAGGAGTTTTTATCAAAATGGAAACAACGAATACAAAAAGAACAGCCGTCACGATTGCTGTTTTTGTGGCTACTTTTATGGCCGCGATTGAGGGAACGATTGTTAGTACGGCGATGCCTACGATTGTAAGCGCCTTACATGGCATCGAGCTGATGAACTGGATTTTCTCGATTTACCTCCTTACTTCGGCCGTTACTGTCCCAATTTACGGAAAATTATCCGATTTATTCGGCCGCAAAAAAATATTTATCATCGCGACCGTTATTTTCATTATTGGTTCCTCGCTTTGTGGCTTTGCGCAAACGATGGAGCAGTTAATTATTTTTAGGGCAATCCAAGGAATCGGAGCAGGCGGAATTTTACCGACAACGATGACGATTATCGCCGATGTATACCCTTTCGAAAAACGTGCAAAAGTGCTTGGTTTCATGGGTGCCGCATGGGGAATCGCTGGGGTTTTTGGACCATTACTTGGTGGTTTTTTAGTCGACCAGCTATCCTGGCATTGGATTTTCTTCATCAACGTGCCTGTTGGAATCGCCACGATTATCTTGATTTCAATGTACTTAAAAGAACATCTCGTCCGCGTCAAACTACCAATCGATTACTTAGGAACAACACTATTCACCGTCGCGCTTTTGAGCCTATTATTCGCTTTACAACGCGCTGGCGAGACGCTAAATTGGCTAGAACCACTCATCATTGTGTTACTCCTCGTTTCCGTGGCACTATTCATCGGTTTTTACTACGCCGAAAAACGAGCGCAGGACCCAATCATGCCCTTTGTTTTATTTAAAAATCCAGTCGTGCTGATTGGAAACTTGATCGGCTTCCTGGTGAGCGCGTTTTTGATTGGCATCAACGTGTACATTCCAATGTGGGCGCAAGGCATGATGGGGCACGGCGCCATGATTGCCGGTCTGATGATTGCACCGCTGTCGGTGAGCTGGATTATCGGTTCCTTTATCGGCGGACGGCTCCTCATGTCCATTGGGAATCGCCACACGGTTGGGCTTGGCGTGATTATCGCGACGGTCAGCGGACTTTTCTTAGCCCTGTTTCCGAGTACGACGCCGGACCTGTATTTCTATCTTGACAGCGCCTTGATGGGCTTTGGATTCGGAATTATCTTCACGACGACAACCGTCACCGTTCAAGACGCCGTGCGAAAAGATCAGACAGGAATCGCGACGGCTTCCAATACGCTATTCCGAACAGTCGGCCAAACGATTGGTGTCGCTGTATTTGGAACGATTTTCAACTCCGTTTTGGCGAATGGATTTAAGGATGCCGCAACTGGCGTGAATCGAGATAATTTGAATCAGCTTATCAGTCCACAAACATCTGGAAACGTTGACCCCGCCCTGATTGAACCACTGCGAGACGTTCTATACAGCGGACTCCACATGGTATTCTGGGCCATGTTCGCCTGCTGCCTACTCAGCTACGCGATTCATTTTATATTACCGAAAAAACACGTTTCGGGGAATTAAGCAAAAAAGAAGCGCTACAAAATCTAGGTTCAGATTTTGTAGCGCTTTTTTCATAGCACATCTAAAATAAAAGTATATCCTTTATATATAATAAGACCACATACGACAAGTAAAATAACGATAGTCAAAATATTTTTCAGTTTGCCTTTCGCTCTAGGTTTTATTTCCTCTTCCTCTGCTGTATACATGATTTGCAACAATTCATCAAAACTATCGCAAATCAAATCCACTTTTTCCGTTTCCGTACTTATGTATATCACTTTTGGATTCGTTGTTGTTCCTTCATAATCAAGCGCAATAAAAGCATGACCGTCGCCACCAATAATAATGATGTTATCCTTCTCAATGCCCCACTCAGCGCGCAAATATTCGGTTTCCATAATCCCCTCGTCCTGACTAATGCCGTAGAGGTGATCGAAAAGAATATGATCATCCGCCCAATCATTCACAAAATTTACTGGTACCGCATCTTTCTTTAAGTAACCGCCATTTCGTTCCATCAAAACATTCACATAGCTTGCAGGCAATGACACACCAAACGTTGCTTCTGCCATTGCAATATCTTCTTTCGTTAACTTCGGAATGCTTGCTTCATCTTCTCTAAAAATACTAATCTTATTTCCCCCTCAATAAACTGTTCTCCTGTATGATTCACTCAAAAATTGCAAAGCAAATCCCGATAAACCGCTTTTTCATAACGATTTACCGGGATTCCTTCCTTACTTCACCTTATAAATCCAACCTTCAGGCGCTTCTACATCGCCAAATTGGATGCCGCAAAGCTCGTCATATAATTGCTTCGTTACTGGCCCAACTTCTGTCTCACTATAAAACACATGGAAATCATCCCCATTCTGAATCCCACCAATTGGCGAAATAACAGCGGCCGTACCACATGCTCCGGCCTCCGTGAACTCGTCCAATTTATCGATATAGACATCGCTTTCCTCGGCCTTCATGCCTAAACGATGCTCCGCCAAATAAAGCAACGAATATTTCGTAATACTTGGCAAAATAGATGGCGAGAATGGCGTCACAAAACGGTTATCTTTTGTAATACCGAAAAAATTCGCCGCTCCTACTTCTTCAATTTTTTTGTGCGTCGCTGGATCCAAGTAAATGCAATCGCTGAACTCGCGATCTTTCGCAATTTTTCCTGGATAGAGGCTGGCTGCGTAGTTACCGCCAACTTTTGCCGCTCCGGTACCGTTTGGCGCCGCGCGATCGTACTCAGAAATAATGAAGTTCGTCGGATTTAAACCACCTTTGAAATAGGGACCAACTGGGCAACAAAAGACAGAAAACATGAACTTAGGTGCCGTCCGAACTCCTAGATTATCGCCAATTCCGATTAAATACGGGCGCAAATACATCGTTCCGCCTGAACCGTATGGCGGCATGTAAGCTTCATTTGCCGCAACCACCTGTTTACACGCCTCAATAAAGCGATCCTCAGGAAATTCTGGCATCAATAACCGATCACAACTGCGCTTCATCCGTTTCGCATTCTGATCTGGACGGAATAAATTAATCGATCCATCTTTACAACGATATGCCTTCAAGCCTTCAAAACACTGCTGTCCGTAGTGAATCGCCGTGGAGCCTTCTGCGATATGCACGACATTATCTTCTGTTAATGTCCCCTCATCCCACTTGCCATTTTCCCAAATAGACACATAGCGCAAATCCGTTTTAATATATTCAAAACCAAGTGTGCTCCAATCAATATCCTTACTACTCATGCGATTCCCACCCTTTTTCTTCTATTATTTGATTTGTTCATTATATCATAACTCTGCGCGATTTGAAAAAAGACACGCAATCTTTTGAAAAAAAACTGATTATTTAAGCAAAAGTTTCCCCATTGATTTCATTTTGTGGTAGAATGTAAATACGTTATCGAAATATGGTCGCATTGTCTTACTCATAAGTTATTATCTAATAATTCGGACAACGAATAAAGAAAGGGGACTACACAAATGACAGATGCAAAAATGTTGGAACAAAAGATTTGGAGTAATGTTTTAAACGAGGAATTGGACTTATTAATTTATTTACCGCCAACGTTTTCGCCGCTTTCAAAGTACCCTTTTTTCTTAGTACAAGATGGCAAAGACTATTTCCAGTTTGGCAAGTTAGCGCGTTTCGCGGATGAATTAGCGGAGAGCAAGCAGATTCAGGAAGCCATTTTTGTAGGAATTCCTTACAAAACGGTGGAAGATCGACGCGCGAAGTACCATCCTAATGGGGCGCAAAACGAAGCCTATATTCGCTTTTTGGCGCATGAACTCGTGCCTTACATTGAAGCTAACTTTCCGACCTATCATATGGGAGCGAGTCGTTTCTTGATGGGTGATTCCCTTGGTGCCAGTGTATCCTTGAAAGCTGCCTTGAAATATCCGCATACGTTTGGTAACGCGATTTTGCATTCGCCACTGGTGACGGATGAGCTGATGGAACTTGCGAATAAAGCAAACCCCGCACTCGTTAAAATTTTCCACGTGATTGGTAGTGAAGAAACAGAAGTTCCTACGACGGATAATGATGTAGCGAATTTTCTAGAGCCGAATTTGGCACTCCATCGCATTTTAGAGGCGCGCGGTTTTGAGTATTATTTCCAAGAGTTTGAAGGCAAGCATCGCTGGAAGTACTGGCAACCGTTCGTCAAAGAAGCGCTACAATTTATGTTAGATAAAGAGCAATTTGAAACAGAAGATATGACCGTTTAAGGAGGAATAAGGAGCATGGCAGTAAAGCAAGTAACAGATAAAAAAGGGAAACAAGATGCATTTGACATTCGAAATGAGGTATTTGTCCTCGAGCAAAAAGTGGATCCGGAGTTAGAGTGGGACGAGTTCGACGCGCTGGCTTCAACCGTTATGTTTGTGGATTACGACGAAGATGGCACGGCGCTTGCGACTGGACGATTCCGCGCATTGCCTGAATACGGAAAAGTAGAACGTATCTGTGCTCGCAAAGTGGCCCGCAAAAAAGGAAGTGGCCGCCGTATTATCGAAGCCATCGAGCAAGAAGCACGCGCGCAAAACGTTACTTTATTGAAGCTTGGCGCGCAAACAACAGCGATTCCGTTTTACGAGAAGTTGGGCTACGAAGTGTGTTCTGATATTTTTATGGATGCAGGAATTGAGCACAAGGATATGCAGAAACGATTATAATAATGACTATGAGAATTCCTTAGCGGGGATTCTTTTTTTTGAGCAAAATAGTTGAAAGTCAATATTGGTCAGAGTATAATAATGACATAAGGTCAAATAAAGTCAAAGTCAGACCTAATCTCAAAACTTATGGGAGGTTTTCAAATGAAATGTCAAAATTGTAATCAAAACGAAGCTACAATTCAACTATATATGAGCATGAATGGTCAGAAAATGGAGATGCCGTTGTGTCCTGATTGCTACGCGCAATTCCGAGCATCTGCTGGAACGCCTCGTGGACAAAATGATTTTTACTCGCAAATGGATGATTTCTTTGCGAATATCGCTGGTGGTCAACAAAAGGCGCAGCCGGAACGCAAAACAGCTGTGAAAACACAAACGGCTGGCGGCGGACGCGGTGGTTTGTTAGATGAATATGGTACGAATTTAACGGCGATGGCTCGGGATGCGAAGCTTGATCCTGTCATCGGCCGTGATGAGGAAATTCAACGCATGATTGAAATTTTAAATCGGCGCAATAAAAATAATCCGGTGCTTATCGGGGAACCTGGTGTTGGTAAAACGGCGGTCGTTGAAGGTTTAGCCAATGCGATTGTGGCTGGGAATGTCCCTGCAAAACTCCAAAACAAGGAAGTTATTTTGCTCGACGTTGCTTCCCTCGTTTCCAATACGGGGATTCGCGGACAATTCGAAGAGCGCATGAAACAACTGATCAGCGAATTGCAAGCCGATGAAAACACGATTTTATTTATCGACGAAGTGCATACCATTGTCGGAGCTGGCTCTGCGGAAGGTTCGATGGACGCCGGAAACATTTTGAAACCCGCGCTTGCTCGTGGCGAACTTCAAATGATTGGCGCTACTACTCTGAAAGAATACCGCAAAATCGAAAAAGATGCCGCGCTCGAGCGTCGATTCCAGCCGGTACTCGTCGATGAGCCTACGATTGACGAAACGCTTACAATTTTAGCTGGTTTACAGCCGAAATATGAGGAATTCCATCACGTGCATTACGCGCAAGATGCGATCGAGGCGGCTGCGAAACTGAGCGACCGCTATATTCAAGATCGCCATTTGCCAGATAAAGCGATTGATTTGATGGATGAAATTGGTTCTAAATATAATTTAACATTGGAGCACATCGATCCGAATACGATTAATGAGCGCATTATTAAATTAGAGGAGCAAAAAGATGCCGCGCTTCGCAATGAAAATTATGAAGAAGCTGCGTCGGTTCGAGATGAAATTACAAAACTGAAAGAGCGCAAAGCAGAAGGCACTCCGTCCGATATACCAACGATTCATGCGGCTGATATTCAAGCCTTGATTGAAGAAAAAACAGGTATTCCAGTCGGTCGTTTGCAAGAAGACGAGCAATCTAAGATGAAGAACCTCGAAGCGAATTTGAAATCTAAGGTCATCGGTCAAGAAGAAGCTGTTACCAAAGTAGCGAAAGCGATTCGCCGTAGCCGCGTTGGATTGAAGCAAAAAGATCGTCCAATCGGTTCCTTCTTATTCGTCGGTCCAACAGGCGTTGGGAAAACCGAGCTCGGCCGGACACTTGCCTCGGAAATGTTTGGTTCCGAAGACGCGATGATCCGCCTAGACATGAGTGAATACATGGAAAAACACAGCGTTTCCAAACTCATCGGTTCCCCTCCTGGCTACGTTGGTCATGAAGAAGCGGGCCAGTTAACGGAGAAAGTTCGCCGCAACCCGTACAGCATTATTTTGCTCGACGAAATGGAAAAAGCCCATCCTGACGTGCAGCACATGTTCCTGCAAATTTTAGAGGATGGACGTTTAACGGATAGTCAAGGTCGTACGGTGAGCTTCAAAGATACCGTGATTATTATGACAAGTAACGCTGGTGCGACGCTATCTGAAGCTTCCGTTGGGTTCGCGACAACCGCTGCTGAAGCCGTGAAAAAAGAGTCCGAAATCCTCGATAAACTGGGCGATTACTTCAAGCCTGAATTTTTGAATCGGTTGGATGCCATTGTGACGTTCCAAAGCTTGGATAAAGAACATCTCCTCGTTATCGTGGACTTGATGCTCGCTGATTTGAATGATATGTTGGCACCACAAGAAATCGATTTGGTGGTAGACACAGCAGTGAAAGAAAAACTTGCCGAGATTGGTTACGATCCTAATTTCGGAGCAAGACCATTACGCAGAACGATTCAATCACAACTAGAGGACGCGATTGCCGACTTCATGATTGAACAACCAGAAGCAAAAACACTCGTTGCCGTTCTGGAGGATGACGCGATTTCTGTCCAAGCCAAAGCATAATAAAAAGCGCCTTGAGAATCTCAGGGCGCTTTTTTGTGTTGGCGTTTCTTAAAGTAGGAAGCGATTAGTAACACGATTCCAATCAAAATAATCGTCTTTAGCATCGAAAGTCCGATACTTAAGGCACTACTAAAAGGTGCAGCATCAAATAGAAATAGCATGATAAGACTCAGTGCTATCACAATTCGGATACCATACTTTTTACAAAATAGGAGTACGCACCCAGAAGCTAAAACATATATTCCGACAGATATCCATAAAAGCATGAACAACAACTCTCCTAAAAAAATGGTTGATAAGAATCATCCTACCAACCATTTTGACTATCTTAAATTAGAACCCAATGATGTGATAACCACTATCCACATGGATCATTTCGCCGGTCACGCCGCGAGATAAGCCACTGAATAGGAATAACGCTGTATCGCCGACTTCTTCGGCTTGTGTTGCGCGTTTTAATGGTGCTTTTTCTTCTACTACTGCTAGCGATTCACTGAAGCTACCAACGCCACGTGCGGAAACGGTACGGATTGGGCCAGCTGAAATCGCGTTAACACGAACGCCGTGCTTCCCAAGATCCATCGCTAAATATTTCACGCTTGCGTCAAGTGCTGCTTTTGCAACGCCCATGATGTTGTAATTTTTCACGACACGCTCGCCGCCAAGGTATGTCAATGTCACTAAACTCGCATCGTCTGTTAACATTTCCAAATGCTTCGCCGTACGCGCAATCGCCGTGAATGAGTACGCACTAACTTCATGCGCCTGCAAGAAACTTTCACGATTGACTTCCAAATAATCGCCCGCCAAAAAGTCTTTATTAGCAAACGCGATACAATGCGCAATCCCTGAAATTTGGCCAACCTTCGCCTTAATCGTTTCAAAAGTCGCGACAATCGCCTCTTCTTTATTCACGTCACATGCTATGATAAGCGGATTTTGATTGTTCTCATTCAAAGAAGCCACCAGTTCCTCGATACTACGCTTCGAACGATCATCGGCGTATGTAAAAATCAGATTTGCTCCTGCTTCATTTAACGAACGGGCAATCGCCCATGCAATACTTCTTTTATTCGCTACGCCCATCACGACATAGTTTTTTCCCTCTAAAGATAAATTCATCTGTTTCATTTCCTCCTTCAAATTACGCGCTTATGTTCATTTTACACGAATGCTTGCTATTTTAAAACCGTTATTATTTATGCTCTGTCAAAATTGCCGCCAAATCGCTCGCTAATTCGCTGTCCCAAGCCATTTTTTCTTCGGTGAATGGGTGGATTAGCTCAAGATGGCAGGAATGTAGAGCATGGCGCTGCACTAATTCTGCTGGCCCACCGTACATACTATCGCCAACGAGTGGATGCCCAACATGTGCAAAATGAACACGGATTTGATGCGTCCGCCCCGTTTCCAGTTGAATTTTAACATGATCGAATGTTGGGTAACTCGCCAAAACTTCATAGTTCGTCTTCGCATATTTGCCGTCCGCAACAACCGCACGCTCAATCAAACTTTCCGGATTTCGACCAATTGGCGCGATAATACTCCCCGACCGCGTCTCCATATTCCCCGAAACAAGCGCCTGATATTTACGCGTCACATGCCCCGCCTGATGCAGCGTACTAAGCCTGCCGTGCGCATAACGCGTCTTCGCAATCAGCATCAAGCCTGACGTCTCCTTATCGAGCCGCGTCACAATATGAATCGCCGAATCGATTTTATTTTTCAGATAATGCCCCTTCAAGTGATTCGCGACCGAACCACTCGGATGATACTGCGACGGAATACTCGTCATCCCAGCCGGCTTATCCAACACCAAAATAAAATCATCCTCAAAAACAATCGGCAGCTCGCCATATTCCGCGATCAGCCGCTCATTCTCCTGCTCTTTCGGAAAAGTAATCCGAACATGATCCCCCGTTTTCACACGATAAAGCACATTCTCCTCTTTCCCATTGACCTCAATCTTACCATCCTCCGAAAATTTCACCGACGTCAGCAACAATTTCGAAACAAATTTCCCTCGCAAAAAAGTACGCAGCATCAGATTCTCCTCATCCGCCGCGACATTCCATTCTAAATACATATTTATACCTCACATGTTCTGTGTCACTGTTTGTGTTTGTGTTTGTGTTTGTGTTTGTGTTTGTGTTTCGCCTTTTATCCTTATCTTTTCCGCGTAATCTCTAAATTCTGCTACCAACAAATCTAACGAAAGCGTACTAATCCAAGTTTTAAAGATTGGTTTAGCGACTAATCTTAGACTTCTATTTGTTGGTTGACTCGCAATCATGTTTGCGGGAACGCTATGGGTTCAACGTATAAGCTTTTCGCGATCTAGCTTTGTTGTGGCTCTTATGAAGCATTTTTTGCTGATTTAGAGCCTCAATATGCAGTTGAATGTAATGAAACTGCCTTCCTTCTCCTCGCCCGTTCAGCTTTTCATTCTTCAATAAACGAGTCGTGTACCCTCTTCCAAAACGGAAACGATCGGAAACGTGCAAACATCACTTTTTGTTGTGCGACGTCATAGCGGATTTCGCGGACATCGCGATGTAGAATGCTCAAATGATCCATCGATACCTGAAAATCCTTATCGTTCACCGGCTTCAACGTCACCGAATGATGTTTTGGTAAAATGAGTGGCGAGCCAATCGTCCGGTACACGCGGTTATTAATCGATGCCATCTCGGTCAACTGCATCGCTTCAATCGATGGATGCATCAACGCACCACCGAGCGCTTTGTTGTATGCGGTAGTCCCAGAAGGCGTCGACATACACAAGCCATCGCCTCGAAATCGCTCAAAGTGGGCGTCATTAATCGAGACATCGACAACGAACGGGCCACCGGAACTTTTGACAGTGGATTCATTCAAGGCTAAATAAATCTTCTCTTTATTCCCACCATATTTGATTGTCGTTTTCAAAAGTGGATAAGCCGCTGTATCGTATTTCCCTTCGACAATCGCAAAAACCAGTTTTTCGGCCTCAGACGGGCGCCAGTCAGCATAAAATCCTAAATGGCCTGTGTGAATGCCGACGAATGTTACCTTGTCCAATCGGTGTTGATAATCATGAAAAGCCGCCAATAATGTGCCATCTCCGCCGATAGAAATCACAATCTCAGGCTCCGATTCATCATATACCATATCAAAATCATCAAAATAGCCGATCATTTTGAGCCGTAATAGATTGGACTTCTCATCCCCTCTAGAAGTGACTGCATACTTCATCATTACTTCTCCCCTATCCTCTACGCGATCTAATTTTTCGGTAATGTATGATGATTCGCGTTCTTGTCTTTTGGCACCTCTTTATTTTTTGTAAAGTACACTTGCGCTTCCTGTACTTCCTCACGAATCTCGCTCATCTCTTCATCCAACCGAAAAGCCGCCTCAGCCGCGCGTTTCAATCGAACATTGATGTCCTCTGGAAATTCACCTTGATATTTATAGTTCAGCGAGTGCTCAATCGTCGCCCAAAAATTCATCGCCAGCGTTCGGATTTGAATCTCCGCTAAGATTTTTCGCTCGCCTTGCACCGTCTCAACCGGATACTCAATCACCACATGGTACGAACGGTAGCCGCTTGGTTTCTTATTCGTAATATAATCGCGCTCTTCAATAATTCGAAAGTCGTTGCGTTGACGAAGGAGCGACACGACTACATTAATATCATCCACAAACTGGCACATCATCCGAAGCCCCGCAATATCCTGCATTTCTTCGACGAGTCTGTCCAGTGGGATATCCTTCTTGTTCGCCTTATCCAAAATACTCGAAACTGGCTTCACACGGCCGGTCACGAACTCAATCGGCGAATGGTTATTTGCAAGCTGGAATTGCGAACGCATCCCTTTTAATTTAATTTTCAGTTCTTCCACTGCTTGTTTATATGGCGCTAAAAAATCTTCCCAATGATTCAAAACACTCACCTCATATGTCGATTTTCATTATGTGATAAACTTGCTCGCCTTCTATTTTAGCATATTCGCACGCCTTTCTCTCCTATTTACATCTATCTTTTTTGATTTCATGTATTCTGCCAACTTGTGTTAAAATGAAGGAATACACAATCCTAGGAGGAAAACGATGATGAAAACAACAGAAATTCTTGCGTTACTCGAAAATGGACAGTATCAAGATGCCAAAGAATCCGCCAAAAATGCCTTGCTAACAGCGCCCGACAATGCCCTCTTAAACTACTATGCCGCCTGGAGTTGCGACGGTTTAAGCGATGAGACCGAAGCCATTTCCTACTATGAAAAAGCACTCGAAATCGGACTTCCCGAACATGATTTAGCCGACGCTTACATTGGTCTTGGCAGCACGTATCGCGCCATTGGTAATTATGCAAAAGCTAGCGAAACTTTTCAAAAAGCGCGCGTTGCCTTTCCAGAAAATCAGGCAATTACTGTTTTTGCAAGTATGGCCCTTTATAACGAGCAGAATTACAAAGAAGCGATGCAGCTTGCAATCAAGATTATCGGCGAAACATCGAGTGATCCAACCATTATTGCTTACAAAAAAGCGATTATCAACTACTCAGAAGATTTAGATGCAGTCTGGGATTAATAAAAAAGGAGTGCTTATCCATGAGCCAAGAATTAGAAATTGAATTTAAAAACATGCTGACTGCTAGCGAATACGATTTATTAGTGCATGAATTCCGTTTAGAGGAATCTGACTTTTTCACGCAAACCAATTATTACTTCGATACCGCTGATTTCCAGTTGAAGGATCGCCTCGCCGCTTTAAGAATCCGAAAACGAGAATTACATTACGAACTTACCTTAAAAACACCGGAGCAAATCGGCCTACTCGAAACGACACAAATCTTAGCGGAAGAACAAGTCACAGCGATTTTAGACGGTGCAAATATCCCTGTTGGTCAAGTTCGTGACGCGTTACATACGCTTAGCATCGACCACGAAGACCTCGTCATGTTCGGTTCGCTAACAACCACCCGCGCCGAAAAAGAATACAAAAAAGGGTTGCTCGTTTTCGATAAAAGCTTCTATAGTGACACGCATGATTTCGAATTAGAATACGAAGTTGCCGATTTTGAAAAAGGAAAAGTGATATTTCATCGTTTTTTAGAGGAGCGAGAGATTCCGCAGCGTCCGACAAAGAATAAAATATTACGTTTTTATGAAGCTGTTTACAAAGAGAAATAAAGTCATTGCTATCACTGGATGTTAACGCGTTCACTGGTAGACGCCAAAATCGTAATGTATGCGAAATGTTACGGTTTCGTCAAATTTGGGTAAGGAAGTTTTGCTTTTTTGATTGCAATCATTTGTTAATTTAACCTTCCACTGCTAAAATATAGTTATGGTAGTATGAATGATGTCATGACATATCCGGCAAACCTCCCGAGAAAAAATGGATCCATTCGCATATACTTTGTCTAATCAAGAGAGAGATTAGAATCTGAAAAACAGGTGATAGCAATGATAAACCAAAATTTATATCTTCAATCGGTCTGTAATAGCAAGCCTATTGAGATTTATCTATTTTTCGACCCGGCTTGTACGGATTGCTGGAACATGGAACATACGATACGGAGGTTGCAGATGGAATATGGCAACTACTTTAAGTTGCGCTATGTCCTGCATAATAACCTACAAACGGTGATGAATCGGCAAAAGCGAAATGCCTGCACGATTCCCCAACCTGAAATGGCACATATGTCTTATATTTCCTGTTTAGCGGTGAAAGCTGCGGAACTTCAAGGGAAGAAACAAGGCATTGATTTCTTGCGCAAACTCCAAGAATCCCATTTCATCGACGAAAAAGATATTTCTGAATCGAGCGTTCTATACGAAACCGCCAAAATAGTTGGCCTTGATTTGATGGAGTTCAAAAGTGACTTGCAATCCAATCTTGCCAAACGGGCCTATATCGGCGATCAGAAAGTAGCGCATGAAATGGAAATTGATGAGAATCCGACCGTTGTCTTTTTCAATCGGAATATTGAGGACGAAGGTTTGAAGATTAGTGGCTTGCATCGTTATGATGTCTACGTGCACATTCTTTCGGAACTGCTCAATCATTTCCCAGAACCAAAAGAAACGCCGACGCTTGAGGAATACATGGAAGAAGTCCAGATTTCGACAACGAAGGAAATAGCGAATTTATATGCTTTACCAGAAAAACAAGTCGAACGTCAAATGAAGAAGTGGCGTTTACAGCAAAAAGTAACGATGGTTGACTCGAAAGATGGTCAGACACTTTGGAAATACGTTGCCTTATAAAAAATAATCCTTGCCTATCCCACTTTCTGGAATAGACGAGGATTATTTTTTTGACTTCTACATTTAAACCGTTTTCTCTCTAACAGGAACAATCCGATTATTTCCCCAGTTGTTCTCGTACTCCCATCCTGTCAACTCTTCCACGACTTCTCTCGTATGCGGATCGACCGTCTCCATCGAACCACCTTCTTGCAAACGCTCAATTTCATTTAACAGGACTTTGTGATTCGCTCTCGTTAATTTAAACTTACTCGATATATAGAGGCCAAATAGCGCGAAGACAATCGTCCCAATACCAAACACAATGATAATCCCCATAATCGCGCTACTCGATTGCACCGTTTGCTTAGAAATAAAACCAAAGCTTTCTAAAAATGCGCCGACTAAAAGAATGGCTACAGATTGTACGAACTTCCGCGTAAATGTCATCATCCCTGCAAATATACCTTCTCGTCTTTTACCTGTCAGCATTTGATCGACATCCGCCACGAAACTATAAATATTCCAAGGTACATAGAAAGTCCCGCTTCGGCCAATCCCCATCAGAATCGATACCAAATAAAGCATGAGCAAAACTTGAGCGACAACAAAATAGTAAATCGCAATGAATCCCAATATCCCTCCAATAACCGCTGTTAAAGCAATCCTGTACGCAGCGCCATTTCCGAATTTAATACAGAACCACGCGAAAATTGGTACAAATATAATTTGAACGACAGCCATCGTGCTCAAAAGTTTAGACGCTAATACCGCATCTTGGCCAATCGCAAACGCAATGAAAAATGCAAACGTGGCGCCAAATATATCCTGCGCGAGAAAGGCACCCGTATACATAAGGACGTGCAGCCGGAATGTTTTCACTTTAAACGTGGAAATCAGTTCTTTAAACAGGTATCTCATGTCATTTTTAAAGGAATCCTGCTCCTGCTCACTCGCTACAACAGGCTGTTCCCAAGTGAATTTGTAGAGGCAAAACATAATAATCGCGTAAATAATCGAAAAGCAGATCCCCATCAATAGGAAGGACGTAGGAGAATCTTCCCCATAAATTTGGATTAACACGCCCGGCAACCAGGAAGCAAGGAAAGTCGCCCCTTGTGAAAATAGTAAGCGAACTGTTGTTAATTTGGAGCGCGTATTAAAATCTCTCGTCATTTCAGCTGGCAACGTCTCATATGGAACTGTTATGAGTGAAAATACAAAGCCGAACATCACGTAAGTAAGTAAATAGTACCAATAACCACCGAATCCAACCGTCCACATGAGGGCGTAACTCAAGGATAGCGGCATACCAATAAGGAAGAAAAATCCCCTTCTACCGAACCGTTTTCCTAATTTAGTTTTATAAAAATTATCTGTCACATAGCCCATCAATGGATCAAAGAACGCATCGACAAAACGACCAATGGCAACAATAGACGTCGCTTGTACAGGTGTCAGTCCCGCAATATTCGTATAAAAAAAGATTAACCATAAACCGGCGATAGCAAACGCTCCGCCACCAAATACATCGCCCGCACCGTAGGATAATACGGTCTTAAAACCTATTTTTGGATTTGCTGTTTTACTTATCATGTTCATAACTCCCCTTTTGTTTTGATGTGTCCATTAAACACCGGAATATGCTGAAAATCCGCCATCAACTGGAATAACAATGCCCGTTATAAAGCCAGATGCTTCCTCGTTCGTTAAAAACTCAAGCGTCCCTAATAACTCCTCTGGTTCACCAAAGCGTCCCAGCGGTGTATGGGTTACGATTTTTTCCGCGCGATCTGTTAATTGACCGTCCTCAGCGATGAGCATTTTTTCATTTTGCGAGGTTAGGAAGAAGCCTGGAGCAATTGCATTGACGCGAATACCGACTTTTGACATGTGAACCGCTAGCCATTTTGTGAAGTTACTGATTGCTGCTTTGGCGCCACTGTAAGCAGGAATTTTCGTTAGCGGTGTGTCGGCGTTCATGGAAGAAATGTTGATGATGGAACAACCGGACCTCCCAACCATGTCCTTGGCAAAAACTTGTGTCGGCAACAATGTCCCCATATAATTCAGGTGAAAAACCGACTCCACGCCCGCTTCCGTCAAGTCAAAAAACGTTTTTAGCGTAGTATCATGCACATCTTCTTCGGCAAAATATTCTTTCGAGGTCGTGCCGTCTGGATGATTGCCGCCTGCCCCGTTAATTAAAATATCGCATGGCCCGAATGTCTCCAACACTTGCTTGTGCGCTGTTTCCAAGCTCGATCGGTCAAGTACGTCGGCTGCTAAACATAGGACTTGTCCGCCATCTGTTTGGATTTCTTTTGCCAGCGTGTCTGCTTTTGCCAAATCGCGACAGAGAATCACTACTTTTGCACCGCGCGTTGCCATTCGTTTTGAAAAAGAAGCGCCTAGAACTCCTGATCCGCCAGTGATGACGACTACTTTATTTTTTACATTTGCTTGGCTCATTTTATGCCTCCATGTATGTTGAAATTTTGGAATCTAACGCTTTTGTTTTTTGCACGGCTTCCCATAAACCACCGAGATATACAGCTCCGAGTGCGCGATCGTATAGGCCGTAACCTGGTTTTCCGGTCTCGCCCCAAATCATTCTGCCGTGGTCTGGGCGAATCGGGCCTTTAAAGTCAACATCGGACAGGGCCTTCATAATTTCGTACATATCAATCGATCCGTAAGCAGACATGTGCGCAGATTCATGAAAATCTTGATCACCGGTTCGCTTAATATTACGGGCGTGCATAAAATGAATTCTCTGCTTCTCCCCAAAATAGCGAATCATTTCGGGTAAGTCGTTTGTCGGACTCGCTCCGAGAGAACCTGTGCAAAAACAAAGCCCGTTGTGATCGCTATCCACGATATTTAGGAAGCGCGTGAGGTTTTCTTTATTCGTGATAATGCGAGGCAATCCAAAAATCGACCACGGTGGATCGTCCGGATGAATCGCCATTTTGACATCTTCCTCTTCCGCGACAGGAATGATTTTCTTGATAAAATAAGCGAGGTTTTCCCAAAGCTGCTCCTCGTCGACGGAACGGTAATGATCGAATAGTATTTCCAAATCTTCTTTCTGATAGCTTTCGTCCCAACCTGGTAAACTAAGCTCGCCTTGCAGCGGATCCATTTTTTCGACGATTGCTTTTTCATAGCTAAGACATGTCGATCCATCTGGCAATGGGTGCTCTAAGGAAGACCTTGTCCAGTCAAAAACGGGCATAAAGTTATAGCAAATCGTTTGAATACCGCAGCTTGCCAGATTGCGAATCGTTTGTTGGTAGTTTTCAATATAGCGCTCTCTTGTTGGCAGGCCTAGTTTAATGTGCTCGTGTACTGGCACGCTTTCAATGACCGACAACACGAGGCCTTTCTTTGTTATTTTATCTACTAATGCTTGAATTTTTTCGACGGGCCAAACTTCACCAACTGGCACATCGTAAATCGCAGAAACAATTCCTTTCATGCCTGGAATTTGTCGAATATAATCTAGTGAAATCGGATCACTGTCTCCATACCATCGAAATGACATTTCCATCTTGTTACTTCACTCCCGTTCTCTTTTAAATGACATCATCGTTACAGCGCTATCTGAAAATAATTTTTTGCGTTATAAAATGAGATATCCTGCACGATTTGGCCGATAAACGCGTAATCTCTTGGTAACTCACCTGCTTCGATCCAGCCGCCAATGAGTTGGCAGAGAATGCGCCGGAAATACTCGTGTCGTGTATAGGATAAGAAACTGCGCGAATCCGTCAACATCCCGACAAATGTACTGATGAGACCGGCTTCGGCTAGCGCTGTCATCTGCTGAATCATGCCTGTTTTTTTATCGTTATACCACCAGCCAGAGCCGAACTGTATCTTGCCCTTTTGCCCGCTCGCTTGGAAGTTCCCGATGGTGCTCGCAATTAAATCGTTGTGCGTAGGATTTAACGTGTAAATAATCGTTTTTGGCAAGCAATCCTGCATTTCCAAGCTATTTAAAAGCTGATTTAGCGGTTTTGCAAGCTGGAAATCATTGATGGAATCAAATCCACTATCTGGCCCTAATGCGTCAAATCGTTTCGTGTTGTTATTGCGAATCGCGCCGATATGCCATTGCATCACCCAGCCTAACCTGCTATAATGCGCCGCCAAAAATTGTAGCAAGAACGTCTTGTATTGCTTTTCTTCCGTGAGGTTTAACCTGTCTCCATCACAAGCTTTTGCAAACAACGCACTCGCCTCAGCCAATGTGACAGCTTCATAAAAAAGAAACTCAAAGCCGTGATCCGCCACGCGACATCCTGCTTCATGAAAATAGTCGATACGTTTTTCCAGTGCTTCTAAAAAATCTTGGAATTGCGTAATCTTCTTGTTTGATACCGCGCCAAGCTCTTCCACGAACATTAGAAATGTCGGTTTGTTCATTTCCAAAGCCCTGTCTGGACGGAAAGTTGGCAGTACTTTTGCTTCAATAGCTTGATCGGCCGCTATTTGCTTGTGATAGATAAGCGAATCGACTGGATCATCCGTCGTGCAGATCACCTTCACTTGGCTGCGCTGAATAATGCTTTGCGGGCGAAGCTCATCGGACTGTAATTGCGCTTGACAATGCTCCCACAACTGCTCCCAATCCGCCGCCTGAACCACACCGTCAAAATTAAAATAGCGCTTCAATTCCATATGCGACCAGTGATACAGCGGATTTCCTATCGTATACGGCAAGGTTTCAATCCAAGCTCGGAATTTTTCCTTATCGCTCGCATCCCCTGTAATCAATCGTTCGTCAACGCCAAAACTGCGCATCGCTCGCCACTTGTAATGATCACCCGCCAACCAAATTTGAGTAATCGTATCAAAAGCCTTATTTTCCGCAATTTCTTTCGGGCTCAGATGACAGTGATAATCATAAATCGGCATCTTTTTCGCGTAATCATGATATAAAATTTTCGCGCTATCTGAATCTAATAAAAAATCTTCATCCATAAAATGCATCATTTTCCATCCTCACAATCGGATACACGTATGCAAAAACGATCGTCTTCTAACGCTAGTTCTTGCCCATTAACAACGAGTTTTCTTTTCTCATTCGCCGGTAAGTAGAAGGAAATTTGCTCATATGGTAGTTGGTAGCCGCCTGTTTTCGTCACACGTACATCGATTTGCGATTTCGCAACCGTCATCTTCAAATGGATTTTCGCGTTGTTTGTAGGTTTGAGCACAGAAACACCATCGTCTTCGAACAGCGTATACTCACTATGACCCTCGGCCGCGTGTGGAAATAGCTTGATTCCTCTCGTTTCTTTCCTTGTCGCAAATGTTGCAGCGTCATCATTGATTGGAATCATACTGCCCGCTTTTACGAGCAGTGGTGGCTTGTCAAAAGGCGCTGGCAACAGAACGATTTTACCGCCTTCATGCCATGTTTCCGCATGATAGTCATACCAACCGTCTGCATACTCCGGTAGATAGACCTGTCTCGTTGTCGCCCCTTTTTCGACGACAGAAGCAACGAGCATCGCGTCACCTAATAGAAAATCATCACTTGGCTCAAAAACCTTGTCATCCCCGCTAAACTCATAAAATACCGGACGGATAATCGGGCGATAATACGCGTGTGCTTCATAAAGCGCATTGTATAAATACGGCGTCAACTGGTAGCGAAACTTGATCAGATTTTTAATATCTTCCGCGACTTCCGGATACATCCACGGCACATTCACCGTCTGATCCGAATTCCAAGAATGGATTGTGAAACGCGGATGGAAGATCCCATTTTGCACCCAACGAACGAATAATTCGGGTTCCGGCGCAGGACCAGCAAAGCCGCCAACATCATGCCCAATATTATAAATACCGGATAAACTCAAGCCCAATCCCATTTTGATATTATATTTAAGCGCTTTCCATTCGGTATAATTATCCCCGGACCACGTCTGCACATAGCGCTGCATACCAGGACAACCCGAACGAGAAATGAGGTACGGACGCAAATCGGGCGCGTACTCTTTCTGCGCTTCATAGGATGCCTTCATCATCAACAACGGCTGAATCGCACGCAATTTTTCAAAATCAATTTCCGTTCCAAAACCGTTACATTTCGCATCCCTCGTCCAAATCTCGAACTCATTATTATCGTTCCACGTAGAATCAATATTTAACTTCAAAAGTTGCTCTGTGACTTGCTCTTTCCACCACGCAATCGTTTTTTCATTCGTAAAGTCTAAATAGGCGCCAGTTTCATCCCAAAATTGAGCCTTCTCCTCTTGCGTCCCTGCTGAATTTTGAATAAACATGTTCGCATCAGCAAGCGTTTGATACATCGGATGATCCGTTAACAAACATGGTTTGATGTTGGCACAGAGCCGAACTCCTTTGTCATGAAACGTTTGAAAAAGCTGTTCTGGGTCCGGGAATTTCTCTTTATTCCAGTGGAACACATAGCGCTTATCCTCAATCGACGTGTAACCCGATGAGAGCTGGAACGATTCGCAAATAATATCATGTTCTTCGCATAACGCAAGAAACTTATGTAACTGTACCTGCGCATCTGGTGCATCCGTATATGACATCGTTGAGCCCGAATAACCGAGACTCCATCTTGGCGCAAAAATCGTTTGACCTGTTAGCCATGAAAATTTTTCCACGACTTGTTTCATCTCAGGACCAAGGATAATATAATAATCTAAATCACCGTCAACCGCCTGGTAATAGCGATACAAGCCATGATAATTATCCATTTCATTTCCCATATCAAACACCGATTGCGACATATTGTCATAGAAAATCCCAAAAGAAATCTTGGTCTCCGGCTGATACGTCAAATAATACGGGATATGCTTGTAGAGAGGGTCTGTCGTTTCCGCATCATAGCCCATTGGATCTAAACTATGCATCCGGTAACGCTTTCCGTGCCGATCCATCTCCCCACTTTTCTCTCCTAAACCGTAATATTGCTCCTGGCGATTTCTTGCCAAATAATGATACACCCCTTCACCCAGCGAACCATCAAAATTATAAGCCTGTGTCGCCCGATCTTCGGCAAATTGTTTATATTCGCCATTCTGCTCCTCACGCGCGTACCAAGTCATCTGGAAGCCGTCCAAACAAATCACTACTTTTAGCTTCGCCGTTTCAATAGAAAAACTTCCCGCATCTTGCTCCGTTTTATACGCTGGTAAAGAAAATAAGCTCACATCGAAGCGATCTCGGCCCGCAAACGGAACATCCTCTAATCCAGGTGCCACGAGCCATGTTTTATCTACTTTCGGTTGCTCGCCTTCCGTCATAAACACCCGCACGATATCCTCTTCCAAAATATAGACACGCGCATACATATTATCTTCGTCTAACTTAAAAACGAGACAATTATCCTGCTCTTCTGTTAACTGAAATAAATAACTATTTTTTATAGACAAATTATTCACATCCTTCTTTCACTTAGTCATGCACGGCGCTAGCTAAAATTTCTTGCAACTGCTGGCCATATGCTTTCAAACCGGTGACGCCATCTTTTCGGTAAATCCGTACTAAATCACTGCCAATACCCACGCAATCCGCCCCAGCTTCAAACCAATCCAGTATATTTTTTTCATTCACACCACCTGTTGGCATCAACTGCACAGAAGGAATAACCGATTTAACCGCTTTCAAAAATGGTGCCCCAACAATGTTAGCCGGGAATATCTTCACTAAACTGTTTTGATATTTTTGCGTAGCCGCCACTTCCTTCATCGACATCGCCCCTGAAAAAACAGGAATCCCGAGCGCTTGCCCTGCTTCTGCCACTTCGTCAATCAAGTACGGCGAGACAAGAAAATCTGCCTTATTATTAAAACAGGCTGTCGCTTCCTCTTTCGTAGCAATCGTCCCAGCACCCACGAGCACATCCGCTTGGTATTTCTCTTTCAGTAAACCGATCAGTGCCGGCGCTTCCGGTACCGTCATCGTGACTTCAATCATTTTAATTCCAACCTCAATCATCGTCTCACTAATCTGCTGCGCCTCTTCAAAACTATCCGTCCTCACAACGACGACAATTTTCTCACGTACTAAACGCTCCTGTACATCTAACATGCTTTTTCCCCCTATACTTTAGCGATCTACCAATTCTAACTCACCTAAAACAGCTTGTACTTCCTCATAATACGGAAGGCCTTCGTTATCGCCTTTCACACTCACGACGATGGAACCCACAGCATTCGCAACATTTAGCGCCTGTTCAAAAGACTGACCTTTTAGCAAAGACGAAATAAATCCAGCATCAAATCCGTCTCCAGCGCCAACCGTATCGACTACCGCTCTTGGCTTGACGGCTGGTACATCAAAAATCGCTTGCTGATCCGAACCAATCGCGCCCTCTGCTCCTCTTTTGATGACGACTTGCTTCACGCCATACTGATGAAATGCGGCAATATAATCGTGCACTGCCATCTTGCCAAGTAGCATCTCCGCCTCTTCTTCACCCGTTAATAAAATATCCACATCCGGCAAAATCGTTGTAATAAATGCCTTGGCTTCTTCCATCGTCCACATTTTCAAACGAATATTTGGATCGAATGAAATGAGCAAACCGTGTTTTTTCGCGAGTTTCACTGCATATCGGACCATGTCTTGATTATGCCGATGAATCGATGGAAAAACCCCTGTGATATGCAAAACCTTGGCTCCATCAAAATAAGCGCTTTCAAAATCAGCCTCCGTCAACACTTCTGTCGGCGAGTTTTGTCGATAGTAGAACGATTTACTTGAACCATCAGAGAGCACTTCGCGAAAATAAACGGACGTCGCATAACCATCCACAAGCTCGACATGCGTCACATCCACCCCTTCTCCTCTAGCAAACGAAAGGATATAGCGACCAAAATCATCCTTGCCTAGCTTACTAATCCAGCCTGGTTTCACGCCTAAACGAGCGCAACCGATAGCGAAATTCAACTCCGCACCGCCAGCTTTTCTTTCAAATTGAGGACAAAGACGTAACGCTCCTTCCTTCATCGGATACATCGAAATCAACGCATCCCCTAACGTGATAACATCTAAAATAACAAACACCCACTTTTTTCATCATTACTAAACCGGTTTATGAAGTGATTTTACCAGATTTTATTTAGCAATGCAACACAAATAGTAAATATTTTTCATTTTTTCACAGCCATCACATTCTAAAAACAAACAGCAGTTCAATGGCACTTTACGGAAAAACAAAGTATACTAATGGGTAGTGGACTTTAGGAAGAGAGGAGTAGATGCTATGAAAAAAAAGAGCATAACGATTGGCGATGTGGCGAAAAAAGCTGGCGTTTCCAAAAGCACCGTCTCGCAATACTTAAATAAGCGCTACGAATATATGAGTCAAAGCACGCGCGAAAATATCGAACAAATCATTCACGAACTCAATTTCCATCCCAATGAATCTGCCCGCAATTTAAAAAATAAAAAAACGACCATTGTTGGGATTGTCGTCGCGAATATTCGTCATGCCTTCTCAACAGAAATGATTCGAATTATCGAGAATGCGCTGGAGGAACAAGATATAAACGTCATTATTTGCAATGCCGATGATAATCCTAAAAAAGAAGAACATCACATTCGCGCCTTGCTTTCTCGCAAGGTAGACGGGCTCATCATTTTTCCGACTGAAACGAATGCAGCCATCTACCAACAAATACTGGAAGAAGAAATACCCGTCGTATTCATTGATCGGATTGTCGCTGGGCTTTCTGTCGATACGATTCTACTGGATAATCAAATGGCCGCATCCCTAGCTGTTTCAACACTTGCTGCCAGTGGCCACACCAAAATTGCCATGTTAACCTTGCCAACACAGTCTGCGATTTCTCCTCGGATTGAACGTATCGAGGGCTATAAGACTGCTTTAATGGCTTGTGAGATTCCTTTCAATCCAGACTTTATCTGCTCAGCTGAACTACATACCTTACAAGCTGGCTTAACAAACATGTTCCAGCTAGCAGATAAACCAAATGCACTGATTGCAGGGAATGATCTTGTTTTACGTGAGGTTTTGCAGTTTTTAAAAGTGCAGGAACTAACAATCCCCTCGGACGTGGCGGTCATTGGCATTGACGACGTTTCCTATGCCGATATTTACCAGCCTAGTTTAACAACGATTGCGCAACCCACAGAAAAAATGGGGCTCAAAGTGGCGGCGCTTATTTTGAACCGCTTGCAGCATAAAAACAAGGAGGCTCCTCAGATTTATCGCTTTGCACCCGAATTGAAGAAACGAGACTCTTCTTTATAGCGTGCGTTATAAATGGGCTATCCAGTCTGAATTCTAATCAAACTTTCATTGAAATGATGTGGGATTTTCATGCACATGCTTTAATATAGAGAATGTAAAGCAAGGACAGCAATTAGTTTTCCCCCCCCCCCTTTTTCTAATTGTGGTGTCCCTTAACAAACTCCTTTTTTCGACCAGCCTCCCCTAGCTGGTCGTTTTTTTATGTCCACATAGATATTGACATCAATTATCATTCTCAATTAGATTGTTATTTTATCATTTAAGTTGCTTTATTTCTAATTTCAGGCTATACTTTAAGTAATAAATACGCAATAATATCATCTTTTCTCAGTCTATGAGGGCAGATTTTCGTGTTTTTAAGGTTAATGATAATAATTATCAATGGAGAGGAGTGAACTAACATGCTATTTTTAAAGCGTAATATCGAATTAATCGCGGCTATTCTGAGTGGACTCTTGATTCTTGCTGGATGGATGATTCCTGAAACGGCGGGCACACCTTACATTTTCCTTTCCGCTTTCATTATCGGCGGTTTTGCAAAGGCAAAAGAGGGCATTACCAGTACGATTCGCACGAAGAAATTAAATGTAGAATTGCTTATGATTATTGCCGCTATCGGTGCTTCGATTATTGGTTACTGGCTGGAAGGCGCCATTTTAATCTTTATTTTTTCACTGAGCGGTGCTTTAGAAACGTACACGATGAACAAGAGTACACGTGAAATTTCCAATCTGCTCCAAATGCAACCGGTCACAGCCTCCCTACTCAAAAAAGACAATACAACAACGAAAGTTCCGGTTGAAAATCTTGCTTTGGGAGACTATATTCTCGTTCGACCAGGCGAGACGGTTCCAATTGACGGCATCATTTTACAAGGGAGATCCACGCTTGACGAAGCTACTATTTCAGGTGAACCTATTCCAGTGGAGAAAAAAGCCGAGGATCACGTATTTGCAGGAACGATTAACTTGAGTGGCGCTTTAACAGTAGAAGTGACTCAAACGTCTGAAAACACCTTGTTTAGCAAAATCATTCAACTTGTTCAGCAAGCACAAGAAACACCTTCTACTACGGCGAGTTTTATTGAGCGCTTGGAAGACACCTATGTCAAAATTGTTTTGCTAGTGGTTCTACTCATGCTCTTTCTACCTCATTTCGCGTTCGGCTGGGATTGGACAGAGAGCTTTTATCGCGCGATGGTACTACTTGTTGTCGCCTCGCCGTGTGCCCTCGTAGCTTCCGTCACACCCGCCACCCTCGCAGCTATTTCTAACGGCGCACGTCACGGTATTTTATTCAAAGGTGGCGCTTATTTAGAGAATTTATACCAAATACCAGCCATCGCTTTTGATAAAACGGGAACTTTAACCCGAGGAAAACCAGAAGTAACCGATATCCATTTGGAGGCTCATGTTTCACCAGACATCATTGCGACAATCGAAAGTCAGTCCACACACCCGCTTGCACAAAGCATTCTTCATGCGTTAGATGGGGAGATTTTACCTCATGTCACCGTCACCGATGTACCTGGTTGGGGCGTGAAATCGATCATTTCGAATCAAGAATGGCGGATCGGAAAGGCAGATTTTGTAGGCAAAGAAGAGGCGATGCGCTACGTCAATCAATCGAATAAAAGACTCACCTCCCAAGGAAAAACACTCGTCTTCGTTTCCTGTGACTCCCAGGTCGTTGGTGTGCTGGCGTTAAAAGACACGGTTCAAAAAGAAGCACAAAACGCCATTGCATCGCTTCATTCTATGGCCATTAAAACGATCATGATTACCGGCGACTCCCAGCATACCGCAGATACAATAGGCAAAGAAATCGGAATTGGCAGCGTCATCGCCGAGTGCCTTCCTGAAAACAAGGTCACCCATTTACTTGCCCTTCAAAAAAAATACGGCGCTATCGCTATGATCGGTGATGGTATTAATGACGCGCCAGCCCTTGCCAATGCTGATGTTGGTATCGCAATGGGAGAAGGCACCGATATTGCGATTGAAACAGCCGATGTTATTTTAATGAAAAATGACCTATCCAAACTTGCTTTTGCAGTGAAACTTTCAAAGAAATTACACCGTATTGTATGGCAAAATATTATTTTCTCGATAGGCGTTATTCTACTGCTCATATTGTCCAATTTCCTCCAAGTCATTAACTTGCCATTTGGCGTCATTGGGCACGAAGGAAGCACGATTTTAGTTATTTTGAATGGGTTGAGAATGCTACGATTGAAAGTCTAATACCATTTTTCCAAAATAAAAACAGGACTCCGCACATTTTCATGTTGTGGAATCCTGTTTTTTCTGTACTGCTCGGAGTGATACTACGCGTATATTTGCTTATAAAATTGGTACGCTTACTGTTTGGATTTCGCCGCCCAGTGAGTCATAGGCTGTCAGTGAAACGATGTCTGCACGATTTTTAATCAGTGTCTTCGCGTAATATTGGAAGTCTGGTCCTGTTGTCGGGACGTTGATTGTTGTTTGCTTGACGTTATTTACCGTTAAGCAAATGCGTGCCACATCGCCGGTAAACTGGCCTTTAACATAACCGTCCGTTCCAAGCAAGAACGGATTGACCGTCACGTTACCGTTTGCCGATGTTACTGGTACTATTTTTGTGCTAACGACATTACCAGCTGTGTTATAGCCGACTAGTTCGATGATATCGGTCGTTTTTGTGATGTTTGTTTTGGCGTAGTATTTGATGGTGCCGTCTGTTACGTTAATACGTTGTAAGGCTACTTTGTTAATCTGTAGCTCGACTTTCACGACATCGCCAGTGAATGTTCCAGTGACATAACTATCTTTGCCGATTTTGAATGGCGCGATAGTCGTAATACTACCTGGTAAACTGATACCATTTAAAACGGTCACTGCTTTCGTATCAAGGACTTTGCCGACATTATCGTAAGCGGTCAGTTTAACTATATCGCTTACGTTGCGAATGACGTTGTTTGCGTAGTACTTGAAGTCTGGCGCACTCACGATGATTTTCGTACCTTCGACATCATTGACGGTTAAACTGATTTTCGCTACATCGCATGAAAATTGTCCGGTCACATAGTTGTCTTTGCCAAGGTAGAACGGGTTTAATGTGAGTTGTCCGACTGTTGGTTTCTGGACGTTTACTTTCGTTTTTTGAAGCTCATTGCCGTCTTTATCGTAGCCAATCATGTTGACTTGGTCGGTCACCGCGTTGATTTTACCTTTGGCGTAATATTGGTACGGGGAGCCGGTTGCGTTGATGATTTGTTGTAGTGTACCATTGATTTCAAGGGCGATTTTTGCGACGTCGCCAGTGTAGGTTCCTTTGACGTAGCTGTCTGTCCCTATGATAAAGTCGTTTGCTGTGATGGTTCCGGATGTTTTACCTCGGTTGGCGAGTAGTTCTTTGGCTGTGTTTAGATCGTTTTGTAAAACAGCTCTTGTTGCTACATCAGCGACCGCATCTACTGCTTTTTGGGCTACATCTATCGCTTTTTGGTTTGTTTCTTTTTTGATGCTTCCAGATGTAACGTCGTCATTGGTGAATAAGGCTTGGACTGCTTTTGTCGCGGCGTCCTCTTTTTGTGCTTGTTCTGCAAATGCACCGTTATCGATCATCGGACCCCAGTTGTTTGTTTTGAATGCGCGGATGGTCAATTTTATTTTTGCATCAAGAACTGTTCCATCGATATATTTCGTTGCTTGGCTTGATACGACGCCATCTGCTCCCATTGGATCGGTGCCGTCTGTCGTGTAGTATACGTCTGTTCCGGCATTAGGATTTTCTAAAATAACGCCTGTCCCGCTTGATACAACATTGACGCTTTGTAGTGTATGTGCCATGCCGTATTTCGTCCACATTTCTAGGTTGTATCGTACGCGGTCTGGGACTTGCGCTTGCGTTTTTACTTGGGCTGCCAACCAATCTTGGTATATTGTTCTTCGCGCGCCCATGTAAGCAGCATCGAGTTTGTACGCAGCGTCGAGTTGTTTCTGGTTATCTAGAATGAGTTGTCTCACATTTGCGACAGATAATGGAGCTCCGGATGCACCCGCGAAATCACCGTTTGCTGGACCGATTTGTTTCAAAACTTGGTCTTTAACGAGCGTTTTGAATTCGAGGTTTCCTGCTGTTGCAACGGTACTGCTATCTCCTGAAAAATTACCGAATAGCACGCCGGCGCCGCGTCTTGAGTTACCGTCTGCCCATTTGTAGCGATACGTTCCTCCGCCACCAGTAAAGGAAGAAGAACTCGTGCCAGTTCCGCCGTTATTGTAAAACGCGCCATCTGTGTCATTGATATTGAATTTCATCTTCGTACCACCGTTTCCAGTTAACACGCTATTGGAAACGACCGCATCTACTTCTTGCTCGGTATCAGTGAACATGAAGAGGATTTGCGTCTTAATTAAATCTTCTACATCCACATAGTTTTTGAATTCTTGGAAGCTTTTCGCGGCAGATACTGCTTTTACTTTTGTCAAAATGGCGGTATCTCCATCGCCGGTTTCTACGTGACCAGGTACAAAATAGCCATCTTGGAAGCGGATTTTCGTGTAATCATCACCGTCACCGCCGAAGTATTCTTCAAACATGTTTTGGCTGAAATTTTCACGCATTGTTTTGACGCCCATGTATTTGCCGTTGTAGTAGTAATGGACGTAGTTGGTGTGTAAGAAAATCTTGCCCATTTGTTCCGCGAGTGTTCCGGTTACTTTTTCATCGTAGCGATTGTAGCCAAGATTGTAAACGTCATTTTGCGGGCCGTCTTGTCCTTCCTTTAACTGCAATTTGCTGAACTTACCTACAACTGGGTATACTTCGCCAGGTAGTGGATCGAAAAAGTTGTATTTGGCTTTTTTGCCGTTAAAATCGCGGTGGAATTTAATCGCGACTCCAGAATTGAATTGAGATACGCTCGCTTGTCCGAATTTTTTAGAGCCGGCGAAGTTGAAGTAGTTTGTTCCGCCATTTCCCATGTGGGAGTCTAAATATTCGAATGTGCCGGCTGTATCAGTAGAACCATTCAGATTTGTGGCGTCGCCGGTAACAGACACGACTGGGAAATCATCAATGGCTTGGGCGTAATCATCGCTCGTGATGTTAGTCTTGTATTGCCACTGGGATCCTGATGTCACTTCGTTTTTATAGTTATCACGCAGAACGTAGGTGTTCGAAAGTACGCCTGTGTTTCCCGTTGCATCGTAGCCGTAAACTTTGACGACTGTTGTCTTGCCGATCGTGATTGGACCCGTGTATGTGGTACCTTTTGTTTCGCTTGGTGTAGTACCGTCTAGCGTGTATTTTAGTGTAATGCCAGGTTTGGAAGTCATCGTTAAGTCGAAAGCCGTATCATACATACCGCGATTTTTACTGAATTGCACGGCGTAGTTGGTTTGACCGTTGTTGTTTGACTTGCCGAACGTGTCAGAGCTGAATAAAGTGAGATTTTTACTCGCATCTGGCTGGCGTCCGAATGATTGATTGTACGCTTGTTTCGTATATTTGATTGAATCCACTGTTTTGAATTCAGAACCAACTTTTGCGGATAAAATGACGTCGCCGCTACCGCCGATTTCGAAGCTCAGATGATTGTTTCCGAGCTCGGTTGCTTTGTCGGAATACAGGACGCGGTAGCCTTTTGCCGGAATAACTAGGTTTGAAAATTCGAATTTGTCGAGTGTTTTTGCTTTGTCGCTCAAGTACATCCCTTTGTCTAAAATGACGGGGACATCGTTGTCGTTGTAAAGCTCGATCCACGCTTCTTTAGAGCTTGCTGTTCCCTCGGATGACAATTCGTTGATGAAAACGTTTTTGATTTTGTCTGGTGTTGTGAGTGCGCCGTCGATGCTTGGACCTTTGGCGTTGTTTTTGTATTGGATGATGAGTCTAGCTGCGTTTGCGTTTCCGCCTTGATAGACGCTGCCGATATAGTTGTCACCGTCAATGCGGAATGCCATGGATTGCCCATTTTTCCAGCCGGTTAGGCGATTTTCGTCGATGATGTCTTTTAGATTGGCGGTGCGCACGATTTGGTTTCCTGCTGTGAACGCTGGTTGATTGTATTTTACAGCTAACTCACTGTAAGCGCGAGATGTGATGTTTCCTGCTGTGCTTTTGTAAATTTCCGGATTGCCTAGTTCGGCGCGGACTTCCATGTTAGAGCTTACTTTTGCGGCATTGGTTGCATAGGTGGTGAACTCTAAATAGGCGTCTTCAATTTCTGCGGATTCTGGCAGTGTCACGTTGTTGAAACGAAACGCCGAAATGTCTTTGTAACCTGGTGTAAGCGTTGTCGAGTAGTAACCGCCGATTCTTAGATTGTCATTCAGACTCATTGCTTTTGCGGTTCCATATTCTTCGGCATCATCATTTGCTGTCGCGACTTGACCAGCGAAATCACCATCTCCTGAATAATATTCTAAAACTAATTTCGGAGCCATTGCAGCGCTTGACTCATAAGAACGCGCGATGTAGGAACCAGTTTTGTCACCGTCAACGCGAAATACGAGGTTTTTCATATCCGGGTTTCCTGCACGCATCTCATCAATAACTGCTGTCAAATCACCCGTGTTTACAAGATCATTGACGGCTACTTTGTCTGGTGTAGCCGATTTCACTGTCGTTTCTGTCAGTTTGCGGTTGGTAAAAGAAGCGACGGTGGACGCGAAGGCATCACCATTTCCAATTTCCCCAGCTACTGCCAAATTCGTTGGTGTGCTCGATGCTGTCAGTGTCGTGAACGTAAGATACGCTTTTGTAATCACGGCATCGGCTGGAATCGCAACGTTAGCAAAACGCACAAATGTCGCTTGAGGTGCAGCGTTTAGAAGTCCGTGTAAATTAAGCGCAGTACTTGTCAAATTGACAGTCGTTGCAGCTACTGCCGCGTCATCCGTCCCAGCTTTGACGCTATACTCTTTTGTCGCTAGCGGGATTTTGTCGGCATCTTCGCGAATGGCGTACGTGAAGGTTTGGACGCCGCTATTTTGTTTCGCATTGTACGCGAAGGCTTTAACCGTCGTGTTTTTGTTAATGGTGAACGGTTTTGTGTACGTTGTTCCGTTCGTTTCACTTGGCGTGGAGCCATCTGTCGTGTATTTGATTGTATTAACAGCATCGCTCGCAAAGGCTAAGTCGAAAGGTTTCGCGTATAATCCCGTTTTTTGACTTGCTGTAACCGACACGATTTGGTTTGCGTCATTATTCGAACTCTCATAGGTCCCTGGTTTAAAAGTCACCACGTTCGAATCGCCATCATTCAGACGCCCCATTGTTTCGTTAAAACTCATTGGCCGCACATCCATCGTGTCCATCGTGTGGAAGCTATCATCGTATTTTGTTGATAAATAAAGCTTCGTCGCGCGGTCACCTAACGTAAAATGAACGGATGCATTGTTTTGCGTACCATCTGCTTTCACGACACGATACCCTTTTGCGGGGATGTAGAGGTTTTTCAGCTCTGATTTCCCTAAAGTCGTTATGTCGTCTGATAGGAAAACACCATTTTCAAAAAAGACGGGGACATCATTATTGTTGAAAATCTCGATCCAGCCGTTTTTCTCGGCATCCGTCCCCGCACTTGCGACTTCGTTAATAAAGAGGTTTTTCATTTTCGCCGGGTTTTTTACGACATCAGCGGCAACGGCATCCTGCTCACTATATGTGTATTTAATAACAAGTTTCGGTTGGTACGCTACGGCTGAGCCACCTTGATAGATGCTACCGATATAGTTGTCACCATCAACGCGAAAAGCTAGTGCATTGCCGTTTTGCCATCCCATGAGGCGGGTTTCGTCAATGATACTTTTGAGATTCGGCGTTCGGATGACTTGATTTGCTGCAGTGAAACTAGCTTGCTGATATTTCACGGTTGATGCTGTGTAAGGACGCGAGCTAATGTTTCCAGCGACACTTGTATAGCCTAGTGGATTGCCTAGTTCTGAAGCGATAGACATATTGGAAACGCGATTGGCGACTGTACCGTATGTCGTGAATTCCAAATAGGCGTCATCAATTTTTGCGTTTTCTGGAAGGTTGACATTGGCGAATCGGAAAGCGGATATATTTCTATATGCCGGCGTTAATGTGGCAGAGTAATAACCACCGATCTCCATCGCCGAGTTCAGATCCATCGTTTTGTTCGCGCCATACTCTTTTGCGTCATCTGCTGTGTTCGCGATATTGGCTTTGTAATCAGCAGATGGCGACGTATACTCCACGATCAATTTCGGTGCCATGGTTGCGCTTGAATCATACGAACGCATCACAAAAGAACCTTTATTGTTACCGGCTATTTTGAATACATAGTTTTGGATATCCGTCTGATCAGCCCGCATTTCATTGAGCACAGAAGTAATGTCCTCTGTATTAAAAATCGTATTCGTCGCAACGACCGGGGTCGCCATACTCACCGAAGCGTCCGTAAAGTTTCGATTCGTAAACGAAGCAACCGTATTGGAAAATTCCGCTTGACTGCCGCGCTCGCCCGTTATGCTAATCGTTGTAGACTGGCTTGCCGACGAAGCATCACGCGTTGTGAATGAAAGATACGCGTTCGAAATTTTTGCGTCGCTCGGTAAGGTAACATCAGAAAATCGTAAATACGTCGCTTGAGGTACACCGCTAACAACGCCGTGTAAGTCTAGGCCAGTACTCGTTAAGTTCACCGCTGAAGCACTAACTTCCGCATCTTCTGTCCCTTTTTTGATTTGGAATTCCTTTTTCTGTGCGAATGTTGGCTCGCTTTTTAGTGTATTTTCAGTTGTCACCGGTTCAGCCGTTTCCGCAAAAACAGCGATATTCCCGATGGAAGTTGGTACCATTAAGGAAGCAACCATTGCCACCGATAAAATTTTTAATCCAAATTTCTTTTTCTTTTTCATTTTCATGTTTGTAATCACAACTACTTTATGCATAAAATCTCTATGATAAGCAGTTATTTCCTCCTTCTTCTGACTAAAATAATTTCTTTTTCATTGCACAAGTGTTGCACCATTATTTTACAAAAACAGTTTCCGCACATTTTCACTTCTGTCTCTATTTTTTTACGTTGCCACGTAATCCATCACGTATCCGGCTTAGAGTAATACCAATCTGTACACACCTCATTTGTCGTATTTTAATTATGCCTATGCTTTTTGCGCCTAACTATATCTTATCGCCATCTCGCATCAATAGTCAGCAAAAAATCCAACTTTTTTTACATGAAAAATAACTGTTCACAAAAATGCCATCTCTGTTTTTTCAGAAAAAGACGGTTCATCAACATACAATCATATGTATTTTTATTCATTCATCCATATAAAAAAACTAGGAATCCGCAGACTAGCTAGTTTTCACTAACAGTCGCTAAGTTTCCTAGTTTTGTGTTACATATGTTCCAAACGCTCAATTCTGCTTGCAATTGGCGGATGCGAGTCAAACATTCCGGCTTTCTCTTTCTTCTTCTTTTCACCTTTTGACGGCGTTGTGAAGTAGATCGATTCGGACGCTGCACTCGGCTGTTTCATTTTTGTCGTGTCGCCACCAATTTTGCGTAGGGCGTCGGCCAAGCCTTGTGGGTTCCGCGTCAATTCGATCGCTGTCGCATCCGCTAAATATTCACGGTTACGGCTGAGCGCGAACTGAATCGCCGTTGCAATGATTGGAGCTAAAATAACGAAAACGAGGGCTACGATGTAGATAATCGCTTGGGCACCGCCGCCACCATTGTTGTCGTTACTTTTCCGATTGTTGTTGCCACCAGTAATGCTACCCCAGAAGAGCATCCGCATCGCTAAATCGGACAAAATCGCAACGACAGCGACAAGCGCGATGGCAATCGTAGAAAGGCGGATATCGTAGTTCCGAATATGTGCGACTTCATGCGCGATAACGCCCTCTAACTCGTAGCGTTCCAACTTGTCAAGCAAACCTCGCGTGACAGCAACCGAACCTTTTTCAGGCGAGATTCCTGTTGCGAAAGCATTCGGACTTGGATCTTCTACAATGTATACTTTTGGCATTGGAATTCCTGCAACCATCGCCATACTCTCCACGGTGTCCCAAAGCACTGGTTCCTGATCTTTGGATGTGACTTCCTTCGCCCGGTTCATCGTCATAACGACCTTCGAACTTGAAAAAATCATAATCGCGATATAAATAGCACCAATCACAGCCGCCATAATGAGACCGTTCAAATAATTATTATAAACCAAAATCCCGATAGCACATCCGACCAACATCACAAAAATGAAGAATCCTAAAACAATGAACACTGTCTTACGCTTATTAGCCGCTATTTGCTCAAATAACATGGCGCATTCTTCCTTTCAGTGTTTTAGAATTGAACTTTTGGAACCACTTTTTCTTCTTCTGGTGTTGCAAGCATATCACGTTTTGTGAATCCGCCCATTTTAGCAACAATGTTAGAAGGTACTGATTCGATTTTTGTGTTATACGTCATGACTGTTGTGTTGTAAAGTTGGCGTGAATAAGCCACTTTGTTTTCTGTTGTTGCTAGTTCGTGTTGCAATTCGATAAATGATGTATTCGCTTTTAAATCTGGGTACGACTCTGCCAAAGCAAAAACGGATTTCAGCGCGCCAGTCAGCATGTTATCTGCTTCCATTTGTTCGCCACGACCGTCTGCAGGGGCTTGTGTCATCATGTTACGAGCTTCCACCACTTTTGCAAGCGTTTCTTTCTCGTGTGACGCGTAACCTTTGACCGTTTCAATTAAATTCGGAATTAAATCAAAGCGACGTTTCAATTGCACATCGATTTGCGCCCACGTTTCTTCTACTCTGTTGCGATATTTGACAAGGCTGTTATACATTCCAAAATAAATCAGAACAAGTATAACAACGACCGCAATAGCAATAATCCATCCTATCATGTTTATACAACTCCTTTTCGTGTTTAGCTACATTATAACATGTTTTAAGGCAGCTGGCTGGAATTGGCTCACTAAAAATAATTTTATGTGCTATGCTTTCACGCGTTTCTTAGCTTTGCGTTCTTCTTTTTTCTTGCGCATGAAGTAAAATTCTTCTACGGGATGGTCGACAGTCATTTTCACCGTCATCATCGCGTTTGGTGCGCGTTCAATTGGCTCATCGTGTTCGTTCCAGAGATCTTTCACGACTTGTTTAAATCCTACTTCTCCCGGGCCATAAAATTCAATTTCTTCGCCAACGCCAAAATTGTTTCGTTGTTGTAGTGTTGCGATTTTCGTAGCTGGGTCGTAGTCTAATACTTGTGCTGCGAACGCGTATTGTGGAATTTTGCGTGTTTTGCCGAATAGTTGCTCGTCTTCGGTCGGCTCTTGATAGAAGAAACCTGTCGATAGTTCGCGTTGTGCGACTTTCCAAAGTTCTGCTTCCCAAGCTGGATCGAAAACGAAATTATCTGGATCAGCACAATACGCGTCCACGACTTTGCGATACACGCTTGCCACCGTCGAAACGTAATGAATCGACTTCATTCGACCTTCAATTTTGAGACTATCCACGCCTGCTTCGACCATATCGGGAATGAAGCGGATCATCGATAAATCAACCGCGCTCATCGAAAACGGCTCCTCATCCTCATCGACCAAATTACGTGGCACGCCATTATCGATTTCAAAAAGGTCATATTTCCAGCGGCAACTTTGCGCACAGCCGCCACGATTCGCGTCCCGATTCGCCATATGATTCGATAGCGTACAGCGTCCAGAATACGAGATACACATCGCGCCATGAATGAACGCTTCCATCTCGACATCCGTATTTTGACCGATTTCCTGAATCTCGCTCATGCTCACTTCACGCGCCAAAACCACGCGCTCCAAGCCCTGCTGCTTCCAGAATTCAAGCGTCTTGTAGTTCGTCGCCGAAGCCTGCGTTGACAAATGCACAGGAAGTCCCGGCGCATCCGCAAAACAAATACTAATTAGCGCTGGGTCCGACACGATGACCGCATCAATCCCGATATCACGCAACGTCCGGAAAAACTCGCCGGCACCTTCCGTGTCCCCGTCATGCGCGACCATATTCGCCGCTACATAAACTTTCGCGTCACGCGCATGCGCAAATGCCACACCTTCTTGCATCTCCTCATATGAAAAATTCCCAGCACGCGAACGAAGCCCGAAAGCCTGTCCACCAATATATACAGCGTCCGCACCATAGCGAATCGCAATTTTCAATTTCTCCAAGTTACCCGCCGGCGCTAAAACTTCCGGCTTTTTCAAATTTTTTCTTCCAGTCATTGTCATGCCCTCCTCATTTTACCTCATCTGGCTGTTTCAAAAAGAATCCTGTTCCAAGCGTCCGCGTCTCCAGCTGTAATTTTGCTAAACGGTTCACAAATGTCTCCGCAACAAAATCGCCTGCCTCGAGCGCTTCTTTCGCCTGCACGAATAACGTCACAATCGCGACAAAATCCTCGCCCGGCAATAAAACACCATCCAACTTCCAAGTCCGCAAGCCCGCGTTATACACACGCTCCAAATAAGGCATCAACGACAAATCCTCCGTTGAAAAAATATGCGTCCCATTCTCGTCCTCATAAATCGGCAACTGACTATCCGCGTCATTCGGTTCACGCAAATAAAGCCCGCGTTCCTTCGACGTATCATCTTTTATCTCGACAATGTTCTGGTAATTCGTCACGAGTTTGCGCTTCGATTGGTGAATACACGTCGGGCCATACACCTGCACCTCAATCGGCACAGCCATCTTCGCCGTAATTGCTTCCAGCTCAATCAGCGTCAATTCACGAGCCATGACAGCCCCAACTGCCCCCTGTTTCACCCAAAAATCCACCTGTTCCGCGCTCGTCACAAACGTCTGCGCGTCATAGATAAACGGTAAATCAAGTTCCATTTCGTGCAACATAAAAACAACACCTGGATCCCCTACAGTTATGGCGTCTACTTTCATGTTAGCTATTTCACGTAAATAAGCAAGTAAATCCTTCAAATGCTCATTATGCATGAGCGCATTCACGGCCACTAAGACCTTCTTCCCTGCTTCGTGCGCTTTGTTAGTAATTTCACTAATATCGGCGAGCGTCAGTGATTGCGGCATGCGCAGTCCAAATCGACTTCCTCCGACGTATAGCGTGTCTACCCCCGCGCCCAACAACAATTCAGCTTGCAAAACCGACTCTGCCGTGGCAATAATATTCATGTTTTATCTCTCCTTTGATTTTTAAAACCTACTTGAATAGAGTAACACAGATGGCGCAACGCATCAAGCCTCTTTTAGCACAAAAAAAGAACCTATCCCAACTGCGAGATAAGTCCTCTATTCCTGTTCCTCTTCACGGTCCATCCGTTCAATCCGCAAAAGCCGCATCATCGGTCGGTAATTCTGGCTCACAAGTCCTAATACTTCCACGAAAAACTCCACAATCACGAGTAGTACCAAGATCAGCAGGAACGATCCCCAGAATGTCGACATCGTAAAAATAAGGGCAAATAGCGAGAATAACGCCGAAATCGCATAGATTAGAATCACGGTTTGGCGATGCGTAAACCCAAGCTTCATCAAACTGTGATGCAAATGCGATTTATCCGCCATCGCAATCGGAGTCCGGTGCACAATGCGTCTAATAATCGCTAAAATCGTATCGAAAATCGGCACGCCTAGAATAAGTACCGGCACAATCAGCGAGATAAACGTGACATTTTTAAAGCCCATCAACGAAAGAATCGCGATGATATAACCTAAAAACAGCGCGCCCGTGTCACCCATGAAAATTTTGGCGGGGTAGAAATTGTATGGTAGAAAGCCGAGCGTCGAAGCTGCAAGCACCGCCGTAATCATGATAACGAGTGGATCGCCCATCACGAAAGCCATGCCCATAATCGTTAAGAGCGCAATCGTCGAAACACCTGCCGCGAGTCCGTCCAGCCCGTCAATCAAATTAATCGCGTTCGTAATCGCCACAATCCACAGAATCGTCAGTGGAATCGACAGGTAACCGAAGTACACCTCGCCACCAAACGGCAAATTAATAAACGTAATGTTGACGCCACCCCAGAAAACAATAATGCCCGCCGCGAGCAGCTGACCAATCAACTTGTACCGCGCTTTTAATTCCAAAATATCGTCCAGAATACCCGTCAGCGCAATCACGCTCGCCCCAATGATAAGCGGCCATAATAGTGTTTTATCGATTGGAAGCAAGAACATCCCGATGAGAAAGGCGATGAAAATAGCCACCCCACCCAAGCTCGGTATCGGTACGACATTAATTCTTCTTTTATCCGGTTTGTCCGTAATATCAAATTTAAGTACAACGCGTCTCACCACAGGGGTTAACAGCAGCGAGGCTAAAAAACATATTAAAATAACAGTCCACATAATTCCTCGTGCTCCCTCGTGCCAAATTTATGTATAGATTCATACTCCTACAAGTATACCCACAAACCTGAAAAAAAACAATGAAAACCCATAGACAAGATTTCCTGTTCCGCATTTTCTAATCAAATACTCATGGAATTAACAGTGACTTATTTGACAGTTTGTAGTAAAATAGGAGGTGACAGAAATTCCACTAGAGAGGTTGAGAAGCACATGCGCGCTGAAAAACGCACAGCTACAAAGAAGAAAAAACGTACAGGTTTGAAGATTTTCCTATGGTCTGTTTTAGGTATATTTTTAATTTTAGGAGGCATCGTTGGTTATGCCGTATACCAAACAAAATCAACAATGGATAACATATATACGCCCGTCGAAGGTCGAGCGGCGAACCCCGTCAAATTGGATGGCGGCAACCCGTTCTCCGTCCTTATTTTAGGTATTGACGAACGAGAAGGCGATGTTGGTCGTTCCGATACAACCATGGTTGCTACCGTTAATGGGACAACGAACAAAGCACAGATGTTGAGTATTCCTCGTGATACGCGTACCGAAATTATCGGACACGATTCCACAAACAAAATCAATGCTGCCTATGCTTACGGTGGCGTGAAAATGGCCGAAGATACGGTGACTCACTTTTTAAATGGTATTCCGATTAACTACTACATCAAAATGAACATGGAAGGCCTGAAAGATTTGGTCGACGCTGTTGGTGGTGTTACGGTTTATAATGATATGGATATTAGCCTGAAAGATAAAGAGTTCAAAAAAGGCGAAGTGACGCTAAACGGTACCGATGCTCTAGCCTACACTCGTATTCGTAAAACCGATGCGCGTGGTGACTTCGGTCGTCAAATGCGTCAACAAGAAGTGATTCAAGCCGTTGTAGAGAAAATCGCAACGACGGAAACATTATGGAACTTCAACGATATCTTGTCTGCAGTTGGAAATAACATGCAAACCGATTTAACGATGACAGATATGACACGTATCGCTAAGAACTATCTAGGCGCGCGTAAAAACGTTGAGAACATGACAGTTGCCGGCGACGGTGGTAAGATGGATGGTATTTGGTACTACAACGTATCCGATGCAGAACGTCAGAAATTACACGATTCTCTAGCGAAGAACTTAGAATTGAAATAATGGATGAAAGGAGATTCCAATTTTGGAGTCTCCTTTTTGCATAGGACTACCACACCAACTTGAACATAGATCTCTTTGAAATAGATAGCTATTAGGTATTTCTTAATTTTTTCACAATCAGGGGTAAAATAATCATAAAAGCGTATAAACCGATCGCTGTGTAAAATTGCCAATCAAGCCGACCGAGCGAGGAACCGAGGAAATTGAGGACAAACGCGCCTGGAATAATGCCGAGATAAGTTGCCGCCGCATAATCGCGCGTCTGAACGGAACTGAGCCCCATCGAATAATTAATACTATCAAAAGGAAAAAGTGGAATGAGTCGCAAGTATAGTATGACTAAAAAGCCATTTTCGCCGATTTTATGATCAAATTTCTCGATTTTCTTGCCTTGGATGAGCCGTTCGATTTTATCTTTTCCAAGTTTGCGGGCGATCCAGAAAGCGAGAAGTGCTCCCGTTCCAGCGCCAATGACGTCCAGAATCGTGCCTTGAACCGCACCGAATGTGTATCCGCCAAAAAGCGTGAGCGGCGTTGCGGGAAACAGGACGAGTGGACGCAGAATATAGGTGATCACGTAGAGGATTTTGCCCCAGATTCCCATATCGCGCACGACTTGACTGAGCTCCGCGACGTTGAAACTATCCACAATTCCGAGCTGATAAATGACTAAAAAACCAGTGAGGACAAAAGCGACGAATAAAATAATGCCACGCCATTCTTGCCAAAATTTCTTCATGATAACCCCCTCCATTGGATGATTTTGCGTATAAGTCGTTGTAAAAACGGTTTTTCGAGCTTTTCTGTGAGTAATTGATCGGATATGTTTTTAAGAATTTCTGATTTCGTTGGGTACGGATAGATTGGTTTGGATAGGTCTGTGAGCTTGGCGCCTGTGGATTTGAGGAGCGCGACTTGCTGCATGACGGTGGAAATATCCGTGCCGATTGCCTCCGCGTGAACGATTTTCGCCTTGGCGTCGATGCCGATTTTGACGAGTGCTTCTGGTTCGTTATCGGTTTTGAAGCGGTCGATGTTGGCGCCAGATGCGGATAGGATTCGTGTTGCTTTTTGCGTCGCTGGGAGCTGGTAAATTTCTGGTTTTGTATAAATAACCGAAGCAAGCGTGCTGTAGTTTACTTTGCTAAAATTGCCGAACGCGATGTTCGTGAGTGCAGTTCTGGCTTCGGCGCCGCCTGCGTGCGTGAGGCTTGGGCTTTCGATCACGTCCCCGATGGCATAAATATGCGGTGCCGTCGTTTGCAAATAACGATTCGTATCGATTTTCGTGTCGTAAGCGATGCCAGCTCGTTCCAGTTCCAACGTATCGATATTCGCGATTTGACCCGCGGCAAAAAGGATTTTTTCGACGACTAGCGTTTTTTCTACCCCTGATTCTGTGATTTTAAGGCTGATTTCGTCTTTATTAAGTCGCGTCACTTCGATTAGTTCGCTATCTAGATGAATAGCCAAATCTAGTTTTTCCAAAGCAATATCCGCAATATCACGGCTAAAATGTTTTAAAAATTCAGTATTATGATCGAAAATCGTGATTTCAACGCCAATGTTTTGCAATGCCTGCCCGAGTTCGAGTCCCACAGGCCCAGCGCCAATAATCGCCATTTTGCGTGGAAGTTTTGCCATCTGGAATAGCGTCTCGTTTGTTTCATACATCGAAACATCAAGCCCCGCAACATTTGGAACCCTCGGTCGCGAACCCGTCGCAATAACGAATTTTTTCGCGCAGAGTTCCCGATCCCCGACCACAATCCGATGCGCATCCAGAAAACGCGCTTTTCCAATGTAAACCGTCGCGCCAAGCTCCTCAAATCGCGGAACACTGTCATGCACTTGAATCTCCGCAATCACGGCCCTCATTTTTGCCTGAATTTCCGTCCAGTCCGTCGTCTCCTGCGCCATATGTAGCAGCGTTTTTGAAGGGACACAGCCATAATGAAGACAGTCGCCGCCCATATTCGCGTCCGCATTGACCACCGCCACATCGACGCCAAGCCGCGCCAGCCCTGCCGTAGCATAAAGTCCCGCCGCGCCGCCGCCAATCACAATCACCTGATGATCCATTTTCATCGCCCTCATTCCTCCTTATCGAGCTGTCTGTGCGCTTCCATTAAACGCTGTATTGTCGAGATAATTTCGATGATAAAAAACAGTAATGTCGTCCAAAATAAGAAAATCGGCGCTGTTAATACCATCAAACTAAGTAAAATAAATCCTTCCGTCCGTTCCGCGAGTCCCGTTGCATAATGAAACGACTTCACGCCCTTGTTCTGCACAACGTTTCCAATCGTCAAAAATGCCGTAATTCCGAATAAAATCGACGCCATCAAAAGCAGCAAAATAAACTGCTGTTCCGGAAATCGTGCAGCGAGTGCAATAATTATTCCCGCTTCGACGACCCGATCAAACGTCACGTCCATCACTGTGCCAAAGCCACTTTGCTTCGTTTTCCGCGCCATCGTTCCGTCCACCGCATCCAGAAATCCCGAAAACCATAACACCAGAATCCCCGTCCACATCCATCCAAAGCCGACCAAAATCGCAGCGACAACCCCAACCACAAACGCTAAAATCGTCACCTGATTCGCCGAAAACCCGATTTTCAAAAAGAAATCCGCCGTCTTTTCCAATATCGGTTTCACATATGGCCTTGCCTTCGTATCAAGCATCTTTTTCACCCCTTACTGGCGCAATATAACCCTTTTCTATCGCATTATCACCCACGATAATAAACTTTTGCGTCCCGTCCTCTAAAATAACCGACCAATACGCCTGCCCGTAAAGCATCAATTGCCGCTCGACACGCACCGCCACACCAGCATCCGCCATCCCCCAAGCCCCAATCGGATAATATACATCGTTATACAAAAGCCCATCCCCGAAAAAAGCATCGATTGCCGCATCGCTCGCTTCACTCAAAACACCATGATCCATCAACAAAACCTGCTCACTAAACACTTTTGCCTCCTCATAATGATGCGTCACGAACACCGCCGCGATATCCCGCTCCTCAATCTGCGCAAACACCCACTGCCGCATATCGCGTCCTAAGCGCACATCCAAACTACTAAACGGCTCATCCATCAACAATAAATCCGGATTTCCAATCAACGCTCGCGCCACCGAAACCCGTTGCTGTTGCCCGCCCGAAAGCTCATAAGGATACGCATCCGCCCATTTTGCCAGTTCACTTTTCTCCAAGAAAACCCGCCCAATCGCCTCCCGCTCCTTCCGCTTCACCTTCTGGCATTTCAACGGAAAAACAAGATTTTCCAACACGGTCATATGCGAAAATAAGACAGGTTTTTGAGAGATATATGCGATTTTAACCCCTGCTTTCTCATAACTCCCCGAATCAAACGACAATAATCCCGCCAACACCTTCAAAAATGTCGTTTTACCACTTCCCGAGCCACCGAGAATCGTCACCGTCTCTCCGCGCTGCAACTCGAAATTAATCCCTCGCAGAATCAGCTCCTTTTCAAAGCCTTTCGTCACATTTTCAACCCTGATTATCGCCATTCGTCCATCACCCCCACCAATTTCACCATTCCTTTATACATCCATCTGAATAGAAACAACATCGCAAACGCCATGAAAATCGTGAAAAGCGCTGCCGCCGCAACCACTTGCAACTGCGATGAAGCAAAATACGGAAATAAAACCAGCGCCACCGTCTGAATAATCCCGCCACCAATCATCGACGTAATCGCGTACTGCCCAATCGAAATCACGACCGCAAACAATAATATCGTCTCATTCATCGGACGCATAAGCGGCAAATAGACATCCAACACGAGTCGCCACCGCGTTCCACCCATCAAATAAACATACTGATTCATATCCTGATCAAGCGCCAAATAAGCATTTCGCGCAATCCGAATCGAATACGGAAGCGTCGGCAAAAGCTGAATCAGCACCACATCAAGCACCGTTTCCGTCAAATCCATCCGTATAAACCAAATATCAAGCCCCGCTGCAATCACAAGCAACGGCACAATCAGGGGTAGCTGCAAGCAAACATCCAAAAACGCTAATTTCCGCCCCGTCACGCGCGCCAAATAATAGCCCACATAGTTCGCCACGACTAAATTGAGCACGACAACCAAAACCGCGACCACGATCGTCGTCCCAATCGCGGCCCTAAAATTCGGGTCCTCAAAAATCCCAACTTCCCCGCCACGCCAAGCGACAACGCCGAAAACAATAAGCATTATTCCATACTGAATCCCCACAAACTGCCTCATAATTGCCCACTTCCTTCACGCAAGAAGTCCCGATATTTTTGCACAGAAACGAATAAAACAAACGCTACCACAAGCAAAAACACCGACACAACAACCATCCAAAACATCGTCGCCACCTGCACGCTCACGTCCGTCGCATAATATCCTTGGTAAAACACCACCCCGAGAAACGCCGGAAAACTATTCCCCACCAAACTCGGAATTTCATACGCCGTCCAAATAAAAGCCAGCAAAATAATCGCCAATTCCGCGATTTGCGGCGCTATTTTTGGAAACTCCACATGTGCAAAAACGCGCCACGTCCCACCACCAGACAACCGAACCAATTCCACTTCCGCAAAATTGATTTTTCGATACGTCGTGATGAGATAAAAAACAACAAACGGCACTTCTTTCAACAAATACGTGATCAAAATCTCCAAAGTCCCGTAAATTTTATAATACTCACCGATATAAGGATAAATAAAAGCAAAAATGAGATACACATACAGCGCGACAACAAAATGCGGATAGTAAAAACTCACGTTCAACCGCTCTACAGATCGCGTCACCTTGGGATTCAGCAACACTTGACGCACAATCAAAATACCCAGCCCAATCGATAACACCGTCGCCACCGCACTGACCCCAAACGAGTACAACACACTCGTGAAAATCCGTTTTTGACGGCTAACTTCGAGAATCCCTTCCCAATTTGCCCCTAAAAATCGCATTTTCCAAACGAGCAACACAATCGACATCAAGCTAACCACGCCGAGCCCGACTGGTATAAGCCAGGCCACAGCTTTACGGATAGACATAACTGCCCCATTCTTTCTGGATCGCTTCCGCCGTCGTATCTGGGAACTCATTCAACGCCTGCCAATCATTATAAAATTGGTCTCCCGTCTCGCCAGCCGCGTCGAATTTCCCCTGCCAATCCTTCGTCATTTTAGACGTGAGAAGCGTCGTCCCATCGCCCCACACCGACGTTTTCAATTTCTCCGCCTGTGCTTCTTCTGACAGCAAATAATTAATCACGACAAGCGATGCCGCTGGTTGCTGCGTATTAAACGCCACTGAAAGATAATGCGCATTCGTCACAGCCCCATTATCCAGCGAAAAAGTCCGCGTCGATGCTGGAAACGTCCCATCCTTGATAAACGGCAACGCACGACGCTCGTTAAAGCCCATCGTGAAATCAACCTGACCTTGCGCATACAACTGATCCAGCTCCTGCAACGCTTTCGGATACGTTTTCCCGTCACGCCACAAATACGGCCCAATCGATTTCAAATACGCATACGCCTTCTCGCGATCCGCTTTTGTTGGTGCTTCGGTGAATTCCTTGCCCGGATTTTGCGCGTAAATCACCTGTCTCACAAACGCATCCCCCGTGAAATCCGCGACATCAGGATACGTAAACCGTCCTGGATTTGCCTTTACCCAAGCCGTCAATTCCGCTAATTGAAGCGGTGGCTTCGAAACTTTATCCGCATTATACTGGAATACAAAAGACGTTTTTCCCCACGGCGCCTCCATTTTATCGATCGCATTTCCCGCATCCTTTTCCGTCAAAAGTGGGTCAACAAACTTCGCCACATTCGGAATCTGATCGGTAATTTCACCATAAAGCAGCCCACCATCCTTCGCCGTTTTGAAATTCTGTCCGTTAATCCAAATCACATCCACACTGCCATTCTTCTTCCCAGCCTGCTTCTCACTGCTCAGCTTCTGAATAAATTTCTCCGTATCCATCGGCACCCGTTTCAGCGTAATATCCTGCTCCACCTTCAACTTCGGCGCCACAAAATCATCAATGTAAGCGTTAATATTCTTATCCCCGCCCCACATATAGAAATTCACCGTCTGGCCTTTCGCATCCTTCTCCAACTGCGCAAAATCCTTGCCCTTCAAGCTCTCCTGAGAACTCTCATTCCCGCACGCTGCCAAGACCAGCAACAATCCCATCACTACAAAAATCGCCAATCGCTTCATTCCAGTTCCCCTTCTTTCCAAATCGGTATAGCCAAAATAAACGTACTACCAACGTTCAGCGCACTTTCCACACGCAGCGTCCCACCGTGCAACTCCGCCAAATTCTTCGCAATATGCAGCCCGAGCCCCGAACCACCATGCGCCAAATTCCGCGATTTCTCCACACGATACAATCGCTCAAAAATCCGCTCCTGTTCCGCCGCAGAAATGCCCTGCCCGTAATCCCGCACCCGAAAAATAGTAAAAGCCTCCGTTCGCGCAACACCAATCTCAATCGATGTCCCCACATCCGAAAACTTCATCGCATTCTCCAGCAAATTATACAAAATCCGCGTCACAAACGTCTGATCCGCATAAACAAACTGGCATTCCGGCGCGATTTCCACATGCACATTCCGATGCTCCCGCTTCAACTGCACATCAAAAGCCTCCAACACATCGACCAACAGCTGATCCAGCCAAATCCGTGTCCGCTCCATCACAGGCTCCTTCTTATCAATCGCCGCGACATCCATCAACTCATCAACCAAATCCGTCAACCGCATCGTTTCCCGCTGAATCGTCCGCAAATACTGCTGCCGCTCCACATCCGTCGCAATCATCCCGTCCAAAAGCGCCTCTGAAAACGACCGAATCGAAGCAATAGGCGTCTTAATATCATGCGACAAATTCGCCACCAACTCATTTCGCGCCACTTCGCCATCCTTAATCTGCCGAAACATCTGATCCAATTTTGCCGACATCTCATTAAAATCCTCCGCCAACATCCGCGTCTCCAGAGGCCCCGTCACATCCACCTTCCCCGAAAATTCACCCTGCGCGATTTTCCGACTTTCTTTTCCGAGTTTATCAATCGACCGAAACGCCGGGCGCATCAACAAATAATTAATCACAAAAGCAAGCGTACTCGCACCGAGCGTAATCAAAATCGTGAAAATCACCAAATCCGTGTTAAAAATCATCCGATACGCGCTAAAACCAAGCACAACCGTCACAATAATCGCGCCAATCCCATAAGAAAGTAAAATAAGCGTCCGCAATTTCATGACTCCACCACCAATTCAAACTTATAACCAAGCCCCCAAACCGTCTTAATAAACACTGGAGCCTCGCCGTTCACCTGCAATTTTTCCCGTAAATGGTGGATGTGGACATTAATCGTGTTCGCGTCGCCATCATACTCATAGCCCCAAACACGCTCCAACAACTCCGATTTCGAGAAAACCCGTTTATTCTCACTCGCCAAAAGCCACAACAAATCAAATTCCTTAATCGTCAGCTCCAGCTCCTGCCCCGAAACCGACGCCACACGCTTCCCCTTATCCAGAAAAAGCGGGCCATGCGTCAACGTCTCCGGTTCCACAAACCGACGCGACCGCCGCAAAATATTCTTCACTCGCAACACCAATTCACGCGGACTAAACGGTTTCGACATATAATCATCCGCGCCAAGCGTCAAGCCATACAACCGCTCCTTCTCCTGCGTCAAAGCACTCAAATACAAAAATGGCGTATCCTTCCCACGCTCCTGCACCTCCATAATAAACGCGTGTCCATCCATTTTCGGCATCATAATATCGACGACCATCAAATCCACGCGCTGCGTATCATAGATCCCCAACGCCTCCTGCCCATTGCACGCCGTTAGAACCCGAAAGCCCTCCTTCTCCAAATAGCGCCGACACACATCGACAATCGTCTCCTCATCATCCACCAATAAAATCGTGTTCATCCGCGCCTCACCTCGCCTTTATTTTTTCTCAAAAAGATACAAGAAATCCCCGTATCCCGCATCTTTCATCTTCGCCTTCGGAATAAAATCAAGCGCCGCCGAGTTCATGCAATACCGCAAATGCGTCGGCTGCGGCCCATCCGGAAAAACATGTCCCAAATGTGAATCTGCGTGTTTACTCCTGATTTCCGTCCGTTTTTGCACCAAAAAATTGTCCTCTTTTTCATACACGTTATTCGGCACCAATGGCTTCGTAAAACTAGGCCAGCCCGTGCCCGAATCGAATTTATCCGTCGAACTAAACAGCGGCTCACCAGAAACTAAGTCCACATAAATCCCGTCCGCTTTATTCGCATCATATTTATTCTGAAAAGCCGTCTCCGTTTGACCTTCCTGCGTCACCCGATACTGCTCATCCGTCAACTTCGCCTTGATATCCGCGTCCGAATAACTCGCAGGATAACTCGGCAACTTCACATCTCTATCTTTACCCCAATGTTTGTCCAAGAAGGTATCACGCCCCGAACCATTCCGATAATACTCATAGCGCTTCGGATTTTTCTTATAATAGTCCTGATGATACGTTTCCGCTTCATAAAAGGCACCAGACGCAACAATTGGCGTCACCACCTTACTAAACCGATCCGTTTTCGCCAACGCTTTTTTCGAGGCCTCCGCTTCCTTCTTCTGCTCGGCATTCACGTAAAAAATCCCCGAACCGTACTGCGTTCCTCGATCCACAAACTGCCCCTGCGCATCCGTCGGGTCAATCTGATGCCAAAACACATCCAGCAACTGCTCATAAGAAATTAGCTTCGGGTCAAATTTTACCATAACCGCCTCCTTATGTCCCGTATTACCACTAGAAACTTCATCATAGGTCGGATTCCGCGTCGTGCCACCCGTATACCCCGAAATCACATCATTGACCCCTTTTAACTTCTCAAACGGCGGCTCCATACACCAAAAACAGCCACCCGCAAAAATCGCGACCTCCTGCCCAGAACCATCGTCCCCAACATTTTGATACTGTATATTCTCACTACCATGCGATTTCGCGTCCTGATGCGAGACATACGCATAAACACCCCACGCCACGCCAATCACACCAACCGCAATCAAACTATTCCGCAACCACTTCTTCATTTCATTCCGCCTCCAAATCATACGACAGTTACCGATAATATCTAATTCCCGATTTTACCAGATAGGAAACGATATTATCTTTCACACCTATCATACAAAAAAGAAGTTTTCTAACACTTAGCTAATTATTATGTAATTCTTAAGTTTCAAAATAAGAGTCTTGAGCATAACCCAAATAAATCGGCGACAAGCGCTCGCATTCATGGAGTTTGGCGGACTTCCGGTTCTCATGTACAGTCGTACACTCCGCTTCCGGCTTCCACCAAACTCCATGAATACAAACGCTTTCGCTCGATTTGTGTAAAGCATAATTTTCGTCTTACCCCAAAAATAAATGGTAAGGCAATTTTATCTTGTTTGGAGTTTTATCCCAAGAAAATAACTCATTCCGTAATCAACTTCAATTTTTGCCCTGACACGCTCACGCCACCTGTTTCCAAATAGAATTTCGCGCTTTTCTCACTAATTCCGAGCTGGTTCGCCGCTTCCTCCATCGTTGTAAAAACCTGGAGCGGATACCCTTCCTGATCAAATAGCAAAATAGGAACCATTCCCGTTTCCCCGTCCAGATAAATATCCAACGCCTCGCAAAGCTTCTTCCCGTCCCTAGTAAGCCCTTCAAAAACAATCGAGTTATCATCAAATAAAACATGCACTAAATTCGCTGATACGAGTCTTTGAAACGTATCGAACTCCGAAATCTCAAACCGTTTTTTGTTTTTCTTCCCTAATTCCAACAAGAATCGCCACTCTTTTTTCAACTCCGACAACAACGTCGCGTTACTTTCTTTCACCTGCATATTTATCATCCCTCCGCCAAGCATGTCTATAATGTACAGTATAATACAAGACCATAGGAACAATCTGGATATTTAGCGTACTTTTCACGACATTCTGCAAAAAGAACACATTCCACGAAAATCGTTTTACAATGCATCCTATTTCCCCACTAAAAAGCCAGATATGTTATACTAATAATACTTTCTAACCTAAAAGGAGGAACACCATTATGGCGCTTTTTTCAACACATTTCGTTTCAGCATCACTACAATTACGAACATCCCTACAAGTCTTCATACCCGACCAAATCGACACAGAAAAACCAATGCGCTTGCTCTACTTACTGCACGGTTTATCCGACGACGACACCGCTTGGCTGACCAACACATCACTCGTTCGCTACGCCGAAAACCGGAATATCGCGATTGTCATGCCGCAAGTCCATCGCAGTTTTTATACAGACATGCACGTTGGAAATCGGTACTGGACATTTTTGAGCGAGGAGTTGCCAAGCCTCATTCACAGCTGGTTTAAGCTACCTACCGAACCCGAAAATACATACGTCGCGGGCTTGTCCATGGGCGGTTACGGCGCGTTCAAATGGGCCTTACATTATTCCGAAAAATTCGCAGGCATGGCATCGCTATCCGGTGCGCTAGACATCGTTGCCCTGCGTGAAGCCAGACCAGAAGGCGAATCGGAAATGCAAGCAACGTTTGGCGACATCGAGACTCACCGCGGCTCAGACAACGATTTACTCGCCCTGCTCGACAAAGTCACGGCGAAACCTCGCGTCTTACAGCTCTGCGGCACCGAAGATTTTCTATACGACAACAACCTCGGCTTTAAATCGCGAATCGAGCAGACAGATTTACCGTACACGTACCAAGAATCGCCCGGCGAACATAACTGGGAATACTGGAATCGCGAAATTCAGACCGTACTCAACTGGATCGACCGAAAAGGAGATTTTGCATGACACATACGAAAAAAAATGCCCGCATCTTATTCGTGCTTAGCGCTATCACGGCTATAGGTTTCATCACGATGCTGATTGGTGTCGCAACGAACGCTGGCTTCATTCACAACTTCGACAACTACTGGATCGACATCATTCGCGTCAACATTTCGCCCGAAAAAACAGATGTCATCGCGTTTATCACGAACTTCGGCGGTGTCGCAGCGATTGTGATAATGAGCCTTGTGCTTTTATTCATCTTCATCCTGCTAAAACGCTACACCATCGCGATTTGGTTTGGCGGCGTTGTACTGATTGGCGGCGCACTGTTACCGTGGATTATCAAACAAATCATTGCCCGTCCACGCCCGAGCGATATGCTGATTTCCCAAGGCGGCTACAGTTTTCCGAGTGGTCACGCCACAGGCTCGACGGCTTTTTACGGCATGATTGCAGTGCTTCTGATGATTGCTAGCTCTAAATTATGGCATCGCATCCTCATCGGACTGATCGCGTTCGTCATCATTTTGACGATTATGTACACCCGCGTCTATCTCGGCGTGCATTATCCATCCGACGTCACAGCTGGATTACTACTCGGCAGCACCGCCGTTCTTTGCGGAAGCGCCCTGTTTCTATTATATAGCCAAGCCTGCCATCGCTATTTACTAGCGCGAAACTGGAAAGATGTCTATTTGAAAAATTTTAGTTAATACAAAAGAGGCTATACGTTCCAATCCAGATCCGGACAGAACGTATAGCCTCTTTCTATCTTATTTACGCTTATTTCTAGCGCTTTGAATCAAGTTCCAAATAACCAACACGAGAACGACTACCAATAAAATATTGATCAGCGCTCCACCGATATGGAAAATTAGTCCGATCACCCAAAAAGCGAACAGAATAACGATGATTCCCCAAATGATACCAAGCATGTGTAAAAACCTCCTTGCTTTGTGCCATCTATATCTTTACCACAATGAAAAATCGGCAAACATCCAAAAATTAGAAGCTAATCACGATTTTCCCTTTGGCATGGTGGGTTTCACTCAAAGCATGCGCATCATAGACCCCTTGTGCAGAGAATGGGAATGTTGCCCCGACAACCGCTTTAACCTTGCCAGCAGCCATTAAATCTGCAAACGCTTGTAGTTGCTCCCCGTTAGGCGCCAACCAAATGCTTTTCGCCAACACGTTTTTCGCCTTCGCTAATTCCGCGTCAGGTTCCCCAACAATCGAGATCAGACGCCCCGTATTATCTTTCAACACGCGGAAACTATCCTTCTGAATGTCTCCACCCATCGTATCAAAAACAACATCCACACCCGTCAAAACGTCCGCGAAATTCGTTGTTTTATAATCAATCACTTCATCCGCGCCAAGCTCCTTCAAAAAGGCAGCATTCTTCGCGCTCGCCGTCGTAATCACATACGCGCCAGCATTTTTCGCCAACTGAATCGCCAATGTTCCAACGCCGCCAGCACCCGCATGAATCAAGACTTTTTCGCCCGCTTGCAAGTTTGCATGATCAAACAACGCTTGCCACGCCGTCAAACCAGCCAGGGGAATCGAAGCCGCCTCGTCGAACGACACATTATCTGGAATTTTGGCAAGTAATGGTGCATCCACCAAAGCATATTCCGCATACGTTCCAAAACGCGTTGTTTCAGGGCGCGCAAACACTTTGTCCCCGACTTTCCAATCCGTCACGTCCGCGCCAACCTCAGAAATCACACCAGCCGCATCCCAGCCAAGAATAATCGGAAACGGCCAATCCATCATTTGTTTTAAGTACCCTTCGCGAAGTTTCCAGTCAATCGGATTAATCGAAGTCGCCTTCATTTCGACAACAACCTGCCCCGCTCCCGCTTTTGGCGTCGCAACCTCCGCCTCTTTCAATTCCTCTTTACCACCATAATTTTCAATAACAACTGCTTTCATCATTCATTTCCTCCTCTAAATTTAACGCGTGATATTCGCCGACATCCGTTCTAAAATATCCGCAAAACCCGCCAATTCTTGTTTTGATAAACCATCTAGCAACTGCCTCTGAAAAGCCTCTTTTTGCGCGATTAATTCGGTCAATCTCGTTTCCCCAAGTGCCGTCAACCTGATAAAAGTTGCCCGACGATCCGGCGCCCGCTTTTCCCGGATGAGCAGACCATCTTCTTCCAGCTTCCGCAAATGCCTTGTAATCGCCGCAGCATCAAGATTTAGCGTCTGCTGTAACGCCTGCTGATTTTGCTCATGCGCACAAGATATGCGGTACAGCAATTCCACTTTAGTTCCACTCATTTGCAGCGTCGCCTCGAACGTTTGATTCATATTTTTGCATAAACCGTGCATTTTCGCGACTAGCAGCGCACGCTCCGAACAGCCATCATCCATCCCAATCCCCCCGATCCACCAATTAATTGACCCATCAATTGATATATCAACTATCTTACTCCTTTTTGAAAAATTGGCAAGGTAACTGCTCAAATGGTATACTTTCTAATAATAAAGTACTATTTCATACTAAAATGGGGGTGTAGAAAAATGACAACGCAAGATCAAACATTTATTTCACTGATTTCAACAATGGGACGCGTTTTACTCGCCGAAAGTGGCGAAGGAACCATCATGATAGAAAGACAGTTACATCAAGTCGCTGCGACATACGGCTATCGGCTGAACACGCTTTGCTTGAGTGAATATTTAGAAATAAAGACCTACCGTGACGCGGAGCAGATCGATCATTTGATTGTACAAGCAACGCCCGGAATCGCCTCACTGTCCCGCATTTCCGCCGTCAAAACATTACTTCATGCGGTGGAACAAGGCTTGGCATTAAAGGTGGCGGACGACAAAATGCAGGAAATTGCGACGGCGCCCGCGATGTATCCCGGTTGGTTACGCGTCATCGGGACATCCTTTTTCGCGATGGGATTCGCACCGCTCGTGATTGCGACATGGACAGAAGTGTGGATTAGCGGCGTTTTAGGAATCCTTTCGGGACTTCTATGCGTCGTTTTGGAAAAAACACGATTCGGCATCCTGTTCCCACTCATCGCATCCTTTGCAGTCGGCATGATCACGCTAACCTTTTTCCATGACACCGCGATGAGCTATGGGCCAGTCTTTCTGATGATTCCGGCGCTCTTCATCTGCATACCAGGAGACACGATGTCCGCTGCGGCAGGTGAAATTTTTTACGGAAAATTAACCGCAGGATCGGCGCGACTAATCTCCGCATTCATGTGTTTGCTACAAATGGTGATTGGCATTTTGTTAGCGATGGAAGTCGCGAATACAACGCTTCATACACTAGAAAAAGGCGACATTTCGAATACCATGAATCCGTTCGTGATTCTGCTCTTCGTCATCGTTTTCTGCCTCGGATTATGTTTAACATTTAACGTTCCAATGGCCTATTTGACGTGGTTATCCATTTTCGCCATCCTGACTTACGCCGTACAAATCCTCGTGAGCCAGTGGACCGGAGATTTAATTGGCACCTTTGTTGCAGCGATTGTAGCAGGCGTTTTGGCGAATCTTGCCACCCAGTCCCCGTCGCAACCGCCACGCGTCATCCTTTTCATCAGTAGCTTTTTCATTTTGACAGTTGGCGCGAAAGGCATCGAAGGGCTATCGAGCATCATTGGCGGCTACGTTGTGGAAGGCTCGCGCGAAATAATGGCGATGATCATCCTCTTCCCGACCGTGACCATTGGCATAGCACTCGGCTACTTAATTTCGACACAAAAGAAACAATTTCCACAAAAAAACTGAAAATCCGCTTTTCATCTAGCTCGCAATGATTATATAATGGAGATAGCTTCACAAAACAAGGTAAGAGGAGAGATTCAAAGAAATGAAAAAAGGCATCGGGATACTGCTTTTAGGCCTACTATTACTTTTAGCAGCATGCGGAAGTAACGAGAAAAACGCAGAAACCTCCAACGAAAAAATGATGATCCAATTAGATGAAAAAAACGTAGCAGCGGACGCCAATGACATTTTCACAGTCACAGGAAAAACAACACCGAGCGCGACAGTAAGCATCGGCGACGTCTCCATTGACGCAAATAAAAAAGGCAAATTCGAGTTAATGCACGTCTACGAAAGCGATAAATCCTATGAAGTCGTGGCCAGCAAGAAAGGCATGACAGAAGTCCGCGCAACCGTTCACGTGACACAACCGACCGCGATTAAAGAGGAAAAGAAAGAACAAGAAGAAGCCGCGAAAGAAAAAGCCGAAAAAGAAGTAACGGAAAACGCGAAACCGAACGCAGCGAAGATAACTTTTGCGATGTTGAGCGGAAATCCAGATAAATACGCGCGAGAATCGTATTATTTAAAAGGCCAAATCGCAGAAGTCGTGGATGGCGGCGCGACGAAATATTTGAAGGTAAACATGACCCAAGCTGGTGACACGTGGAAAGATACCGTGATGGTGATTTACACAGGGACTACCGACGCTAAAAAAGGCGATATCATCGAGGTTTATGGAACGATTTACGGCACATATGCATTTGATGACGCGAATGGCACGACGATTACGATGCCAGGTATTACGGCTAGTTCGATTAATGTTGTGAAATAAAGCAAATAGAAAAGGCATGTTCCCGATAATTAAGGAACATGCCTTTTCTATAATTTATGGAGCGTAGGGGGATCGAACCCCTGACCTCTACACTGCCAGCGTAGCGCTCTCCCAGCTGAGCTAACACCCCTATGTCATGAGAAGATTGTAGCACAGCGTTTTTGGCTCTGTCAACTGCTTTCCCTTTACAACATAAAAATGGCTCTGTGGGCAGAGCGCGGGTAGAGATGTCGAAATAATAAGTTACCCACTAGTTCAGACACTCATTTAGCCTATCAAAAAAGCTTGCGGTCGTGGCGGAATGACATACGCGCAGGACTCACAAACTTATTGATATTACAGTATTCTTAATCCAAAATGATGCGGCCGAGAGGACTTGAACCTCCACGGGTTTTACCCCACTAGGCCCTCAACCTGCCCTTTTTTTGAAATTAAGATACTGAGCTTATACCAATGAGTTTGGCTAAATGAGCTGAATTAGCAGTATAAGACTATATTAGATTGAGGGGGAGGTTTTGTCAATATAATATTTTTAAAACTAATTTTCAACTTAATACTAAAAAATATAAACTTACTTAACTAGCATTATCATTAGCTAGCTTGTACTTAAGACCGTCGTCAACAGCTTTATTCCCGCATCACACGTTTTAATGACATCTGGTAATAGCCCAAATAATGTACGCGCACGTGATTTCTTTTGACAATCTACAGCTTCGCTAACATTTGCAAGATCTCCCAGAGCCTCTGTCTTTTCCTGATTAGTTAATTCTTTATTATTATTTATAAAATCTCGTAAGTCCCCGAAAATTTTATCATATTCTGAATTAGTACTCATGTTCTGAACAATCATCTTACCATCATTTTGATACGCGATATTTGAATTATTAACTTCAGCATTAAAATGAATATCATTTTTCACAAGTATTGCCCCTTTCATTAAGCCGTCTTCTATAACCCGTTCACAGCTCCTATATTCACCAAGGAAAGATATTCTACCACTTTTTTTTTTTCATCTGTAGAAGCATGTTTCCGAGCATCTTGTTGATAATTGTCGCTAAATGAGAATACAAAAACCCAAAATGGGTCATAGTCTTCCTCCTCACAAAACATACAATCTGTATAAATTTCTGATACATTCGTATCCAAATCTACAACCTGATTTTTATGTCCATCTGGGCATAAAAGCATCTTTTTCAATTCTAACTCATTTCCCACCTTATTGCGTAAAAATAAAAATACAGCTTCATAGTCATCATCTGGAAGGGAAAGTGCTGATAAAATATGCTCTACAGTGAAATTTTGTAATCCAACTTCTCTTTTAGCCCAATCTTCAAGAAGTCCATTCACCTTAACCATAGAGAAATTGCTCATAATTTCCCCTCCTTTCTAAATTAAACGTTTTCTAAAAGATCGTCCTGCTCTTCCTGCTCAGCGAGAGTAAGTGCTTCCCAAAAATAATCAAAGATAAATTCCGGCATCTCTTTATCAAATTTGTAAAAACCTCTTTTATAATTAATATGGAACTTAGTCTTTATGCTAAAACCTGTTGTTGGATCTTCGGAAATGAACATACAAGTCTCGGAATTATTATTATCTGTAGGCAAACCCGCTTCATTCAAAGCATCTGTTACCCTCTTACATTCCTCATTTGAATTTAAATCAGTTCCTTCTGCGCTATTTAAAGTAATGCTACCTATACTAGACGGTGTATCAATATCTCGAGATATTACCCCTGCTGATACCAATTCACATATTCTTTTTGCTGTTCTTTTTGTTGTTTTTGGAAAAGTATATGGCTCTATGTCTGATGATAGTAACATTAAATCTTTAATAAATGATGTATATTTCTTCGTATATGAGAATGCACACCTATGTTGAATCAGTTGATCTGTACCAAAATGAATCACCAAAGAGGTAAGCTTTGCAGATTCAAGGCTCTTTAATCCATATGCTTCCTTTACTTTTCTGGAATTTTTCTCCACCACAGTTATAAAGACATTCTCTCCTACCATGTTAATAGCACAAATTTGAGGTCTATTCAGCAATGGCGGTTCCCATGCTGTGTCTATGTCATCTTTCCCGATTATGCCTCTTTCTACTAAACTATCAATAAATTGTTGCGCTGTTCTTAATTTATCTGGAAAGCCATCGGGAAACTTCCACAAGGAAATATGCTTGCTTGAAAACTGATATTGTTTATTTAAAAATTCTAATTCCTTTTCTTTACCAATTTTATGTATCTCTTCTATGACATCTTCTCGCGTTTTCCGACCCGTTGTCACGCCATGTAACTTAGCAAATCGATTGATAATAGGGGTTTCTAAATAAATGTATTCCATTAACTCTCCTCTATTCTGTATATAATATATTCCATATTTCATTATATACAAAAAAGGAATTTTTTTCAATGTAAATATTTTATATTTGCTATATAGCTATATTAGCACAAAAATTTACTATTGTACAGAACGTACGTTCTTTTTCGATATTTTTTTGTACAAAGTAGCTTTTGGAACTCCTGTCATCCTGACTATATCTAAAACTGATAATTTATTTGCATCCCTGTTCTCCATCAGTTGGATTGCTTTCTTTATCTGCTCTTCTGGTTGTCCTTTGCGTCCTAATTTCTTCCCTGCTTGCTTTGCTCTAACCTTCCCTTCTGTCGTCCTATTTACTATCATATCACGCTCAAACTCAGCAAATGCACCTAGTACATTAAATAGTAATTTCTGCATAGGATTGCTCTCCACGTCCGCCCCAAAGGTCATATTATTATCTATGAAAACGACTGTAACTCCCTTTTGAAGAAACTCGCCCATAACATTATTTAAGTCAATAATGGATCGTGCCAAACGATCTATTTTAGTGATGTACACAATATCTCCTTCACGAGAATGCTTAATTAATTCTTGTAATGCTTCTCTGTTTCTTGTAGTCGTACCAGTCTTCTTCTCTATAAATAAATTATCACTTGCCACTCCGAAGCTGAGTAGTTTTTCTTGTTGGGTTTCTAAATCTTGTCCCACAGTGCTTACACGTGCATAACCTAGTTTCATGTCATAACCTCCGTCTATAATACACAATAATCGATACTTTTATTATAGACTATACAAGAGACTTAAATCAAGTGCTAGTTTAGTAATTCTGAGGTAGAAAAATCGGAGTCTCTATTTTATGAGTTCGAGACTCCAAATTTTAGTATCGTATGCGGAATAATCATACCCGACTATTACATACGTCTTCCAACAATTTTTTTATCCTTTAATACGTCCATATGGTAAATTACTTCCGATAAATCCCTAGATTGATTCAATACCTTATAATATATTTCGCTATTTTTAAGCTTAGATATAATATACTTGCGTTCACCCCATTTTGGATCAAACAAAGCTTCCTTCCTGCTCTTCTGAGCTTCCGCGATTAAATACTCCGTCTTCGCTAAGTACTTAGATTTTAATAGCACTATTTCGAACTCTTCCTCAGACTCTCCTCTGTACTCGAAACTGTTTAAAATAATATATCTACGTAACTTATTGTGTTCAATAGAATTTATATCAGTCCTACTTTTTAATAAAAATAATGAACGTACTATATAACAAAATAAGAACACCAGATTTAATGAGAAAAGATAATCTGCTAAATCTCCACTTTCTATTATTAAAGGATTGGCAAGAAATGCAGTGTAGTGAGATGTTAAGAAGATAGTATTTAAAAAGAAATAATAAACCCAGTAATATGTAATTAAAAGCACAATAATGCTCAATAATCTTCTTATACCACTGTAAATATTCCAACTCTCAGTAGTATTATCTGCAAAATCTCTTTCTTTTGGAGTTACCTTCCACCAAGGTAAATATGATACTAGAGATAACACAAAAAATAAAACAATTAAAGCTCCTAGTATCACTACAAGATTATCATATACATAATTTATTGGAATTAGCACAATGTTTTGTAATTTTTTCGGAATCCATTCTGATACGTTTAATAATTTATTATATTCAGGACAATAAAATAAAATTATTCCTATTAGAAAAATAACATAGGTTAATGGTATATTAACTGTTTTATCCGTATACTCCCTAATCATCTTAATGTACAGAAATACATCTTTCATAATTCACTTCCCCCCATAGTAATCAGATTCTTAAATTTATAGCTTCAACGCCCTTAGTGACTTATCGAACAGTATCGTTGAATTTACAAACGCTCTCTGATTGTATTGTTGTTCTCTTGGTTTTTCAAATTTAAATGCTAGTCCATATAGTATATTTACGAGTGTCCTACTATATAATTACAAAAAAATTGTAAGGCTCATTAACCTTACAATTTCTTAAAAATAACAAAATATAGCAGGATAATAAAGCGCAACTTAAATCAAGGTTAATTAGATTAATTTTCATGCAACATTAAATAAATCATCCCTCACTATTCTTATAATGAACCAAATCGTAAGGATAGAATGGAACGCCTTTTAGTACGTCATCATCTAAATCCATTATCTTAGCTATTGCCCCGCTCTCAAAACTCCAATACCCATAATACAGCTTCTCTTTCTCATTATGAATATCAAACCAACCAGAATCCGCATTTCCCTCATACCATTTTTCTGTCAGGTAATTTTTCAAACTAATCACAGCAGTATTCTGATCCTTGTTTATAACATCTCCCAAATACATATATGGTGCTTCATGTAAAAATTGACTACTCATAAAATCAACATCTCTATCTCGATAATGTATTAAATAACGAAGTAAAAAATCTTGCTCCTCACTTTGCAATACCAGATCTTTCAATAAATCAAAAGAATTGTCATCTATCTCAAGCATAATACCAATCGATAGCATCCATAAAATATCCGAATAACTAGCATCGACATCCCAAAAATCAGCCATATTAGCAACAATTTCCTCATACTGCCCTTTCAAAGTACCAAATCTTTCACCGCTAGAATAGCCTGCAACGAGTATTTGGAATTTTAGCGCCTCTATCTTCTCTTTGACAGCAAATACACGATTTTCTGCTACTTCATTAGCATCCAGCTTTAATTGAAATTTCTCAATCCGCTGCTTCTGCTGTGCAATGTATTCTTTAAAATACAACTCATCTTTAATATAATCTCTAATCATTGCTTAACCACCTCTTCTCACTTTATAGCATTGCCTTTCGAATCGAGCTTAGTAACAGTAATTGAGCCATCTGGTGCAATATTAACTAACTCTCTGTTGTAACCTTCTAGAAGAATATCATCTGCTTTATCAATTCCAACTGATTTTTCGAGTCTAACACCCGTTTTCCCACCGTTAGTCCAACTATCACTCATCTGTTTACCATCTTTTGTTTTTCTTAATTGAGAAGTTCCATACTTAGCTTCCGCAATAACATACTTTGGTGGTGGACTTGAATTCTCATACACGCCATCAATACCTTTGACAATTTTATCATTCAGCCCTGTTACACGATCTCCACTAATTCGCTTGTACGTAGTACTCTCAAAATAAACGTCCATTTTCATCTCGCCGTAGTTACCCTTGCGCTTGTTTGTAACTAACTGCACTTTACCACTTTCCACCTTCTTAATGATATTGAACTGCGTTGTATGGACATTTGGAGGAATCGTATTCATTTTTATCTTTAAATCAGACTTCACACTATTTAGATTATCTTTGGAAAAAACGCGCCCGCGAGCACGCACAGCCACTAGACTTGTTGCTAAACCAGCTATGATAGAAAAACTCTGCGCTCTAGTAATTGGCTCATCTGTGAAATAGTATCTACCTTCTATTGCGGCTTTTATGATTGCTGCATCAATGTCTTCTTGCTCACTCTTCACTTCTTTAACCGAGCCGTCTCTTAATCCGTCATTATACGCAATCGTAGCTTCTGCACAATCCGCATCCGTCTTACCATTCTTCGTTAGTACCCAGTAGTTTCCTTGCAACGTCTTTTCATACTTATCGAAATTAAACGTCTTCTTCGCTTTTTTCGGTGCCAGCGCGCCTAATTTTATCTTAGACGGCTGGAACATATGAGACGAAGCATTAAACGCAACGCCACTCTCAATCTGAGCCAGACTTTGCTTCACTTGATATAAATCTGTCAATACATCACGTAGCATGTTACGATGTGTCGCTTCAAAATGCTCATACTTCTCCAATATCTCTTCTTCTTTACGGAATTGCCCCATCGCTGTCTCCATACCTAATTGTAACCCAATATTTTTCCCAATGGAAGCCATGCTATTGGCCGCGGAATTAGTATCTGCTTTCAACGCCTCTATTTTGTTCTCATACTTCCGCATGTCTGCTTGTAATTCATACATCCGTGCCAAATCCAGCTTCGCATTCATCGAAGCATCTACTTGGGAATAGAAATCCGAGACATACTTTTTCAATCTTCTCTCGGCATCCTGCAGGCTATTTTTCGTAGCCTTAATAAGCGGATAGTAAACGTCTCGATAATATGCCTTCGCTTGATCACCGATTTCTCCTTGAATATCTGAATCTGATAAAAAACTTCCAATTGCCGTTTTACGCAGATCTAATTCTTGTTGTACTCGCTTGGACTCGGCAATAAACACCGACACAAAATTATGTACTTCTGCAATATCAATGCGCGCCATTTTTCGGATTCTCCTTCAACTTATCCAACTGGATTCGAATTTGTCGCTTTTCCTCGATGATTTCGTCTTCTAACGCATTCACGTATTTGCGTGTCTCACGCCATTCCTCTTCTACCGCATCTTCCAGTCTACTCATCGTTTGATCAGCTTTCTGCCCTTGCCACGCCTCACTAAAGTTCACAAGAATATTAGCTTTATCCCGATTCAGCTGAATCAATCCTATCTGAATGTCTTCTAATTTCCGCCGTTTATTGATGCTTTCTTCTAATCGTTTTTCTAGTAGTCTTCTCTCTTTTTCCATCTTCCTTATGCCCCCTACATGATTATTTCTTACTGACAAAATCCAATCCTGATTGCAACATTTGTCCCAGTGCTTTTTCCGATGCCACAAAAGCTTTCTCTACATTCTTCAAGTTCTGTCCGTCCTTTACAAACGCACTCGGAAACGCTTGCAAAAATTGCGTCATTTCCATACAATCATAGACTAACTCTTGCGCCGTGCCTGTGGAATAGGCAACATTCGGACGTAATTTGAATGCCAATGCATCTGGATTCTTTCCCATCGCCGTTGCATGTTCCGATAACCTACCACTTGGTAGCTGTATTTTCTTTGCCACTTGATGCTCATTCCTTCCTTTATCTAGTCTTCATGGAAATATTATACCATAGCTTAGTGATACGGAATAGCCTGTTTTATCCAACTACATTACTTATTCTCAATTTTTACTGAAAAGCACTATTAACTGTATCCCTTCTCAACATACTCACTAAATGTTGCTAGAGAACAATGCAGTTTCATTACTCTATATTCTGATATTCCTGAAACAATTTATTCATTTTATTCAGCAACCTACGCTTCGCTTGTTGATAGCTTTTTAATGTTATACCTGTTTGCATAGCCGCTTGTTCATCTGAATCCACTAAAAGCATAGTACAAAAAATATTAACCTCGTTATCTGTCAACAATTTATTCTCATCAATATGAATTAATGCCGATTCTATAGTCAATATAAGATCTACTTCATTGGCTATATTCCTACCCGGTATCTGATTTATTAGAGCTAAATCAGCATCAAATTTATTTGGTATTTTAACCTTATAGTTATTGTCCACGACGCCCTTTTCTGATTTTTCGTTCTCTCTTTCCTTTTCACTCTTTCGCACCCGTCCAAATTCTTCCTTCAATGTTAATATAATGGTATCTCTTTCCGCGCTCCTCAATATGTTTTCAGTTAGCATTGACCCTGACAGATTTGGTATAGCACTCTTGTTATTAATCAGTAGTTCATAAAACTCATTAATGTTCATTTCTCTTTCCTTAGCTTTATCCAGTTCTCTATGAATCTGATTGTATATCTCACGTTGGAAATCCATTAATAGATTTTCATGTATGTAATAATAACGTTTGCCTTTAAACTTATTTTTAAGCCTTATCTCTAATTTACTAATTCTCTTTTGGTTTTTTTGTAAAAAGTAATCCAAAATTTCTTCCTCTGTATAAATTTTTATATCCTCATTCAAAATTTTTCCTCCTTAGGTGAAGCAATAGGCTATTACAATGTGCATATATACTATGATATAAATAATTCTATTAATAACTTAATTTAAAAATTAATAAATAAATTACTTAATTAAAAAAGGGACTACTTTCTAGGACACAAACGAACGCAGTGAGTTAGTGGAACTAGAAAGTAATCCCCCCCGTTGAGCTGGGTAAGCTCATGGAGGGAATCTTTTCGAGGGCACGACGTGCCCTTGAATAAGAGGGCGGGCATCCGCCCCATTACTTTTACTTACAAGTAAGTAATTTTATTGATACATAAATTAAACCTGTTTTCACTTTAATACTATAATAATCAGATTCCTAATCAAGCTAGTTTAACAGATTCAAATAATCTCTATTAATTATTAATCCCACCTATATAATACCATAATTATGCCCTTTTTTGTCAGAAATAAATTTAATCAGTAAACTATTAAATAATAGGTTATCAGGATATGTATGTGTATTTTCAAACTAACTATTTAATACTATAATTTAGAAAAACACCACTGAATAGTACTGTTTCTACTTTAGTTCATTTTTATCATCAAGGTATATATTGATGATTCTATATCAGGAAAAATAGTATTTTATCTTACTATTCAGTTATTTTTTTGCTATACCTTGATCAAAAAAATTTTAATTATTGTTATAGCTTTTTAACTAAAAACACACCCCTTAAGCTGTATATCAGGAGTATATAAGCTACGGGGGTGGTGTATAGCGCTATATGAACGGGGTGGGGTTAACTAATCAATTCTTTTGTATACGCCCATCTCTTTTTCTGATCCGTCATCATACTGAATCATCATAGTCAGCTTGTTGTTTCTGTCTGACAAAACAAACCTTACGTCTACCACAGAATCAATATAATTATTGTATACATCATCTTGGTCTATAATTAAATTCTTACCTTTCTTTTTATATTTCAGCAAATCGTTACCACTAATTCTCGTCTGTATCAGATTATTATCTTCAATCTTTATTTGATAACGTTGCTCACCACTTAGACTATACTCATTTCCTACCAATTGATTATTTGAGCACTCTTTTACTGTAAAGATTACGCCAACTACAATTAAAATGATCATAAGCACTTGTTTAAGCATTCCCGATGTATACTGATTGATAAGTGTTCCCGCAATAACAGCAAGTGCAATTGTTATAATAATATTCAGCAAATTTATTCCTCTTCTCTCTTTTTTATGAATGCCTCTTATTTTCCGATTTCTCAATTGCATTATTGTAGTTCAGGATCATTGCCTTGTTTCGTTTTAAGTGCATTATCCGCATCCAATAAATACATATCTACATCCTCTTTTACGGATGAAATTTCTATCAACATACCTTGATTATAGTTAAACGCAGCATCTACTACATTCTCTGTAATAAATAATATACCTTCTGATGCTTTATTTAAGTTATCCTGTACAATATCGTAGCCTTTTGCTGGGCGCAAATTCTGAACTTCTAGTGCACATTTCTCTAAATCACTTACTGCCTCTGAAAATGCTTCTTGCCATTCTTTGCTAGTGATAACATTATAAACCAAAAGATCATAGTACCTATCGTAAGCACGCCTTAATGCGCCAACCTTAACAGATACTGCTTCTTCATACACTTCTGGACTAGGTGGCTTATCCACATTTTCATCATCAGAAACTGTAGCACACGCAGTCATATTTAAGATTAGCAAAATCATACCAAAGCTGATTATCCAACGTTTCATAGTTCTATCCCTCCCTCTTCGCCTTTATAAAAAGCATCTTGAAATATTATTTCCTTCTTCACTCCAAAAATACCTTCAATTTTTTGCATGTAATATGGAGATGGGCTTGTTCTCCCTCTCTCCCATGAGCTAACCGTCTGTTGTTTAATATTCAGCACATCTGCCAAGCTTTTCTGAGATAATCCCATGCTTTCTCGTAATTTACCAAGTTGATTCATTCTTTCCCCTCCCAATTTCATTATATAACTACAAATAGTTGTTATCAACTCTTATTAGTAGTATTTAATCTTTTTTATTTTTTTATACAACAATTCGTTGTAATGTATAGTATGAGGTGTTAATTATGAATGTAAAATATAGTGACAAAATTAAACACGCCAGACAAAAGAAAAGGTTATCTCAAGTAGAGTTAGCTCGACTAATCAATGTATCACAACAAGCTGTTGCAAGCTGGGAAGTTGGGCGTACCGAGCCAAAGTCAGAAAACTTTCATGCCCTTTCTAGAGTCCTAGAACAGCCTATCAGCTATTTTGTAGACAATGAAGAGGAATACCGCCAGTTGTCTTTTAACAAGCTCTATGAGTCTTTAAATGCCTCTGATAAGGAATTAGTAATTAACTACATGCGCTTGTTAAAAAAGCAAGAAGAAGAACGTCAAAATTTCCTTAATTAACCATGCTCACTCTGCCTTGTTGGTCATGGAATGTCTTAAAATAATTTGCTATAATCCTTTTTCAGTTTGGACTGCCCTTTTAGATCATTCCCCCATATCTGGACATATCTCTTCGTGACCTCTAAGGATGAGTGCCCTAACAAAGTAGCAAGTGAAAAAGCATCCATACCTGCCAAAATTGCATTTTTAGCGTAAGTTCTCCTACAAACATGAGGACTTACTTGTTTTTGCACCTTGCACGCCTTACCAGCTTCTCTGAGATTCTGCTGAAACGTATTTTTACTATATGGAAGCTGATCTCTATTAATAAATACTTTGGTATGCGAAATATCTCCTCGTATTTTTAAATAGGAGTCTAATTTCTCCTTCATTCCCTTCGAAATATAGACTATTCTCTGCTTAAGGTTCTTTGATTCGACAACAACGATATAATCATTATGAATATCTTGTATATTAATACCGACTGCTTCCGAAATACGCACTCCCGTATCTAATAACAATTGGAAAATAACCAAATCTCGATAAGAACTAAACGTTTCTTTTTTCTTGAAATGGTTAGCTATTTTCTTAATTTCATCAGAATTTAAAGTCTCTCTTATTTCTTCTCTGACTCTTAATAAACTAAGATTTTCACAGGGGTTTACCTTTATAAAACCTTGCTGATAAAGATAGTTATAATACGCCTTAATAGCCTTTATTTTGCTATTAATTGTATTAATCCTCATAAATCCTTTCCAATACATAATCATGTCCTCAAGGTCTCTCTGCGACAGATGCATGACAGGCTTCTCAACCTGAATATAGTCCCTATCTCTTTTGAGAACATTAATTGCATCCACATAGTACTTAATAGTCGTTTCCCGTACATTTCTAATCCTTCTTGATCGTATAAATTCCTCTAATACAAAATTATCGTCAGGCACAATCGTTTGGTAAACGATTGCCTTCTCTTCTGCACTTAATCGATTACTTCTTCTCATAAAAAAAATGACCTCCCCACTAGACTTACCCACTAGGTCAGAGACTCATTTAGCCTATCAAAAAAGCTTGCGGTCGTGGCGGAATTGACATACGCGCAGGACTCACAAACTTATTGATATTACAGTATTCTTAATCCAAAATGATGCGGCCGAGAGGACTTGAACCTCCACGGGTTTTACCCCACTAGGCCCTCAACCTAGCGCGTCTGCCGATTCCGCCACGACCGCTCTATCAACACTAATTAATATTATATTATTGGAACCCCACCATGTCAATGATTATCTCAAAAAACATGAATATTTATTCAAAACCGACACTCACACCACAAAACCAGCACAATCAAATACAAAAAAAACGCCCAACCCATCTCTTTTCTTTTTCAGGTAGGACGAAATCTCCGCTTTACACAAATCGAGCGAAAACGTTTGCATTCCGCCAGTTTTGTGGAAGCCGGAAGCGGAATGTACTTACGTACATGAGAACCGGAAGTCCACGAAACTGGTGGAATGCGAACGCTTGCCGCCGATTCCTTTGCGTATACACAAAATAATGCTATGACCCGTACGGGATTCGAACCCGTGTTACCGCCGTGAAAGGGCGGTGTCTTAACCGCTTGACCAACGGGCCGTGATGCGTAGCTCTAAAGCCAACTTTTTTATTATAGCATACTCCCCAAAACTTGCAATACTTATTTCAAAATTCTCAAAAAAAGTCTCTGCTTATTTCTAAACAGAGACGCTACTCTTTCTTCCTAGGCTTGTCTTCTTTTCCAACGTAGCAGTAGTAGCACACCTGTCATGCTAACGACCAATCCCAACACAATAGCTAAATCCATCGACTTGTCACCGGTTGTTGGCAACATGCCTTTATCTGTACTCGTTTCATCGGGACTTTTCGCTACTTTTTCCACAGATGGTGCTTTTTCTGGCTGGTTTGGCACGATTTCTTTCTCTGGCGGTATCACGATTGTTCCATCTGGTTTTGGTGTTGGATCTGGCGTTGGTTTCGGTTCGGGTTTTGGTGTCGGCTCTGGATCAGGTTCTGTTGGCATGACTTCCTCTGGGTCTTTCGTATAGCTCACAATGACCGTCTGTGCTTGATCTGTGAACGTTCCGCTTGTTTGCGATGCTTTTTGTGTGTAGCCTGCAATCGCTTTTATTTCCGCCGCAAAATTTTCACCGACGTTTCCTTTTAAAATTTCTGGTGACGCGATTTCTCCACCATTCTCATCTTGGTATAAAACGGTCACATCAGCGCCTGGAATTTGGGCGATAACTGGCGCGGATTCATTGCTGGCCGCGTCAAGTGCGGTCACGACATAGGTGCCGGATTCGCTAATTGGATAGCTGAATTCGGATGCGTCGCCGCGCCAAATTTTGGTGACGATGTTGGCTGGGTTGGCAGTGATTTCTGCGGCTGTTCCTGTGCCTTTATAAACGACATAGTAGCGCGCGGAATTGGTGGTTGTGTCTGACCAAGTGAGGGCGTCCGCGGTTTGCTTGACTTCCACCGGTGCGGCAATCGCTTGGTGCGCCAGCCATGGTTTACTCGGTGTTAGAGAAGGTATCGCGAAATAGGTCTCTTTTAAAAGATCAATCGCGTCGTTTTTTGCTTGGTTTGTTGGGGTTGCGATATCGCTTTTTTTGATGTCATTATAGCTGAACAGAACGCTTCCGGAAACTTGGCCTAGTAGCTGATTGAAACGCATCTGATTCGGAATTTCGGCTGGGTTCATCCACGCAGCTTCCCAACCGCCGTTTCCGACGTGTTTATAGTTCGCATGCCCAACGTAAATCTGTACGTGCGTCCCTTCTGCGGCCTTGTTCCACCATCTCGCTAAATCGCCATAAGGTGCGGCTGCTTGGTCAAAACTCCAGTAAATTTGCGGGGTCATATAGTCCACTTTCTCGTCTTTAATCCACTGATAGGTGTCCGCGAAAATGCTTTGTGAATAGGACTGCGAGGAACCTGTCGGCGTGTTGGAACCGAGCGGATTATTCGCTTTGTGCTCCCAAATGCCAAATGGACTGATCCCGAATTGAACGGCGGTTTTCTTAGCATGGTTGCTCGTGTCGATGGTATTTTTCACCTTATCAACGAGCGTCGTAATATTATCGCGGCGCCAATCATCAATCCCTGCTTTTGTGTTCGGATAACCGGCCGGAATGCCGTATTTGGCAAAGGTTGCCGCGTCCTCATCTTTATCGCCGAACAGCACATTTTTTCCATCTACTGTGATGCGATATGGGTAAAAATAATCATCGAAATGAATCGCATCGACATCATAATTAGTTACGACTTCCTCGATGGTTGCGGCTACATGATCTTGCACTTCCGGAATGCCAGGATTGAGAAATAGCTTTTCGTCAAAACGCAGCACGCTCTCCGGATGCAAAACAGCGTAATTCGTATCTGCTAACAGTCCCGCCTTGTTCCATGCTACGATTTGCTCTGGAACCGTCATCGCAAGCGCTTCCTCTTTGGTCGCGCCGATTTTAGTCAAAACGCTTTGTGTCGTCAGCTTCGTATTCGTCACGCGATATGGATTAAACCAAGCGTGATATTCCATGCCGCGTTTGTGTGTTTCCTCGACCATGATTGCGAGCGGGTCATATCCTGGATCTGCGCCCTGCACACCACTTGCGATGAACTCTGACCATGGATTTATTTTAGATGGATAGTACGCGTCAAGGAGTGGCCGAACTTGGAAAATAACCGCGTTCATATTCCACGTTTCAAAATCATCCAACACCGTTTTATATTGTGCACGGAAAGCCGATTCTGATGCCACTTTTGCGAAGTTCAGATTGGCAATCGTCGCAACCCAGGAACTCTTGAATTGTTCCTTATCTTGCGTGTAAGTCGTTGGAATCTGGACTTGCTCGCTGGAACCGTTATAGTAGAAAACTGGTGTGTTGGCGTCATAGCCATAGGTCCCATCCGCTTTTTTGATGAATTTTGTCAGTCCCTCTGTTGTCTCATCCGCCTGTACTGCAACGGAGAAAACGGATACACTTAATATAAGTATGAATAACATTGATGCCCACTTTTTCATTCTTCATCCCCCTTTTTAATATCGCCAAATTTTATAATATTTTCCAGATGACGATTACGGGTTCAATATATCATCTTCACACATGGATTTCAACTTATTTTTTAGAAAAATTAATTATATTCAGCTTTTACACACTGCAAAAAAAAGCCGCCAGACCTCTGATAGCAAGTTATTTCATGTTTCAAACCAACTGAAATAAATTTTTAAATATTTTTTGCAAGCGTTGACATTTTATTTCAAATGAACTAGAATACACCTTGAGAACTATTTTATGCTAAAAGGAGGTTTTTCATCACCATTTTCACAGCAGAGCTAATACATAACTAACTAAATAAAAAGGGAGAATCATTATGCAAGCATTTATGAATTTTTTAGAGAAGTATTTGTCGATTCCAATGGCAAAATTGTCTGAACAGCGACATCTACGCGCGATTCGTGATGGTGTTGTTTCGTCGCTACCGTTTATCATTGTTGGTAGTATGTTTTTAATCGTTGCTTTTCCACCGGTGCCTGAGAGTACGGCGCTTTATCAATGGGCCCAGGAGCACGCTTTTGAAATTTTAATTCCTTATAGGATGACGATGTTTATCATGTCCCTCTATATCACTTTTGGAATCGGTTACAATTTAGCGAAGAGCTACAAACTTGATCCACTATCTGGCGGACAAATTGCTGTTGCTTCGTTTCTACTTACCTTGACGCCTATCGCACTTGATAAAGTCGGTTTTGTTCTACCAATGGCAAACTTAGGCGGTCACGGATTATTCATGGCAATGATTGTTTCAATTTTTTCTGTTGAAGTGATGCGCTTCTGTAAAACGCGTAATATTACAATCAAAATGCCAGAACAAGTTCCACCTAGCGTAGCAAGATCGTTTGAAGCACTTATTCCCGTAGCTTTTGTTGTTGTATTTATGACACTAATCACGGTTGTCCTTGGCATCGACCTGCATTCACTCGTCGACCAAGCCGTTTCACCTATTGTAAAAGCTGGCGATACCTTATTCGGTGTCCTCTTACCAGTATTTTTAATTGGGTTCTTCTGGTCCTTTGGTATTCACGGAATTTCCGTTATTGGAGCCGTTGCAAGACCTCTTTGGGAGAAATATTTGGGCGCCAATGCGGAAGCTGTCGCGGCTGGTAATCCACTTCCTCACGTTGCTCCTGAGACGTTTTTCCAATGGTTCGTATGGATTGGCGGTTCTGGCGCGACACTCGGTTTAGTCCTTGCCATGCTGTTCTTTGCCAAATCGAGTTATTTGAAAGCGCTTGGCAAAACAACACTGGTTCCGAGTCTTTTCAATATCAATGAGCCCGTTATCTTCGGGACGCCGATTGTACTCAATCCGATGTTGATTATTCCGTTTATCTTCATTCCGCTTATCACAACAACGATCGCCTATTTCGCGACTACGCTTGGTTTCATTTCACCAACCTATGTCATGGCGCCGTGGACTTTACCCGCCCCGATTGGAGCATATCTGTCTACAGGTGGCGACTGGCGAGCCATCGTTCTCGTCCTCGTCAATATCGCGATATCGTTTGTCATCTACATCCCATTCTTCAAAATGTACGATCAAAAACTACTGGATGAAGAACAAGCACAAGCAGATGAAAATAAAGAAACGCACAGCAATGAGCCGAATTTGGCTTAACACGAAACACAAGGAGGGGCAGCATCGTTGTCCCTCTTCATTTAAATAGGAGGTTTTACCCGCATGGAAACGAATAGTAAATGGATCAAGTTTAACTATAAAAGCGCGATTATCTTTTTCGCAATCACGATTTTAGCCAATCTTATTTTCCTTCCTGTACTTACCGGCCTTGGCGTCTCTAAGGCTCTCGCTTTGTTCCTACTTACGAGCCTCGGTAGTAGCGCTGGGCTATCTTACATTTTACTCGCGAAACACGGTTTTTATAAATCCAAGAAACAGGCGGCGATTTTTACAACGGTCGTTACGCTGGTCTGCACGGCGAGTTGTTACTTTTTAATGTATCTGAGCTAAAATGAGGAGGTTCAAACGATGTATGTTGTTGGATTAATGTCTGGTACGTCACTCGATGGCGTGGACGTGGCTTTGCTTGATATCAAAGAGCTTGATGGGAATTTGTCGACAAAACTGATCGATTTCAAAACGGTGCCCTTTCAACCTGGAATCGTGACGGAAATTCGTAAAAGTTTGAGTATAGAGGAATCGGATTCACAGCTGATTTGTAGTTTAAATTTCAAATTAGGTGTGCTTTTTGCGGAAAGTGTGAAAATGATTTGTAGTAAAAACGGGATTGCGGCGTCAGAGCTTGGCGTGATTGGCTCGCATGGCCAGACGATTTTTCATCAGCCAGAGCAAGTCGGTGATTTCGCTGCTTCGACATTGCAAATTGGGGAGCCTGCGGTGATTGCGTATGAAACGGGCGCGACGGTTGTCTCGAATTTCCGCACGATGGACATGGCTGCCGGTGGTCAAGGCGCGCCGCTCGTGCCGTTCACGGAGTTACTGCTCTATCGGGACACGCACAAAAATCGCTTATTGCAAAATATCGGCGGGATTGGGAACGTGACAGTTTTGCCTAAAAATGCGACGCTGGATCAAGTTTTTGCGTTTGATACGGGCCCTGGAAATATGATTATCGATGATTTGATGCAGCGCTTATTCGGGCGTGGCTACGATGATGGTGGCGAAATGGCGGCGCACGGCGTGGTGAACGAGGAGTTGCTCGCCTATTGTATGGATGACCCTTTTATCACCGCTGCGATTCCAAAATCCACTGGGCGCGAGCTTTTTGGGAAGGAATATACCGATGAATTGCTGACTACATACGGGCATTTGGCGCCGGAGGATTTGATCGCGACAATGACCATGTTTACAGCCAAAACCATCGCTTCCAACTACGAACAATTCGTCTTTTCAAAAATGGCGATCGATGAAGTGATTGTCAGCGGTGGCGGAAGTTATAACAAGACGTTATTGCGCTATTTGGCGGAACTTTTGGAGGGGCGTTGTGAGGTATTGACGCAGGAAGACATTGGCTATTCCTCCGACGCAAAAGAGGCGGTCGCGTTTGGCTTGCTGGCGTATGAAACATTGCATGGTCGGCCGTCCAACGTTCCGATGGCAACCGGCGCTCGCGAACACGTCATTCTCGGTAACGTCACGTATCCCCCGCTAAAATATAAGGAAGAAGGTACGATTCATGCATAAACTTGGCATTTCGATTTATCCAGAACACGCGACACCTGAAAAAGATAAGGCTTACATTAGTTTGGCGCACAAATACGGTTTTACACGGGTGTTTACGTGTTTATTGTCGGTGAGCGGCGATAAAGAACTGATTTTACGCGAATTTAAAGAAACGATTAGTTATGCGAACGAGCTCGGCATGGAAGTCTTGGTTGATATTTCGCCACGCATTTTCGAAGCGCTTGGCATTTCTTACGATGATCTGTCCTTTTTCCACGAGCTCGGCGCCTACGGGATTCGCCTAGATATGGGCTTTACGGGCAATGAAGAAGCTGCGATGACGTTTAATCCGTACGGTCTCAAAATCGAGATTAATATGAGTAACGACACGAATTACTTGAATAATATCATCGATTTTCAGCCGAATCGTGATAATTTGATTGGTTCCCATAATTTTTATCCACACCGTTATGCTGGTCTTTCCTATGATTATTTTGTGAAATGCAGCGAGCGTTTCCGCAGTTTTCAGATTCGCACCGCCGCGTTTGTTCATTCGAATGACGCGACGTATGGTCCTTGGCCAGTGACGGAGGGCTTGTGCACGCTTGAGATGCACCGCGGTTTGCCGATTGATACGCAGGCAAAGCACCTTTTAGCGACCAAGCTCATCGATGATATTATCGTCGCGAATGCCTATGCTTCTGAGGACGAACTAGCGCGACTGAGCGCCGTGCTCCAAGCAGAGAAATTCGGCTTAAAAATACAACTTCACGACACCATCACTCCATTAGAGCGCAAAATTGTCACGGAAGAGCCTCACTTCTATCGCGGCGACGTATCCGATTATTTCATTCGCTCGACACAATCACGCGTCAAATATCGCGGCGAAGATTTCAAACCTACCTTCACACCAAATATCAAACGTGGCGATATCTTGATTGAAAATGAGCTATACGGCCAATATAAAGGCGAATTACAAATCGCTCTAAAAGACATGGAAAACCGCGGCAAAACCAATGTTGTTGGACGGATTCTGGATGAGGAAATTTTCTTGCTGGACTACATGGAACCGTGGACGAAGTTTGAATTTTTTGTGGAGTAACTATACAAGCAGGCTGGTCATCTAGACTGGCCTGTTTTTGTGTATGAAAAAAACGATACATTTCTGCATCGTTTTGAAAGTTTATAATATGGCGGAGAAGGAGGGATTTGAACCCTCGCGCCGCGTTAACGACCTATACCCTTAGCAGGGGCACCTCTTCAGCCACTTGAGTACTTCCCCATATTTGAATCGTCAGCTCGCATAAAAAGAACTCCACAGGCAAGACTCGAACTTGCGACCGATCGGTTAACAGCCGATTGCTCTACCAACTGAGCTACTGTGGAATAGCGTCATTTTGTTTTGCTGACTCTTTACATTATAAGCAGGAATACTGAAAAAATCAAGCTTTATCTGGTTATTTCACTAAAACAATTTTTCACCTGTTCACAAGTTCTTCATTCTTATACGCCAATCGTCCATTACAGCGGCCACAACGGTATTTTTTCACATCGAAGCGGCGCTTGCGTAGAAATTCTGTTTGGCATGATAAACACGTGTAGCGGTGCATTTTTTGCGTCGTCGGAATCGCTTGGCAAAACCGCGGGGCATCGACTTTTGCAAGCAGTGCTCGAAAATCCGCATCACGATGTTGGTAGCCTTTTCCCTCAAGGTGTAGGTGATAGTGACACAGCTCGTGTTTCATAATCCCGATGAAATAATCCAAGCCGAAATTCTCCAGATACCGCGGATTCATTTCGATATCGTGACTCTGTAACAAATAACGCCCACCAGTCGTGCGCAGGCGCTGATTAAAGCGGGCTTGGTGCTGGAACCTTTTTTGGAAAAATTGCAACGACACGCGTTCCATATGCCGCTGCAACTCTTGTTCTGTCATCATCTGCTTACTTCCCTTGATCTGGACTCAGCATCGTCAGCGAAATCCGGCCTTTTTTCTGGTCGACATCATCCACCCAAACCGTCACAATATCGCCCACCGAAACAACATCCATCGGCTTGCGGACGAAAGAATTGCTCAGCTTCGAAATATGAACGAGCCCATCCTGCTTCACTCCGATATCGACAAAAGCCCCGAAATCAACGACATTCCGCACCGTTCCTTGCAACTCCATCCCGCTTTTCAAATCTTCCATCGAAATAACATCTTGCTTCAAAAGTGGTGCATCGAGCTCATCACGCAAATCGCGTCCTGGAGCCACGAGCGAATCCACGATATCCTGAAGCGTCTCTTTTCCGACTTCAAGCTCTGCTGCCATCTCGGTTAGGCTGAACTGCTCCAATGCTTTTTTCAGCTCCTGTGAACCGAGATCTGTCAATTGGAATCCAGCCGAAACAACGATTTTCTCTGCTGTCGCGTAGCTTTCTGGATGGATTGCCGTGGCGTCAAGCGGGTGCTTTCCTTCCAAAATACGCAAGAATCCGATACTTTGTTCATATGATTTAGCGCCTAGACGCGGTACTTTTTTGAGTTCTTTGCGTGATGCGAACGGTCCATTTTCCTCGCGGTATTTGCGAATGTTCCCCGCCACCGTTTTATTCAAACCAGCGACATATTGCAAAAGAGACGCCGAGGCCGTGTTCACGTTGACACCAACTTGGTTTACCGCTGTTTCAACGACAAATGTCAGCGTGTCATTGAGTTGTTTTTGCGCCACATCATGCTGGTATTGCCCTACACCGACGGATTTCGGATCGATTTTTACGAGTTCGGCAAGTGGATCTTGTACGCGACGTCCGATGGAAACCGCGCTTCGTTGTTCGACTTGGAAATCTGGAAACTCTTCGCGCGCAATGTCACTCGCGGAATAAACGCTAGCCCCAGCTTCATTCACGATACAATAATACGCGTTCAAGCTCTCTTCCTTGATTAGTTCGGCGATAAATTGCTCGGATTCGCGTGACGCCGTTCCGTTTCCAATCGCCACAACTTCGACATCGTACGCCTTCATCAACTGCAATACTTTTTGCTTCGCGTCTGCTTTTTTATTTTGAGGCGGATGTGGATAAATCACGTCGATCGTCAACACTTTCCCCGTTTTATCAAGCAATGCCAGCTTACATCCCGTCCGATACGCCGGGTCCAGTCCTAAGATGATTTTTCCCTTCAACGGCGGTTGCAAAAGTAATTTACGCAAGTTCTCCGCAAAAATATGAATCGCCTGCTCCTCCGCGGCTTCCGTCAATTCCGCACGAATTTCACGCTCAATGGCTGGGCCGATAAAGCGCTTGTATGCATCCTCTAACGCCGTCACCACATAGCTTTCCGCGATTGATCCAGGTTTCTTAATCACCTGTTTGCGTAGATATTCGATGATTTTAAGCGGATCTACCACGACCGAAACGCGTAAGATGTCCTCTTTTTCGCCACGATTGAAAGCCAACACGCGGTGACTCGCCACTTTTCCGATGATTTCTTGGTAGTCGTAATACATCTCGTACACCGATTTCTCATCCAGTTCGACCTTTTTACCGACCGATTGCATCATGCCAAATTTCCGAGTAAATTCGCGAATCCATTTTCGGTATGTCGGCTCGTCTGAAATGACTTCCGCGATAATTTCATGCGCCCCTAAAAAGACATCCTCGATCGTCGCTACTTCGTGTTCCGCGGAGATATATTTTGCCGCTTCCGCCATCACGTCCCCTGACTGCGGGAATGTCAGCAGCCAAGTCGCGAAGGGTTCCAAGCCTTTTTCTTTAGCAATCGTTGCTTTCGTACGCTTCTTCTGTTTGTACGGGCGATATAAATCCTCCAACGCTTGGTGTTTCTCCGCCTTCGTAATCGCCGCCGCCAAATCCTCCGTAAGCTTGCCCTGCTCCTCAATCAATCGTAAAATTTCTTCCTTGCGCTGCTCCAATTTTTCCACATACGCGTAACGTTCTTCAATATTTCGAATCTCGACCTCATCCAGGCTACCAGTCATTTCCTTCCGGTAACGCGCGATAAACGGCACGGTATTTCCCTCGTTTAGTAGGCCAATAACCGCGTTAATCTGGTTTGGGCGATATGGTAGTGATTTATGTACTAGTTTTAAAATTTCTTCCATTTTTATCTTTGCCTCCATAAAATTCATCTGTTTGTATTGTACCATAGAAATTGGGGTTGAGGGGGAATCACGAGCATAAGGAAATAAGGATTTATCGACTGGGTTGAGTGGATAAATCCTTAGAGTATCAGTATGTTGTAGCTCTTATGAGGCATCACTTGCCAATTTAGAGCCTCAATACGAGTACGAACAGAGTGAGCATTCGTTCCTTGCATTCTGTCGAGGTTAAACGGGCTCTTTCAGCACTTCATTTGATCCGGCTTCGGAAGCCAGACCCTCGAAATTTTCGTGCCCTCCGCAAAAACCAAGAACGGGTTTTCACTGCGGCCCCTAACAAATTTTTTCGGGTCTAACGGGCTTCCTCAGCACTTCATTTTCCCCATCAAAAAAGTCACATCATCTTCCGGCACTTCAACAACATTGCTCTCAATGCAGTGGCCTGTGTTTTCTATGTTGGCGCTCGCGTAGAGGTATTTCTTTATCCCTGCTAATGTCAAGCCATCGGAGTGCATCAAGAATCTGGAGCCTGGGCGGTAGCTGAATTCTTGTGTCCGAATTTTTTGCCTTCTTCCAGATAGAAATCCTGTCGATGATATCGGATAGACCAACTCGTCGTCTTCTCCTACCATAAAAAATCGGATATTCCCAATTCCGCAATAAATCAGTTTTTGCTTAGCCCAATCTGTTCGCCAAATCGCAATCGCGGCGCCTCGTAGTCCAGCTACTGCTTCGTTAGAGCGCGCCACGATGTCCGCTAGTGACTTTAATGAGCTATTCGCATCAATAGCTTCCACAACCGCTTTTGCGGCCTTCTCGGCTTCCTTACCGCTTCCAAGGCCATCCACTAGTGCGCAGAGAATTCCCGACGCGTCTTCTTTTATAAAAAATTGATCACCACAATGTCGCTGTAAGTGTTTTGCACGCTGGAAAACATAGATTTCCGTGTCTAAATCCGACTGCCACATCGCCTGCATCTATTCTAAATCCTCATCTTGCAATGCCGCGCGTAACTTCTTAATCGCTTGGCGCTGAATCCGCGAAACGTGCATCTGCGAAATATCCAGCAAGTCACCGGTCTCTTTTTGACTGCGGTTCTCAATGAACGTATATTGCAAAATTTTCTGCTCCCGCTCATCTAGCGCTGGCAATACCTTCTCCAGCAACATCCGCTGATTCACTCGTTCAAAACCATCGTCCTCGCCGCCAACAACATCCAGCAGCGTGATTGTGCTTCCGTCCGAATCCGCCTCAATCGAATGATCCACAGACAAAGCCTGATAACTTTTGCCCATTTCCATAGCTTCTAAAATTTCCTCTTCTGTCGCACCGATAAAATCCGCGATATCGCTAATTTGTGGTGAGCGTTGCAGTTCGCGCGTCAACTCTTCCACCGCGTTTTTTATCTTCGGACCCAGTTCTTTAATCCGACGTGGCACGTGAACACTCCAAGTTTTATCTCGTAAAAAGCGCTTGATTTCCCCGACAATCGTTGGTACCGCAAACGCTTCGAAACTCTTACCGAACGTTGCATCATATCTGCGAATCGCACCTAGCAAACCGATATTTCCAACCTGCACTAAATCTTCATGAAATGATTTACCTTGAGAATACTTGCGGGCAATGGATTCCACCAAATTCTTATAGTGAACAACAAGCTCATATTGCGCTTCCTCATCGCCGGTTTCTTGGTAATCACTAATCCATTTGTAGACCTTTTCTTTGGCCTTCTCACGGGCTTCTTCTCTTGCCGCTAGTTCCTCAGGTCGAGATAATTTTGGCATTCCCCTCCACCTGCTTTTCCTCTATATATTTAGTCATAACAACCGAAACTCCGTTATCATAATGCAGCTCGACATCATCCATCAATGCCTCAATTAAAAATAAACCTAACCCTCCAACGCGCAACATATCCGCATCGCTTTCCTCTTCATACGGGCCAATTTCAGCCTTGCGCTTCTCGAGATCAAAGCTCTTGCCTTCATCCGTGACACGCACCTCTAACTTATCTTCATAAATGGAGAAAGTAATCTGAATTTCACCACTATCCTCTTCACTAAAAGCATGTTTTACAGCATTCGTGATCGCTTCACTAATCGCAATCTTCAAATCTTCAATTGCTTCAAAAGAAAATCCGATTCGGCTTGCGACGCCTGATACTGCTAATCGTCCTAAGCTTACGAACTCAGGTTTTGCCGGAATTTTTAGCTCAATCGTGTCATACATTGTTGCCATTCATTTCACCCTCTACATTTTTGATTTCAATAATATCAGTCAAACCAGTAATCTCGAATAAACGATAAATACGATCCGACAATCCAACCAATTCCAATTCACTCTTCTTCGCACGCAAGTTTTTAAACAGGCCAACAAAAACGCCTAAACCCGTGCTGTCCATGTAACTCACACCAGCTAAATCAATCTGTAACTTGAAATTATCTTGATCCACAAACTCGCTCAAGGCCTCTTTTAATTTCGGTGCCGTGTACGCGTCAATCTCGCCACCCACAACTACTTTCGCATGATTACTATCAGTTTCTCTGATCTCTACTTTGATATTCATCATTTCACCTCGCCCATTTTGTATATCCAGAATACTTACCCTGAATACCATTACCCTAAACACGTTTTAAACAAATGAGTGTAAAATCGTCGCGCAATTCATAGTCCTGGACTTTACACAAGTGATCATACACCTCCTTAACCAACCTCTGAGGCGGCAAATCAATGCGCTCTTCAAAAACAGCAATCAAATCCTCACGTTCAATGAATCCATCCGCTGTCCGCGTTTCCGTCACACCATCCGACATAATAAAAATCATATCGTCCAACTCCACTTCCTTCTCAAAAGCACGATACGTAGCGCTGCGATCAATACCAAGCGGTAAACCACGCGCATACAAATCGGTAAACTGTCGCGTTTTTGCGCTAAAATACAGTCCCACTTCATGCCCCGCCGACGCAAATTCAAACAAGTGGTGCGCCGTGTCATACAACCCATAAAACATCGTAATAAACATATTATCCGCAATGTTCGTTTCCGCCACTGCATTCAGATTCTGCAACATCTCACTCGGCGTCTTCGTATCACCGCCATAGCTATCCGCTGCATATTTCAGCATCGACATACTAAACGCCGCTGGAATACCTTTTCCAATCACATCCGCAAGCGTCACACTGATTTTATCCTCGCCCTCATTCGTAAAACTGTAAAAATCACCACTCATCTGACGCATCGGCACGCTCACCGCACCAACCTCAAGGCCTTTAACCATCGGGATGTCCGATTTCATCATCGTTTTTTGCATGTCCTCAGCCTGCGCAATTTCACGCCGAAGCGCTATCTGCTCCGTCCGCAAGCTAAGATGCTCCATGTGCGCCAGCCCGTAGCCGACCATCATCTCAAGTAACACGTCAAACGAAGAAGAGACATATTCCGGCAAATCCGCATCATATTCCTCTAAAATCGAGCGATGCAGATTCACCACTTCCTCTGGCGCCACCCGATTTTCCATCGCTTCACGCGTCAATCTTTCGCATGAATACAATATTTCTTCATCTTGATGTTCTAAGTATTTCAGCATAATGTCACGATATTTCTCTTTAAATTCCTTAATCTCCCTATCTTCCATCTAGCGTCGTCCCCCCTAGCGGACCCACTTATGTGTTGTAATAATGGTTCCCTGTGCCCCTTCTTCCACGTTAGATACTAAATCAAACGTGTCCATCAACCGCTTCACGCCTGGCAAACCTGCACCCAGACCACCAGATGTTGTGTAACCATCTTGCATCACTTGTCTGACATCTTTTATTCCTGGGCCTTTATCTTTCGCTATAATTTTCAGCCCGTCTTTTCCTGCTTCTGCTACCTTTTCAATACATATCTCTCCAGTTCCCGCATAGAGAAAAATATTTCGCGCAAGCTCACTAATTGCCGTCGTGATTCTTGCTTGGTCCACCGTACCAAAACCGATTTCCTTCGATACTTTTCGTCCTAACTGGCGAGCGGCGACAATGTCCCACTCATTGATAATCTTGACACAGGATTGGAATTCCATCTCTATTCCCCCAATTCCTGTTTTAATTTTTCCAAACCGCTTTCTAGATCCATCGCGGAAAGGACACCTTCGAATGTAATACCAAGCTCAATCAATGTAATCGCAACTGCCGGCTGGATTCCCGTCACAACCACTGTCGCTCCCATCAATCGAGACATGCTGACAACATCGCCTAAAATTTTTGCAATGAAGGAATCAATAAAATCAATCGACGTAATGTCAATCACGACTCCCCTTGCAGATGTTTCATGGATTTTGGCAAGCAGATCCTCTTGGAATTCTACCGCCGTATGGTCATCGAGTTCACTCTGGATGGAAATTAATAGACATTCTCCCAATTTCAAAATCGGAATTCCCATTCTCTCACTCCTCTTTTTCTACAATCTCTCTATTCGTCATCGCGAGTGCCTTCTCCATGCCTTTTTTCATCGTGCTCGTCGTGATAACTTGATCTAATTCTATCCCTAAATTCACAATCGTCTGCGCAATCTCCGGTCTGATTCCAACGAGCATCGCTTGGCATCCCACCAACCTGACCGCATCACTGGCTTGAATAATGTGATGCGCCACCATCGTGTCCACAATTGGAACCCCGGTAATGTCAATCAGCACAACATCCGAGCGATTCTTCACGACGCCAATCAGCAAATTCTCCATGATCAGCTTCGCCCGCTCCGTATCAATCGTTCCAATAAGCGGCATCACCGAAATCCCATCAAAAATCGGTAAAAGCGGTGCCGAAAGCTCCTGTAACGCCGTTTTCTGAATCGACACCGTCTTCTCCCAAGAATCGGCATACGCGTTCACAACCACATTATACATCGAGGATAACCAATTCTCAAAATGATAATAAATATCCTCATCCGCATTCTTTTTCACAGTACTAAACAACCCTTGCCGCTTCATTTCGCTATACACCAGAAGCCCAAACGTTCGCAAGCCCGCCGTCACAAAATGAACCGACCAACCGAGATGCACCACTTTTTGCGCGAAGTCATCCAGTTTTTCATTAAAGGAACCATCTTTCGTCCCCAGCACATTAGCAACAATCAAATCTAAAAATTCGCGACTTGTATCCTCATATAGAATATCACTCGTCACCAGTAGAATTGCTGGGTCCGCCTGCTCCTTCATCTGTTCCATCCACTTACCTAGCAACACATCTTTGTTTGTATGGATAAAATTCGCAAAATCTCTATACATATCTCTATTTCCAACCTTTCTCCTTGATTGAAGCCTAGTCTAATCTTTCTAAAAAAAAGAGACACAAGAAAAGCAAGGGGGGGAGCAAAATGGGGTTTGCCACAGCCTAAGAAGCTTTTCTCATGTCGGGTACTAAAAGCCAGACATTATATTCTAAACTCAAGTAACATCTAATATGTAATTCTTTTTTTGTTCCTTTGAATCTTCGCGAAACCTTCACGTACTGACTCATCATTCACCTAGTAAAGCCGTCCCTAATCATCAATTATGTAAAAGATACATCCGCTCTACTACTCATAAATATTCGCAATTTTAAAAATCTACTAAGCCCATGCTAATTTCTAACGCCTTGTTTACCTGATTCATCAAGTTATCGTCCAAATGCGTAATCTTGTCCGTCAAGCGTTGTTTATCAATCGTTCTCACCTGTTCTAACAAAATAACAGAATCACGATCAAAACCATGTTTTCGAACTGCCTCAACGTGAGTCGGCAATTTGGCTTTAGAAATCTTTGCCGTAATTGCCGCCACGATGACAGTAGGACTAAATCGATTGCCAATATCGTTTTGAATAACGAGAACAGGCCGTATTCCCCCTTGTTCACTTCCAACAACAGGAGATAAGTCCGCGTAGTAAACATCCCCACGCTTCACCATCGGCTCATTCATCCTCCTAAAACTTGTAAATTTTTATCCTCGGCTTCCGATTCTACATGTGTACATTCACATGCAATCGAAAAGTTAATAGAAGCCATTTCAGTATACCCACGTTCCATTTCGTCACGCAAATCGCGTGCTTTTCTTTGACGTAAAAACTGTTGTGTTGCTTCCATAATCATTTCACTCCGCCCCATTTTTTCTTTTGCCCGAGCCTCATCTAAGTCGTCCAATACCTGCTGCGTCATTTCTACCCAGATTTCTGTCGTGTCTGTCTTTTCTAACACGCGTCACACCCCCAGCTGTGTATTACTCCATAACATGTATATCGTAACACTATAGACGCGCGATTGAAAGGCTTTTCGGAGTGTTTTTCACTAAAAATACGCTATTAGACCTGATTCCCTATCTTTTAGGCTAGACTGAATACCTAAGGGTTAGGAAATATGGTGTGTACTTTCTCATTATAATTCCTAATCAAAAACTATGCACGTAAAAAACCCTCAATTGATGTATTTTTTTGGTACTCGTTCCGAAATAAGGCATGTAATTTCATAATTAATCGTGTTCAAGTGGCTTGCCGCAACGTCTGCCGAGTTTGGCCCACCAATGAGCGTCACTTTTGTCCCAACTGGATATTCGCGCGGTAATTTAATGATACACTGATCCATACAAACCCGACCAATAACCGGCATCAAAACACCATCCACCGACACCTGAAATCCTGAATACGCACGTATAAAACCGTCCGCGTAACCAACAGGCAATGTCGCAACCCATTCACGTTCTTCCGCTTCATACGTGGCGCCGTAGCTCACATGATCTCCAGGCATCAATTCCTTCACCTGCACCATTTCCGTGTATAGCGATAAAGCTGGGCGTAGCTCAAACGGTAAAGCAGGAACAATTTCCGGTGACGGCGTTAATCCATACATCGAAATCCCGAAACGCACCGCATCAAAATCCGCCTGCTCATGCAATAAAGCCGTAGCGCTATTCGCACAATGTACTAAAGTCGGGCGTACCTCCATCGAACCTACAACCTCCCGAAAACAAGCCAGTTGCTTCTCGAAATAGGATGTTTCCAATTGATCCGCCGTCGCGAAATGTGTAAAAATACCTTCTATCGTGATGTCCTCTCGTTTAGCGATCTCCGCCTCTATCTCACGCACTGCTTCCATAGAACGCAATCCTAACCGTCCCATGCCCGTATCCACTTTCAAATGAACATCCAGATTCGTTGGTAACGGCGCTAATCCGGTTAACCATTCGATGTCAAAAACTGTAACGGCAATCCGTTTTTGCGCGGCAACTCCTGCAAACGCCTGCGGAACTGCCCCCATCACCAAAATAAAATCATCAAATCCCGCTTCTCGCAACGCCAAAGCCTCATCCAAAATCGCAACACAAAAACCTTTGGCACCAGCTTCCTTCGCTGTTTTTGCGACTTCCACCATCCCGTGCCCGTACGCATCCGCTTTAACAACAGCGAACAAAGCTACATTCTCTGGTAAATGCGTCCGCTCATTCTGAATATTAGCCCTGATCGCCGCACGATCCACTTCCGCCCAAGTCGGGCGATGCCATCCTGTTACTGCCATTCTTTCCGCCCCCGATCTATTTCTTCAATGATGACTTGCGCTGCAGCACTTCTCCCCGTATGCGTAATGCTGACAAAAACCTGCTCATCCAAACGCTTTGGCTTCGTTAAAATCGGCCGCCCATTCGGCAATGTCAAAATTTCCACATCCGTAAAACTGAGATCCTTCCCAAATCCCGTCCCGTTCGCCTTTGCATAGGCTTCCTTCGCAGAAAAACGTCCCGCCAAAAACTCCACCTTGCGCGAACCACTATACTTAGCGAGCAACTTCTGCTCCTCATCCGTCAGAATGCGTTCCACAAACCGCGGATTGTGCTCCAAAACCTTCTCCACACGATCTAAATCAATCATATCTAACCCGACACCCTTTATCATGGCATCACCTGCTCCAAAAGTTGACACGCCTCATCTGCCGCTGCTTTCCCAGCCTGAATACAGTCTGGAATTCCTACGCCACGATACGACATCCCCGCTAAGAACACAGTCGGATGGCTATGCTTCAACTCTTTCTCCACAAACGCGAGTCGCTCTTGATGTCCCACCGTATATTGCGGCATTGCTTCCTTCATTCGGCTTACTTCATAAAATAGTGGTTCCCCTGTGAGCCCAATCATTTCTCTCAGGTCCGCCTGCACTTTATTTGCCATTTCCTCATCTGTTTGGTCTAATAACCCAACTTGTCCTGCTTTTCCCAGAAACCCGCGAAGCAAAATTTTCCCTTTTGGCACCATATGCGGCCATTTTTCATGTACCCATGTGCAAGCCGTAATATTATAATCCCCCGTTCTTGCTACCAAAAAGCCCGTGCCCTCTGGAATCTCCGGAACTGCGGCCTTATCAAAAGCCAGCGAAATCGTCGCCAAACTTGTCATCGGTTGCTCCGCTAGTGGTTTAACAGCCGGCGTATCAAGCAAAGAAAGCACCACATCATGCGTCGCAGCAATAATAATCGCATCTGCAACAATCCGCTCGCCACTCTCCAAAACAACCGTCGTATTCTCAATCGCCTTCACTTTCGTACTCGCATGCAATCGCTCCGCTGGAAGAGAATCCACCAAAGCGTCCGTTAGCGTCGATAAACCACCAGAAAGCGTCCGAAAAGCCCCTATTGTTTTAGCCGTTCCAGTCGTATTCACCGTCTCCGGTCGATGACTCTTCAACCCATACATCAAACTCCGATGTTCCTTCGCCACCTGCTCAAACTGCGGAAACGTAGCGCGCAGACTCATCTCATAAATGTTTCCCGCATAAATGCCAGCAAGTAGCGGCTCAATTAAGCGAACAACCATCTCTTTACCAAAACGTTGCTCAAAAAAGTCACCAATCGACTGGTCCTCATCTGTCACGTTCGAATCCAGCATCAATTCCTCTAACGCTCTGATTTTGCCGTCTTGCGTTAATAAATCACTCTCTAAAAGCGCCCGAATATCTGTCGGAATCCCCATCACAGAACCTTCTGGAATCGGGTGTAACGCCGCGTCATGATAAATATACGATTTTCCCGTCGCATTCGTAATCAATTGATCCGTCAATCCCAATTCCTCAACAAGCGCCAGTCCCGCAGGCTTACGTGCTAAAAAAGAATCCGGACCTTTTTCAATGATAAAACCGTCGCGATGCACCGTATGGAATTTCCCGCCAAAATGGTCATCTGACTCGAATAACTGCCAGTCCACCGCTTCCTGACTTGCCTGCTTATTGATATAATGCGCTGCGGATAATCCAGTGAGACCGCCGCCGATAATGATGACTTTTTTCATAATAGGTTCCTTCTTTCTAAATAAAGCTTTCTTATTTTGATGGCTGATACCAATGATACAGTCGGTTCGCATCTTGCTGAGCAATGTAGTGCACGCCTGCATTCAAATGCGTTTGCCCCGACTTCAAAAGTACTGTAAAGTGAACAACATTCCCTTTTTTCATCCAAATACTTTGCGCGTAGTCCACCGATTGAACGCGACGCTTTAGCATGAAATTCGTCTGTCTAGAAATGAAAGCACGCCCTTGCATCACAAGCTCGGTCTCCGTCGTGTAAAAGCCTGTGGCACGATACGCCGCGTACGCTTTCCAAGTAAACAATGGCACCAATAACAAGCTGAATAATCCCCATGGGAACAGTAAAATGCTGACGAGTAAAATGACAGGAATCGTCCAGATCAGATTAATAAAGAAAAACCGTCTCAAGCTCGTTTTTGGCGCTCGCTCTAGCTTTTCTATTGGGAATTGATAATCCTCCAGAAACTGCGGTAATATCTCAAGTGCCTTCGCTTTTTTCACAATCGGCAAAATCAGAATGTCACCAGAATGCTCATCATCTCCCGAACTTCCTGCTGTCACAACACGCACCGATGCCAACTTGAGCATTTGACGAAGCGGCGACTCGATTAATTTAACAGATTGAATCCGCTCAAATGCAATCGACGTATGCTCCCGTTGCAGTAGTCCTTTTTCAATGACGATATGGTCGTCGAACTTCATGAGCTTGAACTGGAAATACTTGAATAGCGTAGCGACAATCGCGACTCCCCAAAGAATAAGTAACACGACAAATCCAATGATAACAAGGATTAACACGCCATAACGAAGTATCGTATCGAACTGCTCTTCCACAAAATCGGCTGGAATAAGGTCACGGAATTGCTGACCGAATGCCAAGATGATGAAGAAAATCCCAAAGACGCCACCCGATGTTACCGCCATAAGCAATAACTCCTTGACCTCTAACTGAAATGTAAGCAGTGGTTTCGCATTCTTTTCCTCGACAACAGGAATTTCTGCCGTTTCTACGCTCTCCTCTTCCGCCAATTCCGCGACTTTTCCAGCGCGTAAATCCTTCAATTCCTGTGCCACGCTTGCCGGAACTGCGCTCAAATCTGCCTCGGCTTTCCCACCACCAGCTGTTTCAATTAGAATTTGAACGACATGAAACGGCATATAGAAAAACCATTGCTTCTGCTGAACCGTCTGAATTCGCTCGTATGGGATAAAAATATTTTTCTTAAAAAACAGGCCGTACTTCACGCGAATCCCCTTATCATCCATGCGATAACGGTATGTAAAATACTTGATCAAGGCAGGCGCTAATAACAAAATAATCAAAGCAATCACGAGTAGCGGATACATCCACCACGATAATATCCCCGTGTCATTCAAATTCCGAAACACCGCAAAAATAACAACAGCAATCGGGATAATGCTCTGTCTCACACTAACAATTAATTCCTTAATAAGCGCAATCGGATGCAGACGTCTATCTTCATACATCTTCTTTCGCCACCTTTACAAGCTCTAAAATATGGTGTCTGAGCGCATCCGATTCCTCCGCTTGGACAGCCTCAATCGTATGTACCGTCGCCGCAGTGGAAATGGACACACTAACTAACTTCTGCTTCCGTAGCAATGGTCCCTGATCCGTCTCCACATGCTGCACCCGAATCATCGGAATCAACACCCGACTTCTAAAAATAATCCCATGTTGAATCTCAATCTCGTCGTGTCGAATTTGATAACTCCACCTTGCCCAACGAAAAGGTACAATCAAGAAAAATGTCAACACAAAATATAAAATCGTAAACGCAAAGCCAATCGCGCTCCACCAAAGTGACACATCAATGGCATAAAATAAAATCGCCGCTCCAATCGATATCGCTAAAAATATCAAAATGGCAATCGCATACCCTTGACGCCACACTGTTTTAATCTTCTCTGGTAATTTCTGCGCTAAATTCTCAAGTTCCATAAAACGCCCTCCCTTTTCTTTTAATAATACCTGAAACCCGTTGAAAAATAAAGCTTTATCCCCTGCTATTTTGCATAGGAACCAAGCATATTTATCCCCTTATTTCTCGATTTTGTGTATACTTAGTTTCCAATCAAAACTTCTTAAACTAGTCGTTTTTCGTTCACAGTTTGTTCATTTATCCGTTTTATAATGAGAGATAGAAAGGTGGTAGTAAGCATGAAAAAACGATTTTATGGATTCCTATTATTTATTTTATTCTTTTCAACGAGCATACATATGCCAGTAAACGCGGCCACAACAAGTCCTACTACTTCCGATGACAGCGCCAATGACTTCATGGAAATGTTCGAAATTGACACATATACAGCGGCAAACCCATATATTTTAGTGAGTGGAAATACGGCTACTATCATGTTCACCACGGATGAAGACGCCAAAGTGAGCATTCGCAGCGGTTCTATCTATGTGAAAACAACAGACTACACGCGCGATCAAGAACTATCTATCAATCCATTACAAGAGACAAATCAGCTCATTTTAACCGTTACAACAAAAGCAAGCGTCAGTACTTCCTATCCAATAACGATCAAAACAACACCGGAACCCAAGCATAAAGTCGTGCCAAGAATCACCGAAACATCACTTTCCTCCTCAAGAAGAACACATTCTTAGAAAACTCTCCCACGATTTTCATTTTCATCTCACCTTTATCCTGTAGTATGGACTTAACCACTACTGGAGGGATGGACAGCCTTGAAAAAGAAAATCGGATTTGGTGCCTTATGTTTCCTGATTGCATTGGGTGTCAGTATCTTACTCACACGACCTGATGTAAAAGACACGGCCAGCAAATTAAAAACGGACTATATAGAAGCAACTACCGTCGAAAATGTAAGTGATCCGTTCTCAGAGCTCGTAGAAGAACAGAAAGATTGGTTTATTAAGAAATTAAGCGGATCATAAAAAAAGCATGATAACAGTCGCGATTTAACGACTTGTCATCATGCTTTTGACGTTCTAATTGATAATTTTCTTGAAATCGATGCGTTTGTTGATGTAATACATAATCGGTGCACCGACAGCTAAAACGATGAATTCGCTGATAGCCAGTGTTAGCCACGTATACAAAAACGGAAATTCTAAAACTAGCGCCAGTTCCCAAGCAATGATAAACATCGTCACAGAGAAAACAAGCGTCGTCAGGACCATTCGTACCTTCACATTCGCCACATAGCGACTTAGCAAAATAACGATGGCTAGCGAAATCGCGGACTGCCCGACACCAAATACCCAGTCATACCAACCGAGTGGCGAGAAGAAATTCGCAATCAATACCCCAACTACAATTCCAAAAAAGTATTTCTTATCAAACACGATTAAATGATTGAACATCTCCGACAAACGAAATTGAATATTCGTAAACCCGAAAGGTGCCACAACCAAAGTCACGACAACATAAAGCGCCGCAACGATCGCATTTACCGTCAACGTTTTTATTTTCATTTTATATGAGCTCCCCTTAGTTTTTTTACGTAGGATGGTTTCGAACTACGTTTTCTCATCTATGTTACCTTAAAAACCCCGCTATATCAAGGTCATTTCAACTTTTTTCGCAAGTAAGCGATATCTTATGATAAAGTACTTGCTTTTTTTCGTAAATGGGTGTAAATTCAATTATAGACTTTGGTTGTCCATGATGAATTTATTTTCAATAGCGATAAACTATATCCATAATGAAAGGGAGGTGAACTCGAGTATGCAATTAACGAAAGGCGTAGAGCAAGCGATTTGTATTATCGTTCTGCTGTCAACCCAGGATAACCACAATCCGCTAGCATCCGACGCGATTAGTGAGCATTTGCAAGTATCTCCTTCCTATTTAAAGAAGATTATGCGCAAACTCGTTGTCCAGAATATTATCCGCTCCGTGCCAGGCAATAACGGCGGTTTTTCACTAGCGAAAAGCCCGGAGCAAATCACGTTGCTGGAAGTCGTGGAATCGATGGAAGGCCCAATTTCGATTTATCCAGATACAGGCCTAATCAACAAAGTTTTCCGCGATGGCGAGCACACTTCTAAAGGGGAAGCGGTGTTACATGATGTTTTTAACGGCGCCAACGACCTGATTCGCGACTACTTATCTAAACAAACAGCCGCAGACTTACTGAAACGCACGATGGAACAATCCGAAATACCAGTACTTAACTGGAACACAATGAATCTAAGCAATCAAAAGGAGAAAGAGTGAGTTTTATGAATATGTTAAAGCAAGAATGGAAACGACTTTTAAACAACAAAATCCTGCTCGTTTCGACGATCGTTATTATGTTTATCCCGATTTTATACGGCGGCGTTTTCCTGAAATCTGTTTGGGACCCGTACGGCAAAACAAGTGAGCTTCCTGTTGCGGTCGTCAATGAAGACCAAGTGGCGAATTACGAAGGCCAAGAGCTCGATGTCGGGAATGAACTCGTCAAAGAACTGAAGAAAAATAACGATTTAGACTGGAATTTTCTTGATGCGAAAACCGCCAATAAAGGTTTAAAAGACGGCAAGTATTACATGGTCATCACGATTCCGAAAGACTTTTCCAAAAATGCCTCTACCGTTCTTGATGCGACACCTAAAAAAATGAATCTTTCTTATGAAATCAACCCCGCGCAGAACTATATCGGGGAAGTCGTCACTGGCCAAGGCGCATCAGCCGTCAACGCCAAAATTTCGAAAAAAGTAACGGAAAGCTATGCCAAAGCCATTTTTTCACAGATAGCAAAAGTTGGCGATGGCTTCGAAACAGCCGCGGACGGTTCTAAAAAAATCGACGACGGCACGATTCAGTTGAAAGACGGCAGTAAAACACTGACTGCAAAACTAAACGAACTCGCAGCAAGTACGCCGAAACTGGCAGATGGCGCGAATAAAATCAACGTAGCGCTCGGCACAACGGTAGCAGATGGCGTGGACAAATTAAACGCCGGCGCTGGCAAACTAAACAGCTCACTCGGCCAATATACGGCTGGCGTGTCACAAGTCCAATCAGGTCTGGGAAAATTGCAAGATGGAACGGCGCAACTAAACGCGAACTCCCCTGCCCTACTTGCCGGAAGCGGTAAATTAGCAGAAGGACTCGGCACGCTAAACGCAAGCACAGAAACACTTGCCGCCAAAGTTCCCGAACTAAACAACGGCCAACAATCCCTAAACAACGGTTTGCAAAAATTACAAGCCGGAAGCACCAAGTTAGACGCTGGTCTTAACAAATTGGCGAACGGACTTCCAACCGCGGACAACGTTAAAGAACTAACATCCGGATTAAACGCGATGAAAGCCGGCATCAACACGATTAACTCGTCCCTACAAGCAGGCGGCGACCTAAGTGCTTCGATGAAAACATTACAAACCAATTTAAAAACAATGGAAACAGCCATCACCGATCTAGGCACTTCCATCCAAAATAACGGCAAAAACACAACGACCGCCGTTGCTAGTACGAGCGCGTTCCAAAGCCTAACACCAGCACAACAAAAAGAAATCACAGACGCGCTCGGCACAGAATTAACGAAACAAGCTGGACAACAAGTAGCTATTGCACAAAAACTCGGCGCTAATTTATCCAGTACCGCAGACATTTTACAAAATAAATTACAACCCGTGGCAGGAAGCTTAGGTACATTAAAAGCTGGCGTTGCGGAACTAGATAGCAAAGCATCGGTCGGCATCCCTGTCGCAGTCCAAGCAATCCAAGGCTACGACACCATCCGCAGCGCGTTCGTTGCTAACAATAGCATTTTAGACGGATCAGCAGCCTTAAAAGCAGGTCTTGATTCAGCCGTATCAGGAAGCAACCAACTCGCATCCGGAACAGCCACGTTGAACAATAGCGTTCCCGCCCTAGTCGGTGGCGTATCGCAACTCGCAGCAGGTTCTGACACATTAAACAGCGGTTTGCAAACCTACACGAACGGCGTTGGCACCGTGCATGACGGCATCAACCAAGCGAGCAGCGGCGCAACCCAATTAGCCGAGAACAACCCAGCCTTACTCGCAGGTTCATCCGCTCTCGCAAACGGAACAAACACACTAGCAGGCGGTTTACCAGAACTCATCAACGGAACCAATGCCCTTGCAAGTGGCGCGACACAAGTAAGCGACGGCTCAGGCAAACTCGCAACCGGATCAGCAACCATCGCCTCTAATCTCGTGAAACTAAACGACGGCACAAGCGAACTAGCAACCAAACTAAAAGACGGCGCAGCGGAAGTCGGCAAAATCGATCCTTCATCGAAAACGTATGACATGATCGCACAACCAACCGACCTCACCGAGAAAAAACTAAGCAACGTACCAAACTACGGACACGGTTTAGCTCCTTACGTCCTATCACTTGGCCTATATGTCGGCGCATTGGTATTTAACTTTATCTTCCCAATTCGTCGCCCATCGATGACACCATCATCTGGCGTATCATGGTGGTTAAGTAAATTCTCGATTGGCTTTGTTGCCGCGATTTTACAAGCATTGATTCTTGATTTCGTGATGTTAGCGCTCGGCCTTGAAGTGGCACATTTAGGAGACTTCTTCCTAATCTCGATTTTGACGTCGCTCACTTTCATGTTCCTTGTTATGCTACTCGCAACAGCATTCGGAAACCCAGGTCGCTTCATTGCGATGGTCATCCTCGTGCTACAACTCGGCGCAAGTGGTGGAACATTCCCAATGCCACTCACAGACGGATTCTTCAACGCGCTTAACCCATTCCTACCGATGACACATTCCGTTTACGGCTTCCGTCAAGCGATCTCATCAGGACTAGGAAATCATCTTTTCGTCGTCAGCGCGTGGGTATTAGTCGGCTTGATTGTCCTATTCAACGCCCTACTCATCCTGACACTAACGATCAGAAAAAACAAACGCTTCCCAGTGACAACATTACAAGAACAAACAGTATAACCCAAAATACCGCGAAAATCCGGCTCTTTTAACATGCCAGGTTTTGCGGTATTTTTTGCGTATCGGAGGTTCTTCCTTGCCTTTGTCCTAACTCCAAGGTTTATAATGAAAGTATCATTCGGAGGTGAACAAAGATGAATATTAAGCAAGCGGCGGATATGTTTGAGTTAACCGTCGATACGCTGCGTTATTACGAACGAGTTGGCGTTATTCCCCCAGTTCATCGCAATGCGAGTGGCTATCGGGATTATGCGACGAGCGATTTGAACTGGATTTACCTCGCGAAAAATTTGCGCAGAGCCGGTCTTTCCGTGGAATCCCTCATCGAATTTGCTACGCTCGCCCAATTACGTGAAACGCAAAATGTCGAAGAGGCTCAAAAACAAGTTTTGCGAGATCAGTTGAAAGAACTGGACGACAAACTAGCCGAAATGAACCAAGTGCGCGATTTGCTCGTCTATAAAATCGAAACGTACGACGAACATATCGCGAAATTTAAAACAGGTGAACTGAACGCGGAGAACATCGAAAAACTCTGGGAACGAAAACAGGACTAAAATATTTGCTATGGAGTGCACTTCAGGGTTTATAGTTAGCATGAGAGCTATCACTAAAATCTAGGAGGAGTTATGCATGAAAACTGTTACATTGAACAATGGTGTGGAAATACCGATTTTAGGATTTGGAACGTTTCAAATTACGGACCCTGAGCAAGCAGAAACGGCTGTGCAGGAAGCGATCCAAGCCGGTTATCGTCACATCGACACCGCGCAAAGTTACATGAACGAAGAGACGGTTGGTCGTGGCATCGCTAAATCCGGCGTCGCACGCGAAGAGCTGTTTATCACAACAAAAATTTGGGTCGAAAACGCTAGCTACGACGGTGTTCTTTCCTCATTTGATCGCTCGTTGCAACGCCTTGGCTTGGACTACATTGATTTACTGCTGATTCACCAACCGTACAGCGACGTTTACGGTGCTTGGCGAGCCATGGAAGAATTACAAGAACAAGGAAAAATTCGCGCCATCGGGATTTCCAATTTTGCAGTGGATCGGGCTGTGGACTTAGCTGAATTCAACAAAGTTACGCCACAAGTCAACCAAATCGAAATCAATCCATTCCAACAACAAACGCAAAATATCGCGGCGCTAAAAGCAGAAGGCATCATGCCAGAAGCCTGGGCACCGTTCGCGGAAGGTAAAAACGATATTTTCCACAACCCAATTCTCGTGAAAATCGGTGAAAAATACGGCAAATCCGTCGCGCAAGTGATTACTCGCTGGCTGGTGGAACAGGACATCATCGTCTTAGCGAAATCCGTGAAACCTGAACGAATGCAGGAAAACCTCGATGTCTTTGATTTTGCGTTGACAGATGCGGATAAACAGGAAATCGCGACGCTAAATGAAGGAGAAAGCCAGTTCTTCTCGCACGCCGATCCAGAAATGATTCGCTGGATGGCGAGCCGGAAAATGGGCGTTTAACAAAGAAAAGCTTAGTATCACATGATTGAGGCAAAACCTCACCGTGGTACTAAGCTTTATTTTTAGTTCTCAAGTTCTTCTAATTTTGATTCGCTTATTTCAATACTAGTTTCAGCCTGCTCTGGCGCTACGTATGCCCCATTCTCTTCCACATACATTCCTTGTGTAGGGTTGACAATACTAGAAGGTGAGCCCTCATAATCTTGTAAAAAAAGTAAATATTCATTCCCAGTTTCAAGCAACACTATCCCAGATTCCGAATAGGGGTAGAACCAGCATCTCCGAGTAAATCGGACATTACGTAATATTCTGACTATAATACTTAGAATCTTTTGTAAATCGAGTTTCTTCTATGATATATTTCACCATAATAAAACACCCCTAAATTTAGATTTTTGGTCTAACTTTTGGGGTGCACATCAAGTTTGGGAGGAAATTTTTTTAGGTAGTAAAAATATATCCCATTTCAAGTTTAAGGTACTCTACCCGCGTACTTGTACTTTTACATACAAAGTATTTATTACTGGACCATTCTTTCTACAGATGCAATCTCCTTAAACGGTACATAAACACCATCACCCTCTGTTCTAGCGACAACTTTTACAACATCGCCAGCATTTAATGATAAAGGCTTGGTATACAATGTTTTTGTTGTATAGCGGTCTGATAATGGAGCTGGAACTTGCTGAATATACCTTCCGTTTACATAAATAGCATAGGATGCTGCTCCAGGTAGTTGATTACCAGAAATATAATGAATTCCTGAAATTAATGGATCGATTGAAAAATCGGTTCCGGGCTCTGGCAATGGAGCTACTACACCCTGTGTTACGGTCGTTTTAGCAGAACCAATTTCTTTAAAAGGAACATATACTCCGTCCCCTTCTGTACGAGCTATCACTTCCACAACATCGCCAGCATTTAATGATAAGGGATTGGTATACAATGTTTTTGTTGTGTAGCGGCCTGATAATGGAGCTGGAACTTGCTGAATATACCTTCCATTTACATAAATAGCATAGGATGCTGCTCCAGGTTGTTGATTACCAGAAATATAATGAATTCCTGAAACAAGTGGATCAATTGTCAACTTGTCACCTGCTGAGTTTGTTTCTGCCTTTACTGAAAGTGTGCTTGAAAACAAGGATCCAGAAAACATTAAAATTACTAGTAAAGATTTAAATATTTTTGTCATCTAATTTACCACCTTTCTTCTTAATACATCTTAGTATACCTAGAAAATATTAACTGGTCCTTAAGCCAATATTAAAATTTTTGTAACTACAAGTATTAAATTTTAGTACGATATCTCATTACTTATTATAATCTTACTCTGTTTTTTGTTTATTTATGAGCAACAGGTATGACTACTTTACCATACACATATGAAATCACGTTTGTTACTCACTACTTCTCTATATTTCTATCAACTCGTACAAGACAAGCAACTTCCAGAATTCATCCAAGCTATCGGCACTTTTCAACGCTGGGAAACAGAAATTATCAATGCCTTACCCACACTTATCCAATGGCTTCGTAGAAGGCATCAACAACCGAACCAAGGTTATCAAACGTACTTCTTATGGCTACCGTGACTTTTCACGATTCCGCGCCAAGATACTTGCCCAGCACTTTATCAAAAATTTTGACATTTCTGTAGGCTAAAAAGAGGCACAGGCTATTGTTTCCCTAGCTTGGCCTCGATATTTTACCTCAACAATTGACAAAGAGCCATAAAACATTCATAATCCATATAGTTTTGTTACAAACATATTTCTAAGAAGGTATTTCTCTAACGAAAAACATACAAAAAAAACTCCGAATCAGCTGATAACAACTAATTCGGAGTTTGGTTTTATTATTTAGCGTTGCCGCCTTTGTTTCCGCCGCCAGAGCCAGCTTTGCGATCGTTGCTGTAACGACGTCCGCCGCCATTTCCAGCGCCTGAACCGCCTTTGCCGCGATAACCGCCGCCTCCGCCTTTGCGATCTCCACCGCCAGAGCCGCCACGATAGCCGCCTTTGCCGCGATAGCCACCGCCACCTTTGCCTTTACCGCCTCCGCCTTTTCCTCCGCGATGAGGTAATGGACGTTCTTCGGAAATGTGGACTGGTGTTTGGTCTGGTTCTTTTGATAACAGTTTCAACATTGCTGCTGCGATATCTGTTGGATCGTATTCTTCTAGTAATTTCGTTGCTACTACTTTATAGTCAGCTAGGCTGTCTTCGCGAACAATATCGCTAATTTTTTCAGTAGCTACGCGCAATTGACCTTCGAATGCTTCGTCCCATGTTGGTGGTTGAAGTGGTGTCATGCGTTTTTTCGTAGTATCTTCCACGATTTTTAGGTAACCCATTTCACGTGGTGATACGAATGTTACTGCCATACCTTCTTTGCCGGCACGACCAGTACGTCCAACACGATGGACATATGACTCTGGATCTTGCGGGATATCGAAGTTATAAACGTGTGTTACGCCAGAAATATCTAAACCACGTGCTGCTACATCTGTCGCAACAAGGATGTCGATTTTTCCTTCTTTAAACTTACGCAATACGCTCATACGTTTCGCTTGGGTCAAATCACCATGAATACCTTCTGCAACATAGCCACGCATGTCAAGCGCGCGAGATACTTCGTCAACACGGCGTTTTGTACGACCAAATACGATCGCAAGTTCTGGTGCTTGTACGTCTAAAAGTCTTGAAAGAACGTCGAATTTCTCTCTTTCGTTCACTTTTACGAAGAATTGCTCGATTAATAGAGCTGTCATTTCTTTTGCTTTTACTTGTACCAATTCCGGATTTTTCATGAAACGTTCTGCGATGCGTTGGATTGGTTTTGGCATTGTTGCTGAGAATAGCAACGTTTGACGCTCGTCTGGAACTGTTTTTAGGATCGACTCGATATCATCGATGAATCCCATGTTTAGCATTTCATCTGCTTCATCCAATACTAATGTTTCCACGTTTTCTAGACGCAACGTTTTACGGTTGATATGGTCTAAAATACGTCCTGGCGTACCAACAACGATTTGTGGATTTTTCTTTAATGAACGGATTTGGCGACTGATGTCAGAACCGCCATATACCGCTAAAACGTGAAGGCGTTTGTCAGATGCTAAGCGATATAGCTCTTCTGAAACTTGAATCGCAAGCTCACGTGTTGGCGCGATAATTAGCGATTGTACGCCTGTTTTTTTAGTGTCAATTTTGTTGATAAGTGGCAAACCGAATGCTGCCGTTTTACCTGTACCTGTTTGTGCTTGTCCAATAATGTCTTTACCTAAAAGACCTAGTGGAATCGTTTTTTCTTGGATTGGGGTCGCTTCCTCAAATCCCATTCTGTTTACTGATTTAACAATTAGCGGATCTAAACCGAACTCCGAAAACTTTGTCAATGTCATTTCTCCTTTAAAAATAAGTTTTTTTGGGAGAGCACTTTCTCATCTTCATCATCTTTACTCATCGTTTTAATTCATCTGGTTAATGCAAGCAAGTTGTTATACTTCGAAACTAACGCCCGCATATTTCATTTTTCTGCAATAGAAAAGCTTGGATAAACCAAGCATATGATTCACGACATAATGGAGGCTGGGAGCAAACATCAACGCCGACAAGCGATCGATTCAGTCCACAGTCTCTTACGCAAAAAATAAAAAAGCCCTCTAATAATAATGTAGGCTTATCGTAAAAACCTAATTAACTTCCACAAACCATCATAACATGAATTCCTTGTGTTTTCAATGATTATACTCGATTTAAGCGTGATATTTGCTTTTTATTTTCAAGTATGCGCATACATATGAAGTAGCTACACAAAGTTGCCCAGAAAAAAAAGTAGCCTCCAACATCCGAAATGGTTGAAAGCTACGATCTGATTAGTTTGTCGTATATTTTTTTATCATTTTGACTAGAAGTATGATGATTAGTACTCCTGTAAAAACAATCAGTGACTGGATGGCGCCTAAGAACAGAGCTCCCAGTATATCTGAAACTTTAGTATCCATGAGTAGCATTATATCTACAAAGCTAAACACGACAAAAAGAGAAATGAATAGTATCCACATGCTTTTTTTCATATAGTTTCGCTCATCAACGCCTCTACAATATCCTTTAATCCCATGCCATAAGAGCCTTTGACCATGATGTATTCTTCGCCGGTAACTTGAGCTAGTAGTTCTGCTTCGAGCGCGGCTTTTGTTTCAAAATAGAATACGTTCTCTTCGCCAATTTGTTCTGCGGCAGCTTTTGTGAAGGCTTCGATATGATTTCCATATGCAAAAACTTTATCAATGCTACCTTTTCCGATGGATTTTCCAGCGTTATAGTGGAAAGTGTCTGCGTCTGCTCCAAGTTCTAACATATCTGCTACGACGACGAATTTCTTTTTGCTCGGTGCTTCTAGGTGCATGAATGTTTTTAGAACGGCCATCAAGGCGGTTGGGCTCGAATTGTAGGCGTCATTTAAAATATCGCTACCTTTCGCGCCGACAAGCCATTCGAGACGGCTATTCGAGCGTTCCATATTCGCCAAAGCTTCTTTTACATCGCTCGCCGAAATGCCGAGTTCTTGTGCGGCTAACATTGCGGCCATCGTATTAAACACGTTATGTTCCCCGACAATCGGCACGAAAATTTCCACATCTGGCGCGGCATTCGTCGTGAAGGATGTACCTTCCATCTCGGTTCGCATCATTTCAGGACGCAAATCGCCATCTTCCCCAAAAGTAGCTACGCGATAGTTGTCCGTTACGAGCGGTTTTAGAAGTTCTTCCTCACTCGGATAAATGAGCAGACTCGACGCATCAAGCCCAATCGCGATTTCCATTTTTGCCTTGGCGATCTCTTCTCTGGAACCTAAATGCTCCAAATGCGCCTCGCCGATGTTCGTAATTAGCGCGATATCTGGCATCACAATCTTCGTCAGCACCTCGATTTCGTGACGATGATTCATCCCCATCTCAAGCACCGCAACCTCTGTATCCGCGGGCATGCTGAGAATCGTATACGGCAAACCGATATGATTGTTAAAATTCCCACCGGTTTTGTGCACGCGATATTTCGACGCCACGATCGCGGCCATGATATCCTTCGTCGTCGTTTTCCCGTTGCTTCCGGTAATCGCGATTGTTTTTGGATGCACCTCTTTTAAATACGCCTTCGCCAAGTCCTGCAGCGCAGTCAACGTATCTTCCACCATCAAAACTGGCACGCCCGCAGGAGGATTTGGCACATCTTTTTGCCACAGCGCCGCACTGGCACCAGCATCGTACGCATCCTTGACAAACGCATGGCCATCACGCGATTCGCCGACAAAAGGAACGAACAAATCTCCCGCTTGGATTTGGCGCGTATCGAAGCAAACACCAGTCAGCACAACGTCCCGCCAAGCCTCCACATCATTAAAAACCGAAATCATTTCTGCCATTTCTGCTACTGTCTTTTTCAAATCTTGCTCCTCCTAAAAATCCCGAGAAAAAAGCAGCCCGCATTTGGCACTGCTTTCCTAACTCGCTTAGTCCTAGTCTTCTAATGTATATTTTAAGCTATTCTTCGCTTCATGGCGTTCTTTTGCAAGATCTACCAATTTCACAATCAACTCGGAATATGGCAAACCACTTTCTTGCCAAAGTAGCGGGTACATGCTGTATGGTGTAAATCCTGGCATCGTGTTGACCTCATTTAAGAAAATCTGGTTATCCCCCGTCACAAAAAAGTCTGCACGCACGAGACCGCTACCGGAAAGCCCCAGGAAAGCCCGTTTCGAGTAGTCTACCAATTGCTCGTACACAGCGGGATCAAGCTCCGCTGGAATCGCCATCACCGTGTCATTATCTTGGTACTTCGCCCTGTAATCATAAAAAACCGCCTCCGCACCTTTTGGAATAATCTCACCCGCAACAGAACAAGCCGGCGTGTCATTTCCAAGAACCGCAATCTCCACCTCACGAGCTACAACGCCCTGTTCTACAACGATTCGGCGGTCATAACGAAGCGCCTCCACCATCGCCGCAACAAGCGTCACACGATCCGTTGCCTTACTGATTCCCACACTCGAACCAAGATTCGCAGGCTTAACAAAAACCGGATACACAAGCGCCGTCTCAATTTTTGCAACAATCTCGTCTTGCGTTTCTTGCCACTCAATCGCGCGAACTGGCACAGCTGGAACCTGCGGAATGCCCGCATCAGCGAACACCATTTTCATCACAATTTTATCCATTGCCGCTGCCGAAGCCAAGACTCCCGCGCCAACGTAAGGCAAGTTCAGAACCTCTAGCAAGCCCTGCACTGTGCCATCTTCGCCGTTTGGTCCATGCAATAATGGGAAAACAACCATCTGATCCATATCGCCCTCTTCACGTAAAGAAGCCGGACTAACCGCCAAGCCATGGGACGCCGATTCCTTCGTTTCCGTGAGCCGCAAAACATCCTTCTGTTCAAAACGCAACTGCTCCACAAAATCCAATTTTCCAGTCAAATCCGGGCCTTGCACCCAGTCACCCTCGTTCGTTATGTAAATGGGTTTTACTTCAAATTTATCAAATTCCAGCGCATTAATCACCGAAAAAGCAGTCTGCAAAGAAATCTCGTGTTCCGCCGATTTCCCACCATATAACAGCACTAATTTTGTTTTCATGATACCCCTCCGTTTACTACCTAAATCAATACAATCTATTTTAACACGTTTTTGCAGGAATAACAGAAAAAGCACTGAAAAATTTCTCAATGCCCAAATCTTTTATATATAGGTTTTAGGTTTTAGGTTTTAGGTTTTAGGTTTTAGGTCTAATCCCTAAACCCCCGATGGCCCGCCGAGTCCTAAACGTGGCGACAAATGCTTAGATTCTAGGCAAAGCCGAGCATCGGAGCAGAATGTACTAAAGTACATGAGCACCGAAGCACAGGCTTTAACGACGAAGATGAGCGTTTGTCGCCACGTTTAGAGACCACTGGTGAGTTTTAGGCCAATAACCCCAGCCACAATCAGCGCAATAAAGAATAATTTCAACACACTCTTCTTCTCCTTAAAAAGCACCATCCCCATCACAACAGAGCCGACTGCACCAATCCCGGTCCAAATCGCGTAACCCGTCCCAATCGGAATCGTCTTTAAAGCAAGCGAGAGCAAGAAGAAACTCGCAATCATAAACACGACCGTATAAATAGAATAATTCAGCTTTTTAAACCCTTCCGAAAGCTTCATCATCACGACAAAAGCCATTTCGCAAAGTCCAGCAATCAATAGAAAAATCCATGCCATCATGCGTCACCAGCCTTTTCATCCGACTTCGCGCCGCCATCTACCAATTTCAGACCGATAATCCCTGAAATCAGAACAATCAGCGAGATAATTTTCCAAAGGTTTGCCGATTCATCCAAAAATAACATGCCAATAATCGCCGTTCCAGCCGCACCAATCCCCGTAAAAACAGCATACGCCGTCCCAATCGGAATCTTGCGCATCGCCCGCGCGAATAAATAAAAACTGACAATCAAAAACGCAATCGTTAACAGACTCCATCCTAACCTACTGAAGCCGTGCGCTTCCTTCAAACCGAACGCCCAAACGATTTCAGACAATCCAGCGAGCATTAAATAAATCCATGCCATCACTATTTCCTCCTAGATACTGGGCTGTCCCAAATTTGTTAAAAATACGAGCTATCACGTATCCGAAAGGTCATCCTCTCTCGTTCTTACAACAATGCTGCCAGTGCTTCCCATGCTGCGTCGCGCCGTTTCGCAAAATCCTCGGTATCATAGATTTCATGCTCCAAGCTCAAACCATCGAGCAAACAATAGAACACATAAATCCACTTCTCCTTCTGCGCCGCGTCTAGCTTTTGGCCTAAAATCTCACCAATAGATTCAGACGTCATCGCTTCATACGTCGTCATTTCTTCACGCATCTGCTTTGCCAGTGACTGTGGCGGAAAGAAAATCGCCCGCTGGAAAAATCGTTTCACATCAGGATCCACACCGAAATCAGTTACTCTTATAGAAGAAAGCGCGCAATTCCGCCTCCATCGTGCCATGCTTTTCCTTCGCAACTTCCTCCAACATCACCAATTCATGTCGCATCACATCGCGATAAATCTCCAAAAACAACGCTTCCTTCGAGGCAAAATGTGCATAAATGGATGGTGTCTTAATCCCGACTGCCTTCGCAATCTCCGACAACGCCGTACCTTCATAGCCCTGCTCCGCAAAAAGTGGTAATGCCGCCTCTTTCAAACGCTGACTTGACATAAGAAACCTCCTAACTAACATTCATTAGTTTTATTATAGCAAAAAAAATAGCTCACGTAAACCTAGAGAACCTAGTTTTACGTAAACTGTTTCATAATTATTCAAAAAATCATATTAGCCGTCAATAACAGACCATTCATTTTGCTTCATATCGTAGATTAAATGCGCGACCACGTGCTCATATTCGATTAAATCACTCGAGCGCAGCAACTCCTGCATATCATCTTTCAAATTCAAACCAATCGGCACCTCAATCTGATTCCGCGACTTCACCGCATCATCAAACGAAATACACGCGCCTTCTCGGAAATATTCCGCGAACTTCTTCAGCAAGTCCACTGGAATATCCGCAATTTTTTTCCGTTTTACAAAAGGAAGCACGATTTTCTCCGTCGTCATCTGCATCATATTTTTCCAAATCGCATAACCAAGCACATGATAAAACTGGTCCAAATTGCGATAATAAACCTTATTGTAGCGCCCATCTTCCTTCGTTAAGTAGACGAAATTATTTTGTAGTTTATAGTAAAATGGGGAGCGTAAATGTCTACCAGTATGCGCCAAATAAAGCAACTCCGCCACTTCCTGCGCCGTTAGCTGATTGACCAAATCGATATCTTCAAAATCCACCCAGCAAAAATCAGCGTACTGCGAAACCGGAGCCTTCTTCAATTCCGATAAATCACTCACTTCGCTATAGTGGAAAGACGTGTGCGCATTGAAAGACGCTTCTGGAAATTGATGCTTTAACAACAAAACATTTTGAGGCGGAGACATCACACCGTTCATAAAATCGCAAAATGTAATACCACTCGTCACAACATTATTTATCACATTATCCATATGTACATAAATCGTTTGCTGCTTCAATATCTCTTTTTTCATTGCCTCACTCACCCAATTTCTCATATTTCTGTCCACTTTTGCACAACCTTATGTCTATCATACAACACTTATGCCAAAATGTATGTGTCAATTGATTCAAATATTAGTTACTAATTGATGACAATGTTGTGGGACTTATTGTTGTGGCTCTTATGAAGCATCCCTTGCTGATTTAGAGCCTCAATATGCATGCGAACGCAGTGAGCATGTAATCCACCAGCGGCTCTTCTACGCCAAGCTCTGAATCATCACGACTCAAATATTGAAACGCCCTGTTTTAAAGCATCTGATCATGCGTAACGTCATGTTTCACGCTTCTGATCCAGTTTTTTTCGGAGCTGAACGAGCCGTTTCAGCTTTTCATCTGATTTAGTTTCAAGAGCCAGACTAATAATAATTCAGTAGTTATTCCTAATATAGCAATCACGTCTACGGGAACGCGCCGATTTTTGACGTATCGTCGTTTCCAGATCTAGCTTTGTTGTGGTTCTTGGAAAGCGTCGTTTGCTTTTTTAGAACCACAATATGAGTGTGAGCAAAGTGAGCATTCGTTCCTTATACCCTGCCATGACTTGCACATCTGTATTTAGCTCCAAGAGCCAGACTAATATTAATTCGGTAATTATTCCTATCTTAGCAATCACGTCTGCGGGAACGCGCCGATTTTTGACGTATCATCATTTCCAGATCCAGCTTCAACGGCCAGACCCTCGAAATTTTCGTGGCCTCCGTAAAAGTCAAAAGAGGACTTTCACTGCGCCCCCTAACAAATTTTTTCGGGTCTAACGGGCCGTTTCAGCTTTTCATATAAAAACGCCAGCATCCTCAGATACCAGCGCCAAAAAGTGTCTATGTAATTTATCGTATGCCTAGCTTTACAATGTTCAAATTGTTTTTTTGTAGGTTGTGCCAAATGTCGTTTCTGGATTTGGTCTTCTCTACAAAAATACCTTTCTTCTCTAATTGTTGGATTACCTTATTCAATACATCTTTATTTTCTTGCAAATGGTATCACTCCAATCGCTTTTTACAAATTATCCCGTTTGTATTTTCTCTATAGGTTCACTTTAACACAAAACGGCTGACAAAAATACCCCTTTTTCAAAAAATATCTCTTATTTACGAATTATTTTTTATTTCTAAGTCCTGTAAACGGTTTAAAACCGAATATTATACGCCAAAAGAGACTATTTCAGGAAATTTTGTTACAATTAGAAAATACGAAGGAGTGATGAACATGGCAATTTCACAGGCCAAGAAAGCGCGAATGAAGCGTGTTAGAGAAGGAAAACTCGATCCAGCGGTTCATAGAAGTTCTTTTGCGACATTGGATTTACGCACGAAACGAACAAAAACCAAGCAGGAGAAATTGAATCAGAAAAAATACAAGCCCTCTTATTCCAATGCGGAACAGGATAGCTTGTATTTTTTATTTATCTAGCCTTTTAGATGGCCGTCTTCTATTCTTACTACGCGGTCAACTAAGTCCAGTACGCGTTCGTCATGCGTTACCATAATGGCTGCTTTGTTGTTGCGCTTCACTTCTTCGGCGATCATTTGTACCACTTTGTGTCCTCGATTCGCATCTAGACTGGCTGTCGGTTCGTCGGCCAAAATTACATCCGGATTATTCATTAGCGATCTGGCAATTGCGACACGCTGTTTTTCACCACCCGATAAGCTTTCCGGGTAATTATGTTGGCGAGCCGTTAGTCCTAAATCGCGGAGCAATGTATCGGCTTTCTGCTTCGCCTCGCTACCTCGATGACCCGCCAACTCGGCAATGAGTAAGAGTTGGTCGCGGACGTTTAAATAAGGAATCAAGTTCGCGCCTTGGAAGATAAAACCGACTTTTTCAAGCCGAATTTCTGTCAGCGCTTTGTTGGAAAGATCGCTTAGTTCTACGCCACCAATCGTGATTTCTCCTGCTGTCGGTGATAATAGCGCGCCGGCAATCGATAGAAACGTGCTTTTCCCGGCACCCGATGGACCGACAATCGCGACGAATTCTCCTTGTGCGACTTCCAGAGATACATTTTTCAAAACTTCTACAATCTGATCTCCGTCTTGATAACTTTTTGAAATATTTTTCATCGTTAATGTCATTAGATTGCCCTCCCAATTGCTTCTAGTGCGTCTACTTTAGCCACGCGGTAGAGTGATAACATCGATCCAGCTACGGCTACGACAAGGAATAGGACCGAGCAACCGATGGCGAGTAGTGGGCTGAGTGTGAACGGCATGCTGGCTGGTAAAATCGCTGCGAGCCCAAATGTTAGGGCGTTACCAATGAGCAAGCTTACAACCGATAGAAAAATGACTTGGCTCACGATGCTGCGTCCAAGATAGGCGGTTCTCGCTCCGACAGCTTTTAAAACGCCAAATTGGTTGATTTTTTGAATCGTGATGACGTAGAAAAAGGCGGCTAGAACAAAGGCGGCGATGACGAATAAAAACGCGATCATCATGAGTAGCGAGCCTTGCTCTTCGGAATATCCTGGAATGCCTTGAAGTACCTCTTTGCTCGATGCAAGTTCTAGTTTTCCGAGCGATAAACTCTCGGCTTTACTTTCTGAAACGTTGAGCGCGACTGCTGTATATTCGCCTTGCGCTGCTTGATTTGTTTGGTGAATCAGTTTCCAAGCGTCCCAATCGACGAAAATAACCGGTGAATGGCTGAATGTATTGTTTTTCGTAAACGCCGTGATGGTGAATATGTTTCCTGTTGCGCTGTCTTTAATCTCACTTTTCAGCTTGTAACCGGATTCTTTCAATGAAATATCCGCTATCACCTCATTTTTGCTCTGAGGCGCTGTTCCTTCTGTGATTTCTGGTTTCATGAAGCTATTCTTATCGATGCCAAAATAAGTAATGTCTGTTTTCTTGTCTTTTGCGGGTGGCGTGACCGTCCCCATTTGTACGCCGAGATTCGTACTAGCCGATTTCCCGACTTGTTTCGCGATTCCTTCCGTCTCTGTCGCGGTCAAATTCGACCTCGTTAAGCGGTTATCCGAGTCTTTTTGCAATACATAATAAGTTGCTTGGTTCGATGAAATCGCGGCTCCGTTATCGTTTGCGAGCCCATTTGCTAAACCCGTGACAAACAAAACAAGCCAAGCGATCAACACCATGATGAGTCCTATTAAAAAATAGCGTAGTTTTGCGTGTTTCAATTCTCTTAATGCCAAAAACATTCCGTCCAACTCCTCTATAAGATCTTACACTTAGTTTAGAGGAGTTTTGTAAACGGAATGTGAATCGGATTTTACAAATTTAGTTTTTCGGAAGGATCACGGTGAATGTTGTGCCTTTTCCTAGTTTGCTTTCGACAAAAATGGTGCCGTGGTGCAGGTCGATAATTTTTTGGCTGATGGATAGGCCGAGACCGCTAGATCCTTCTTCGCGCGACCGACTTTGATTGGCTTTATAAAATCGACGGAAAATGTTCGGGATTTCTGCGTCGCTTATTCCGATGCCGCTATCCTCGACTTCCACACGTACCTCGCTGGCTGTTTCATGCAGTCGAATCCGGATGGTGCCTCCTTTTGGTGTAAACTTGATCGCGTTCGTCAGCAGATTCGACCAAACTTGATATAGCAATTCCGCGTCGCCGGTGTAGGTTACCTCTGCTAGCTCCATGTCCATCGTCAACTCCTTGGCACGCCAGCTCCATTCCGTCATTTGCAATAGTTGTCGCCACTGCGTTTCCAATTGGAACACGTCTTTTTTGCGCAATTCGGCTTCTTGATCTAGTGACGCGAGGGTTAGCAGTTGCTTCGTCAAGGATGATAAGCGCTTCGTTTCCTCTGATAAAACGGCTAAATATTCGGCTCGTTCTGTGGCAGTCAGCGTTTCTGAGCCTAGCAATGTCGCGAAGCCTTGCATCGATGTAAGTGGTGATTGCAGTTCATGCGAGACATTGGCCACGAACTCTTGGCGCGCAGCCTCCGATTTTTCCAGTTCCCCAGCCATTTTTGCAAAGGAATCGGCGAGCTGGCCAATCTCGTCTTTACGCCGCACTTGTAAGCCCACATCATAGTTCCCCTTACGAATCTGCTTCGTCGCGTTCGTCAGTTTCACAATCGGGTTCACGATGTACCGCCCGCTAATAAGCACGAGCAAAATGCTGATAATCGATGTAAACGTTAGAATCATCGCAAAAAAGATTCGCAACTCGCCAAATTGCCGTTCTGGGTCTTGCCGTAAAAACAGCGCCATCGTTTTCCCATCTGATTCGACCGGTACACCAATCGTATTTCGAACATCATTATCGAAAAATCCCGTGATAAAAAGGCCTGTCTGAAATGTATCGATGCCGTGATATGTTTCACCGGCCAGCACCTGTTGCACCGTTTTCTCCGGCAAATACGTTTCGCGGAATTCCCCGCCAAAATAACGAGAGTTCCCGTCACCATCTGTGAGATATAACTCGTAGCCAAGCGTGCCAACGTTCTCAAGGTAGCTGTCTAGGGGCACCGACTCATTCGTTTGATAGAACTTTTGCACCGCTTTTGCCATCTCCGTTATTTTCTCGTCGTTGAACGGTTTTAGCTTCACTTGATAGTAAATATTCGCGAAAAAGAAGCCCAGTAAGCTGCTGGAAAGAATGACGACAAGCATCGTGATGACGATTCGCGTGTATAGCGACTTCATGTTATCTCCTCCAATTTGTAGCCGACACCGCGCACCGTTGTGATTCGAATGCCGTCTTTTTCTTCGTCAAAATGGTCTCGTAACCGCTTAATGTGCACATCTATCGTGCGGTCACTGCCATCGTAATCTCGTTGCCAAATCCGTTCTAGCAGTTCTTCCCGCGTGAAAATACGCCCTGGATAGCTCGCAAGTTGGTAAAGTAGCTCGAACTCTTTGACCGGAATCATTCTTTCGCGATTGCCAATCGTGATGCCGTAGCTTTTTTGGTCGATAGAAATGTTGCCAATCTTAATTTTCACTTCGCTTGATTGGTTGGAACGCCGTAACAAAGCGCGAATCCGAAAAACGAGTTCTTGGGGTTCGAATGGTTTCGTGATATAATCATCGGTCCCGACCTCAAATCCGCGTGCTTTATCGGCGAGCGCGTCTTTGGCGGTCAGCATGATGACAGGGATATCTGGATAATTCGTATGCAGTTTTTGGCACAGATCGAAACCGTCCATGTTGGGCATCATAATATCGATTACCGCCAGATGGACTTGCTGCTTTTCGACCATCGCCGCCGCTTCCGAACCGTCCCCCGCCTCCAATACGTGGAACCCTTCCGCGCGTAAGCAAAGCCCCACCAATTGGCGAATATTCCGATCATCATCTACTACTAAAATTTGTTTCATCGTCTTCCTTCACCTATCCCGTCCTACTTTTACTGCATCATATCAAAAAATCCGCGCCAATGCCAAAATTTCGCGAAAAAAAACCATGCCCCGCTGTATCGAGACATGATTTTCAAGCTTATAATACCTTTTCTAAAAAGCTAATCGTACGTTCATGTTGTGGCGCGTCAAACACTTGCTCTGGCGTGCCTTCTTCGACGATATAACCGCCGTCCATGAATATAACGCGGTCACCAACTTCTTTTGCGAAGCCCATTTCATGCGTGACAACCATCATCGTCATGCCTTCTTTCGCCAAATCCTTCATAACGCCCAAAACTTCACCGACCATTTCTGGATCGAGTGCGGAAGTTGGCTCATCGAAAAGCATGATATCAGGATTCATCGCGAGCGCTCGGGCAATCGCGACACGCTGTTTTTGCCCGCCGGAAAGTTGACTTGGTAGCGCATCTGCTTTGTCAGCTAAGCCGACACGTTGCAAGAGCGCCAGACCGGTTTTACGCGCTTCTTCTTTGGATTGTTTGCGTAATTCGGTCGGAGCAAGCGTGATGTTTTTCAACACCGACATGTGTGGAAAAAGGTTGAAATGCTGGAATACCATGCCAATATTTTCGCGTACTTTGTTGATGTCGGTTTTTTTATCGGTGATTTGGAAGTCGTCCACAATCACGTCGCCTGCTGTGATTTCCTCAAGGTTATTCATGCAGCGCAAAAAGGTACTTTTCCCGGAACCAGATGGGCCGATGACGCAAACTACTTCGCCTTCTGCCACTTCGAGATTGATTCCTTTTAAAACTTCATTGGTGCCGAAACTTTTCTTCAAATCGGTTACTTTTAGTTTAGTCATTGTTTACCCTCCGTTCCATCACGTTCGATAGTTTCGTCAAGGCAGTGATAACAATCAAGTACATGATTGCAACGATCAGCCAAATAGTAGACGATTCGAATGTACGCGCGATGATTATTTTACCAGATTGTGTCAGCTCAACAAGACCGATAACACTCATGATCGACGTATCTTTCAAAGTGATAACGAATTGATTGATGAACGACGGAATCATGACGCGAATCGCTTGTGGCAGAATAATTTTGATCATCGTTTTGCCGTACGGTAAGCCAAGGGAACGACCTGCCTCCATCTGACCTTTATCGACCGCTTGAATTCCGCCGCGGATGATTTCGGTAATGTAAGCTCCCGCGTTTAGACTCAAGGTGATGACGGCGGCGACGGTAGCGTCCATTTTAAAGCCCATTGCTTCGGGAATTCCGAAATAGATGAAGAAGGCCAGAACGATTAGCGGAATACCGCGGAAAATGTCGACGTAAACCGTTGCGATACCGCGCAATACTTTGCTGCGACTCACTTTTAGGAAGCCGAAAACCAGTCCTAGAATCGCTGCGAAGACAAGCGAGATAAGGGTTAATTTAATCGTATACCAAAGACCGAGTAGTAAAGCTGGCGCGCTTTCAATGAGTAAATCCCAGAATGATTGGGGTTTAACGTCGCTACCAATGTACCGATCGATGATTTCTTTGTATTCCCCGCTTGCTTTGATGTTCGTTAGCCCAACGTTGAATTTCTCAAGGAGTTCTTGGTTTTTGCCCTTGTTGACTGCAAAACCGTATGAGTTTCCTTTTTCTTTTTCTGTGACGATATCGAGGCCATTGCCTTGTTTGACGCCGTAAGCGAGGACAGGATAGTCATCGAAACACGCGACAGAATTGCCGGTTCTAACGTCTGCATACATGCTCGCAGAATCGTCGAATGGCACGAGTGTGTAGCCGTATTTTTCTTTATTGGCATCTGCAAAAGCATAGCCTTCCGTTCCCGTTTTGACAGCGACTTTTTTGCCGCGTAGGTCTTCATAGGATTTAATCGAATCGTCGCCTTTTTTGATGGCCATAACGATGCCGGATTCAAAATAAGGATCCGAGAAATCGAATTTTTGCTTGCGTTCATCAGTGATACTCATGCCCGCGATGACGCCGTCCACTTGGTTACTCGTCAGCGCTTGAACCGCCGCATTAAAACCGAGTGGCTTGACATTGTACTGAAAATCTTGATCTTTGGCGATGGCTTTCAGGATGTCCATATCGATCCCGACTAGCTCGCCTTTCTTATTTTGAAATTCAAACGGAGCAAACGTCTCGTCTGTCCCGATTTCATACACTTTCTGTTCTGCTGCCTGCGCCTGTGGTACAAAACTACCTGCAACCATTGCGAATACTGCCATAAATGACAAAAGTAAAAATAGTATTTTCGTCTTTTTCATTGTTTCCTCCCCATTTTGCAAGTATGTATATCGGTAAATTCCATCTGTAAAAATTGCTTTCCAAAATTAATATGTGCTCCATCTTCAGGAGAAGTCACGCATTGATAAGGATGACAGGCTCACTTTCGTTCCCCTACATATTGGTGATGTATCTCGTTCTACTTCGAACAACACCAACAAACATGACACATTCTCGATTTTATCATAATGTAACCTTATTGAAAATACCCAATTCGGATAAGGTTAGTAGAAGACAGCAGAAAACCTCGGAATAATCGCGCTATTCCAAGGTTTTTTATGGCATTTCGACTTTATAAATTTTATTAGGCTTCGTCGCCCCATACATCTTTTGCAATCGCTACAACGTGTGCTAATTTTGCCCATTGTTCGTCTTCGGTCAGGATATTTCCTTCTTCTGTCGATGCAAAACCGCATTGTGGGCTTAGGCAAAGTTGGGAAAGTGGGACGAACTCGGATGCTTCTTTGATTCTTGCTTTAATGGCTTCTGGGTCTTCTAGAACGCCATTTTTTGATGTGATGAGGCCGAGGATGATTTTCAAATCTGGACGTTTGACGTAGCGCAACGGGGCAAAATCGCCGGAACGATCGTTGTCATACTCTAGGAAAAAGCCGTCGATGTTTAGGCCGCCAAATAGCGTTTCGGCAACGGGTTCATAGCCACCCGAAGCAATCCAAGTCGAGCGGAAATTACCGCGACAAATGTGCATCGTGATCACCATGTCTGCTGGTTTTTCGGAGATAGCTTCGTTGATTAAATGTTTGTATGTTTCTTGCAGAGCATCTGGGTCAAAACCGCGCGAACGAACGACTTCCCGCTGCTCATTGGAACATAAATAACTCCAAGATGTGTCGTCGAGTTGCAAATAACGGCAGCCCGCATCGTAGAAAGCCTGAATCGCTTGTTTGTAGGCATTCGCCAAATCTTGAACGAACAGCGCGTTGTCTGCCAAATATGGCGCATACTCCATGTCCCCGCGGTAATGCAACATTGCTGGGCTTGGAATCGTCATTTTCGCAATGGCATCGTCTCCCGCAATGCTATGTAAAAACGCATAATCTGCGAGCATCGGGTGATTTCCGAATTGGATCGGAGCTACAATTTTGACAGAATGTGTCTTCGTTTGGACGTTAGCAAACTGAATGCCGTCCTGCGCGTCGTACCCTTCTACGCCATCCAACCCTTCCAGAAAATCGAAATGCCACCAAGCGCGGCGGAACTCGCCATCCGTCACCGCTTTCAAGCCCGCTTCTTTTTGCTTCGCCACGATGTATTTAATTTCTTCGTCCTCAATCGCGCGCAGTTCCGCGTCATTTATTTTGCCCGCTGCCTTGTCCAGACGTGCCTGTTTAATCGCTTCCGTTCTCAAAATACTGCCGACCTGATCTGCTTTAAATGGTGCTTTCATCATGATTTCCACTCCAATCCTCAAATTTGAAAAAACCGAACCCTTTTTACGAGGCTCAGTTTTCTAATCTTATGCTTCCGCGATTACTTCGATTTCGATATCCGCGTCATTCGGCAATTTAGCCACTTGAAAAGCGCTACGTGCCGGGTAATCTCCTTCGAAAAACGACGCATAAATTTCATTGACCGCGATAAAATTACCAAGATCTTTGAAAAGTACCGTTGTTTTAACGATTTTATCAAGGCTTGAGCCGCCAGCTTCTAGCACCGCTTTGATGTTTGCGAATGCTTGCTTCGTTTGCGCTTCCACGCCTTGTACCATTTCACCCGTCGCTGGATCGATACCAAGTTGCCCCGATGCATAAATAAAACCGTTTACTTTCACCGCTTGGGAATATGGCCCCAACGCTTTTGGTGCTTGATCTGTGTGTATAATTTCTTTTGTCATGTTTAAATCCTCCTAAATTATGTTTATGTTAGTATTGTATGCCAATTCAGATAGTTTTGCAATTTTCAGCGTCGGAGCCTCGATTTCAACGTGTCTAGCCAGTTGACGACGGCTTGGTGAATTTCTTGCGTTAAATCGTGGATATTCGATGTGAAAATTTGGACGAGCAGAATCATTCCTTCAATCGTGATAAACGCTACTAAAACAAAGACGAGTAGGCTAATCCAATACACGTCCACTCGCGATTTCTCGTAGTGTCCAATGATAAAATACATCATCGAAAACGGTAAAAATAGCAGAGCGACAATGCATAATAATACAGAAACAAGCGTCGAAATATACCATGTTGCCAGTAGCGAAAGTATCATTAGAACGAGCGGAAACGTCATCATCCCGCCGACACCTGCCGCACATTTTAGAAAACTGACTTCTTTTATGCCCATGACATAGCGCACTGCCAGCCAAACGACCGTGACATTTAGCAACATCATCACCAAAATATAAAGCATCACCTGTCCCGATGAAACAAAAATCGTCACGATAATCCGTTGCAATATCGGGTAATCTTGAAGTGAGTTTAAGATTAAGTCTCGCATATTCCACGCATATTGAAGTGTTAGCCCAAACACGAATAAAAGCATATGTATCAATCCAAACGCCCCATGTCGCTGTTTTTCCGCTTGCATACTTGTTCTCACTGGTCGCACAATCGTCATCCCAACAAAGGTTGCATAATCCCGAATCATTTTGTAAAACCTCCCTTATTTTTAATATGCTATAATTATAACGTGTTGCCATCCATTTGGCACTTTTAAAATGTTTTTTGAAATGAACAGGAGGATTTTATGCTTATTTTACTCGCCTCGGCGTATTACTTAATGATGAACGTCATTGGCTTTGCAACCATGGCTATCGACAAAAATAAAGCCGTCAAACACCAATGGCGCATTCCAGAAGCGACACTTTTGCTCGTTGCCTTTCTCGGCGGTGGTATTGGTTCCTGGCTCGGTATGCACACCTTTCACCACAAAACGCATAAATGGAAATTCAAATTCTGCGTCCCTTTTTCGATTGTCCTGCACATCGGAATCATCCTCTACCTCATCACTTATTTTAAGTAGCTTTATCACAAGCGCGGAAGTTGTTTCTGCCCCCGCTATCCTTTAAAATAAAACTATTCGAGAGGGGTTTTTAGCTATGAGTTTTAATCTTATTTCCGTGGAAGAATTAGAAAATCGTTCGGCAGAAAACATTATCGACGTACGCGACACGGCCGATTTCAATGCCGTTCATATCGAAGGAGTCCGCAACATTCCGCTGATTGGCTTGCCAAATTTTGTAGAAGAACTGGACCCAAACACGATTTATAGCGTGATTTGTTATTCTGGTAATCGCTCCACGCAAGCTTGTGAATACTTGAGTGCCCGCGGTTTCCAATGCGAAAATGTCGTTGGTGGGATGAACGCTTGGCTGGAAAAAGAAAACTAAAAAGAGGTACGCCAAATCCACAGAAAAACGGGTCTGGCGTGCCTCTTTATTTTGCGTTATTTTCCTTTTCCAATTCGACTCACTAGTTTGCCGAGTTCCATCAAAATCACAGCTCCTAGTGCTAGTCCCGCCGCAATTCCCCACTCATTTAAACCGAATGATGCTGGAATCGAGAAGACTTCACGTGCGCCTGGAAGAATTGTCACGCCATAAAGCACGAAACATACCAACACAGCGTAAATCACATATTTATTGCTGAAAAATCCTGCTTCGAACGCGGTTTGTTTGTTAGAACGCGCCGCAAATGTTTGCAATGTACGAGCCAAGATCAACGTCGTAAATGCCATCGCCACACTGATTTCAGGCGAATGTTGCAACCCGATATATTGCGAAATAATAACCGCAACCCCAATCAAAGCACCACGCGTAATGACCGCCTGCATCGTTCCACCCGCAAAAATACCTTCTTTAATATCCCGCGGTTTGCGCTCCATCACGTCTGGTTCCGCTTTTTCCATTCCGAGTGCAATCGCTGGTAAAGAATCATTGACCAAGTTGATAAACAAGAGTTGCAACGCTGTAAACGGATTAATCCAATCAAAAATTAAGGCAAATAAAATCGCAATAATCGCGCCTAAATTCCCAGCAAATAGGTACGCAATCGATTTTTTTATGTTATCAAAAACAGTTCGGCCAACTTCCACCGCGCTCACAATCGACACGAAATTATCATCCGTCAAGACCATCGCCGAAGCATCTTTGGCAACATCGGTCCCACTTCCCATCGCGACACCAATATCGGCTTGTTTCAAGGCCGGCGCATCATTCACACCATCACCCGTCATCGAAGTAACTTTGCCTTTTTTCTGCCACGCCTTTACGATTCGAATTTTATTTTCAGGAGAAACACGGGCATAAACCGAAATATGTTCCAGTTTTTCATCCAATTCTGATTCCGATAACGCGTCCAGTTCTTGCCCTGTAAGCGCAATGTCATCCGGTTCCATCAAGCCAATATCGCGACCAATCGCCTGCGCCGTCGTCTTGTGATCCCCCGTAATCATTACCGTGCGAATCCCAGCCTTTTTCGACTCCTCAATCGCCGCATACACCGCTTCACGTGGCGGATCAATCATCGCTGTCAAACCAACGAGCACCAAATCATGCTCATCGTCCAAATCCACATCTGCCTGCGAACCGTCCAAGCGCTTATACGCATACGCCAAAACCCGTAACGCCTGATTCGAAAAGTCCTCATTCGCCTGCATCAAAGTCGCCTTCAATTCATCCGTCAGCGGCTGCTCCTTGCCATCCAAAAACACCTGGCTACAGCGCGCAAACACGACATCCGGTCCACCTTTTGTCAGCATCGCTTTTTGCCCATCAAACGTATGCACCGTCGACATCAACTTCCGCTCCGAGTCAAACGGAATCTCCGCCTCCCGCAAATAACGCTCCCGAATCTCGTTATAATTCTTATTGTTCTTATTACTAAACGCAATCAGCGCAACCTCCGTCGGGTCACCAAGCTCAAGCCCCTCCTCATTGATGTTCGAATCATTACAAAGCACCGCGATATGAATCAAACGACGCTCGCCCTCCGACCACGTATCCGGCGTATTCGGAAAAACTTCCTGCGTCCCGTCCGGCAAATAATAATCCACGACCGTCATCTTATTCTGCGTCAACGTCCCCGTTTTATCCGTACAAATCACGCTCGTCGAACCAAGCGTCTCAACAGCCGGCAGTTTGCGAATAATCGCGTGCCGTTTCGCCATCTTGTTCGTCCCAACCGACAACACAATCGTCACAATCGACGACAACGCCTCCGGAATCGCCGCAACAGCCACAGCCACCGCAAACATAAACGCGTTCAAAATCGCCTTCGTCATGTCTCCACTTCCGCCGCCAAGCCAGGCACGCCCAGCCTCAATCGCGAAAATCAAAATACACAACAGCAAAATCCCGACGCCCAGTTTCTTACTAAAGCTCTCCAATTTTTGCTGCAATGGCGTCTGTTTCGCCTCCGCACTCTCCAACAAACCAGCAATTTTACCGATTTCCGTGCCGCCGCCCGTTCCCGTCACGACAAAAGCACCACGGCCGTAAACCGTCAGCGCACCACTGAAGACCATGTTTTTCCGATCCCCAAGCGCCACATCCTCCGAAATCGCCCGAACGTGTTTCTCAACCGCCTCCGATTCCCCCGTCAGCATGCCCTCATCCACTTTAAGCGAACCACTTTCAAAAATCCGTCCATCCGCCGGAACAAAATCCCCAGCATCCAGTAAAACGATATCGCCAACAACGAGTTCCCGCGCCGCAATCGTCAACTTCTCGCCGTTCCTGATCACCTTAGCCTCAGGCGCCGACATCTCCTTCAAGGCATCGAGCGACCCCTCCGCCTTGCGCGTCTGCACCACACTAATCACCGAGTTCAGAATCAGCACCGCAAAAATAATCAACGACTCTACAACCTCGCCAATCAAAATCTGCACAAGCGCTGCGGCAAGCAAAACGATGACCATCGGATCCTTAAACGTCTCTAAAAACAGTTTCCACAACGGATCCCGCAACTTATCTTTCAGCTCATTATAACCATCCCGATCCAACCGTTTCGTAACCTCCGCCGTCGTCAAGCCAGTTTTCGCAGAAGTTTCTAACTCTTCTAAAACCTTATCCGCTTCCTCTTGATATCTCTGCATCCCTAAACACCTCTTTTTTCCCAATATACTATCCATTATACCCGAAAAACCCCATTTTCAAATCAAAAAACCACGAAATCCAAAAAAATCAGGATTTCGCGGTCCATTTTCTATAAAATCATACTCTACCACTGAACCTCAGCGGAGCGTACCGAGGTACGATGACTGAAAACAGGGAGGGAGTCGTATCCCCGACCATGTGAGAAGTTATGCGAAACGTAGTGTAGAAGAGCACTGGAACGGAGCTTTTAACGACGAAGATGAGCGTTTGTCGCCACGTTGAATTACTCGCGTAGGTCGGACATCTTCGCCTTGCCCATCAACAGCATCGTAAAGAATGCCAAGCTTAGCGGAATCAGCGTCCACAAGAATGTTTGCGCGATCGAGCTACACAATACGTCGGTCACCTTGTCCAAAATGTCAGTTGGAATTTTTGCACGTAGTTCTGGAGATAAAATCGCGCGGCTATCGATGTGCTTAAACATAGCCGGAACCCCGTCTGCAAACAGGTTCCGCTGCACCACGCCATAAATTGTAATCCCAACGGTCATCCCGAACGAGCGGATAAAGTTGTTCGTCGCACTCGCCGTTCCGCGCTCACTCGGATTAATTTTATACAGGCTCGCCGTCCCGAGAATCGAGAACGATGGGCCAATCCCAACGCCTAGCATCACCATGTAAATCGTCAACATGTAGCGCGGCGTATCCGGCGTCAGCGTCCCGAACAAAATCGTCGTGACAAACGTCAAAATCCCAGCGCAAATCATAATCGAGCGGAAACTAAAGCGGTTCGCCAAATTCCCCGAAACGGCCGCCATCACGCTCGTCCCAACCATCATCGGCAGGAGTAACAAGCCCGAATTCGTCGCCGTTCCACCATCCACACCTTGCACATAAAGCGGAATATAAATCGTCGCCACCATGAAGACGCCACCGTACAGCATCCCCGTCAGCACCGTCCCCAAGTAAACGTTTCGCTTAAACAAGTAAAACGGTAAAATCGGATCCGACGCGCGGCGCTCCACGAAAATCAGCACAATCATCGCGACCACAAACAACGCAAACAGACTCAAAATCTGCACAGAATCCCATGCATATGTCTGCCCACCAAGCTCTAGCCCGAACATCAAAGCAACCGTTCCACCAACAAGGAAGAACGCGCCCAGCCAATCAATTTTAGCTTTATTATGTTTCGGCGATTCTTTATAAAAAGTACTAATTAAAAATAAGGCCACAATTCCAATCGGTATATTGATATAGAAAATCCAGTGCCAGCTAATGTTATCCGTGATGAACGCGCCAAGTAGCGGTCCAACAACGCTTGATAGTCCGAATACCGCACCAAACCAACCGCCGACGCTCGCTCTTTTTTCTAGCGGCAATACGTCCCAAATAATTGTGAACGCAATCGGCATCAACGCACTACCACCGATACCTTGAATCGCTCGGTAAATCGCGAGCTGCGTCATCGATTCCGCCGTCCCACATAAAATCGATCCAATTAAAAATAAAGTAATCCCGAACACGTAGAACCGCTTCCGTCCATACATATCCGATAATTTCCCGAAAATCGGCATTCCTGCCATTTCTGCCACTAAGTATGCCGACGTAATCCAAACATACTTATCAAGTCCCCCTAAATCCCCTACAATTGTGCCCATACTTGCCGCAACAATCGTGTTATCAAGAGAAGAAACAAAGATTCCGAGCATGAGCGCTACCAATACCGGAACTATTTTCGTTTCTGTTTTTGCCATTTTCCTCACCCTTCTTGACCCCAACCATGTATAATAGAGTTATCACAGTTCGCCTTCTTAATTTAACACTGTTAAATTATATCCCTATTCCCCTGAAAATAAAATCAGTCTAAAGGAGTATTTTTAGTGAGCAAAAAAAGGAATCTGACCAAAGAAAAGATCATTCTGGCCTCATTAGAAGTTTTACAGAAGCATGGTATACAAAAATTGTCGATGCGTAAAGTGGCCGAAGCGATGAACGTCCAAGCCCCTGCGATTTATTGGCATTTTAAGAACAAACAGGATTTGCTTCAAGGGTTGGCGAGCTACATGTCATCCCAGATTGAGCTCCCTGATTCGACGCTCTCTTGGCAGGAAAAAGCGCGTATTATTGCGATCCGAAGCCACGATATGATGCGCGAAATCCCAGACGGCGCGGAAATCATGATGAAAACTGTTCCTGTGGATATCCACCGTTTGACGCTGATTGATTGCTTGTTCCGCGCTTTTTCGGACGCTGGATTCAGTGAAGATCAGACGCTTGCTCTATGCAATTTGATCGATAATTATGTGACGGGCATTGCGCTGGATGAAACGTCACAGGACCGGACGCTGAGCGAAGTTGGGCCGGATAAAATACATGGACTTTTTGCCTCGATGTTCGAACGGGAAGATACGCAAAATCTCAAAGTACTGCCAGCTATGAAAAAGCACGCTGCATCTGGCAATCGTTTTGATTTGAATTTTCTATTTGGACTGGACGTTATTATCGCTGGTGCTGAGAAGTTGCTGGCGTCAAATGAAGGAGTGTAAACTATGCGCAAAGATAAGATATTACAAGGGGAACGCGTTTTCTTGCGTCCATTGAATGCAGACGATCAAGATACATACTATACGTTATTTTTTGACAAGGATGTGCGCCGCCTAACGGGAACAAAACAGGCTTTTACGTACGCCCAAATCGAGCAATACATCGCGAATAAATGGCAGGACAGTAGCGCGGTGTTGTTGCTGATTTGCTTGCAAGATACGGAGGAAGTGATTGGCGACATTGCGCTACAGGATATCGACACGACGAATCGCAACGCCAACATACGGATCGCGATTGGAAAAGCGGAACATCAAAGTAAAGGCTACGGCTCAGAGGCGATGCGACTCATGCTCGATTACGGCTTCGGAATTTTGAATTTGCACCGCGTCGAACTAAACGTATTTGCCTACAATAAACAAGCCGCCCGCGCCTATGAAAAAGTCGGTTTCACAATCGAAGGCGTGCAACGAGAAGCCTTGTTTTACGACCACGCGTATCACGATTCGATTGTGATGAGCATACTCGCTCGGGAATATCGCGAAAAATATCTAAAATAACCTCAAAAAAGGATGGAAGCTGATGTATTTGAGTCAGCCTCCATCCTTTTCCTATACTATTAACGTTTTCTGCGTGTGTATAACATCGTGCTCAGAATCAAGAATCCACCAGCAAACAAGAATAGCCATTCCTCTGCCTCCCCGGTATGCGGCAATGTCTGATTCCCTTTTTTCACACCTTTTATCGTCGTGTCACTGCCATGATTCATCGGTGTTGGTGTATTCGTGTCCGGCTTATCTGGCGTGCTTGGTTTGTTTGGTTTATCTGGTTTATCTGGATTCGTTGGTGGTATCACAATTTTCGCATCGGTTACGACAACTGTGATTGGCTTCGTACTAAGCTCTGGAATCGCTACCTGCTTCGGTTCTGGGTCAACTGTATACCCTTTTGGCGGCTTCAGTTCCTTGACATAGTACTTACCTGGAATCAATTTAGGGAAATGCACTTTACCGTCTGCCTGCGTGATTCCTTTGGCAACCATTTTTTGATTTGCGTCTAGAATGCTGTAAGAGGCGCCTTTTAGCGATATCTTCTCGTCATCCCGATCGACTTTATGAACGATGATGCTACCATAATCTTTTTGGTTTGTAAATGTTACTTCTTTCACCGTGGTTTGGTTTTCATCAATCGTGAACGGTATTTTTGTGGTACCCAACAGATAACCTTTTGGCGCTGTTTTCTCTTGGAAATAATAATCCCCTGGTGCTAAATCCGTCGCGCCTAACTCACCCAAATTATTGCTCACGAGATTTTCTTGAATGCGCGTTCCACCATCTGTATATAAGTCAAAAATGGCACCCGCTAGCCGTTCTTTCGTCTCGCTAGCCGTTTTCGTCAATTTGACCGAGCCCGGAATAAGCGTATTTGGCATCGTTACCTCTACTTCTTCTTGTTGAGACGGAACAATCGTGAACGGTACTGGCGTTGGATCGAGTTCATAGCCAATCGGTGCACTCGTCTCGATAAACTGATAATCCCCTGGCAATAAATCAGCCGTTTCAATTTCACCATCCGCATTCGTCGTTAAATCCGTCTGAATAACGTTGCCGTTCATGTCCTCTACCTTGAAAACTGCTCCAAACAAGTGATCATCAGGATTGACGCTATCTTCCTTCATCAGCATCGCCTTACCACGTATCATCTCGTTCGCATAATTAATCGTCAAGGTTTGCTGCTGCCCTTTCACCACGGTAAATTTGAGCGGAATCGTCGGTAAGCGATAATGCGTCGGCGCTTGTGTTTCCATCAATTCGTACTCACCCGGCGCTAAGTTATCGATGTAGATATCTCCCGTTTCATCCGTTGCAGCCGTTTCTCCAAGCGAGATATTCAAGCCCAACGATTTCAATCTAAATTTAGCACCCAACAAACTTTTCGATGGATTCACGCTATCCGCTTTATGCAACCGAATCGATCCTGTCAAAAGTGTATTCTTCGCTTCCAAATACAGCCCCTCTTGTTGCGCTTTTACAATCGTAAACGGTATTGGCGTGCTATCTAACTGATAAAATTCTGGTGCTTGCGTTTCTTGCAAAATATAATCGCCTGGATCAAGATCCGGTATCGTTATCTTCCCGAAGACGTCCGTCACTAGGTTTTCTTGCAACGTCACACCTTCACCATCTGTCAGCTTAAACACTGCTCCCGGCAATGCTTCGCCAGACACACTATCTACTTTATCCAACGATACAGTACCCGGAATAATCTTATTCAGCGCTTGAACCGCCACAGCCTCCTGTTGTCCTTTTGCAATCGTAAAGTCTACTGGCGTCGCGTCCAAATAATAACCATATGGCGCGGCAGTTTCAATAAACTGATAATCTCCCGGCGCCAAATCGTTCACCCGGATAAGCCCGTCTTCGCTGCCAGTCAAATTATCCTGCACCAAGTCACCGTTACTATCCACCACTTTAAAAGTAGCACCATCAATCGGCGTTCTTGTTTTCTGATCCAGCTTCGTTAAGACTGCACCACCTTTTGTCAGCGTATTCGTCGTCGCAACACTCGCCTTCGTTTGTTGCGATTTAACAATTGTAAACGGAATTGGCGTCGCATCCAGCATATAGCCAAATGGTGCCGCGGTTTCCACAAACGTATACGCGCCCGGCGCCAAGTCTTTCGTTGTGATTTGACCACCTTGATTCGTCACTAAGCCCGATTGCACCACTTCTCCTTGTGAATTTTTCACGTCAAAAGTCGCGCCCTCAATCATGAGCAGTGGATTCACGCTATCCGTTTTCGTCAACATCGCCTTCCCAGTCAATAACGTATTCGTGTAAGCAATCTCCAAAGCCGTCTGCTGTCCTTTCACAACCGTGAATGCAATCGGCGTCGTTGGCAGTTGGTAATCCGTTGGTGCCACCGTTTCCATGAGTTCATAATCCCCCGGTGCCAAATTATCGATCGAAAGTTTACCATCTTGATCCGTCGCTACCGTTTCGCCAAGGTCTGTATCCGTCGTCACCGATTTCAGTGAAAACTTCGCCCCTGCCAAATTCACAGCCGCATCCACATCATCCGTTTTATGCAAGGTCACAGCACCCGTTTCCAGCGTATTCGTCGCCGTTAACTGCACCGCCTCCTGTTGTGCCTTCACAATCGTAAACGGAATCAGCGTACTATCCAATTGATAATATTGCGGCGCTATCGTTTCCTGCAACGCATAATCACCTGGATCCAAGTTCGGAATCGTTATTTTACCAAACGCATCCGTCGTCAAGTCTTCCTGCAACACATTATCATCGCCGTCCAGCAACTTGTAAACCGCGCCCGGCAAAACTTCTCCCGACACATCGTCCGTTTTCGACAACGTCACGGTACCCGGTATAATTTTATTTGGAGCACTCACCGAAACAGGTTCCGCCTGCCCTTTTGTAATCGTAAATGGAATCGGCGTTGCATTTAAATAATATCCCGTCGGTGCCGCCGTCTCGATAAACTGATAGTCCCCCGGTGCCAAATCATTCACGCGAATCACACCATCAGAACCACCAACCAAGTCCTCCTGCACTAGGTCGCCGTTACTATCCACCACTTTAAAAGTAGCACCATCAATCGGCGTATTGGTTTTCTGATCTACTTTCGTCAATATAACATCGCCCGGCGTCAGCACATTGCTCGCGTCCACTTTCACCGCCGCCACTTGCGACTTACCAATCGTAAACGGAACTGGCGTCGCGTCTAGAATATAGCCAAATGGCGCGCTCGTTTCCACAAACGTATAATCACCCGGCGCCAAATCCTGCGTCGTAACCACACCATCAGCGTCCGTCACTAAGCCCGTTTGCACCGTGTCACCATCCGCATCCAACACATCAAACGTCGCATCCGGAATCGTAATCAGCGGATTCACACTATCCCGTTTCGTCAACTCCGCCTTGCCTTTAATCAACGCGTTCGCATAATTCACATCCAGCGCCGTCGTCTGATTTTTAACAATCGTAAAATGATACGGCGTCGTCGGCAACTGATAATGCGTCGGAGCCTTCGTTTCCATCAAGTCATACTCCCCAGGCGCCAAACCATCGATGTACAAATCACCATTCGCATCGACCTCAAGCGATGCATCGACCACATTCCCCGTCGCGCTATCCGTCAACGTGAACTTCGCGCCAGCCAATTTCTGCGCGGCATCCACACTATCCACCTTATGGAACATCATCGCGCCCGTTTTCAGCGTATTCTTCGCCGTCAACTGCAAAGCATCCTGTTGCGCTAGCGTAATCGTAAATGGAATCGGCGTACTATTCAGCTGATAAGCAACCGGCGCCCCCGTTTCCACCAAAGCATAATTTCCTGGATCAAGGTCTGGAATCGTCAACTTCCCGGACGCATCCGTCACAAGCCCCGTTTGCAGCTCATTCTGATTCCCATCCAATAATTTAAAAGTAGCACCAGCAAGCGTTTCCCCACTCACATTATCCACCTTCGTCAAAACAACCGTCCCCGGAATCACCTTATCAAGCGCGTTAACCGTCACTTCCTGCAACTGCGATTTCACAATCGTAAACGGAATCGGCGTACTATCCAAATAATAACCCGTCGGTGCCGCCGTCTCCACAAACTGATACGTTCCCGGTGCCAAATTCGTCACATGCACTTTCCCAGCCGAGTCACTCGTCAAGTTCGCCTGCACCAAATCACCGTTACTCTTTTGCAACGAGAAAACCGCTCCTGCAAGTACCGCTCCCGACTTCTTATCCTTCTTCGTCAACGTGATCCCGCCCGTTTTCAGCGTATTTGTCATCGTTTTAGCAACAACATTCGTGCTTCCCGTCGCTTTTGAAATCGTAAACGGAATTGGTGTCGCATCCAACTTGTAATCCGTCGGAGCCACCGTTTCCACCAATGTATAATTTCCAAGCGGCAAGTTCGGAATCTCCAGCTTCCCTTGAATATTCGTCGTCAAATTCGATTGCAACGTCGTCCCCGCACTGTTCAGCAATTTAAACACCGCACCAGCGAGCGGCACATGCGTCACACTATCCTCTTTCGTCAGTGAAATCGTGCCCGGAATCAGCGAATCGTAAGCACTCACCGCAACCGCCGTCGTCTGTTTTGCCGCAATCGTGAACGGAACTGGCGTCGTGTTCAGCTGGTAACCCGTTGGCGGCGTAACCTCCACAAACGAATAACTGCCCGCCGACAAATTCGACACTTTAATTTTCCCGTTACTATCTGTTGTCAAATTGTCCTGAACCACCACATTGCCCTTTTTCAACTGATAAACCGCACCAGCCAAGGCCGTCGTCGTACTCGTTTGATATTTCGTCAGCGTCACTTCTCCAACAAACAGCGCATTTTTCACTGTCACCGCTTTTGTCGTCGCCGCAATGTTCACCGCCATCCCCGTTTCCAACGAGTCTGAAATAACATAACCAGTTGGCGCCACCAGCTCTTTTATCAGGTAGTTCCCGTACCGCAAAGCACCAAAAACAACTTGACCATTGCTATCCGAGACGCCCGAACGCAACACAACCGTTCCCGTCGAATCATAAAGCGCGAGTGTAGAACCAGCAAGCGGCGTCGTTCCACTATCCGTTTTCGTCACCGTAATCGTCCCACGAACACCGGTACCACTACCGCCACCGTCCGTCACTTTTACAACAACATTCGAAGTCGTTTCCACTTGTTCCGTCGTGATATTCGCACCGGCTAGTTTAATCGAATTACTAGCAGTCTCTTGGTTATTCGCATCGATAAAAGAACTGTACTTCAAGATATAAGCCGTTGAAATCGTATTAGCAAACGTAATTTTAAAAGTTTGGGCACCCGTCGTATTATTCGTTGTAATCGCTAATGTATAGTCCTGTCCCTGCACGAGTTCCGCTCCTTGTGTAAAGGTCCCGTTCACAGCCTCCACTGTCTTATACAAATGGAACGAAGCTGGAATCAAAACTTGGTTACTCGTTGGCGTATCTATAAGCGTCGCATTCGAAACCGTTGACTGCCCTGCATTAACAGTAGCCGTCCAATCAATATTGGCTCCATTTTGAACACCCGTTTTTCCGACATAACTACCACCACTCGGAATATTCACGTTACCTGTCCAAGAACCAAAATCCTGCGTCCCGTCTTTTAACGTCGCCGTATTGGTGTACGTGGACACGATGAGTTTATCCGCCAGACTCGTTTTATACGTAATATAGTAAGCCGTTTGAATACTATGATTGAAATGTACCGTAATAATACCGCCCGTTGTGTCTAGCGTGTACTCACTACTCGGTACAATCCCACCATCCGAATAGCTATTCTGCCCCGTGCCAAGCGTCATTTTATGCACTTCAATCGAACTCGGTATCAACGCCTGATTCGCTGTCACGGTATCTGTAAAAATAGGATCCGCCACAGGTAGTAAATTATAGTTCATGCCAACCGTCCACGTGATAAGCTTCTGCTGCGCGTCATACGTCCCCGATTTAAAACCATTATTTTTCGTATAATCACCCGGATTCACATTAACAACGACCGAACTCGTATCATCACCATTAATTTCCGTCCAAAAAATTGAAGCCACATTTTCAAAATTGTTTGGCGCCGTTACCTCCGAATAATTAAACGAGGTACTGTATGTCAATCGCAGCGTATGTGTCATATTTTGTTCGTAGTTTCCAATTAACTCAATCGTGAAGCCTTTTCCGTCCCCGTATTGCGTTAATATATAATCAACACCCGCCACTAAAACACTATTCGCATTATTTGTGTCCACAAGTCTCACCGTACTCGGAATCAGTGTTAAACCATCCGATGTAAAACGGTCCTTGATGAAAACATTGTTCATAATATAATTGTTATTGTTGATAACCTGTTGCCACTGCATAACCTTCGTATTATAATTCGTACTCGTCACCGTTTTGCTAATATTTCCTTGGGTGACACTTCTCGTTGATGATGCAGTACTCGTTGTCGAACCATTTGGCGTCGTTACGGTATTCGCAACACTAAGATTTGTTGTTATAATATTCGTCGGCGTCGTATCATACGTAATCACATACGCCCCAGTGATCGCTTGATTAAACTGCAAATTAAAACCATTTTGTGTCCCCGTTGATGTAGGCGTCACCGTATACGCACTAGCCGGTACTGTACTACCAACCGTCGCCACGCCTGCCCCATCAATACTTACATTTTTAACAACAATCGATCCTGCCACAAGCCCGTATGTGTTTGTAAATAAATCACGAATAATGGCATTGGGTTGCGTGATAGGCGCCGTATCGTAGTTATAATTTATCGTCCATGAAATTTTTTGCGTTTTAGAATCATACGTACTTGATTTATTCAGACGTTTCCCGCGATTAACCGGCACTGTAGAAGAGGCAGTAACCGTAGGATTATTCGTACTCGTCAGATTCGCCGTATTCGTGAAAGTTGTCTTCGTTAAATCCGTAATATTAGTCGAGTACCTAACCTCGTACGCCTTAATACTACTATCCGCAAAATCAATTTCTAGCGTATTGTTCGCATTTGGCACAATCGTGTACTCAGAAGGATCCGCTAAAGCTCCCACCGCGTTTGTCCCATTCGTAAAAACATTCAACTTGTAAACTTGAATAGACGTTGGATCAAGTGACAGCCCTGTTGGAATCGGGTCTCTCAGAATACTCTTTTTAAGGAGCTTCTGATTTCCGTTCACCTGGACTCTCCAGTTAATAGAGGTCGGGTTATACGTAGCATTCGCTGTCCCCGCTTTCGTAATACTACTCCCACCACTCGGTATGAAATTCAATGTAAAAGTAGCACCTTCATCTACCGGAAAAGTCACTGTCTTCGTTGTAATACCAATGATCTGCTGCTGATCAAAATACGTGGTAAAATGCTCTTCCCCCTGCACATTAGAAGATGTTTCTGCATTTTCATTGAACGTCATCACGACAGTATGATCTGTATTCACAACAAACGTTCCATATTCGCCAAATGTTCCCGTAATTGGGCTAGTAACCGCAAAAAGGGTTGGAATCGAGAACGTATACGTATCTCCGTTCTTTACATTTAAAGAATCAGGAAGTTCCCAATTAATCTGAATTTTCGCCTGTGAATCTATCGTTGGTCGGTTTTCATCTGTAAACGGATTCCCATTAAGGTCTGTTAACACGACACTTGTTAAAATATTAGAAGTAATCGCGGTTCCTTCAATCGACGCCACAGATGCATTCGACTTCGCTTTTGATTTTACCGTTGCCTCTTTCTTTGTGTCTTTCTCAGGCTCTTTTGTAACCTGCGTTCCATTATCTGTCTTTTCATCCTGTAAAAGCGGCACATCAACCGTCACTAACTGCGTACCAAGATTAAATTTCAGCGGCAGAAGCTTCTCTTTCGTATCACTCTTAAGCGTCGCATCTAAAACGATTTCCCCCTGTTTATCCTCCGTAAATCCCGTTGCCTTCTCATTAAACGTCAAATGCAACGTATGCTTCGCGTTATCCATTACCAATGTCCCGTACGTCACACCATCAATTTGGAAATCCTCACTCAAATTCTTCTCCAAATTCACGTTTTCCGGCATCGTCAAATAAACCTCTTTGCCAGCCAAATTTTCCCCACTAGCAATCGTCCAGCCGTACCGAATAGCCACCTTGCTTTTCTCCAATTGCAGCGGTTCCGAATCCGCCGTTATCGCCTTACCAGCCCCATCCTCCACAACAACACCTGTAAAAAAGTCCTTTTCCACAGCGTCCAGATTCTCAGATTGAGCCGGAATCGCCGTCAAAACCGTGAACGCCACCAACATGAAAGTAAGCACCGAAGCCAGTATTCTCTTCATCATTCTCTCCCCCATTTTCTAATACAAAAAAAACAGCTACTTCTATCTCTCCGAAAAAACCGAACTACTTTCCTATCGGATTATATATGTACCTAAAGTAACCACAAATTTCGCATTATAATTATCTAATAAGTAATTTTTTTTACACAAAATTACTCTAGAAGTATTTAATACCACTATCTACTATTTCCAAACACGATAAAATTCTAAATATGGGAAATAAAGCTACATATAAAGAACAAAAGATTTACAAAACAGCGTCAAATAAGACACAAATACACATTATTCCCGTTTCAAAAAAATTTTTTCACTATAGTTAATACACCCTTTAATATAGATTTATTTTCCATTATTAGATGAAAAAAAGGTAAGGACTCTAACAATAAAATCCCTTACCTCTAAAGCTAGTATTATTCATTTCTTGAAAACTGTGCATCATGCAAATTACGGTACGCGCCATTCCTTGCCAGCAACTCCGCATGCGTTCCCTGTTCCGCAATTCCAGACTCGTTCACCACAATAATCCGGTCCGCATGTTTAATCGTCGCCAATCGATGCGCAATAATCAACGTCGTCCGCCCCTTCGCGAGCTCGTCTAACGACTGCTGAATCACCAGTTCCGTTTCCGTATCAAGCGCTGATGTCGCCTCATCCAAAATCAAAATCGGCGGGTTTTTCAAGAACATGCGCGCAATCGCCAGCCGCTGCTTCTGTCCACCAGAAAGCTTCACACCCCGCTCCCCGATAAGCGTATCCAAACCATTCGGCATCTCATCCACAACTTTCTCCAAATGCGCCAGTTTCACCACATATTGAATTTCCTCATCCGTCGCATCCAATTTTCCGTACGCAATGTTCTCCCGAATCGATCCCGAAAACAAGAACACATCCTGCTGCACCACACCAATTTGCGCCCGTAAAGAAGCCAGCGTCATCGCCTGAATGTCCATCCCATCGATCGTAATCGCGCCCGCCGTCACATCATAAAACCGCGGCAACAAGTTACAAATCGTCGTTTTCCCAGCACCAGAAGGCCCAACAAACGCAATCGTCTCGCCCGCCTTCACCTGCAAATCAATCCCATCCAGCACCATTTTTCCTGAATCATATTGGAACGACACATTCTTGTACGAAATATCACCATGCAAATGCGCCACGTCCACTGCATCCTCCCGGTCCACAATCGCCGGCTTCGTGTCAATCACCTCAATAAACCGCTTAAATCCAGCAATCCCTTTCGGATAACTCTCAATCACCGAATTAATCTTCTCAATCGGCCGCATAAACACATTCGTTAGCAAAATAAAGCTCACAAACTGCCCGTACGAAATCTCATCATTAATCACAAAATACGATCCAAAAAACAGCGCAAATAACGTAATCAAGCGCATCAAAAAGTAGTTAAACGAGAAACTAAATCCCATCACCTTATAAAACATCAATTTCGATTGGCGATACGTCTGATTCAGCAATCCAAAACGCTCCCGCTCAAAACCTTCATTCGCAAACGCCTGCACCACACGCACACCACTAATCGCGTTCTCCACGCCCGCATTAAAACTACCCAAATCCTTAAAGATCTGCGTATTCACACCCGTCATCTTTTTGTTAAACAGAATAATCAAAACGCCTAAAATTGGCACGAGCACAATCGTCATCACCGCAAGCTTCACATTAATCGTCATCATCAACAAAAACGCCCCAACAAGCGACATAATCGAAATGAAAATATCCTCCGGTCCGTGATGCGCGACCTCTCCAATCTCAAACAAATCCGTCGTCATCCGCGACATCAATTTCCCTGTTTTCTGATTGTCATAATACTCAAACGGCTGCTTCTGCAAATGCGCAAACAAATCCCGGCGCATATCCGTCTCAATATTGAGCCCCAACATATGCCCCCAATACGTCACAATATACTGCATAAACATATTCAAAAAATAGAAAAACAACAACGCCAAAGCCGCCGTCACAATCAATCCCCAGTCTTTATTCGGCAACAACTTATCAATCACCTGATTCACAGCCACCGGAAACGCCAACTCAAGGAGCGCCGCAATAACCGCACACCCAAAATCAATTATAAATAAAAGCTTATAAGGCTTATAATAACTAAAAAATCGTCTCAACATCATCTTACCTCCCCTTTCTGTCACGGAAATTCTATTATAACAAACAAACGCGCACCTGCCTAGTTGAGAATCTTTCTCAATAAAAAAAGTTCCCGCTACACGCAAGAACCTCCCCCTCAAAAAATCACATTTTCCTGAATCACATCGAGCTTTTTAATAATAATATACCGATTCTGCATCGCTATAACGCCCTCCGCCTTCAACTGCTGAAAAATCCGATTCACACTACTCGCCGAATTAATCCCGCAAAAATGCCCAATTTCCTCATTGCTCACCAAAAAATCAATCAAAAACTGATCCTGTTCTATCTCCACACCAAACAATTTATACAACTCATAAAGCTGCGTACAAATAGCCCCTAATTTGCCATTCATCAACATTTGCTGCATCTTCTTAATCGACTCCAAAAGCCGCGTCCGGTAGTAATCCTTCACATAAATCTGCAAATCACCATTCCCATTCACATCCCTCCAAAACTGAACCCGATCAATCCGATATAACTCCGCACTATCCGACTCCACCCGAATATTAAAAGGCGCATTCGCAAACTGAGAATACTCATCTTTTAGTAGCGACACAATATCCATCTTATTAATATAACCCAGATTAAATTCGCGACCATCCCTTGAAATAATACTCGTCTTGATAATCCCACTTTTTAAAATATACACATACGAATCTTCCAGTCCCTCATACGTTAAATATTTGCGGCGCGCCCTCGTAACAATCGGAAAATCATTGGCACTGACATATTCACTAAGAATATCCTGATTCATTATTCCATCCCCTTTATCCAAAATCCCGCTTATCTATCTCCATCATACAGAATCCCTCCACATTTATTCACAACATTTGTTATACATTTTTGTATATATCATACTAGATTACCAAATTAAAAAGTACGCGGACAAAAAAAGCTCTATACTAATGCTTGTTATCAAGAAAGGGAGTTTTATCGCATGAAAGAAAAATTATTCAACAAAGGTTTCATTTTAATCACACTCATTAACTTCGTCGTGTACCTCGTCTATTACTTATTAATGGTTATCATCGCCGTCATCGCCCAAGAAAACTTGAACGCATCACTTGGCGAGGCTGGTTTTGCATCTGGCATCTACATCATCGGTACATTGCTAGCCAGACTCTATATGGGAAAGAAACTAGAATTACTCGGTCGACAACGCGTTCTGAGATACGGTATCTTGTTCTTTTTATTCACCACAATCGCTTACATATACATGCCCTCTATTTCCGTCATGTTCCTCATTCGCTTTTTAAACGGCTTTGCTTACGGAACTACCTCCACAGCCACCAATGCCATCGTCACATCCTATATCCCTAAATCAAGAAACGGGGAAGGCATCAATTATTACGGACTTAGCACAAGTTTAGCCGCAGCAATTGGTCCCTTTATCGGCATGATTATGCTCAGTCAAACAAGTTTTTATACCATCATTCTTTTCTCCAGCATCCTTGTACTCCTAACAACCCTTCTCTGCTTCTACCTCCCTGTGAAAAATATCGTTTTAACAGACGAACACCGCAAAGCATTGAAAACCTGGACTCTATCAAGCTTCGTGGAATTGAAAGTACTGCCAATCGCTTTCGTCGCCTTTTTGATGGGCATCTCTTATTCCACCGTACTCACATTTCTTGCTTCTTACGCCAGAGCCATCGATCTCGTCAGCGCCAGCACCTTTTTCTTCGTTGTTTACGCCTTAGTCATAACCTTCACCAGACCCATGTCCGGCAAACTATTCGATGTCAAAGGTGAAAAATTCGTTATGTATCCAAGCTATTTCTTCTTAGCCGTGGGATTATTCGTTCTAAGCACCGCCTCGACCAGCTTTGTCTTGCTTCTTTCCGGCGGCTTAATCGGCTTAGGCTACGGAACATTTATGTCCAATGGGCAAGCCGTCAGTTTAAAAGTTTGCGAACCACACAGAATCGGCATCGGCTTATCCACCTACTTTATCGGGCTTGATCTCGGCTTAGGAATCGGACCCTACATCATGGGCGAAATCCACCACGTCCTATCCTTCCAAGGCCTCTACATCATTGCCGGAATCATCGCCTTCGCCTGCATTTTCGTCTATATGTACTTTTCAAAAAGATATGTCACCATGCCCGCACCAAAAAATTTAAAAGGAAGTGAAGAAATATGAACCATCTACTTTTAGTAACAGCAGCCGGCTACATCATCGGCCATCAACTTGCAGATAACGAAAAAAATCAATCCATCACGCTCGGAGACGTTCATATCAACAATACCGCGCAACGGTTGATCGACCATTTTGAAAGCTTAGAAATCGCGAAAGAACACATTATCGGCTATAAAGCCCTATCCACCGACGACACACAAAACCTCATTGCAAGATGGCAAGCCGATTATTTTACCACTTCATAATAGACGAAAGGTTTAGGATATAACTCCAAACAAGACAAAATCGCCTGCCCCTTTATTTTTGGGTAAGACGAAAATAATGCGTTACACAAATCGAGCGAAAGCGTTTGTATTCAGGGGATTTGGTGGAATGAGGATGGCAAACTCATTCCATTCTTTTGCATATTGAGGTTCTAATTCGCCTTGCTTCAAAGAACAACAACAAAGCGGAGCATACTGGTGTATGTGATGACTGAAAGCAGGGAGAGGGTAGTTTCCTCGACCATGCAAGAAGTTAAGCGAAACGGCTCTTGTATAGCAGAAACGTAAAGATGTACCGCATCCTTGTTTTAAATAGCTAGAAGGAACGCCTATTTTCGATGCTTATAGGTACAACTCATTTCGAACAGCCGGGAAGGATTACATGCTCGCTTTGCTCTCATGCATATTGGGGCTGTAACTCATTACATTTCGAACAGCCCCAACAATGCGAACGCTTGTCGCCGATTTATTTGGGTTATGCATCAGACTCTGTATTCTTGGTTCGCCGTCCAAATGGTATCATCGCAATCGCGCCGAAAATCGTGCAACTATAATACGTAATCAAGCGCCATAAAATCAGTCCAATCACCAATTTATCTGGGCTCAGCACCATTCCAAAAAACGAGGTAAAGCTATATTCCGCGCCACCACTACCACCAGGCGTTGGGATCGAGGACGACAATTTCATCACAAATGCATGATATGTCATCACTGTCATCAAACCAACATCCGTCACGCCCATGCTAAGTAACACAAAATAAGGAATACTCAAATAAAATAGGAGCTGAACAGTCGTGTACCCGACACATTCCCAAATCAATCGTTTATTCCCACTAAAACGCACACTCTCCTCATGAAACGAGAAAATCTTGCTATCCGCGCTTTCACGAATCCCCTCACGCTTTTCCTTTTTAACGAATAAAAGCGCTGGCTTCAACAGAAGATGTACAATTGCCGCAGCCACACGTTCGCTTTTAGCCACCGTCATCAGAAAAACAATGACTCCTAAATTAATCACAAATCCAATCAAAATCAAGTACTTAATTTCAAATGTCGTGTGTCCAAGCAACGGAAAACCGACGATCAAAAAGAAAATAAACGTGCCGACAATCACCGCTTGATAAATAATAAACTTGATGAGTAAGACCGAGCTCGCAAGTCCGATATCGATTTTCCGTCGCGTCAATAAATAAAGCTGCGCGGGCTGTCCACCACTCGCAAACGGCGTCACCGAATTAAAAAACTGCCCAATCATCGTGATTCGAAACGATGTTCGAAGCTTCAATGTAGGATCTGCTTGCTTTCCAAAACGATGCAACACAACCGCTTCCAGCCACCAATACAAAAACATCGCCAAACAAGCAATCCCAATATAAACTAAATTCACATGCTTCAGAACATCGAAAACCGTACTCCATTTGACATCACGAAATTGGAAATAAATAAATCCAACACTAATCGCAACGACTAGCAAAATACTAATCAGATGCCGGCTCGTATTTTTACTCATCTGCCTCTATCCTTTCAAAAGCCCATCATAAAATTCCTGCCACAATCCTGTCAGTCTGGCTTCTGAATAATACGCCGCACCTTTTTTCGCGCCTTCTTTGGCCGTTTCTAAGTAAGCCTTATCGGTCGCCATCCGTTCTAATTGTGCTTTAAACCCAGCCACATCAGACGCTTCCATGTAATTCCCCGCGAGAATCCCTTCGTAAAGCTCTAAATCGCGAAGCAATACCGAAAGCCCGCTACTCATTCCTTCAAGAATCGCCATCGGGAATAATTCGTTAAAAGACGGCAAAAAGAGCACATCCGCCATATTATAATACGCATTCATATCCGCACGCTCGACAATCCCAGGAAACTGTACATTCGCAGGCGGATTATCATAAATTTCTTTCAATTCCTTGTAGCCCGCCGTGATTTTCCCAAACGAAAAACCGCCAGCCCAAATAAACTGCATCTCCGGCAACTGTTTCGCGACCTCAATGAAATCCAGAACGCCTTTACGATGCTGTACTTGCCCAACACCAATCGCCACAAACGCGTCCGGCGCAATACCATGTTCCTTGCGCAGCGCCATTTTTTCAGTCGTCTCCATTGGGTAAAACGTATTCGCGGACACGAAATTCGGAATGTACTTAATTTTCTCTTCTGGTATACCGTACGCCACCAATTGCGGAATAAACGACGGATTCACCACAACAAGCACGTCCATCCGCTTATAAAATAGAATCACATATTTATAAAAAACTTTTTTCGCAATCCACGGAAGCTCTAGACTCTCATCTAGCGTCTCCGGCAAAAAATGCACATAACCGACCATCACGCCGCGCCGTTTCTTCGCAAATGTCGATAAAAAGAACGGGAAATCAATCGTATGATAGTGTGTTATCTCAGATTTGCGATATGTATTAATAGCCACGTCGTACTTATCCGCATGGTGTGTCGTCATTAAATTAATTAATTCTCGGTAAGCAGAAGCTACCCCCTGTCCTTTTACTTTTTCCGCAGAGGATAGCATCGTAATTCTATTCATGATATTTTCTCACTTTCTTCTCTCGTTTTTGGAGAACCGCCGACGGAATGCTTAAAACATAATTGCTCACCGTATACTGATCAAGCGGCTCATACGTTCTTTGCCCATCGACCCAGCCATAATTCTCGCATACTTCCATGTAAATTTGTTCAATATTAGCACCAAACCGTTCCGCGGAAAAACTACCAATATGTTGTAGCGCATTCGCTGCCAAACGTTCTGCCACCTCAGGCTGTTGCAACATATCACACATCACCTCAGGCAACTCCCAATCCGCTCTAAAACTACGACCCGTTTTCCGATTCAAAATCAGATTCTCATTACTGCGATCCGCTTTTGCAATCACCGGAATTCCCGATGCCATCGCTTCAATATATGTCATACCTTGCGTTTCCGATGTAGACGCGCTCACAAACACATCGCCCAATTGATAAAAACGACCAATTGTTTCCCAGTCTTGTTCTCCCGCAAAGATAACCGATTTCGAAATATCTTCCGTAAACGCGAGTTCTTCAAGCTCCGCACGCGCAGGTCCATCACCAACAATCAGCAATTTCGCATTAGGAACCTTCGCCAAAACACTTGGAAAAGCTCTCACGATAATGTCGATACCTTTTTCTTGCGCTACACGTCCCACCGAAACGACCACTTTATCATCAGGTAAAATACCTAAATCCGCCTTGGTCTGCGCTAAATCTGCTTGCTTAAATCGATCCGGTTCAAACGATTTAAATTCCGTACCAGTCGGGATAATCCGAATATGATTGGCGATGCCGTAACTTCTAAGCGACGTCTGTACTTTCTCCGTTGGCACGATGACCGTATCCATCGAATCACAGAACGCACGACTTAACTTCTGCACAACGCCTTGCCCAATCAGTTTCCCCTTACCAATATAGTGTAAATAATCTTCATACATCGTGTGATACGTATGCAAAACAGGAAGATCGAATTTTTTTGCCATCTTTTTCCCGATTAGCCCCATCGAAAATTCCGTGTGGGTATGAATAACATCAATTTCGAGACGCTTAATTAAACGGGCCACCTTTTGCGTTCCAGCCATTGCGATTCGTCGCTCAGGAAAAAACACAAACGGAATGCTTGAAAAACGGAATACTTTTCCTCGTTCCGCCTCCAAGTCAGCCTGTGGGTCTGAAGTTGTAAATATATACACATTGTGTCCTCGTTTGGTTAACTCTTTTTCCATCGTCTTAATTGATGTTGCTACACCGCTAATCTGCGGAAAAAAAGTATCTGTAAAAATACCTATGTTCACTGTTTTCGCCTTCCCTCCACACCATGATACAATACCATCGTGCCATTACCCAAGCTTGTTTTCCAGCATATTTTCGTCATTAAAAGCTCCGTCCCATTGCCGTGCACCCTAGTACATCCCGCTCTGGTACTCACTTTCGCCTAGAAACTAAGCATTTAGCGACGCGCTGGTTTTTCTTGTCCATCCTTATTATAACAAAAATTCAGCCAAAAAATCATTTTATTTTTCTACAATGTCGACACATTTGGTACTTATAATTACATTATGCTACATTGGTGCCTAAATTACCTAGGCCTATGGTTTGATTTTTCCTCATACCTACGTCTTTATTATGAGAAGATGACTTTTTCGATAATCTCGATTTTTGGATCTAAGGACATCGCAACTGGGCATGATTTTTTCACGAGATGTAGCGCTTTTTCCGCCTTTGCTTGGTTTTCTGGCGCGACTTTTAAGGTGAAGGTTACTTCGATTTTCTTTAAAACACGGACGACCGCTTCTTGATCTTGCTCAAAATCAGCATGGATATTCTCAATTGTGTAGTCAATCCGCTTTTTTTCTAAAATAGAATCATATACATAACCGCTGCATGCTGCTACGGCCGCGACCGTCGCTTGTGTTGGCGAAAAACCTGTATCGCGATTTAGCTGCCAATTTCCGTTCTCATGAATCACGTCAAAACCGTTTGTACCTCTTACTATATCCATTTTCTAATTCCTCCTAATACACTTCGTAATTCTGACCAGTTTGGCCTCCAAGGATACTTTTCACAAATGCTTGCGCCACTCGCTCGGCAGGAACTGGGTTGAAACCTACGAAAAAGTCTGCGTATTTATCCCAAGATTCTTGCAATACGTTTGGGCTTACACTGTTAATTCGAATCCCTCGTGGCATCTCAATCGCCGCTGATTTGACGAATGAGCGAATCCCACCGTTCACCATGGCAGCAGAGGCGCCTTGTTTAATTGGATCATCCATCATGATTCCCGTGACAAGTGTAAAACTACCACCATCGTTCAGATATTCGAGTCCCAACAAGACGAGATTCATTTGTCCTTTTAGCTTGCCGTCGATGGATTGCTCGTTGTTTTCCGGCGTCATCGTCGTGAGCGGTCCGAAATAAGCAGCACCCGCAGCAACGACCAGCGCATCGATTTTTCCGACTTGCTCATACATCGCTTGGATGCTCGCGGGAGACGTCATATCCACCGCCACATCCGCACCCTTACGACTCGCCATAATCACCGTGTGTTCCTGCTCTAATTTTGCGACAATCGCTTTGCCAATCGTCCCCGTTGCGCCGACTACTACTATTTTCATCTAACATTCCTCCTAAACCTAATTCGTGTCCCGCCGCAGCGTCTTCGTATTAGCAACAAAAAGGGATATCAAAAGTACAAGAATCGCGCCGGACAAAAACAGCGTCGCCAGTGCACTTTCATGATCGATAATAATGTAGCGAACAATCGCTGTAATCCCGATGTAAATAAAATAACGTAGCGGGAAATGGTACTCCATCTCAAAATATTTAATAATCAAGGCTAAAAACTCAAAATAAAGAAAGAATACCAAAATTTCTTCGGTAATCTGATAAAAACTCTCGGAAGTATCATAAAAAATGCTGTGAAAAATTTCCCAAATCTCTTTAAACATCGCAATGACAAGTATCACCGCCACTAGAATCAATGCTAGATTTAACGCAGCCCGCAATAACCGTGGTGTTTTATCCGACCATTTTTTAATGGATTCTATCATCTGTTTGCCAGCTCCTCTCGTGTGTTTATCTATTGTACCAGATTTTGCCCTAGAATTCATTTGCTGTACTCAATTATTCGCTTCTACTTTTTGAATGAAGGTTTCGAATAAGGCGCACATTTCATCATCCTGCTTCACCATAATTTCAGGATGCCACTGAACACCAACGACGAATAAATCTCCTTCGCGTTCCAGCGCCTCAATCACACCATCCGATGCCCAAGCCGTCGCATGAAATTCTGCCGCCACGTTTCTAATCACTTGATGATGTAGCGAGTTCACCATCGTCTTCTCACCAAAAATGGCCCTCAACTCCGAATTCTCTTTTGTGGTGACAGAATGAATCGGAAAAGCCGGATCGGTGTGTTGTAAATGTTGCCGCTCAATGCCTGGCGCGTAACTAATATCTTGATAAAGCGAACCACCAAACGCCACATTCATCAGCTGTACACCGCGGCAAATCGCTAACACCGGTTTATTTTGCGCAAGTGTTTCTTTCAATAATTCCATCTCATATAAATCGCGATCTGGTAGCGTCCCACTCAGTCGTGCCAATGGTTCTTCCCCATATAAGAACGGCGAAATATCATCACCGCCTGTAAGTATCAAGCCATCGATATGCGCAACGATTTCCTTCGCATAACCCGTTTCTGTCACCGGCAAAATAATCGGTGCGCCTCCTGCTTTTGCAACAGCTTTGACATACGTATCATTCACTGTCGCGCGGTCCTCAAATATATTTTGTGGGAACTCCATACTGCGGCGTGTCCCCGAAATTCCGATAATGACTGTCATTTTCCATCGCATCCTCTCAAAGCTTACTTTCTACTATAGTACATAACCGTTTTTCAAAATTCGAATCATCTGCCTTGCGAAATACGTCTTCGTTCTCTATAATGAACTATACCAATTAATATTATATGGCTTTTATAAAGGGAGGAATTATATTTATGCAAGCAGACCAATTTAAGTATTTACGTTTGTTGTCTCGTAACTATCCTACCATCGCAAGCACAGCCACAGAAATCATTAATTTAGAGGCCATTCTCAATTTACCGAAAGGCACGGAGCATTTTCTGAGCGATTTACACGGGGAATATGAAGCTTTTGAGCAAGTCATCCGCAACGGTTCCGGTGTTGTCAAACGAAAAATTCATGATGTGTTTGGGAATCGGCTGACCGACGCCGAGATTAATAGTTTGGCAACTTTAATCTATTATCCGGAACAAAAGCTCGATTTGGTCACCGAAACGACGGAGAATCTTGATTTGTGGTATCGCAGTACGCTGTTCCAATTGATTGAGCTCTGCGTCCACGTCTCTTCTAAGTATACCCGCTCCAAGGTCCGCAAAGCAATGCCTGCCGATTTTGAATATATTTTGCAAGAATTACTGCACGAAAATCATCTCGTCATGGATAAATCGCTCTATTATCAGGAAATTATCACGAGTATTATCGCGCTTGATCGTGCCGCTGAGTTCATTGGCGCGCTTGCCCGACTGATTCAGCGCCTCGTGGTGGACCATTTACATATTGTTGGCGACGTCTATGACCGCGGACCTTATCCTGATAAAATTATGGATTCCTTGATGTCCTACCATTCCATCGATTTTCAGTGGGGCAATCATGACATGCTCTGGATGGGTGCTGCGAGTGGATCGCGCGTTTGTTTGGCCAACGTTTTGCGGATTTCGAGTCGGTATTTGAATCTGGATATTATCGAGGACAGCTACGGCATCTCGATTCGTCCGCTTGCCCTTTTTGCCGAGGAAAATTATGGTGAAGATCCTTGTACCGCCTTTTTGCCCCAGAAAACCGCGATTACCGAGCAAAGTACGACCGAGATCAATCAGATTGCGCGGATGCATAAAGCGATTGCGGTGATTCAGTTTAAGCTGGAAGGTGAAATCATTGCTCGCCATCCTGAATTCGAGATGGAGCATCGGTTGTTGTTGGATATGATTGATTATGAAGCTGGGACGGTGACCATTAAAGGAAAAACCTATCCGCTCAAAGATCACCATTTTCCAACGATTGACCCAGCTAATCCATACGCCCTTACGCCTGAAGAGCACGAACTGATCGACAAACTCGTCTCCTCTTTCAAAAATTGTGAAAAACTGCAGCGTCATGTTTCGTTTTTATACGCCAAAGGAAGCATGGTTTTGACTTACAATAGCAACCTGCTTTACCACGGCTGTATTCCGTTGAACGAAGATGGTAGTTTTATGGAGATGACGCTAAAAGGGCAGAAATACGCTGGGCGGGCTTTGCTGGAACAATTTGAGCAAATCGCACGCGAAGGCTATTTCCGAACAAGTGGCACCCCTGAAAAGAAATATGCACTCGATATCGTTTGGTATCTCTGGACCGGCGCCGCCTCTTCCTTATTTGGAAAAAGCGAAATGACGACGTTTGAACGCTATTTTGTGGAGGATAAAGAAACGCATATTGAAAAAAAGAACGCGTATTATAAACTGCGAAACGAAGAAAAGGTTTGCCATCAGATTCTAGCGGAATTCGATTTAGATTCCAGCGGGCACATTATCAACGGCCACACACCTGTCAAAGAAGGCAAAGGCGAGAGTCCGATTAAGGCGGGTGGCAAGATGTTAGTCATCGATGGTGGTTTCTCCCCTGCTTACCAAAAAACAACAGGTCTGGCGGGTTACACGTTGCTATACAACTCCTTTGGCCTGCAACTCGTGTCCCATCAGCCGTTTACTTCGACAGAGGACGCGATTCAGCAAGAAACCGACATCCTCTCGACACGCCAAGTGATTGAAACCGAAACCGAGCGGAAACTCGTTCGTGATACGGATATTGGGAAGGATTTATTGCAGCAAATTGATGAATTGAAATGCTTATTGGGCGCGTATCGGCAAGGCTTGATTAAAGAACGGCACGGATAACTAGACCAAAAGTAGAGGTTCCTTTCCACGGAACTTCTATTTTTTTCATCTAAATAAATTCCAATAATTCTAAAAACATATTGTTTTTTCTAGCAAAAACGGTCATAATGGATAGATAATACAGGCTAGGCGTTTTTAGGAATCTCGTTAACAGAATACTTAGCCAAATGAATGAAAGCAGGAGTGTGAAAAATGAAAGTTATTAAATTCGGCGGAAGTTCGCTGGCTTCGGCTACGCAACTACAAAAAGTATACAAAATCGTGGTAGAGGATTCGAAGCGAAAATTCGTTGTTGTATCAGCTCCTGGTAAGCGTTTTGCAGATGATGTGAAGGTAACGGATTTATTAATTGATTGTGGCGCGAAACATCTTTTAGGGGAAACGGCGTCGGATTTGGAGCAGGAAGTCTTGGCTCGCTATGCCTCGATTGCGGATGAGCTTGGACTAAGTGAGGAAGTGATGGCGCGAATTACGCGAGATTTCAAGGAGCTTCTGAACTCGGATAAAGCGAACCCCGACCGCTACATGGACCGGATTAAAGCGAGTGGCGAGGATAATAATGCGAAATTAATTGCCGCGTTTTTCCGCAGTCAAGGCACGGAGGCGCACTATGTGAATCCGAAAGATGCGGGATTGTTTGTGACCGATGAGCCAGGAAATGCCCAGGTTTTGCCGGAGAGTTACGATAACTTGTATAAGTTGTTGGAACGCGACGGGATTGTTGTTTTTCCAGGGTTCTTTGGCTATACGAAGGACGGCGAAATCAGCACATTTTCGCGCAGTGGCTCGGATATTACGGGGGCGATTGTGGCGAACGGTGTGAAGGCGGAGGTTTATGAGAATTTCACGGATGTCGATGCGGTTTATGCAGTGAATCCATCGATTGTGCATAAGCCGAATGCGATTGTGGAGCTGACGTATCGGGAAATGCGCGAGCTGTCTTACGCTGGTTTTTCGGTATTCCATGATGAGGCGCTCGTTCCGGCCTTCCAAGCTGGGATTCCTGTACAAATTAAAAATACGAATCGTCCGGAATTGCCTGGTACGCGTGTGATTCATCATCGTGAAAATACGAATGGACCTGTTGTCGGGATTGCGAGTGATGGCGGTTTTTGCAGTATTTATATTACGAAATATTTGATGAACCGCGAGATTGGATTTGGCCGCAAAGTGTTGGAGATTTTGGAGGATGTGGGCTTGACGTATGAGCATATGCCTTCTGGGATTGATGATTTAACGATTATTTTGCGAGAAAACCAGATGGATCGCCAGACGGAAACGACTGTGTTGGATCGCTTGAAAAATGAGTTGGCATCTGATGAAGTCATTATCGAACACGGCATCGCGCTTGTGATGGTCGTTGGTGAAGCCATGAAGCATAACGTCGGAACTACGGCGCGCGCTTCGAAAGCTCTGTCCGAAGCTAAAATCAATATTGAGATGATTAACCAAGGTTCGTCGGAGGTCAGCATTATGTTCGGCGTGAAGGAAGAACAGGAGAAAAAAGCAGTACGTGCCTTATATAATGAGTTTTTTGACGCAAAATGAGCAAATGGATCGACCCGAGATTACGGAGTCGATCCATTTTTTTGTGTGCCTTAATCTCTTGCGCCAGCCCAGCCAAAACGCATGATGGTATGGCGAATGAACCAATAAAGTGGGCCACATGATACCAGTAGTGGTACATAGATAAGCATCATTTGCCAATCGAAAATCGATACGAGTGAGAAGAATTTGCCGCCGAATAAGAATAAGCAGACAAATGCGGCCATCATCGTTGCTACAAGTACTTTTGTTTTGCGTCCGAATGGGTGTCCAACGCTGATTAAGGCGACGAAACATGTTGCGCCTGTTAGCATCACGTTCATTGTCGATGTTTGCGCGAAACTTAGACCTAGCATGTTTCCGAACCCAAGGATAAGCATAATATACGTGATAACGCATGTCGCTGCGGGCACGGATGTTTGTAGTACTTTGTGTAAGAATTGTCCTTTAATGCGGTCGTAGTTCGGTTTTAAGGCTAAGAAGAAGGACGGAATCCCAACAGTTAGCGCCGAGATTGGGCTAAGTTGAATCGGTTGGAATGGGTACGCGCCGGCTAGAAAAATGAACGCGAGCGCGAGTACCGTCGAATACATCGTTTTGATGAGGTAAAGCGATGCCACACGCTCAATATTATTGACAACACGCCGACCTTCCCGCATAACGCCAATCATCGAGTCGAAATTATTCGATAGCAGGACAAAATCGGAAACGCTACGCGCGGCGTCACTACCTTCTGCCATCGCGATGCTACAATTGGCTTCTTTTAAAGCGAGCACATCATTGACACCATCACCCGTCATCGCAACGGTATGTCCCTGATTTTTATACGTGTTAATCAAATCTTTCTTTTGATGCGGGGTTACGCGACCAAAAACCGTATACGCTTCGATAATCGGCAAGAGATCGGCGTCTTCCGCGACTTCGCTCATATCAATGTATTTATCACCATTCGCAATGCCCGCACGAACCGCGACATTGGAAACCGTCACCGGATTGTCTCCCGAAATAACTTTAATCGACACACCTTCCGCCGCGAAAAATGCGAACGTATCTGGCGCCTCCGCACGAATATTATCCGCAATCAAAATGAAAGCCAACAACTCACATTGCTCCGGCAAAACGCTTTCTGTCAATGTTTCCAACGAATGCGCCACGGCCAAAACTCGAAAACCTTGATGCGCATAATCATCCAATTCCTGCCGATTTTCCGCAGATAAATCTCTGAAAATAAACTCTGGCGCACCGATCAAAAACGTTCCTTTTTCCGTAAAACTACAACCGCTCCATTTGCGCGCGGAAGAAAACGGGATACGCTTCTCGATTTGCCAATCTGGATTCTCCGTGAAGTGCTTTCCGAGCGCGATACTGGTCGCGTTATTATCCGAAAGCGAACCAACAATGGCACCAACACTAGCGTCGATTTGCGAAGACGTCACACGCGGATGCTTCAACACGATATCCGTCACGTCTAATTTTCCATCTGTAATCGTCCCCGTTTTATCCAAACAGAGCACATCCACACGCGCCAATGTCTCAATACACGGCATCGATTTCACGAGCACTTTCTGCTTCGCCAAGTTAATAACCCCAACAGCCAGCGCGATACTCGTCAAAAGCACGAGCCCTTCTGGAATCATCCCAATCATCGCAGCCGCCGTCCCGAGCACCGATTCCTTCAGCGGCAATCCTTGAAAATACTTCGAGAAAAATAGTGCCAAACCAATCGGAATAATGATAAACGTCAACACTTTGATAATCTTCTTAATCGAGCGAATTAACTCGCTATCTGGCCGCTTCTCCTGCTTCACTTCCATCGAAATTTTCGACACAAAGCTGTGCTCTCCGACAGCGGAAACCTTCACGTACGCCTGCCCACTGACGATATAGCTGCCCGACATCACGTAGTCATCCGCACGCTTCACGACTGGCTCAGCCTCACCCGTCAACTGCGATTCATCGACCTCCAAACCATCCGTCTGAAAAATCATGCCATCCGCACAAATCTGATCTTCGCGATTCAGAACCATCACATCCCCAAGCACGAGCTCGTCCTGCTCCAGTTCACAAAGCTTGCCATCCCGCATGAATTTCACCTTCGCCTGCGTCAAAATTGTCAACTTATCGATATTCCGCTTCGCCCGGATCTCCTGAAAAATCCCCATCGCCGTATTGCAGAGCGCGACGCCCAAAAACAGCAAGTTTTGATAGCTTCCCACAAGAATAATGAAGCTCGCGATGACCACATTTATCATATTAAAAAGCGTAAACGTATTATCCCGTATAATTCCAAGCACACTACGCGTTAGTGGCTTCAGCGCGTGATTGACCTGTCCATGTTTTACTCGCTCGGCAACCTCACTAGAAGTTAAGCCTGCTGGTGTTTTCATTTTATTTTCCATCTCACCAGATCCTTTTCGCTTTAGAATGACACTCTCTTAAAACTAGCAAATGAAGCAATCACTCCATCTATTTAATTCATCTCCAGATTATATCAGAGAAAAATAAAAATATGATGAGATTCTTGGCTTTTTTCATAATTTCTCCGACTTTTATCACCTATTATATACTACCCTTTTTTTCGACATTAGATTCCATAAAAATCAATTTTTTCATTTCTGTCCATTTCGATGACAATAATGAATGTCGCAAAAATCGTATTCATGGTTTAATGGTTATAGAGGCAGTTAACGAAACGCCAAAAAAAATCATAGGAGGAGATAATATGAACACAAATACATTAGATACAAAGATACAAGCTGGGAAGTTTCTTACGTCATTACTCGAGTCAGATATCGCCAAGGAAAGATTGGAATTAAAAAAGAACGACAAAATCGAATTGACTGCAACGAACAACACGCCTTATATCTTTGTGATTGTAGCTGGTGTTGCCGGTATTTTCTCCAATAAAAATGTAGCGATTGATTTTGCTGGCGAAGGTGATTTACTAGATTACAACGTCTACTCTAGCCAACTATTCGGAAAAGCTTTGACAGACGAATTAACGGTTTGGAGATTTGCACAAAGCGATGTATTTAACAAAATTGCAGAGAACGCAGAGATTCAATTACAGCACTATCACATGTTACAAACGATTCAACGTCGTTTAGAGAAGAAGCAAATCCAAGCAACTTTAGACACGAAAAATATGATTGCAGCGTTCATCCACACCTTGGCGACACGTTATAACCCGAAAGCCGATGACCAAGGTATGATTGAATTACCAAGATATTTTTCAAGAAAAATGATTGCGAACTATGCTGGCGTTAGTCTTAGTACGCTGATGGCTCATTTACAACAATTGATGGAAGAAGGCCGCATTATCTTTAATGCCCGCGTACTTCTTATCGGTGAAGAGAACGAAGCCTAAAAAATAAGTCGAATAAAAAATCATGCCTAGCGCTGGACTAAACATGACTTTCTATTCGACCTATTTATCTGTTACTACAATATACGTAACGCTAATCGGGCCATGAACACCGACAACAAGCTGCATCTCGATATCGCCGGAGTTTGACGGGCCTGAGATGAAGTTGATGGAAGAACCGATTTCCTGACCGCTCGCAATACGCGCATCATAATAGTCTGCGGCTTGTGTGGAACGCGGTACAATCTTGCTTTTTGGAACAATCGCGATGTAATGCACTGGTAAAAAATGAAGCGTCCGGCCTTGTTTCGGACTCGACTCCACAACGACCGATCCACTCTCAGCAAGGAGAAACTCTGCGAAGGCAATCGCAATATTCGCGTCTGCCGCCGTCGCAATATTCGCCGCACGATTCTCACGCCCTTCTTTCCAAATCGAAACCGCGCAATTGTCCCATGCATTATCCGCTAAATTTTGCAATCCGAATTCCGCGAAACGTGGATCATCCGCAATAAGCACCGACTCGTTACCATAATTGGTAGCGATTTTTTCGATGTGCGCCGCAAGTTCTGCGACGGGCGTTTCCACCACATCGGTATGAATCCGCGAACAAGCTTCTTTCGCAATCGCAAGCAACTCGTCCTGCGGTTTCCCAGTGAGCGTCGTATCTGCAATCGTGTGCACGCGCTCTGGTCTCACCACACCTGTCCGACGCCGTTCCCGGCCTAATTTCTCCGCAATCCCATTCAAAAATGCTTCCCGATTATCCGTCGCTGTCATTTCGCTGCACCTCCCTGCTCCCGATTTTTATACCATGATCGGAAATTATCGCGCTCTTTCGGCGGTCTCGGCAAATCGCGCACACTCGTCCAGCCTTTAATCAAACCAAATCCACCGTTAATAAAACCGCCATACTGATACAAATTTTCCGTCGTAGTAGACGGTTTCGCACCAAGTACACCCAGACCAACATGTCCAAATTTGAGCGCCTGCTTAAACAAGAACGGCGACGAGGTAGCCTTAGCGATAAAGCGCATTTGCTGATCCACGAAACCGTGTCCCATTTTCAGCTCATCCGTCATCACCCGCCGATGCTCGATCAACAAACCGTGAAGTGGAATTTTGACAGGGCACGTATCCGTACAAGCACCGCACAAACTCGACGCGTAAGGCAACTCGCCAAACTGTTCGTAACCGCCAAGTACAGGCGAGAGCACCGCGCCAATCGGACCCGGATAAATCGAGCCATAACCATGTCCGCCAATCGTCCGATACACCGGGCACACATTCAAACACGATCCGCAGCGAATACATTGCAACACCGACTGAAACTCCGTACCCAGCGCCTCCGAACGTTTATTATCCAAAATCACCACATGAAAATCATCTGGTCCATCCGATTCCTCCGTCAATTTTGGCCCCGAAAAAGTAATGTAACTCGTCAAACTCTGCCCGACCGCACTGCGCGACAACAAGTTATCCATTACTTCCGCGTCCGCCATATTCGGCACAATGCGCTCCATCCCCATCAACACAATCTGCGTATCCGGAATGCTCTCGCACAAATCCGCGTTCCCCTCATTCGTCACCAAATTCACCATGCCACTGCTCGCAATCGCAAAATTACAACCCGTAATCCCGACATCCGCATCCAGGAAAAATTCCCGCAACACCTCACGTGCAAACCGCGCCATATGCTCCGGCTCATTGTCCCCGTCATACCCCAGCTTCTCCTTAAAAACCAGCCGAATCTGCTCCCGGTTCTTATGTATATCCGGAAAAACAATATGCGACGGCTCATCCCAATCATCCATCTGCAAAATAAATTCCGCGAGATCCGTCTCCATCACCGAAACCCCGTCCATCTCAAGCAGCAACCGATCCAAATCAATCTCCGTCGTCACCATCGATTTCGACTTCACGATTTTCTTCGCATTTTTCTGCCGAATCACGTCTTTCACATAATCCGTCGCCTCCTGTTCTGTCGACGCAAAAAACACTTTTCCACCGTTCTTCGTCACATTATCACTAAACTGCTCCAAATAAAAATCCAAGTTCTCAAGCGTATGCTGCCGAATCTGCTCCCCGAGATCACGCCACTCTTCCCAGTTGCCCAAGTTCTCCCGCGACGTTTCCCGTTTCACCCACTGGTCATCCTGCGCCTTGGCAACCGCTTTTTGCATAAACGCGTCGTCCAGACTCTCCTTCACCCGCGTATCAAAATCCTTCGTACTCGTCGATAGTCCCATTTTCAAAAATCCCCCTTAAACAGTCGCCCGAACAGGCTTTGTGACGTTACTATTCAACACTTCCGCGATATGCATAATCTTGATTTCCTTACCCTCACGATTAAACTTTCCGCCAATATTCATCAAGCAACCCATATCCGCGCTGATCAAAATCTCCGCATCCGTCGCTACAACATCCGCCATTTTTTCCTCCACCATCTGCTCCGAAATCGCCGGCATCTTCACCGAAAAAGTCCCGCCAAACCCGCAACAATTTTCCACGTGTGGTAACGGTACTAATTCCAATCCGCGCACCTCCGCAAGCAACGCATACGGCGCCTCTTTCTCACCCAAAATCCGCGTCATATGGCACGAACGATGATATGTAGCCTTGCCCTCAAGTGTCGCGCCAACATCCGTCACGCCCAACACATGATATAAAAACTGCGAAAATTCATAGGTTTTTTCGCCCAGTTCCCGCGCCGCATCCGCATATTCCGGATCACCCTTAAAAATCTCCGCATACTCACGCATCATACCAACGCACGATCCCGATGGTCCAACGACATATTCCGAATCCTTAAACGCCTTCAACTGATTAATCAACGTAGCCCGCGTCTTCTCCATGTAACCGCTGTTATAAGTAGGTTGCCCACAACACACCTGCGACTCAGGGAAATCCGTCTCACATCCCAGCCGTTCCAAGCATTCCACCATCGCAACCCCAACATTCGGAAACATCATGTCCACAAGACACGTCGAAAAAATACTGACTTTCATCTTATACGCCTCCATTATCTTTTACATCTTCTTCTACCATTAAATTCTAGCATAAAAAATAGCGAAAAACGAATGGAAACCCTTGAAAAATAACGACTTATCGAACACTTGCGATAGAAATCCAGTCAGGAAGCCACTTCCCAATACATTCATTACCAAAACAAAAACCACTAATATGTGAGGTTTAAAAGTGGTTTCCCCTGTATTTCATCCAATTTTCCCAACATCAAAAAACAGCTTTCCAATGCAGTCCTCCCACATCAAAAAGCCGTTTTATCTCCAAATTAAATTTTTCCTAACAAATCGAATTTTTTAATGGCATTATCTCGCCGAAAGCGCTACTATTAAAAGGAGCAAGCCTAATCGACCAACAAGGAAATATAATAATGATACAATTGCTGCACAACACTGATTGCCCGCTCGTAATCGCGATCTTCCAGCGCAACCAAAATAAGTTCCACAGCTTCAACCGTACACATAGATGACGTCAACAAAAACTTCTTGCCAAATATGTCATCAAACGCGGTTAACTGCTCATTGATTGTTCTCAAACTTTTACCTAAAATGCTCATACTCGCCTGTTTGCAAAGTTCTAAATAGAATCCCTCACATGCATCAATATAAGCTGTATAATCGCGATTCTGAACCCCGTCCTTCATCGCCTCCACATGTATAATGAGTGGACTTTTTACAATCGGAACATTCGTTTCTTTCAATCGCTGGATAATATATTCCATATTCAAAAACATGATTTGGAACCGACCTGAGTAATAAAATTCTTTGGTATGCGTTTCCTTCACGTCATACATATCGGTCGTAAGCTGATTCAGCAGTCCTCTTTGACATAATAATTGGAGTGCCTGCTCTGCAATATGACTCGACACGCCAAATTCAGCTGCCAAATTCTGCACCTCAATCGTGTCACCAATTTTATATTTTTGGCAAAGAACCGCCGTTTTTATAGAAGCATAAATCTCATCTGCTACGCGATCATTGTTTAAAATCATAGTTATTACCTGCTTTTTTCGCTTATTGGTATCTCTATTCATTGTAAACCATATAAACCAACTAAAAAAGAGGATACTCTCTCAAAGTTGACTTTGAAGAACAGCAAAAATAAGAAGTTTGATAAACCGAGGAAGGATGATGTCACCATGAACGGTATTTTAGAAAAAGATAAAGAACGCCAATTACGCATCATTAAAGTCCTTTTATCTGACCATAAAATCTGGGATCGCCAAGAAATTTGCAAAATCGTGCGCTGTTCCAAAAAACACTCGCTCGCGATATTAAAAATCTAGAAAACACGCTACCCGAAAAATGGCAACTTATCAATACAACCGAGGGCATCCTATTAGAAAAACCAATAGATGAGAACTTTATTCACCTATTTTCCGCCTTCTTCTCAGAAACCTATTTATTCCGGCTTTGCTATGATATTTACGATGAAAAAGAGATTTCACTCGCGGCTTGGTGTCAAGAAAATTTTGTAAGTCCAGCAACCATCTACCGTAAATTAACGCCTGTTCACCGCTATTTAAAGTCGATTCACCTCCAACTCGAGAATAAGCCACTCCACCTCATTGGCAAAGAATCGCAAATCCGTTTCCTATTTTACGACCTATTCTTTAACGCCTACCCCGCCCAAGACTTGTTTTTCATGGGCATCCACTGGGAAATTATCGATGGCTTTATTGAAGATATTATGCGAAAATTAGATATCTATTTCTCCCCCGCTGCCAAAATTCAATACGCGGCTTGGGTGGGACTTTCCTTGACTCGCATCAAACGCGGTTATCCCATCGACCCGCGCGGTGAAAGAACGACGCGCACGTGGGAAGCATATAATAAACGCAACAATCTCGCGGAAGCTTTTCAAATCTTGGCCGATACGACACATATCGAGATTTCAGAATCCGAATCGATTTTCATCTTGTCCTGCATTTTCTTTTGTTCTAAATCCTACAATTCTGAAAAATCTAGAACAGCGCGCATCGAAACATGCAAAGAAATCAATCCAGTAACGTATCGGCTTGTGGAAACAATTTTCAATATTTTGCCGAAGATTGGCTGGGATGCGGACGATTTAATGGTTAGTCTCATTGATACCTTTTCCATGTTTCATGCCGTCGAAAGTCCGCTTTTCCTAGCACAAGAGCGTTTTTTGATTAAGGAAGAGCACATTTTATCCCCTGATTTAGAGAAGCAGATTGCGACTATTTTTCAAACGTTTGCCAAGGAATCCATTTACGCCTATTTACGCGAGAACCATGATGTCCTGATGTATCGCATTGGAATTAGCATCCAAACCGCCATGGAACGCACCACGCGGCCAGCAAGTTTAACCGCGAAAATTTTCTCACAGAACGGTTTTTTATGGGAGGATCTTGTGAAGAAAACGATTCGCTCACGCTATTCCGCGCAGCAACTTATCATCGTTGGTAGCGGGCATCCACAAGCCGATTTCATCATTACGGACCTGCCGCTACCTCATAGCACCGTCCCACAACTCGTCTGGAATACCAACCCGACATTGCGCGACTGGCAGATGCTCGACGCCTATATTAACGAAAGAACACATCAAAAAGAAGAACTACTGTAAACCAAAAAAGGAGCTGATATCCACATGCTACAAGTCAATAACGTGTCCAAACAATTCGGCGCAAAAACAGCCGTCGATGATTTACATTTCCAGATTAATGAAGGCGAAATTCTCGGTTTAATCGGCCAAAACGGAGCTGGAAAAACAACCACATTCCGCCTTATTCTTAATTTTTTACGTCCAAATAGCGGCGAAATTCTCTGGGACAACCAGGACATCACCAAAATAAACACCGACATCATCGGCTATCTTCCAGAAGAACGCGGCCTTTATCCAAACGTCACGATTGAGGATCAAATCACCTTTTTCGCAGAGTTAAAAGGCTATTCTCGCGCTAAAATCAAGCCAGAAATCGATCTTTGGATGGAACGCGCGGAAATCGTCGGCAAAAAGACCGATCTCGTCAAAACGCTATCCAAAGGGAACCAGCAAAAAATTCAACTGATCAGCACAATTATTCACCGTCCCAAGCTAGTTATTCTCGATGAACCATTCAGCGGCCTCGATCCTGTCAACGCCGAAATCCTGAAGAAATTCGTTTTCGATCTCAAAGCAGACGGCGCAACAATTATTTTCTCAAGTCATCGCATGGAAAATGTCGATGAATTATGCGACTCGCTCGTGATGCTAAAACAAGGCAAAACCGTGTTACGCGGCAAATCCAAAGACGTCAAAAACAGTTTTGGGCGCAAACGCATCATGCTTGACGCACCGCATCCAACAGAAGCGCTAGCCGCCTTACCTGGCGTCACGCAAATCGAGAACCACAAAGGCATTCGAATCGTCCACTTAGCAGAAGAATCCGATGCCAATACCGTGTTCGATTTTGTCACGAAAGACGGCTTCATTCCAATGTTTAGCCTAGAGCCACCAACACTCGAAGAAATTTTTAAATGGAAAGCAGGTGAGACGAATGAGTAAATTCTGGGTCATCACATCACAAGTCTACAAACGCCGCGTCAAAACGAAATCATTCCTAATCTCCCTACTTCTCCCACTACTTATCGGCGCGGCAATCTTTGCCCTGCCAAAAATCGTCGACTACTTCGGCGGCGGTGACGAACCTACAAAAATCGCCGTCATCTCTGAAAATCCAGCTTTCTCCATGGCCATTGCCGCAGATAAAGCCAATTTCAAAGTCGACAAAAAAATCGAAACCGAGAAGGCAGCAAAAAAAGCACTGACAGCTGGTGATATCGAAGGCTTCGTAACGATCGCGCCACTGGGCAACGAAGTCAAAGCCGTTTACACATCCCAAGAAACCGCAGGAAACGCCCTCATCACCGCCTTACAAAACGACATAACCAGCGTGACCTTGCAGCAGAAAATCAAAGAATACAACATTACAGAAAAACAACTCGCGAGCCTCACCACACCAGTTCCAGTCAAGAACGAGTTGCTATCCAACGATCAATTAACCAACAGCCAAAAAGAAGCGATGAGCGCAGCGATTTTGATGCTGACACTCGTGATTTTTATCTTCGTGATGAGTTACGCCAGCATTGTGGCAGCAGAAATCGCGAACGAAAAAGGCACACGGATTATGGAAATCATTTTATCCAGCGTCTCGTCAACCACCCATTTAATGGCGAAATTGACCGCGATTCTACTCATGTTGCTCACCCAGATTGCCTTTTACGGACTCTGTATTGCGGTCGTCATGATTGGCGGTAAAAACACCGAGATGATTCAAGGAATTCTGGACCAACTCGCCCAGTTCCCGACGTATTATCTCATTCTAAACCTGCTATTCGTCGTCCTTGGCTTGCTACTCTATATCCTGCTCTCTGCGATTATCGGCTCGATGGCACCAAATGTCGAAACCGTATCGCAGTTCATGTATCCGATGACAATGTTTGCCATCATTGGCTACTGGGGCTCGATTGCAGCCGCTAATGCACCGAATAACATGCTCGTCGTGATCGGTTCTTACGTGCCGACGTTCTCACCGATGATGATGCTTGCCCGGATGGACCTGCTCGCCGTTGATGCCACTGGTATCTTCATCTCGCTCGGCATCCTTGCCCTAACCAACGCCCTCGCGTTCTGGCTAGCGATCCGACTTTACCGCGGCAACGTACTTCTTTATACAAACGACGGCCTATTCAAAACTTGGAAAACATCCTTAAAATATGCGAAACGCGACTAGAAAAGAGGTTTTATTATGTTAATCAGAAAATCAACGAAACAAGATGCTGCGGGAATGATTGAACTCGAGCATCTCGTTTGGACAGCCGAAACAACACCCGGTGAAACCCATTACAATACCGAATCCGAATACCTACTAAAAAACCCACCAGCATCCAAAGTCGTTGCCGAAATCGATGGAAAAATCGCGGGCATTCTAGGCTATCACTCACCGATTCCACTAAAAAGTAACGAACATGTTTGGACACTGGACATCGCTGTACATCCCGATTTCCAAAAACACGGCGTCGGCTCTGCACTCATGAAAGAACTGTACCGCATCGCCAAAGCCGAAAACAAGAAAAAAATCTCTTTACGCGTCCTATCGACAAACGAGAAAGCCATCCAATTTTATACGAAACATGGTTTCCAAAAAGAAGGCCAGCTTCACAACGAATTTATTATCAATGGTGAGTATGTAGATGACATTTTTATGGCGGTTTTCCTCTAATTTCGATTACTTTCGTCCATAAAAATTAGCTCATTTTTCCATCCGTAATCACTTTAGCATATTCCGAATGTATCATTTTTTACTATTTATGTTTTAACTTTGCGAAAAGCGGTTAATGTATAGTATCAAAGCGATAGAGGGTGATTGGATGACAGAATCGCATAGACTGAAAGAAAAGCTTATAGGTGAAAAGGACAAATTAGCCACACGAGCCAAAGGTCAGTTTAGTAAGTTAACCAATGACATTGTCGGAGCAGCCCGTATTTAAGATGGATGTTTGAAACGTAGTAAGAAATTCGATTATCCAACGATTATTGTTTGCACAAGTTATTCGTTTCTCCTTTTTCCCTATTCTCGTTAACGAAAGCGGTATTTGTTTTCAATGAATATCGTGCGAGAGAGTCTATATGTTTTGTCTCACTTTTAGTGCATATAGACGGTATGGATGGAGTTACCATAACTTTGCTATAGTCGGATATCGTCTGGTGAAGGAAGTTTTTAAGTAATTGGTCAGTTTTACGGGAGCTTGAGGAAGACCACGGTAAATGAAAAGGTCGCGTCAAGAGATTTATCCACTCGTAAGGCAAGGAATACGGAATCTCGATACGTCGCTCCAACTATATTAAAATATTGTTTTACCTCACTTTTTAGTATAGCTAGCGAAAAAGTTTCGTATTCAACCATTGAATTCTAAACTTAGTTACACGGTAGTCATATCTACTAGTCCAAAGTTGTCTAGTAAATATCTGGATTTTCCAATTCTATCTACCAACTATTTTTAGATATTCTATCGTATTCCGATTTATTTAAACCAATTACTCAGGCAAATTCCGGCACATCACGAGGAAAGAGGATGAATAGGTTCTGGCCCTTTAACAGGTCACTTCCTATTTCATCCTCTTTTTTTGTTATTCTAATTCGACTCGTAAATCCCCGCTCCGCAACCAAGACGAACGCAAAAGGAATGGCCGAGCAACGAGTGCAATCACTGCTGGTATCACAACAGCGACGATTAAGAAAGCACCGAAAGACAACCAACCGTAATTCGCAATCAAGAAAAGTGGTGCAACAAAGGCGCATAAACCAAGCCCTGCCACCTCTGCCGATGCTTGCAAATGGAAAACAAGGACGCCGATTGGGCTCGCAATCACCGCCGAAATAAGTGGCACAATCATCACCGCCGGCCGCTTAATAATGTTTGGCGTCTGCAATTTTGGCGTGCAAATCAATTGTGCAAAAAACGCGCCCCAATTATTATCCCGGAAGCCTAGCACTGCAAAAGAAACAAACTGTACCGAACAGCCTATCAATGCCGCTGCACTCGCCGTCGGATCGAGCTGCAAAGCAATCGCCAGTGCCGCCGATGAAGCTGGACTCAGAATCAAAATCGCGAACACTAACGCGATTACCATCGACGAAAGAATCGGTGACCCGTCCACAAGCGACGTAATGCCACCACTCACCGACGTCAAAACCGGCGCCATAATCTTTGAAAACAACAATCCGCTAATCCCGCCCGAAAGCAGAGCCGCCGCAGGAATTAAAATCATATCGAAATTCGTTTTCCCAGTCACACGTTTACCGACCCAAACCGCCACAATAACAGCCAGAATCGCGCCAATTGGCTCCCCGCCAATAATCGAAAAACCACCATTTTCAAGCGCCAATATCGCGCCTCCACCAATAACCGACGCAGCAGCCGCGCTAATCACGACAAGCGTATTCGCACCAAGACATATCGCAATCCCCACGCCAAGCCCAGGAATCAATAATAATTTTCCGACAGCTCCAATTTCTGTTAACCATGTAAAACCGATCATCTGCCCAATTGTCTGCAATAATAAACCCATGCCAAGTGTTACTAAAACCGCGTTCGCTATCCCCATCGACGCCTTGTAAGAGCGGTCCACAATATAATCCTTCATGCCTTATCCCCTTTTCTCGTTTAATCCTTTCCATCTTACCGAGAATACAGACTGAAAGCAAAGAAAGTTTTAATTACTAAACAAAAATGAGGAAGAATCGCTTAAACTAACACCGAAAGCTTTATTATAGACAAAATAGCTAGCCCCTGTTTAATATCTTGTTTAGTCTATTAAATTTTTGATTTCATGACAAAAGTCTCTTAATAATTCTTACTTTTTTCGCTATAATAGATTACATACCTACATAAAGAAAGGAGTTTTTGAATGAAACTTATCGGTTTAATCCTGCTTGTTTTAGGCATCGTTGGTGTTGGCGTATCGTTCAGTATCGTTGGAATCATTGGCTTTATCGTTTGTCTCGCATCCATTGTTCTCTTCGTGCTAGGCATCCTATTCATGATTCGTTCCAAGAGAAAAAATAATCGTTCTTATTCATATAGATAGTTTATCGCATCACCAAATATTGTTTGCTACGGAGGATTACGATGATTGATACACGCTTTATTGTTTGGGATAATCAGTATCTTGAGGATGCAATCCAGTTATATATCGATGTTTTTACCGATGAACCTTGGAATGATGTATTGACCTACGAAGAAATAAAGCTTTATTTTGATCGCTTACTCGCTATGAATACCTTTGAGGGCTATCTTACGCTCGACGCTACTGGTGCAGTTATCGCGGCCTCCCTCGGCTTCATTCGTCCGTGGTTTCGCGGTGTACAGTATCATTTAGATTCCTTTTATATTGCTAATGCCTTTCAGAGTAAAGGGATTGGTGGCGCCTTTTTGGATTTTGTAAAGGCTGATTTGGCGCAAAAGGATATTCCAAATATCGCATTGGATACTGAGATTGGCTATCCATCTGACTTTTTTTATCGCAAACATGGATTCAGTAGTAATCCAGATTCCGTCACTATGTATGGAAATACGAAACTAAAAAAATAACAACTCTACATCTAAAAAACCGAGAGATTGTATAAAAAATCTCCCGGTTTTTCTTATGTTTCAATTCCTTTTTTATCGTGCCGTTACTTTTTCAATATTTATCAGTCGATCTAAATGTTCTCCTGCCATGCTCGTTCCAAGCGCTACGGACTCGAACGGTGCTGGTGCCATATGAACCGGCACCATAATTTGGCTATGCAACCAATCGGATAAACCTTCCAGTAGTGAGCCACCGCCTGTCAGCGTTACGCCACTTGCACGGATATTACCGCTCAGTTCAGGAGGACTCGTTTCTAGTGTCGATTGAACCACGCTCAAAATGCGTTTCAAAAATTCATCAATCTCTTCTTGGAATTCAGTAGCTGGTACTTCAATCGTGATTGGAAAACCTGTCACTAAATCACGCCCCTCAATCTCGATCGACTTCTCTGCCACCAACGATGTGTCGCAATGCAACTGCCACTTCACCTGTTCCGCCGTTTCTAAACCAATCAATACATTATATTTATTGCGAACCAGTTGGGCGATATCACGGTCGAGTTCGTCACCCGATTTGCGCAATGTGGCACTCGTAACGATGCCGCCATAGGAAACGAGCGATGTTGAAATTTTGCCAGCGCCGATGTCTACAATCACGTTTGCAATCGGTTTCTCGAACGGTAAACCCGCGCCCATCGTTGCAGCGAGCGATCCTTCTATAAAATAAAGCGACTTGACTCCCAGTGAAAACAAGATGTCTCCAATCGCTTGACGTTCAATATTCGTAGCCCCAGGAAGTAGTGCTACAATCAAATCCATTTGTTTAAAACGCTTACCGGTAACCGCGCTAACACGGCCTTCCACTTTCTTCATCAATCGTAATGTCATATCAAAATCGGCAATAATACCACCTTGTAACGGACTAAGCACAACAATCGAGCCCGGTGTCTTTTCTGCTAACTCTTTCGCTTCATGGCCAATTTCCAGAACTTTATCTTTTTTCGTATCATATGCTAAAACTGTAGGCTCATGAAAAATCATTTTCTCCATGTCTGAGTAGATACTAATATTAGCCGTGCCAATATCAATACCAATTGTTACTTTCCCCATATTTCTTTTCCCACTTTCCTAAATGTTGATTTTCAGATTCGCCTTATCGTTTATAGCTATCCTCTTCTAGTATATCAGGTCTAAAAAATATAATCCATGACGAAGCCGTGAACATTTCCAAAAAAAAAGTAAAAAAAGACAACAAAGAGTACCTTTTTGAGTCAGATACTCTTTGTCGGATATTTCCTTGCATTTTTCGCCAGCTTATCCTGTACGATTGTTTCCACGCTGACATCCATCGCATCAGCCATCTGAATCGCATAAATAAAAACATCTGCCAACTCGTCTAAAATTTCCGCGCGATTCGCCGTCACAGCCTCCTCACTCGTTTTCCATTGGAAACATTCGAGTAGTTCGCTTGCTTCTAGCGTCAGAGACAAGGCTAAGTCTTTTTGCAAGGCATATTGCCCTTCCCAGCCACGCGCTTCGACAAATTGACGCACTGTTTGCTTTAATTGCTCCACTGTTGCCACCCCCTCTTTTAAAAAGAGTGTATCATATCGCACAATATCAAGCTAATTTTAAATACGAATCTTTTACTTTCTCAAATAATTTGGAGTAACTCTCGATTCCTGTCACGTCCGCAATCGCTTTCTCAAGTCCTACAGCGGCAACAAGTGCTTGTAACTCTACAGCTTCCGTATCATCTGGATCGTTGAATCGCAGAGCCGCTGCAATCGCATCTGCGAGTGCTTTTGGTGTTTCGTTAAAAGCTTCGACAAATTGGCGCGCAGGCTGCACAAAACGGTCATTTGGGCCTAATTTGCGCATTGGCGAACGACCAACACGGGATACATAGTCCGAAATGTGAGGATTTTTGAATCTTTCAATAATTTTGTCAATATAAGCTTGATGTTCTTTATGCGCAAAGTCGAATTTCTTTTCTAGTAACGCACCAGTTTCTTCGAGCGCGCTCCGAACAGCGAATAGCACTTTGTCGTTATGAATGGCCGCTTCAATGGAATCAATATTTTTCATATGACCGATATAGGCCGTTACCGCGTGACCCGTGTTTACCGTGAACAATTTGCGCTCAATATACGGCGTTAAATCGGCCACGTAAGTGATTCCTGGAACGTCTGGCGCCGCGCCTTTAATCGCACTTTTCTCAACAACCCACTCATAAAACGGCTCTACTAGGACAGTCAGCGGGTCATCGTGCGTTTGGTTCGGCACAATCCGGTCCACCGCAGCGTTCGGGAATGACACGAATTCGTCCGCATATTTTTTCTCAGCATCCGTCAACTCCGCGTAAACACGCTCTTGAAGCGACGCCGAGGCACCGATCATATTTTCACACGCCATAATAATCAATGGTTTTTGAATCGCCGTTCTTGCTTTTATTGCAACCACCAAAGTCTTCGCAATAAACGGTAAAATCGTTGGTCCAACCGCCGTCGTTACAAGCTCTGTTTCCAAAATGGCAGCGATGACCTGCTCCGGATTTTCCTGGCTATTAATCGCGCTCACATCTGTGATCAAATCCACTTGCTGCGAATCATCCGCTAAAATCACATTGTATTGCTTTTTCTCGTTCAGCGCGTTCACAACCGTCTTGTTCACGTCCACAAACGTGACATGGTATTTCGCCTCATGCAGCAGTTGCCCAATAAAACCGCGACCAATATTTCCAGCTCCAAAATGTACAGCGATCATGCGCTTTCGCTCCCTTCAAAGAAGTCAATAATCTCCTGCTTCGACTCCGCAGCAACGATTTGCGCCACGTTTTCTTCCTCCGAGCACACAATCGCGATACTGCTCAGTAAATCCATATGCTCGCCGTCCGCACCCGCAATACCAATCAAAACCTTCACCTCATTGCCATCAAACGAAACACCATCCGGCACCTGCAAAATCACGATTCCCGAATTTTTTATCATATCCCGCGAATCATCCGTACCATGCGGAATCGCCACCATATTCCCGATAAACGTCGTCGTCATCGCGTCACGCTCTTTCATCTTCTCAATATAAGGCACATCCACGTAACCCTGATCCACCAACAATTGTCCCGCGGCCGTAATCGCCTCTTCCTTCGTGCTAAACGCCTGTTTCAACGCAATATCTTGATTATTCAATGCTACCATCCCTATTTCCTCCTCATATCATCTAAAAATTGGTTCAATCTACTAATCACAAAAGCCGTGATTTCCGCACCATTCCCCGATTCCAACAACCGCGTCGTGTCCTCATTTTCAATCGCCATCGCACTGATAAAACTCATCACTTCGAGTCCCTGCGGCGCCAATTTTTCCGGTGCTAGCAAAACAAGTAAGGTCGTCGCCGCCACATTTCCGCCACCCATCGCCGGTACATCGACCGCATCCTGCAACGAAAAAATCTGAAAAACCGGCTGATGCACAAACTCATTTCGGACATGAAACAACGCAAGCCGCGTCTCTGGAATGCCGAAACCACTCCACTTTTCCCGTTCCAACAAAGACCGGAGCAATATCTCGACTTGGATATCCCGCTCCTGCTCAAACATCGCCATACAAACCGCGCGCAACGTATCTTCCAAATCGTGTTGCGTCTCCTCCATTTTCGCGACCTGAAACCCTTTCAAAATCGCCAAAACCGTGTTCACATACTCCTGCTGACTTTCCAAACGATGCACCGCCTCAAGCAACGTCATCTGCTCCTCTTGCTCGCGCGGCGCCTTTTGTGGCACAAACATTTCCTTCTGCTTCAAAAAAACCTCGACCTGCGAAATTTCCCGATCCGTCAACATTGGACTCACTAAGAAATATTCAAAATCCACTTTTCCTAAATCAATCGTCGACACAATCACATCAAAATGGCGCGTATTCCGCTGATTCAACACCTCAAACAATGACACATTCTGCAAATCCTTGAGCTGCGGTAACGCCTGTTTCAAGCGCGTCGCCAACATTTTGGACGTTCCAATCCCGCTCGAACAAACGACCAGTCCAGAAAATACCCGATTCTCATTTTTCTGCAACAACGCCGCCCCGAAATGCAACACCAAATAGCCAATTTCCTCATCCGGCACCTCCGCTTGCTGGTAAATCTCACGAAACGCCACCCGCACAATTTGGAAAAGTGACGGATAGTCGTGCTTAATCGTTTTAATCAATGGATTGTGAATCCGCATATTCTGATCCAGTCTGCGTAACGCCGGCCGCAAATGCGCAGTCAAGCCACTTAGTAACGCCGCTTCCTGAAACGTACTACCAAGCTCAGCCTCCACTTTTGAAATCAGTCGTTTGGCAATCGTCACCGCCTGCACATTCTCATTCCCCGAGAAAATCCCCGACTCATCCTGCGCCTTGGCCCCGCGAATATGCATCGTCACGTAAAGCGCTTCACCATCCGGCACGACAAACGGCTCCATTCCCAAGCAAGCCGCCAGCAATTCTTTCGCCACTGAAAATTCTGGAAAATTCCGAAAATACTCCTGTTCCGGCTTCATCTCCTGCAAATAATTCCCGCTAATCATCCGTTCCACCGAAATCGAAATGTGCACGACGAGCGTCAAATACGCCTCATCCGTAATCTCATACGCCAAATCCTTGCGCCACGTCCGCACATTCTCCTCCACTTTTTGAATCAACGCATTATCAATCACACCAAGCAAACGATCATCCGCCAGCGTTTCGATTTCCCCCTGCTTTTGTTGCTGAAACAATTGGAACAGTGAATTTTTAGAACCCGTCGTCGCGATTAAATCACTAAGAAGCGCCCGTTTTATCACTTCATCCGCCATCAATTTCACACCGTATCCACGTTTGCGCTCAATCTCCGCACGCCCAATTAGCTCGTCCTCTAACTTCGTCAAATCACTGCTGACCGTCGATATCGTCACATTGAGATCATTTGCCAACGCGATCAATTTTACCGGTTCATTTTCCTTTAATAACGTTTTTAAAATAAACTGCTGCCGTTCCATCGGTGTGAATTCATTGTAAGAAAGGTCGAGCAATTGCCACTTGAAAGCTTGGCGACTAGATTCCGAGCCAAACACCGAAAGCTTCGCATCCTTGCGCTCCAAAGCCAACTGGTACGACCCAAGAACAGCCTCCACTTCTTTCAAATCGCGCCTAATTGTCCGCTCACTCACATCCATATATTCCGCCAAATCCGCCGTTGCTACAGGTTCATGGCTCATTAAAAGCTGCTCCAAAATAAGTCTCGTCCTTGCCGAAATATACATCTAAATTCCCCCAGTTATTTCTGGTCAGCCAAATTCTGCACTAGCTCATCGTATTTATGACTATTCAAGAAATTGTCCACCGAAATATGATAGGCCTTTGGTAGTTTTTCCGTCGCACGAGCCGTCAAATCTTGATGCGTCACGACAATATCAGCGTCCGGAGGCAACTGCGCAATCGCAAAATTCACAACTTCGATATCCAGCCCCGCCTTCTTCACCTTATTCCGCAACACCGACGCGCCCATCGCACTCGAACCCATACCAGCATCACACGCAAAAATAATTTTTCTAGTGCCAACCGGAATCCCGTCCGCAGCAAGTTCCGCATCCGTCGTCCCAACAACCGCACTAGCTACCATCGCCTTCTTACCTTTCATTGTAGCCATTTTTTGCTCCGCTGTCCTCAGTTCCGCATCATCTGTCTCTTTCGACGTTTTCAACACCACCGCAGACACCGTAAACGAGACAATCGTCGCGAATAGAATTCCTGCGATAATACCGATATAATCCCCTTGGGGCGTCAATGCAAGTATTGCGAAAATACTACCCGGAGAAGCCGTTGCAACCAAACCGACATCAAATAAGTTAAATGTAATAATCCCTGTCATCCCACCAGCAATAGCACCTAAAAGTAACGCAGGTTTCATTAGAACATATGGGAAGTAAATTTCATGAATCCCACCTAAAAACTGAATAATAATAGCGCCAGGAGCTGTTTGTCTCGCAGTTCCTTTACCAAATACCGTATAAGCAAGCAAAATCCCTAATCCCGGTCCTGGGTTTGTCTCGATCAAGAATAATATCGATTTCCCCGTACTTACTGCCTGATCAATACCTAGCGGAGATAATACACCTTGATTAATCGCATTATTCAAAAACAATACCTTGGCAGGCTCTACAAAAATACTAACCAGTGGCAAAAGATGATTATCAATTAGGAATTGAACACCCGAAGCCATCGCCTGATTCACGGTTTGCAATGCAGGCCCAATCGTTTTTAAAGATATAATGGCCAAGGTACCTGCCAAAATACCTGCTGAGAAGTTATTAACTAACATTTCAAATCCAGCTTTTATTTTTCCTTCGATTAATTTATCAAATCGCTTAATCAACCAAGCCGAGAATGGTCCTAATATCATCGCACCAAGTAACATTGGCATTGATGTTCCCACAATAGCCCCCATGGTCACAGCCGCACCAACGACACCACCACGAGTCTCATATACCAATTTCCCTCCAGTATAAGCAATTAGAAGGGGCAATAAATATTTAATCATTGGATCAACAAGTTTCGCAAACTCCGCATTTGGAATTCGACCAGTCGGAATAAATAATGCCGTAATAAGTCCCCATGCAATAAACGCCCCAATATTGGGCATAATCATACCACTTAAAAAACTACCAAAATGCTGAACCTTCACACGAAAGCCAGACTTTTCTTGTTGTTGCTCCATTTTTATGTCCTCCTCCATTCTCTCCTAATCATCCAGAAAAGAATCCCTTTGTTTTCTGCTCCAAAGCAATGCCTCGCCCGTTCCACTACTAGAAGTGCGCCCTTCCAAACCCTAGCTTCACATATCGACTCAGCTCTTAACTACATTGTATGATAGCGGTAACAACATAGCAATACAATCAAAATTGGAATTTGTCCTCGAGGTGTGGACAAGATTGGAGAACGAGAAATTGATTATGTAGTAAAACTTAAACAACCATTCCAGCAAGTAAAACTTAGCTGAAATGGCATTTATAACAGATGATACCGTTTAATAGGATTAACTTAAATGATTTATTTACTATCTTTAAATAAAATTTTACTATTCACGATAGGGGAAAATTTTCTTCTATTCTCTCGGCTAACATCGCCCTTATGACAGAGTAATTCATCCTGCACTACCCGTTTATTTTGAAGGTACCTATTATGATTTCCTCTATTTAATTCAAATTTACCTTCTGCGTCATAATAATGCAATATTACGTGGGTACTTGTCTCTTCTGCCTTTGTAATAATACTTTCCCACCACTTCTTATCGGTAGCTCCAAAAGACATTCCAAACACAATAATTATAGAGCTATCCATAATTATTTTCTCAATTTCCGCTATTCGTTCATCGTCGTATTCTTCTATACTTCTGGGCTTTATTAAAATATCTAATTGTACCTCATTAAACTTTTTTTCATCTAATTGACTCACATCATTAACCCCTAGAAACATTCCCCCAGCGAGCGTCTCATGTATGTGAATATGCTTTCCCATCTCAGCATTGATATTAATTCCTCGGCCCCCTGTGACGGTATTAGATATACCTTTTCCCACACAATCCCAATCAACTTTCTCTAAACTTTTTGCCAAGGTGTCAGTATAGTTAAAGTTAATAAAATTATAAGTAATTGGTGTCAGAGCAATTTTCCCTCCGCCTTGACCCATTTTATAACCTCTTGGTTGCAAGGTTTGCTTTATTTTATCTTGTGCCTTATCGTCTAACTCAGAATGAAACTCACTAAGAGTTCTTTCAATTGAAGGAATTTCGAATTTACCGATTTCTTTTTCTATGTATCCCTTAAAATCTCTACTAAATTCTTCCAGACATAATAAAAATTCTTCACTGGTTAGCGACCCCTCTGCTATTTCATACGTTGCTTGTCCCATTTGAAGTTCGAAATCGGACCATTTCTCCGTATCCATTTTTATTTGATTATATAAAAAGTTATTTTTGTCAAATCCACTACTATTTATCCAACTATAGAATTGAGAATACGATGTATTTAAACCGTGCATTTTATCAAACCCGTTACCTACTAAAAATGTTATTTCCATTCTCTAGTCCCCTTTGTTAGTTTTGCAACACCACAATACAATAATACTTTTTTATTTGGAGTAAGGCCTAAACTTATGCTTCACACAAATTGAGCGAAAGCGTTTGTATTCGGCGGATTTGGCAGAAGCCGGAAGCGGAGCATACTTGTGTATGTGAGAACCGGAAGTCTGTCAAATCCGCTGAATGCAAGCGCTTGTCGCCAATTTACTTGAGATAGGCATCTATTCTTAAGCCTCTTGAGCCACAACTGCTTCCTCAATATGCTCCGGCGGAATAAATCCATTCAATCGTGAAACCTCTTCGCCACCCTTATACAACACCAATGTCGGCGTTTGACGAATATTCCGATCAAAAAAGAAATTTTCCCCAACTTCTTCTAATTTCACTTTCAATACCTTCACCTTATCTGCCATCGATGAATTTTTAAACTCTTGGAATGAGAGATCTAACATCTTGCAATTTGGGCAGTTGTCTTTCCAGTAATCCACGTATACTAGTTCTCCAGCTGCTATATGTTGTTCGAATTCTTCCATTGATTTAATTTCGATACTTGTCATTTTACTACCCCTTCTCTCATGGACAATACTTCCGCGACCCATTCCTGAATCGCCACATGGTCCCGTTCATTATTCGGCATTTGCTCAATCTTCAACCGCGGATACTCCGATGCAAAATACGTTGCCATCCGATCGACTGCCCCGCAAAAATAGGCCATGCTCCATTGTGTCTCACCCGTCCCAAAAATCGCGACGTGTGGCGGTTTCGTTCCTAATTCTGCGATAAAATCCTTCATGTCTGGCGGTGTCCTACCTAAATCAGCTGTCCATGCCCCTAAAATGAACAAATCGTAGTCCGTCTCAAGTGGATACTGGGCTCCGGGATGAACGCGGAAACTTGTCACATCATGCTGTGCTCGTACAAGTTCCGCCTCCACTTCCTCTGCGACCATCTTCGTATTACCACTCAAAGAATCATACGCCAAGAGGATTCTCATAGATCGTCAAAACCGTTGTCAACATTTGTTTTTTTGTAACTACTATTGCGCATTTCGAAAAAGTCCGTTTTCGTCTCGGTAAAATTATCTGCATACGCCTTAATCCACGACATCTTATTCTCGCTGTGACCTGGATAAAGTTCAGGAATCCCAAGCATACCAAGCATCTTATTGGCGCGATATTTCACGTAATCCACCATTTCCGATACATCGATACCTTCAATTCCGTCCAACACTTCCTCCGACCAAATCGTCTCAAGTTCCACGGCGTGGCGGAAGGCCTCATGCGTATATTCCACAAGCTCATCTGTTTGCAATTCCGGATTTTCACCAAGAATCGCGCGAATAACTTCTGAGATAAACTTAGAATGTGCCAATTCATCACGATTGATAAAACTAATAATTTTCCCAGTTCCCGTCATTTTATTTTGACGAACCAAGTTATAAAAATAAGCAAAACCACTATAAAAATTAATACCTTCTAAAATAGAAGATTGAATCAACGCTTTGACTAAATTCTCGCCCGTCTTATTGTTCATAAAATCATCATAAGACTTCATAATCGGCTCATTACGCTTCACAATCGTCGGATGCGTCCGCGCCAGTTCAAAAATACGTTTCTGCTCTTGCAAATTCGTAATCGAAGCAAGCACGTAAGAATAACTCTCATTATGAATTACTTCTTGCTGTCCAATAATCGCGGTATTCGCGTGCACTGCTGGATCTGTAATATATTCCGCGACATTATAAATAAACCTTGTTTGCGGAGAATCAAGTGTCGCAAGCAAACCAATAATCGCATCAAAAGCATATTTCTCTTCTTCTGAAAGCAACGGATATTGCTTAGCATCACTCTTCATATCGACCTCATCAGGAATCCAATAGTTCGTCGATAACTCTTTATACGCACGATAAAACGATGGATACGGAATATCATTCCAATTCAAAATGCCACTCGTGTCACCATTTATAATTGCAGTTGAGCGATTCGGGCTCAACGGTTCCAAAATTTTAATACGGTGCAATTCTTCTTTTTGATCCGTCATATAATAACCTCCTTCAAGATATGTAAAACACGAGCAAAGACAATCGCTTTGCTCGTTTCGCTATTTAGTTATCAGCTTGAGCACCATTCGCACTCTTCTACATCGATGTCATTCGAACGGACATAATACGTCGTTTTCAGACCTTCACTCCAAGCCAACATATGGAGTTCTAGCAATTTACTTGCTTTAATTCCACTTGGCACATAGAAGTTGAAGCTTTGTGATTGATCGACATGGCGTTGACGGCGACCGTTTTGGCGGACACTTGCGAATTGGTCCACTTGATACGCGCCTTTGCCATAGTATGGGTATGTTTTAAGTGAAAGATCCGGCGCAATAACTGGACGGCGATAATCTTTCTTCTCTTCATAATAAAACGGACTGAAAATTGGATCGATGGATGCCGTTGAGCCCGCGATTTGTGCTGTACTCATGTTTGGAGCAACAGCTAGCAGATACGCATTCCGGATACCATTTTTCGCAACGTCTGCTGCAAGTTCTTGCCAAGCATCTGATGTGTAACCGCGACGTTCGAAGTATTCGCCAGTATTCCAATCACTGCCTTTAAAGACGGAGTACGTGCCTTTTTCTTTCCCTAAAGCCGCGCTCGCTTTGATCGTTAGGAAATTGATTTGCTCATATAATTCATCGGCAAAAACTTCCGCTTCTTCGCTATCCCACGCGATATTTTTAAGGGCGAGCAAGTGATGCCAGCCAAAAGTTCCAAGACCAATCGAGCGGTATTTCTTGTTCGTAATCGTTGCTTGTGGTACTGGAAGCTCGTTCAAATCGATAACATTATCCAGCATCCGAACTTCGATTGCAATCAAGCGTTCCAACGTATTTGGATCTTCCGCCGTAACAGCGCGACCTAGATTCACGGAAGACAAGTTACAAACAACGAAATCGCCGGCTTGCTTCGTAATCACGATTTGGTCGCCACTAATGATTTCTTGAATCATCCGTGTCGGACTCATATTTTGCATAATTTCGGTACATAGATTACTCGAATAAACCATTCCCGCGTGTTTATTAGGATTCATCCGGTTGACTTCATCGCGGTAGAACATGAACGGATTACCGGTTTCCAGTTGACTCACCATGATGCGTTTCATGATATCAATCGCCTTCACGATTTTTCTGCTCACCGTTTCATCCATTACTAACTCTTCATATTTCTCGCGGAACGAACCGTCACCTTTTTGCTCATCGTAGAAATCTTGTAGGTACCAGCCTTTTTTCTCTTTGACTTCATGTGGATCAAATAAGTACCAGTCGCCACGACGCTCGACAGCTTCCATAAATAGGTCTGGCATACAAACAGCTGTGAACACATCATGTGCGCGTAAACGTTGGTCTCCGTTGTTTAGACGAAGATCTAGGAACGCTTCGATATCTTTATGGAAAACGTCCAAGTAAACCGCAATCGCGCCTTTACGTTGGCCTAATTGATCGACACTAACCGCCGTATTGTTCAGTTGCTTAATCCAAGGAACAACGCCACCACTAGCGCCACGCACGCCGCGAATTGCAGAACCCGAAGAACGTACATAACCAAGATAAGCACCAACGCCGCCACCATGCTTACTTACCCGCGCCACATCAGTATTACTATCGTAAATCCCTTGCAAACTATCATCCACCGTATCAATGAAGCAACTAGACAATTGTCCGCCGACTTTACCAGCATTGGCAAGTGTTGGCGTCGCTACTGTCATATATAAATTGCTAAGCGCCCAATAAGCTTCGCGAACTAAATCCATCCGCTTTTCTTTCGGCTCATCTTGCATCAAATAAAGCGCGATGGTAAGCCAACGTTCTTGCGGCAACTCATACACATTACGCGCTTGATCCGTCGCTAGGTAACGCGTTGCCAATAAGTACAAACCATTATATGTGAAAAGTTTATCTTTCTCTGGATCAATCATGTCACCAGCTTCGATTAACTCATCTTTCGAATAGTTTTTCAAAATGCTACCAGAATAAATGCCACGTTCGCCAAGGCTTTCTTGCAAGCCAACATACGAACCATATTTGTCATCGTCATTATAAAAACGATTTTTACTCGCTTTCTTGTATAACTTGTTCAAATAAAGTCGTGCCGCGAATAATTCCCATGCAGGAAGGTGAACATCCGTACGCGCCTCTGCTTCGCGAATCAAGTAATCCACAAGCTCATCCGCCGCGTAGTCCTCTTTCTTCTCAATAAACGTAAACACTTTACGCTTGTAATCTTCCATCTCAAGTGCTGGAAATTCTGCATGAATCGTATCCAGATATCTGTTTAGTCGTTCCTTGTCGAAAGGTAGTTTGCGATTCCCTCCGTCTTTCACTATGTAAGTCGTCATTTGTAATCCCCATTTCTTCCCAATATTTCAAGTTATACCTGGTCTCATTCATCCATCGAAACGAGCCTCATCCGAACAAAAAAATTAACTTTTGCAAAAGTCTGATCCTTTGTAAAAGTTAAAATAGCATTTCATGTTTTAACGGCTTTCGATACTATATATAGTACCTCGTTTCGAATGTGAATGCAAGATATTGTGTCTCGGCTTTTTTCCTAGAATCGATACGAAGCGTTTCATTTCAAAGGTTTTCGGATTTTAAATTTATTTTTAAGCAAAATTCTTTGTGAATGAGACCACAAAATTCACGTTTGTCAACCACTACAAGTTGTGATTAGAGCAACATCTTATACCACATTTAGTAGCAGGATTTTTATGGTTTATTTATTTCACAAACATTAGAAAATCCATGCCGATAAAGACACGGATTTCCTAACTTTATTATACTTTGCCGAAAATATGCTTGCGTCTCGCGTATATCACGATCGACAAGGCCACCACAGCTTCTGAAAGTGGAATCGATGCCCAAACACCTTCTGCTCCGAAAAACGGCGGTAAGATGATCAGGAAGGCTACCATGAACAGCATTTCGCGCGCGACCGTAATCCAAATCGCCATGCCTACGCGGCCACTCGTTTGGAAATACGTCATCATCACGAAGTTGAAGCCCATAAATAGGTAACCCGCAAAGAAAACCCGCACAGCGACCGTCGCCAAATCCACAATCTCCTGGCTAAATGTACCGAACATCGCTACGATATGGCCTGCTCCGAAAAAGCCACCGACGAAGAAAACAAGCCCTGTGCCAATCGCCGTTATAATCGCAAGCCGCATTGTTTGCTGCTCCCGATCTTGTTGTTTCGCGCCACGATAGTAACTGATCAGCGGTTGAATCGCCGAACTCATCCCGAGGAACAACATCAAAATCACACTATGCGTATAGTTCAGCACAGAGAATGCCGCGACGCCAGCCGTTCCCGCCACCGCTGCAATTGCGATATTGTAGCCCATCGTGAACACCGACAAGCCAAGCTCCGACAAGAAACTCGGCAATCCAATCGAGAACGTTTTGGCAAGCGAATTTTTCGTAAAGCGGAATTTCACGAATTTTAAGCGCGAGGTTTTTTTGAAAAAGTGTATCGATAATACGCCGATTCCAACCGTAACCGCAATGATTGTTGCGCCTGCTGAACCGCTCACACCCCAGTCCAAAATAAACAAGAAACAATAATTCAAAATCACATTCACGATCGCCGTCACAATTAACGCGATCATAGAAAGGTTCGGATCACCATCATTACGTACGAAAATACTCAAAATGTTTTCAATCGTAAACGCAAAACCGAACATCAGCAAAATCGTCATATAATCCATCACGTACGGCAACGTCTCCGGATTCGCACCCAGCACATTCGCCAGTGGCACCCGGAACACGAATGCAATCGCCGCCAGCGTAATCGTGATGACAAACACCATTATAATAGAACGAGTAAAGATGCGCTGCGCCTCCGGAATGTTCTTCTCACCTAGAGCGAACGAGTATTGCGTCGCGCCACCAATCCCAATCCAAAGCGAGATCGCCGTGAAGATCGAGAACACCGGCACCGCAATATTAATCCCAGCAAGCGCTACCCCACCGAGTCTATGTCCTACAAAAATCCCATCCGTCACAATATTCACCGACATCAGCAACATCCCAACGAGCGAAGGAATTAAATACCTCAGAAAAACCCTCAAAACCGAGTCCGTTTCCATTCTTGTGTCCATTTCTTTCATAACTTCTCACTTCCTAACCTAACGTTAATTAGTCAACTATACCATTTAATCACATTATCGTAAAAATTGCAACATGACAGCCAACATTGCAAAATTGTAAGGTTCGGCATCCCTTTTGTTAGTTAAGAAGCGGGAACCAAATCTTTTTGCACGCTATAATAAATGTATCAAGTAAAGGAGTTGACATCCCATGAAGAAAGCAATGATTGCACTCATCGTTATCGTTATTATCATCGGCGGCGGATTGCTGGCCATGCGTTTTGTGAATTTTAATCGAATCGGCGCTGATACCTATTATATAAAAGTAGAAACAGACGGTAAAAAAACAAGCGGCCAAGCAAGCGATGGTTCCACTTATACAGACTATAATTACGATTTCACCGGTTACAACGAAGATGGTAAAGAAAAACAACTCGAGCTTATCGCCCAAAAGAACTTACGAAAAGGCGCCTACCTCGAAGTATTTGTAAAAGGTGATAAAGGCGTGACGTCCTATCAAGAAGTTAAGCAGGCGGACGTTCCAAAAAAAGCCGCTGATCAATTAAACAAGTAAAGAAAGGTTGAGGAAAATGAAAAACAAAAAAGGATTATTACTCGTGTTAGCAGGATTATTGATTGCACTATGTGTCGTATTTGAATATGGTATGCCCTCAGATGCTGCTGCCAAGGCCTATTTTGTAGATGTGAATACGAACGGGGAGAAAATCCAGAAAAACCATTTTTCCGGCTATAAATACACATTGAAAGCCTATAAAAAAGATGGAAGTTCGGAAAACATCACATTTTACTCACCTGATAAACTAGCGAAAAACAAGAAATTCAAAATTCATGTTGCGAATAACCAATTTGTCGCGAACTACAAACAAGTAAAAAAATTACCATCCACGATTCAATATTATGCAGAGCAATAAAAAATGGTGTTACATTGGAGGGCAGTCGCCTTTTATGTAACACCATTTTTATTTTGATATGCTCCTATCCAGTGATAATGTCAGCTAATTTCTTCTGAATACCGATTAATTCCGTTTCATTTAATCTCGCAAAAGTCAGTCTAATCGACGGCTCTTTAATACCAAATAAAAAGGCTGGCATCACTAGTAATTTATGTTCTAAGAAAATATCAAAATCCCGATTCATCCACATTTTAGTGTCAGGTAAATGGCACCATAGATGAAATCCGCCTTCTGGGATATGGTACGTGAGTCCCTCCGGTAAATGCGCAATAAGTGTATCCCTTTGCCTCCTTAATGTTTCTTGTAACCAAACAATATGTTTGTCAAAACCAAGATCATTCAAAACGTGATTCGCCAAAACTTGCGGGAAAATACTGAGTCCAAAATCCATTTCTTGGCGCGCTTCGGCAAGCCTCGTCACGACAGCCGCAGGGCCAAGAAGCCAACCAATACGCGTCGTGGAGCCCATGACTTTTGATAAAGAACCGATGTATAGAACGTTGTCAGGGTCTAATTTTTTTAGAAGTGGCGGCATCGGCTGGTCGGTGAAGGCTAGCATACTGTATGGATCGTCCTCTACGATTGGAACTTGGATTTTGGCACATAATTTCACGAGTGCTTCCCGGCGTTCTGTGCCCATTGTCAAACTTGTTGGATTTTGAAAAGTTGGATTGACAAATACCATTTTGATGCGATGTTTGCGGTAAAGTTGCTCCAGTTCGTCTAATTTCACGCCAGTTTCGTCCATCGGTAACGCATAGATTCGTAAGCCAGCCGACTGAAATATCGAAAGCGCATAAAAATAAGATGGTGATTCAATGGCAATCGCATCCCCGCTCGTTAATAGGCATTGCGTAATTAGGAACAAGGCTTGTTGCGCACCAGATGTGATAAAAATTTGATCTAGGCTCGTTTTGACATCGTGATCTCGCGCAATCATGTCGCGAATCGTTGCTTTTAGTGGTTGATAACCTGCCGTGTCTTCGCTATCTTCTTCCGCTAAGAAACTTTGCCAAGATAGGGCTGGGGTCGAGATTTTTGGAATGAGGTGAACTGGGAGCTCTCCAGAAGCAAGATCGATGACGTCATCCGGCGATTCGCGCAGGAGTTGCTTCATTTTATCCATGTAGGGCGTTGCTTGCAAAAAGGAACCTTGCGTGACGTAATGACGCCAGTTAGTTTTCTGACCGGTGAAAACGCCCCATTTATCCTCGCTGATTCGGGTGCCACTGCCTTGTTTACGCGTGATAATACCACGTGCGCTGAGTTCGTCGAGAGCTTTGACTAGCGTGGAACGATTGACGTTTAGCATGGCTGCGAGTTCGCGCTCTGCTGGGATTTTGTCGCCGGGGAGTAATTGGCCTACTTCGATGCAGTCTTCGATAAGCGTTATGATTTGTTGGTAGATTGGGAATGATTCTGTTTTTGTGATTTTCCACATGGCGATTCCTCCTTGTTTTGTTGTGGCTCTTTGTTGTGGCTCTTATGAGGCATCACTTGCCGATTTAGAGCCTCAATATGAGTGTGAGCAAAGCGAGCATTCGTCCCTTGTTCTGCCTCATGACTTGTGCCTCTAGATTTAGTTTTAAGAGCCGGACTAATAATAATTCGGTAGTTATTCCTCATCTAGCAATCACGCCTGCGGGAACGCGCCGATTTTTTACGTATCATCGTTTCCAGATCTAGCTTTGTTGTGGTTCTTGAAAAGCGTCGTGTGCTTTTTTAGAACCGCAATATGCAGTGGAATGTAATGAGACTGCCTTCCTTTTTCTGCGTCATGACTTGTGCCTCTGGATTTAGTTTTAAGAGCCGGACTAATAATAATTCGGTAGTTATTCCTCATCTAGCAATCACGCCTGCGGGAACGCGCCGATTTTTTTACGTATCATCGTTTCCAGATCTAGCTTTGTTGTGGTTCTTGAAAAGCGTCGTGTGCTTTTTTAGAACCTCAATATGCAGTGGAATGTAATAAAACTGCCTTCCTTTTTCCGCATCATGACTTGCGCCTCTAAATCTAACTTCAAGAGCAAGACTAATAATAATTCGGTAGTTATTCCTCATCTAGCAATCATGGTTGCGGGAACGCTCCGATTTTTGACGTATCATCGTTTCCAGATCCAGCTCCAACAGCCAGCCTCTCGGAATTTTCGGTGCCTCCGCAAAAACCAAAGGAGGGTTTTCACTGCGCCCCCTAACAAATAAAAGGTTGTCAGTTTCACTTTGTTCAACTGCCTATTGATTCACTAAATCAAACCAAACAACGGTTTGAAAGTTCATCAACATAACGGGCTTCCTCAGCTTTTCATAATTGGACCACCATTTTCCCCTCCAATTGGCTGTTTCTTAAAATTTGGTTTTAGCTTACCATAAGGTGGACAGGTTTCCAAGGCAGAAGTTCTACATATATAAAGGAGGAATGGATCAAATGGAAAAGCAAACTGGTAGTGATTTGGTAAAAAGAGGTATGGCGCAGATGCAAAAGGGTGGCGTTATCATGGACGTTATTAACGCGGAGCAAGCGAAAATCGCGGAGGATGCTGGTGCTGTGGCTGTTATGGCGCTGGAACGGGTGCCCTCTGATATTCGTGCCGCGGGTGGCGTCGCTCGTATGGCCGATCCGCGTATTATCGAGGAAGTGATGAATGCGGTTTCGATTCCAGTCATGGCGAAAGCTCGGATTGGTCATATTTCTGAAGCTCGCGTATTAGAAGCGATGGGCGTCGATTATATCGATGAAAGTGAAGTTTTGACCCCTGCTGATGATGAATTCCACCTTCTAAAAAGCGATTTTACCGTACCTTTCGTGTGTGGTTGTCGCGATCTTGGCGAAGCGCTCCGTCGTATCGGCGAAGGTGCCTCAATGCTTCGTACAAAAGGTGAGCCTGGAACTGGTAATATCGTGGAGGCCGTTCGCCACATGCGCAAAGTGAACAGCCAAATTCGCAAAGTAAGCGTGATGAGTGACGATGAACTAATGACCGAAGCGAAACTTTTAGGCGCTCCTTATGAACTTTTAAAAGAAATTAAAGCGCTTGGTAAATTGCCGGTCGTGAATTTCGCGGCTGGTGGTGTCGCGACGCCTGCGGATGCTGCCTTGATGATGGAACTTGGCGCGGATGGTGTTTTCGTTGGATCGGGTATTTTCAAATCGGATAATCCGGCTAAATTTGCGAACGCGATCGTGCAAGCAACGACGTATTACACAGACTATGAACTGATTGGCAAACTTTCCAAAGAACTCGGTGCAGCAATGAAGGGAATCGAGATTTCTCGTTTAAACCCTGAAGATCGTATGCAAGATCGAGGCTGGTAACATGAAGAAAATTGGTGTTTTAGCACTTCAAGGTGCTGTATCGGAACACTTAGACGCGATTTCACGGACTGGTACCACTGCAGTTGCCGTGAAGCATCCCGATCAGTTGCAGGATCTCGACGGGCTCATTTTACCCGGTGGCGAAAGTACTACGATGCGCCGGCTCATGAAGAAGTACGATTTATTCGAAACGATTCAGGCATTCGCGAAAGCTGGAAAAGGTGTTTTTGGGACATGCGCGGGATTGGTTTTGACGGCACGCGAAATCGACGGTAGCGACGACGAAACGCTCGGTTTAATCGATACCGTTGTAATGCGAAATGGTTTTGGTCGGCAAAAAGATAGTTTTGAAGTGGCGATTGCGATAAAAGGTTTGGAGGGCGAGCCGTTTCCAGCGGTTTTCATTCGAGCGCCTTACATCGCCTCGATAGGTGAACAAGTGGAGGTTCTCGCGACTGTTGATGATACATGCGTCGCGGCAAGACACGGAAAAATTCTCGTCACCGCATTTCATCCTGAACTAACTGGTGACACACGCTTACTAGAGCTTTTCATTGCGTCACTCTAAATAAAAAATACCGATTGCGAAAATAAGTCCGCAATCGGTATTTTTGTATGCAATTATTCTGCTACAGCTTGTGCCGCAGTGATTAGCGTTAAATTGTAAACATCTTTCGTATTACAGCCACGAGAAAGATCGTTCACTGGCGCGTTCAAGCCTTGTAAAATCGGGCCAACCGCTTCAAAATTACCGAGGCGTTGCGCAATTTTGTAACCAATGTTTCCTGCTTCTAGACTTGGGAAAATAAATACGTTCGCGTCTCCTTTAAGAACGGAGTCTGGTGCTTTGCTCGCTGCTACAGAAGGAACGAACGCTGCGTCGAATTGGAACTCGCCGTCAAGTACTAGATCAGGCGCTTTTTCTTTCGCGATTGCCGTTGCCTCAGCCACTTTCTCGGTTTCCTCAGACTTAGCCGAACCTTTTGTCGAGAAGCTAAGCATCGCAACGCGTGGGTCGATGCCGAATACAGATGCTGTTTCCGCACTGACAATTGCATTTTCTGCCAAATCTTGCGCAACAGGTGCAATGTTGATCGCTACGTCACTGAAAACATATTTTTCGTCGCCGCGTACCATGATCATCGCGCCCGCTACTTTTGAAATGCCAGGTTTTGTTTTGATAATTTGTAGCGCTGGGCGAACCGTATCCGCTGTAGAATGCGCTGCGCCACTCACAAGGCCATCCGCTTTTCCAGTATAAACCAACATCGTGCCGAAATAGTTCGGGTCAACGAGGATTTTGCGCGCGTCTTCTTCTGTCGCCTTGCCTTTACGACGTTCCACAAACGCTGCAACCAACTCGTCAAAAAGTGGATCTGTTGCTGGCTCATGAATTGCGATGCCATCAAGCGATACATTCAGTTCCTTCGCAGCCGCCGCAATCGCCGTTTTATCGCCTAAAAGAATCGGTGTTACAATACCATCTTTCAAAAGCTCCACCGCTGCGCCAACAATACGCGCATCTTCGCCTTCTGGTAAAACAATGCGTAAACCTTTTCCTGCTACTTGCGCTTTTAACGTTGTAAATAAATCACTCATAATTTCCTTTTCCTCCAATTAAATAATAATATGATATCTCTATTCTACTATGAATCCGAGCACTTTGACAGCAATACAAACCGACTGATACAGTTTAAAATGAGTAGCCTTTGTATCAATACAGTAGCCCACTGTTATTCAAATTGCTTTATCGAACTGTAGCGGTCAACTAATTTCCGCGACTAGTACAGTTTACTTTTCAAATGTCGTCAAAGCGGCTAACTCATCCAGCGTTAACGGGCGGTATTCTCCGAGTGCAAGCGTTTCGTCTAAATGCAACGCCCCCATCCGCAAACGTTTCAAGTACACGACCTGTTTATCGACTGCCTCAAACATCCGCTTCACTTGGTGGAACTTCCCTTCTTGAATCGTCACTTCCACATCAGAAAAACCATTTTCGACCTGCAAAATAACTAATTCCGCCGGTTTACACGTGTAATTATCCGAAATCGTAACGCCATCCATAAAAATCGCGATATCCGCTTCCGTCACAACGCCTTCGATTTTCGCAAAGTACGTCTTATCCACATGCTTTTTAGGAGACAATAAATTATGCGCCAAAACACCGTTATTCGAAATAAGCAGCAATCCTTCTGTATCTTTATCCAAACGCCCGACTGGAAAAAGTTTTTTCAATCGATCCCGCTCCTCTAACAAGTCAATGACCGTCTGATCCCAATTGTCCTCTGTCGCACTGACAACGCCCGGTGGTTTATTCATCATCAAGTATGTAAATTCTTCGTACACGACCGCTTCCCCGTAAACTTCTACCGAGTCTTGTACCACATCCACCTGAAATTTCGCTTCTTTTTGGCGCACATCATTCACTGTAACCGCGCCATTTTTCAGTAGATGTTTCACTTCTGTTCTACTTCCAAAGCCACTGTTCGCAAGCAGTTTATCTAATCTCATTCCCTCAAACGCCTCCATACCCGATTTTGCATTTCTTCTATATAACCCATTCTACCGTTTATTTCGAATCCTGACAATTGCGCTCGTTCTGGTTTTACTTTTCAGAGTGGATTTTATATGCTAAAATAGAACCAATTGATAATGATAATCATTATACATACGATCGGAGGCACCAGTCAAAATGAAACAACTAAATGAAGTAGCTATTGGGGAGCACGTTACGATTACGCAACTAAATATCGCAAATCCTAAGCTTGAAAAACGGCTTTTATCGCTTGGTTGTAAAATCGGTTGTGAAGTTTGTATCAAACAAAAAGGTTTATTTGGTGGGCCTTGCACATTTGAGACGAAAGGGCAGTATATTAGTATTAGAAACTGTGATGCGTGCGCTATCATGGTCGAGATACGATGACGACGGTTTGTTTACTTGGAAATCCTAACACAGGGAAAACCTCGCTTTTTAACGCGCTTACTGGTTCGTATGAAACGGTCGGCAATTGGAGTGGCGTGACCGTGGAGAAAAAACTCGGGACGCTGCGCCAAAAAGCTGGTAAGATTATTGATTTGCCAGGCATCTATGATTTGAGTCCGCTCTCACGTGACGAAACCATTGTCACCCGTTTTTTGCTTGAGGAGCGTTTTGATTCGATTCTAAATATTGTGGACGCCTCGCAATTGGAGCGTAATTTACAGCTCACCGTACAACTACTCGAGCATGGCGCGCCAATCGTGATGGGGCTAAACATGGTCGACGTCGCTGCTAATCGCGGTATTCGCATTCAAATTCCTGCCATTGCGCGCAAACTACATATTCCAATTTTGCCTGTCGTTGCTAGAACTGGAAAAGGCACGGATGAAATTCTTGCGGCTATTACCGAAAAAAGCCCAGCGCCCGCACGTGGCCTCATTTTGCCATATGGAGAAGCAGTGGACAAAGCGATTTCGGAGTTAAAACACATCATTGAGCCGCATATAAAACCAAAACAACAGCGCTGGTTTAGCGTCCAATTTTTCAGTGGAAATGAGGCGATGACTGATTTCTTGAAACGCCATAACTTGCTCACAGATGCCCTCATTATTCGGGGTCGCTTGCAAGAAAAGCTGGAAACGCCGCTAGAACTGCATTTCTATCAAATTCGCGAAGCTTTTATTGCAGATATTTGTTTGGAAACCGTCGAGTATACGAAAAAACATAATATCCCGCTTTCCGATAAGCTTGACCGCGCGTTTACGCATCCATGGCTTGGCATTCCGTTGTTTCTGCTCGTGATGTATCTCATTTTTCAAGTTACATTTACGTGGATTGGCGTGCCCCTTTCCGATTTGCTGGATGGCTTTTTTGGCGGTACTTTATCCGATTGGGTGACTTCTGGCTTGACGTTTATCGGCGCTTCCCAGTTCATTATCGACCTCATTGTTAGCGGAATTATCGCGGGTGTTGGCGGCGTCCTTGTTTTCATCCCGCAGATTTTGGTGCTGTTCTTCTTCATTTCACTATTGGAGGACTCCGGCTACATGGCGCGGATTGCGGTCGTGATGGATCGCGTGATGGAGTTTTTCGGTTTAAATGGCAAGGCGTTCATACCGATGATTATCGGCTTCGGCTGTAACGTCCCAGGAATCATGGCCGCGCGCTCCATTGAGGAATCCAAAGAACGAACCTTGACGATTCTCGTGACGCCGTTCATGTCCTGTTCCGCGCGACTTCCCGTTTACGCGCTTTTTGCCGGTGTATTTTTCGCCCAAAATCAAGCGCTCGTCGTACTTTCCTTTTACGTGATCGGCATCGTGCTCGCCCTACTCGTGACAAAAATTCTGTCCGTGACACTGCTCAAAAAAGACAATTCGGTATTCGTGATTGAGCTCCCGCCTTACCGCGCCCCGTCTTTCCGCACATTGTGGCGCAGCACATGGGAAAAAGGCCGCGGCTTCTTGCGAAAAGCTGGAACCTTCATTTTCGCAGGCTCCGTTATTATCTGGCTGTTAAACTACACTGGCCCAACCGGATTCAACGTCCCAATGGGTGAAAGTTTTCTCGCCATGTTCGGCAGTCTGCTCGCTCCAATTCTCGCACCACTCGGATTCGGAACTTGGCAGGCCGGCGCGACACTCATTCCCGGTTTTTTAGCGAAAGAAGTCGTAATTTCCACCATGTCGATTATTTACGCAACAAAAGAAAGCACGCTCGCATCCGTGGTCGGCATGCATTACACACCGCTATCCGCCTACTGCTTCATGCTTTTCATTCTATTATACATTCCTTGTTTGGCGACAGTTGCAGCAATTCGAAAAGAAATCGTTTCCTTCAAATGGACAGCTTTTGCGGTGATTTATCCACTCGTAACCGCCTATGTCCTAACACTTTTAGTCTATCAAATCGGACGTTTATTCTTATAAAAGGAGGCTGTGAAAAATGATAAATATTGTAATCGGTGGCCTCATATTCGGCTACACAATCTATGCGCTCGCTCGCTACATCAAGAAAAGCAAACAAGGCAAATGCGGCGGCTGCGATCTGGAAAAATCCTGCGATAGCGACAAGTCAACACCATTCTGATACGAAAAAAGTCCACCTAATTTGATGTGGAATTTCGTTATGTATACGGTCGATATTTTTTCCGAAGCGACACTTGTTCATTCTTCCGCGCTTCCAAATCATCTCTAAAAAACAAACTAACTTGCCCCTTTTCCACGCGCTCTATTTTCCCGCGCTTCACTAGTGATGACAGGGCTTGTTTGGAAATTCCTAAAAACATAGCGGCTTCTTCCGTCGTAAAAAAATAGTTTTCCAGTAGGACGATGGCTTTCTTTTTATCCATGCGCGCTCACCTGCTTTCTATCGTTATTTTACTGGAAGTCGGATGCTTTTTTCAACTCTTAGCCTAAAAATACTTTCATCTAATTCTAAAAAAGGCTATACTTAGTCTGTTAACAGTATCGAAATGGAGGTATTTCCTATGAATCCAATCATAGACCATCTGCGGAATCACCGTTCTTTCCGTAAATATCAAACGGATAAAACGATTCCAAAAGCGCAATTAGACAGCATTATTCGTTCTGCTCAAAGTGCCCCATCGTGGATTAACGGTCAGCAATATTCGATTATTGCCATCCAAAATCCAGAGCGCAAGGCTAAAATAGCGGAGCTCTGCGGCAACCAACCTTACATAGCGGAAAGTTCGGTTTTTCTCGTGTTCGTCGCTGATTTCTACCGCACACATCTGGCGAGTGAACAACATCAAGGTTCTCATTCCGCGGTTCAAAATGTGGACGCTTTACTCGTTGGGGCGACCGATGTTGGACTTGCATGTGAAAATGCGATTATCGCGGCAGAATCCTTTGATTTAGGCGTTGTTTGTATCGGCGGTATTCGTCGCAACATGGCAGAAGTCATCGATTTTCTAAAACTGCCAAAACACGTTTTTCCGGTTGTCGGGCTTTGCATCGGTTATCCTGATGTGGAAATGCCGATTAAACCCCGTTTCCCGAAAGAAGCCGTATACTTTGAGGAGACATATCAAACAGACGTTGCGGACTTGATGGCGGATTATGATGAAACGATTATCCTTCAATCGCAGAAACGCTGAAACAACAAGGTTTTTTGATGAAAGATGTATAAAAATTAGGAGGCAAATACAATGACAAAAGCTTTATTTTTAGATTCGGTTTTTCAAGATCGCATATGGGGAGGCACGAAATTACGTGATTTCTTCGGCTACACGATTCCAACAGAGACGACTGGCGAACATTGGTCGATTTCGGCACATCCGCACGGCCCTTCTACAGTGAAAAACGGTGAATTTGCTGGAAAAACGCTGATTGAATTATGGGCGGAACAACCTGCTTTATTCGGCAATCCGAAAGAAGCCGTATTCCCATTGTTGACGAAGATTTTGGACGCGAACACGGACTTATCTGTGCAAGTTCACCCAAATGATGCTTATGCGAAAGAGCATGAAAACGGCGAACTTGGCAAAACGGAATGTTGGTATATCATTGATTGCGAGCCAGGCGCCGAGCTTGTTTATGGACATAATGCAACGTCGAAACAGGAGTTGATTGAGTGGACGCGTGACGGCAAATGGAGCGAGTTGCTTCGTAAAGTCGCAATTAAACCCGGCGATTTTTTCTATGTGCCGAGCGGTACGATTCACGCGCTGTGTACCGGGACGCTCGTTCTGGAAACGCAGCAAAGCTCTGATACGACTTATCGTGTGTACGATTACGATCGCGTTGACAAAGATGGCAACAAGCGCGAACTTCACTTGGAGAAATCCATCGATGTGACGACCGTTCCTCATCATGACGCCGTTTTAAATATCACAACAAAAACAACTGGTGCTCTAACAGAAACCACGTTTGTAGACAGTGAATTTTTCGCGGTGTATAAATGGGACATCAACGGAAAAGCAGATTTCACGGCTACCGCTCCCTACACATTAGTCAGCGTCCTATCAGGCGAAGCAACGCTAACCATCGACGGTGAAGCAACACCCATCAAAAAAGCAGACCACTTCATTCTACCGTCCACATGTAAAAACTGGACCATTGATGGTGATGTGAGCTGCATCGTTTCGACACCTGCAAAATAATCTTTTGACTAGCCTTCACATCTTTTGTGGAGGTTTTTTTCACAAACAAGTTGCCAACAAATTTTACGTTTTTATGTTACAATTCAAGTAATACATAGGAAGGAAGTGCTTTATGATGAACGAAGCTGTTAAAACATTAGATGGTTGGTTTTCGTTGCATGATTTCAGAACGATTGACTGGCCTGCTTTAAGAGAAGTTTCCTCCACTGAGCGCGATGCTATGCTCAATGAATTACAAAATTTCTTGGGCGATATGGACATTACGAAAAAAATGGGGGAAGGCGAGCATACGATTTATTCCATCGTTGGGCAAAAAGCGGATTTGCTATTTTTCACGCTGAGACCAACACTTGAGGGCTTGAACGAAGTCGAGAATCAATTAAACAAACTCCGGATTGCGGATTACTTACTGCCAGCCTATTCGTATGTTTCCGTTGTGGAACTTAGCAATTATTTGGCGAACCATATGGCAAAAGGCGGAGATCCTTACGAGAATAAGCATGTGCGTGAGCGTTTGTATCCAGAGTTGCCAGCACGCAAGCATATTTGTTTTTATCCGATGACAAAACGACGTAGTTTATCCGATAACTGGTATATGTTGCCGATGGAAGAACGCCAAACGATGATTCGTGACCATGGCGCGATTGGCCGTACGTATGCTGGGAAGATTAAGCAAATCATTGGCGGGTCGATTGGTTTAGATGATTTTGAATGGGGCGTGACGCTGTTTGCAGATGATGCGCTTGATTTCAAACGCATTGTCACAGAGATGCGATTTGATGAGTCCAGTGCTCGGTTTGCAGAGTTTGGCTCGTTCTTGATTGGGAATTATGTTGCAGCAGACGAGTTGCCGAATTTTTTTAGGATTTAATGATGGTAAAATAAGATTTAGAGCCCACCCCCTTGTGATGAGGGGGTGGGTTTTGTTGTTGTGGCTCTTATGAAGCATCCCCTGCTGAATTAGAGCCTCAATATGCATGAGAACGCAGTGAGCATGTAATCCACCAGCGGCTCTTATCCCCGAACCATCACAACTCAACTATTGAAACGCCATGTTTTAAAACACCTAATCATGCGCAGCGTCATGTTTCACGCCTCCAATCTAACCTCAATATACAGTGGAATGTAATAAGACTGCCTTCCATTTAGCCAAACCCTCGAAATTTTCGTAGCTGAACAGCGGACTAATAATAATTCAGTAGTTATTCCTAACCTAGCCATCACAATTGCGGGAACGCTCCGAATTTTGACGTATCATCATTTCCAGATCCAGCTTTGTTGTGGTTCTTGAAAAGCGTCGTGTGCTTTTTTTGGATAGGTTATACTAAATTGGACAATTAAATAAGGGTCTTTATAATAGATACTATAAAGAAGTAAAGGATGAAGTTTACAATGACAAAAAGAACGACGCGCACCTTCACACCCGAATTTAAAAAAC